>NZ_JACVAV010000003.1:0-800979 GCF_014852035.1 Ensifer sp. ENS03 | reverse complement strand
GCATGTGTTAAGCCTGCCGCCAGCGTTCGTTCTGAGCCAGGATCAAACTCTCAAGTTGAGAATTCAATCATTGGCATTACGTCACGTTCTGAATCGACGAGAACTCACACCTTGTCTTCAATCAACAACAATCCAAAGATTGCCACCGAGAAAACAGGTGTAGTCTCTTGTTAAAACGTGACCGCCAAAGTCTCTTTCCGAAAGAACCCCTAAAGGTTCCTAACGAGCTCCGCCGCCCACGTTTCTCTTTCTCTATATTCAATTGTCAAAAAACCGACGAACTCACCGTCCGTCAAACCGTTCCCACAAAGCCCAGAACTCTCGTCCCGAACCCCTCAATCAGCACCAAGCCAACCAGGAAACTCTAGAGCGAAGGTCGTCGTCGCCAGCAGCGCCGCCGCCCTCGTCAGTGATCGGGCTTATAGACCCCCATCCTCACAGACGTCAACAGGGATTTTCATGGGCCCGACATAAATCTCACAACACATTGAAATTAAACGGTATTTCTATCCACAGACAGCAGCAGCCAATTTCCGCCCGGTTAAACGGGCGGAAATCGATCGGCACGGGATGAATTAACCGGCCTTGGCCTCGTCGTTCCCGCGCAACAGACGGATCAGCGCCGAAAAATCCTCGCCGCCGTGGCCGAGTTGCTCGAACATCGAATAGAGCTGTGCGGCCTGCGCGCCCATCGGCGTCGTCGCACCAGCGGCACTCGCTGCCTGCTGCGATAGCTTCAGGTCCTTCAGCATCAGGCTTGCGGCAAAGCCCGGCTTATACTCGTTGTTGGCGGGCGAGGTCGGAACCGGGCCCGGCACCGGGCAATAGGTCGTCAGCGACCAGCACTGGCCGGACGACGTAGAAGCCACGTCAAACAGTGCCTGGTGCGACAGGCCGAGACGCTCGGCCAGCACGAAAGCTTCGCAGACACCGGCCATGGAAATGCCGAGGATCATGTTGTTGCAGATCTTCGCCGCCTGACCGGCGCCCCCACCTCCGCAATGGACGATTTTCTTGCCCATGGCGTCGAGCAGCGGCTTGCCGCGCGAAAAAGCCTCGTCGCTGCCGCCGACCATGAAGGTCAAGGTGCCAGCCGCAGCACCACCGGTGCCACCGGAAACCGGTGCGTCGAGCGAGGGGCAGCCGATCTTTTCGGCGAGCATATGAGCTTTCCGGGCGCTATCGACGTCTATCGTCGAACTGTCGATCAGGAGCGTGCCCGGATCGACGAAGCCGAGAAGTTCATCCCAGACGTAGAGGACATGGGCGCCGGCCGGCAGCATGGTGATGACGCATTCAGCACCGCGCACCGCATGTGCTATCGAGCCGGCGACGGAAACGCCGGTCTTGGCCGCGGCGTTGCGCGAAGCCTCAGACAGGTCGAAGCCTGTGACCGCGTGTCCCGCCTTCACCAGATTGGCGGCCATCGGACCGCCCATATTGCCGAGCCCGATAAAAGCGATCTTCGTCATGTCATTCCTCCTCGCATTGAAACTCGGCCAAAGCCGAACTGCGCCCCATCCTCAGGCGCTAGAACAGTGGCGGGTGATCTTTGCGCGCAAATCGCGCGAGCCTATCGGGCGTCACGTCGGCAAGTCCAACCGACCATTTCGGATTGCGGTCCTTGTCGATCACAGCGGCACGCACGCCCTCGTAGAAATCGGGATTGGCGAGCATGCCGAGCGTCGCGGAGTATTCGCGCTCAAGGCATTCGTTCAGCGAAGCACTGCGGCGGCCGGCGCGCAGCAGAGCGAGCGTCAGCTTCATGCTGAGCGCGGAACGGGAGTTCAAGAGCGCGAGTGTCTCCCTGGCAAAATCGGAACCATCGGCTTCGAGCGCCGCGAGGATCTCTTCGATCGTATCGAAGGCAAAGCAACGGTCAATCAGGGCAAGATGGCCTTGAAGCGGCGTTGCCGGAGCTTCCGAGGTATGCTTGGCAATCACGACGCCGACATCCGCGCTGCCCGCGCTCGGCGCAAGTGCGGCGAGATCAGCGATCAAGGCTTCCAGCTTGTCCGCAGCGACAAAACTGTCCGCGAGCCGCGCAAGGATCGCGTCTGCAGCAACGATGTCCCGGCCGGTGAGACCGAGATAGGTGCCGAATTCACCGGGCGCCTTCGGCAAAAGCCAGGTGGCCCCGACATCCGGGAAGTAACCGATGCCGGTTTCGGGCATTGCAAGCCTGGTGCGCTCGGTAACGATCCTATGGCTGCCGTGGGCGGAGATTCCGACGCCACCGCCCATGACGATGCCGTCCATGATGGCGATATAGGGCTTGCGGTAGCCGGAGATGCGGCTGTTGACGACGAACTCCTCGCGCCAGAACTGGGCGCCCTCCTCCGGGCGCTCGCGGCCGCTCTCATAGATCATTCGGATATCACCGCCGGCGCAAAGCCCGCGCTCGCCCTCGCCGGTGACAAGCACGGCAGCGACCGCCGGATCGTTCTCGAATTCGGTCAGGGCCGCCGCGATTAACCGGATCATCGGCACGTTGAGGCTGTTCAGCGCGCGCGTGCGGTTCAAACGGATCCGGCCGACCGCGCCCTGGCGCTCGACGATCACTTCCGGTGCTGGCGTCTGCATTTCCATGAGCGGTCTTTCCCGTTTCTGGCCTATTTCCGGCCGATAAGCGAACGCGCCACGATGAGGCGCATGATCTCGTTGGTGCCTTCCAGGATCTGGTGCACCCGAAGGTCCCTGACAATCTTCTCGACGCCATAATCGGCGAGATAGCCATAGCCGCCATGAAGCTGCAGCGCGTCGTTGGCGACGGCGAAGCAGCGGTCGGTGACGAAGCGCTTGGCCATGGCGCAGAGCTTCGTCGCTTCCGGGTCGCCCGCATCGAGCGCCGAAGCGGCACGCCAAAGGAAAGTGCGGGCGATTTCGAGATCGGTCGCCATGTCGGCGAGACGGAACTGTAGCGCCTGGAATTCGCCGATCGCCTTGCCAAAGGCGCGCCGCTCCTGAACGTAGGCCAGCGCCCTTTCGAAGGCCGATTGAGCACCGCCGAGCGACGCGGCGGCGATGTTCAAGCGACCGCCATCGAGCCCGCCCATGGCGATCTTGAAGCCGTCGCCTTCGCCGCCGAGGCGATTTTCAGCGGGTACGCGCACGCCGTCGAGCATGACGGCGCGGGTCGGCTGCACGTGCCAGCCCATCTTCTTCTCGTTGGCGCCGAAGGTCAGGCCCGGCGCATCCTTCTCGACGATGAAGGTCGAGATCCCCTTGGGGCCGTCTTCGCCGGTGCGCGCCATGATCACATAGAGGCCGGATTCACCGGCGCCGGAGATGAACTGTTTCTGGCCGGTCAGCACATAGCTGTCGCCTTCCTTGACCGCCTTTGTCTTCAGCGCCGCCGCATCCGAACCGGAACCGGGCTCGGTCAGGCAGTAGCTCGCGAGCACGTCCATAGTCAAAAGCTTGGGCAGCAGCCGCTGGCGCTGCTCGTCGGTGCCATAACGGTCGATCATGCCGGCGCACATATTGTGGATCGACATGAAGGAGGCGACGGCGGGGCAGCCGGTCGCCAACGCCTCGATGATGATCGCAGCGTCTAGCCGGGTCAGGCCCGTGCCGCCGACATCGTCACGGACGTAGATGCCGGCCATGCCGAGTGCGGCGGCGCCGCGCAACGTGTCGACCGGAAAATGCTTCTGCTGATCCCAGTCGATCGCGTGAGGGGCAATCTCGTCGCGGGCGAAATCGAGCGCCATCTGACGAATGGCCTCCTGTTCCTCCGACAGGCGAAAATCCATATGCATGTCCTCCCTGACCGCATAGTCGAGCAATTAGGGCCTAGTTACACCAAACCTCCGGCAGGCCCATATGCAACTTCTCACAGGGTCTGTTCAAAAATGAACAGACAAGCCCAATCAGTTCTCACTTAGACGATACGGCAGAGCGCCGCGTAAGTCATGATCCACAATCAGGCGACGCTTCAATGGCGGTACGGCGCGGCTGGCGCATTTCGTGCGCTCGCAGATGCGACAGGAAATGCCGATCGGATCGAAGGCGGCGCGGTTGCCGAGATCCATGTCGTCGGCATAGACGAAAGCATCGGCGTAGGAGATCTCGCAGCCGAGTGCCAGCGCATAACGCGGCTGCGCGGCGCGGAAACCGCCTCCACCCTTGGTGATCTGGGTGGCGAGACACAGGTAGCGCACGCCGTCAGGCGTTTCGGCGAGTTGCCGGATGATCCTGCCCGGAGTCTCGAAGGCCTGGTGCACGTTCCAGAGGGGACAGGCGGCACCGAAGCGGGCGAATTGCAGCTTCGCGGCGCTGTGGCGCTTGGTGATGTTGCCGGCACGGTCGATGCGGGCAAAGAAGATCGGAATGCCCTTCTGTCCCGGCCGTTGCAAGGTCGAAAGACGATGACAGACCTGCTCCAGCGAGGCGCCGAAACGGGCGGCGAGCAGCTCGATATCGTGCCGCAAGTCGCGGGCGGCCTTTGAGAACGCCTGATAGGGCAAGATGAGCGCACCGGCGAAATAGTTCTGCAGGCCGATGCGGCAGATCTCATAGGCCTCTTCGGTGCGGAAACCGGCGCTGCCGGCCACCCGGTCGATCTCCTCGCGGGCATGAAGCTGGGCGATCTGCAGGGCGATCTGAAAGTCGCGCGTCGCCGGCGGCGCGTAAGGATTGAGCGTCAGGATACGGGCACGCGGATCGAAGCGACGGATCGCCTCGTCGCCGGCAGCACCGCGCACAACACGGACGCCATGTCGTTGCTCCAGATAGCTTGCAAGCGCTGCATGATTGTCGCCTTCGCCGAGCCCGAGTTCGCTCGCCAGCCGCTCCGCGAGTATATCAATCTCGTGGATGTAGTTGTCGACGAAATGGAAGAAGTCGCGCACTTCCTCATAGGGCGTCGTTTCGACGAAGGGGCCGCCGCGGCCGATGGTGTCGTCGATGCTCGCAAGCTGTTCGCTGTTGCGGCGGTAGGCCTGGTGGCAGGTGATCAGTGCATGCGCCAGGCCTGGCGCGTTCTGGGCAACGAGCTTCAGCTCCTGCAGGCTCGCCGAATAGGTCTCGAACAGGGGGTCGCTGAGCGCTTCGGAGAGCGCCGAAAGCAGGCGATCGCCCTCCCCGGTCGAAAGCTCGGAGATGTCGATCTGGAATTTTTCGGCGAGCGCCAAAAGCACCGCCGCCGAAACCGGCCGCTGGTTGTTTTCGATCTGGTTGAGATAGCTGGTGGAAATACCGATGCGTTCAGCGAACTGACCTTGCGTCGCCTTGTTCGCTTCCCGCAATTCCCTGACCTTGCGGCCGATGTAGAGCTTGCCGATCGCCATGTTTGCAACTTTGCAATTTACGTTTCACAAAATACTCTATTTCACATTTGCACATGAAGAGACGTTTTTCCATGCCGTCTTCGACGCTATTGCGAAGCTCGAAGCGCCTCTGCACAATCGTTGAAAAAGCCGGGCATCAAAAAATCGGGAGGGCACCATGCGCGCCATACTAGAACAGGTCGAAGCCCGCAGGGCGGAAGCAAGAGCCGGCGGCGGCCAGCGGCGGATCGATGCCCAGCACGGCAAAGGCAAGCTGACGGCGCGCGAACGCATCGAGGTGCTGCTCGATGAAGGCTCCTTCGAAGAATACGACATGTACGTCACGCACCGCTGCGTCGACTTCGGGATGGAAGGCCAGAAGGTCGCGGGCGACGGCGTCGTCACCGGCTGGGGCACAATCAATGGCCGACAGGTCTATGTCTTCTCCCAGGACTTTACGGTGCTCGGCGGTTCGCTGTCGGAAACGCATGCGCAGAAGATCTGCAAGATCATGGATATGGCTGTTCGCAACGGCGCGCCGGTCATCGGCCTCAACGACTCGGGCGGCGCCCGCATCCAGGAAGGCGTGGCTTCCCTTGCCGGCTATGCCGAGGTCTTCCGCCGCAATGCCGAAGCCTCGGGCGTCATCCCGCAGATTTCGGTCATCATGGGGCCCTGCGCCGGCGGCGCCGTCTATTCGCCGGCCATGACCGACTTCATCTTCATGGTGCGTGACTCGTCCTACATGTTCGTGACCGGGCCCGACGTCGTAAAGACCGTGACCAACGAGATCGTCACGGCCGAAGAACTCGGCGGTGCGGGCACGCACACGAAAAAGTCCTCCGTCGCCGACGCAGCCTACGAGAACGACATCGAAACGCTTGAGCACGTGCGCCTGCTCTTCGATTTCCTGCCGCTCAACAACCGAGAGAAACCGCCGGTCCGTCCCTTCCACGACGACCCGGCGCGGCTCGAAATGCGTTTGGACAGCCTGATCCCCGATAGCGCCACCAAGCCCTACGACATGAAGGAACTGATCCTTGCGCTCGCCGACGAAGGTGATTTCTTCGAGCTGCAGCAGAGCTTTGCCCGCAACATCATCACCGGCTTCATCCGCATGGAGGGCCAGACAGTCGGCGTCGTCGCCAACCAGCCGATGGTGCTTGCCGGCTGCCTCGATATCGACAGCTCGCGCAAGGCCGCGCGTTTCGTACGCTTCTGCGACGCCTTCTCAATCCCGCTCCTGACGTTGGTCGACGTGCCCGGCTTCCTGCCTGGCACCGCGCAGGAGTATGGCGGCGTCATCAAGCACGGCGCCAAGCTGCTCTTCGCCTATAGCCAAGCGACCGTGCCAATGGTGACGCTGATCACCCGTAAGGCCTATGGGGGCGCCTACGACGTCATGGCCTCCAAGCACATCGGCGCCGACGTCAACTATGCCTGGCCGACCGCCGAGATCGCCGTGATGGGCGCCAAGGGCGCAACCGAGATCCTCTACCGCTCGGAACTCGGCGATGCCGAGAAGATTGCCGCGCGCACCAAAGAATACGAGGAGCGCTTCGCCAATCCGTTCGTCGCCGCCGAGCGTGGCTTCATCGACGAAGTGATCATGCCGCATTCGTCGCGTCGCCGCATCGCTCGTGCCTTCGCATCCTTGCGCAACAAGCAGGTCGATGTCCGCTGGCGCAAGCACGACACGATCCCGCTCTGATGGAGGCGACGATGGAACGGGAGCCGGAACGCGTAATGACACCGGAAGAGGCCCGACGCGACCACTGGCAGATGCTGCGCTACATGACCGTCAACGCGCTGATCGGCGTTGCGATCGGGGCCATAACGGCCGGCGTGCTGATCTGGCTCAATATCGGCGCGGTCGGCACGCACATCATCCGCTCGACGAGCCCGGTGCTCGCAACCCTCATGGTCGTCGTGCCTTTCGCGTTGCTCTTTGGAGGTGCTGCTGCAGCATCCTCGATCGCGCTTCTGCCCTATCGCCGCAAGTTCAAACGCTGACGCGCAGTCTGGATTTGAAAGAGAAACAAGATGTTCAAGAAAATCCTCATCGCCAACCGTGGTGAAATCGCCTGCCGCGTCATCAAGACTGCGAAGAAGCTCGGCATCGCGACGGTCGCGGTCTATTCCGACGCCGATCGCGACGCGATGCATGTGCGCATGGCGGATGAGGCGGTGCATATCGGCCCCTCGCCCTCGGCGCAGTCCTATATCGTCATCGACAAAATTATCGATGCGATCCGCAAGACCGGCGCCGATGCCGTTCATCCGGGCTATGGCTTCCTTTCGGAAAATGCCGCCTTTGCGCAAGCCCTGGAAAAGGAAGGCGTTGCCTTCATCGGCCCTCCGGTTGGAGCCATCCAGGCGATGGGCGACAAGATCACCTCGAAGAAGCTCGCGGCCGAAGCGGGTGTCTCCACGGTTCCGGGCCATATGGGTCTGATCGAGGATGCCGACGAGGCGGTTCGGATCGCCGGTTCGATCGGCTATCCCGTCATGATCAAGGCTTCGGCCGGTGGCGGCGGCAAGGGCATGCGCATCGCCTGGAACGACCAGGAGGCACGCGAAGGCTTCCAGTCGTCGAAGAACGAAGCGAAGAACGCCTTTGGCGATGACCGCATCTTCATTGAGAAATTCGTGACCGAGCCACGCCATATCGAAATCCAGGTGCTCGGTGACAAGCACGGCAATACGCTTTACCTGGGCGAACGCGAATGCTCGATCCAGCGACGCAACCAGAAGGTCATCGAAGAAGCCCCCTCGCCCTTCCTTGATGCCGAGACCCGCAAGGCCATGGGCGAACAGGCGGTCGCGCTCTCCAAGGCCGTCGGCTATCATTCGGCCGGTACCGTCGAGTTCATCGTCGACGGCAAGCGCAATTTCTACTTCCTCGAAATGAACACCCGCCTGCAGGTGGAGCATCCGGTGACCGAGCTCATCACCGGGCTCGATCTCGTCGAGCAGATGATCCGTGTTGCGAGCGGCGAAAAACTCGCCTTCGGCCAGGACGACGTAAAGCTCAATGGCTGGGCGATCGAAAGCCGGCTCTATGCGGAAGACCCCTACCGCAATTTCCTGCCGTCGATCGGTCGGCTGACGCGCTATCGTCCCCCGGTCGAGGGCAGACGCGAAGATGGCACGGTGACACGCAACGATACCGGCGTCTTCGAGGGCGGCGAGATCTCGATGTATTACGACCCGATGATCGCCAAGCTCTGCACCTGGGGGCCGGATCGCAAGACGGCAGTCGATGCCATGGCCGATGCGCTCGATCAGTTCGAGGTGGAAGGCATCGGTCACAACCTGCCGTTCCTTGCAGCCGTCATGCAGCAGCAGCGGTTCCGAGAGGGCCGGCTGACCACGGCCTATATCGCCGAGGAATTCGCCGACGGCTTCCACGGCGTTGCGGCCGACGAGCAGTCGCTTCGCAAGATCGCAGCCGTCGCCGTATCGATCAATCAGGTGCTGCAGGAGCGCGCCAGCCAGATCTCCGGCACGATCGGCAATCACCGTCGCATCGTCGGTCACGACTGGGTGGTCAGCCTCGGCGATCACAACTTCGCAGTCACCGCCGGCGCGTCTGCCGATGGTGCCTATGTCCGATTTGCCGACGGCGCCTCGGTTACGATCGCCGGTGACTGGGCTCCCGGCCGCACCCTTGCCACCTTCAACATCGACAATGAGCCCTTGAGCGTCAAAGTCGATCGGGTTGGAACCGCCATCCGGCTCCGCTGGCGCGGCATCGACACCATTGCCCACGTCAGAAGCCCGCGGGTTGCGGAGCTGGCGCGGCTGATGCCGAAAAAGCTGCCACCGGACACGTCGCGCATGCTGCTCTGCCCGATGCCGGGTGTCATCACCTCGGTCACGGTCAAGGCCGGCGACACCGTCGAGGCCGGGCAGGCTCTTGCCGTGGTCGAAGCGATGAAGATGGAAAACATTCTGCGCGCCGAAAAGAAGGCCGTGGTCAAGCGCGTGGCGGTCGCCGCCGGCGCCAGCCTCGCGGTCGACGAACTGATCATGGAATTCGAATGATGGCGACGGCTGTCGACGCCATCATCCAGGAGAACATCCGATGACCGAAAAGACCACCAAGGACTGGGAAACGCTCGCCGAGCGTGAACTGAAGGCAGCGCCGGAAAGCCTCACCTGGCAGACGCCCGAGGGCATTGCGGTGAAGCCGCTTTATACGGCCGGCGACCTCGACGGCATCGATCATTTGGATTCGCTGCCGGGCTTCGAGCCTTTCGTGCGTGGTCCGCGCGCGACCATGTATGCCGGGCGTCCCTGGACGATCCGCCAATATGCCGGATTCTCCACGGCCGAAGCTTCGAACGCCTTCTATCGGAAGAATCTCGCGGCCGGACAAAAGGGTCTTTCCGTCGCCTTCGACCTTGCGACCCATCGCGGCTACGACAGCGATCATCCGCGCGTCGAAGGCGATGTCGGCAAGGCAGGGGTTGCGATCGACTCGGTCGAGGACATGAAGATCCTGTTCGACGGCATTCCGCTCGACGAGATGTCGGTCTCGATGACCATGAACGGCGCGGTCATTCCGATCCTCGCCTCCTTCATCGTCGCCGGCGAGGAACAGGGCGTTTCGCGCGACAAGCTCTCGGGGACCATCCAGAACGATATCCTCAAGGAGTTCATGGTCCGCAACACCTACATCTACCCGCCGGAACCCTCGATGCGCATCGTCGCGGATATCATCGAGTATACGGCGAAGGAGATGCCGAAGTTCAATTCGATCTCGATCTCCGGCTACCACATGCAGGAAGCCGGCGCGACGCTGGTGCAGGAGCTTGCCTTCACGCTCGCCGACGGGCGCGAATATGTGCGGGCTGCCCTTGCCAAAGGGCTGAACGTCGACGAGTTCGCCGGGAGGCTTTCGTTCTTCTTCGCCATTGGCATGAATTTCTTTATGGAAGCGGCGAAGCTTCGGGCGGCGCGGCTGCTCTGGACCCGGATCATGAAGGAGTTCGAGCCGAAGAAGCCGTCTTCGCTGATGCTGCGTACCCATTGCCAGACCTCGGGCGTCTCGCTGCAGGAGCAGGATCCCTATAACAACATCATCCGCACCGCTTTCGAGGCGATGTCGGCCGCCCTTGGCGGCACGCAATCGCTGCACACCAACTCCTTCGACGAGGCGATCGCGCTGCCGACGGAGTTTTCAGCGCGCATCGCTCGCAACACGCAACTGATCCTGCAGCACGAGACCGGTGTCACCAAGGTCGTCGATCCGCTTGCCGGTTCCTACTATGTCGAGAGCCTGACCAATGAACTTGCAGAAAAGGCCTGGGCGCTGATCGAAGAGGTCGAGGCGATGGGCGGCATGACCCGTGCGGTCAACGCCGGCCTGCCGAAGCGACTGATCGAAGAGGCCGCGACGCGCCGCCAGGCCTCGGTCGACAAGGGCGAGGAAATCATCGTCGGCGTCAACAAGTACCGGCTCGACAACGAGGAGCCGATCGACATCCTGGAAATCGACAACAGCGCCGTGCGCGCCGCGCAGATCCGTCGCATCGAGGAGACGAAGCGGCGGCGCGACAGCGCAAAGGTGAAAGAGACCCTGGCCGCGGTTTCAAAGGTCGCCTCGACCGGCGAAGGCAACCTCTTGGCGGCCGCCGTCGAAGCGGCGCGGGCGCGTGCGACCGTCGGCGAAATCTCCGATGCGATGCGCGGCGCCTTTGGTGACCATGCCGCAACGCCCAAGGTCGTCAGCAAGATCTATGGCAAGGCCTATGAGGGCGAGCCTGAACTCGAGGTGCTCTCCGGCCGCCTCGACGAGGTTTCGGCAAAACTCGGCCGCAAGCCGAAAATCATGGTCGCCAAGCTCGGCCAGGACGGCCACGACCGCGGCGCCAAGGTGATCGCGTCGGCCTTTGGCGACATCGGCTTCGACGTGCTTGCCGGCCCGTTGTTCCAGACACCGGAGGAGGCGGCCGACATGGCGCTTGCGAGCAAGGTCAATGTCATTGGCGTCTCTTCGCTCGCAGCCGGCCACAAGACGCTGATGCCGCAATTGGCCGAAGCGCTGAAAAAGCGTGGCGGCGAGGATGTCATCGTCATCTGTGGGGGTGTCATCCCTCGCCAGGACTATGACTACCTGATGGAGAACGGCGTGTCGGCGGTCTTCGGCCCTGGCACCAACGTGCTCGATGCGGCACGCGCGGTGCTCGACCTGATCGAGGGCAAGCGCCGCAACATCTGACGCCGGGCGACGCGGAGGACATCCTCTCTCCGTTCGCCCCGAGCGGTTGTCGTAACCGGCCGACGCAACTATGGTGTCGGCATGACGTCGATCGCCGAAGTGTTCGGACCCTTTGCCCTGATGGCGCGCCTTCTCGCCCGCTTCTGGCCGCAGCTCCTGCTGCTCGGTGCCTGCGGCGCCATCGTGCACGATCTCCTGATGCGGGCAGCCGTCTGGATCGGGATGCAGCATCCGCTCGGCGGCATGGTCACGCTCTCCCTCGTCGTGCTGGCGAAGCTCGTCGTCATCGTGCTGATGTTCATGGTCCTTCGCCCGGGCTTGCCGGCGCTCGAAGCGCTCCGGCAGCAGCCGGCAGCGGCGCCTGTCGAGACCAAGGTGCCGAAGGCCGACCGCAGGCTGCTCGCCGTCACCGCCGCCGCCCTCCTGCCGTTCTTTGCCTACTACGCCGCCTGGGGGCTTCTCGGCGATACCGTGCGCGAATATTCGCGGTCAGCACTTGCTGCCGTCGCTTTCGGCGAAAAAGCCAACTTCTTCGATATTCTGGGGTCGCGCGGCGTTCTCGTGTCGATCGCGCTCTGCTGGCTTGTACGCTGGGGCGCAAAACGCATGAGCAAGCTGAGCGAAGCGCCCGTCTGGCGACTGCTGATCGTCGCTGCAGATGCAAGCTGGATCTTCATCGGTCTCTACGGCCTGTCGGTCTGGAAGGACCAGGTGATCACCTGGCTTGGCGCCGGCAAGCTTCTGAGCATGAACGGCTTCGCCTTCGCCGGCATTGCGCATGCCGCCGAGACCTTCGTGCCGGTGGAATTGAGAAAACCTGACTGGGATAGCCAGGCCACAGGCCTGTTCTTCTATGCGCTCCTTCCGGTCGTCTGGCTGGTCATGGCGGCCATCATCAACGGCTACGAGCTTTCGAGCGCAACACCGCGCACCCGGCCGGCATCGCCAAAGCCGCGCCGCGCCCGCACGCTGCGCAAATGGGTCGCCGATTTTCTCGACCACTTCATCGGCGATTATCGCTCCCGCTATGCGCCGATCTGGACCTGCCTGAAGCTGACGCTCGGTTCGGGGCTGGCGGCACTTTTCGCCTTTATCATCGCCTACAATGCCATTGCCTGGCTCGGCGCCTGGACGTGGTACGCGGCAACACGGACGCTGGACGTGGGAGATCTTGCGAGCTGGCGGCTCGTTTTCGATGCCGTGAGCCTTTTCATCGGCAGCCCCAGCGATCTCAACGGCGGCATCGTGCTCGATGCACTGCGCATCACCCTGCTGGCGGCGATGCTCGAACACGCCGTTTCCCGTCAGGCCGATAAGGCCGAGATAAACTACGCGTCCACTTGAACACCAGCGTCTCGTCACTGGCGCCGGGAAATTCGATCCGCAGCGAAAGGTCCCGCGCCTCCGCCGGAACGATGAAGCTCTCGGCCATGCGGACGGGGCTGCCGGCCTTGGCATCCGTAAAGGCCAGGACACTGCAGCGCTGACGCTCGGCCACCTCCGGATACATCTCTCGCACGATCGGCTCGGTCAGGGTGACCGGTTCGAAGCGGCGCCCTTTGTCGTCGATCAGTCGAACGCGGCAGGCGCCCTTCGACAAAGCGGCGAGATCGGTCGGCGATGCCTCGAATTCGGTAAGAATGACGCGTGCGTCGTCGGTGCGCGGCAGGCGTCGCATATCCATAAGCTTCCATTGCCCGCCGGCGAAGGCCTGCGCCGCTCCATCCGCAACGACGATTTCCGGGCTACCGCCGGCGAGCCATTGGCTCTCACCAAGGCTTTCCCATGCGCGGGCAACGAAGGCGAGCGGCAGCGCGACGATCAACGCGAGCAGGCAGGTCCAGAAGGTGCGTTTCTCGCTCATGACTACCTCCCTCAGTGCGCGGCCAGTGTCCAGGGCGCGCCGCTGCCGCTGCGCGCAATGGTGACGGACGGCTTGATCTCAGCCGGCTTCTTGTCGCCGAGCGCAATCGACAGTTCCTCGGCGAGCGGCGACACACGACTGCGTGCGACGAGCAGCGTGCCCTGGTCAACGGCCGCCTCGGGAAGCTCGAAGGCAAGAAGCACCGGCCGTGGCAGGCCGGGTTCGAGCCGCTCCGTCGGCAGATAGCCCGGCACGGTCGAGAACCGCTGGCTCAACGCGTAGCGCAAACCATTGCTCGCCAGCCATTCCGCAGACATCAACGTCATCGTTTCCGTCTTGGAAACGGCCGCGCCCTCGATGACTAGCCAGATGCCGGATGTGGAGAAGTCCTTGACCCGGCCAAAACTTTCGACCTTGAGCTGTCGTGCCAGATGCACATTGGCTGCGCCGAAAGCGAAGTCGCGTGTCTCCACCCGCTCGCCGACAGCACCGCGAATGGCGATCGGCGCGGTGATGTCGCCGTAGCCGGGGGTACTGTTTCGCATCCCATAGAGCGCCACGATTGCAAGGCCGCAAAGCAGCAGCGTACGGAAAGCCGACATCATTGCTCCGTCGTCTCCACAGCTTGCGTCACCGGCAACTCGACGACCGCGGCCTCGCCGTCATCGAACCAATTCGGCGCGCCGTAGAGATCGTCACGTGGCTTGTAGATCTGTTTGCCGATCGCCAGCGAAAGCGTTTGCGGTTCCGGGCGGTTCGCCGGCCACTCCCAGGCCGCGACCAGTTTTTCCGGCATGTTCGGATTGATCGCACTGGCGATCCACTTGTCTCTCGCCAGGTAATAGGTGGGCTTGGGCTGCAGCGGAGCGACGTCATCCTTGATCGTGATCAGGTTCATGAAGACGTTGCTGCTGGCCACGGACCGGTTGTCGAGTTCGAGATCCACAAGGAGGAACCTCTTCGGCTCGAACGGTTTGGTGCCGGTTGGCGGCAGAGACGACATATAAGCGCCATTGATGGTCACCCGCCAACGGCCCGTGTCGACGACCTGGTCTTTACCTATGACCGGAACAGGAACCGGATTGGCTGCATCGTAAACCGCCGAAGTAAAGGAAATCGCAGCCGCCGCCATGCCGCCGATACCGGTGACAAGCATGATCAGCAGGCGCTGCCTGATCTTCGACCGCCGCATGACCGGCATCTGTCCTCCATCCACCCTGCGGATACTGCAACCGGAAGATAGGAAAGTTTGCCGGGGAAATCAAAACACGCGTGTCGGAAACGGTTTCTTCGGCAGACACAACCTCAGAACGAAGGTCGGGTGGGCTAAAAGCTGTGCATTGCCCAGCCACAACGCGTTTGCCGCCCACCGATCCACCCGTGATTGGCGCTTGCCTTCTGCCCGCGACGGGCGACAATTGCATGCGGTGGAAAGCGGTGCCAGGAGCCATTCGGCCCACATTCTCCGCCGAACCCGGGAGGCCGGCTATGCGCAAACTGCAATCGCAAGGCGTTCACCACATCACGCTTGTCGGGGCGGACCGTCAGACGTCGATCGATTTCTGGGAGGGGCTGCTCGGCATGCCCTTCATTTTCGAGCAACCGAACCTCGACCGGGCGAGCGAAAGCCACCTCTATTTCGATCCGGGCGACGGCCGCCTGATCACCGTCTTCACCGACGAGAACCGCACGCCGGATCCCGAGCGCACCCCGACCGACATGGGCTGTGTGCATCACATCGCCTTTGCTGTTTCGCGCGCGACATTCAACCAGGCGGTGGAGCGGCTCGACGAGCGAAAGATCCGCCACAGTGGCGTCAAGGATCGCGGCTTCATGGATTCGATCTACTTCGAAGATCCGCTTGGGCTGCTGGTTGAACTTGCCTCCTATCGCTTCGAGCCGCCGGCCAGTCACAGCCATGCCGAAGTCCTGATGGAAGCGCATAGGATCAGGACTGAACGCGGCGACTATAACATCGCCGAGGTCCATCTCGCCGATGCGATCGAAGCCCTGACCGAACGCTCTCGGCCGACGCTGTCGCTCGATCGCCAACCGAAGAACCCATACGGACCGCGATAGGGTCGCGCTTGGTGAGATCTGTAGCCAAATGGCGGTGTCCGCCGCGAGCGAGCCGCCGCCAGTTCAACGACGATCAACCGGGAGGAATGCCATGTCCGCAGTCCAGCTCAACGTGATCAAGCCCAGCGTCAACAACATGACCGCGCGCGTGTTCCTGCGCGCAGCCAAGCTCGATTTTAGTGAAAACGATGTCTACGGCCAGACGCGCTCGCCCGAATATCTGGCACGAGCGCCGTCGCATCTGACACCGATGATCGAGACAGCGGACCTGCCCAGGGGCGCGCTTTGGGAAAGCTGCGCGATCATGCAGTACCTTTGCAACAAACATGGGCTTGATGACTTCTACCCGAGGGAACCCGAGGCACGCGCGATGATCGACAGCGCCATGTTCTACCTGATCGGCACCTTCTATCCCTACCTTGCCCGCGCAACCTATCCGGCGCTGAACTTTCCGCTCTACGCGGGCGAAGTCGGCTGCAGCGATGCCGATGCGGCGACGAAGGAGATCGCCCGGAAGGCAGCGGTTGCAGCCCTTGCCGAACCGCTCGACGTATTCCGCGCTTTCTACATTGGCGACAAGCCGTTCATCGGTGGCGCCAAGCCCTCGATCGCCGATATCCGGCTCGCAGCAACGCTCGAGTTCCTGGCCGCGATCGACTATGACCTGCCGGACTGGGCAAAGACCTACATGGCAAGCATCGAAAGAACGCTCGGGGCCGCCTATGCGGAGCCCGCCGCCGATGTCCGCGGCTATATCGCTTATGTAAAATCGCAGCGGCAATAGCCTGGCGGCTGCGATGCGGATCATTGAATGAGGAGTGCGACGCCGGTTGCCCCGAGTGCGAGCGTCCAGAGGCGGTCGAAATTGATCCAGGCGGAACGCAGGACCGCAAGGTCGAACCAGGTGAAGACGGCGAGCGCCAGCACCGCGGTCACCGTCAGCATTGCGATGCTATGCACTGCAACGGCGGCGAGCGAGACCGGCAGCGAACTTGCCATCGCCAGTTCGCCGGCGTGACCTGCAAGACAGAGACTGAGCACCGCCGGCACCAGCATCAGGCCGGCCCCATGGCTCGTCGCCATCAGGAATGACCAGACCGCAAGTCCCGCCATGCCGGTCCGCATTCCGATCCGGACGCGGTGGCGATGGCCATGAATGGCGGTGTAGCCGGCGGCCCCCAGAATGAGCACGGCGGCCGCGATCCTGAATGTGTTCGGATCCAGCACCGAGCCGAATGCTGCGACCACCGCCAGCACGGTCGCGACCGAGATCGCGTGACCAACCGCAATGGGTGCGAGGGACAGCCAGACGACCCGGCTGCTCTGGCGATGAAGTCCGAGCGCAACCGCAAACAACCAGCCCATTGCCGGGTTGAGGCCGTGAAAGGCACCGAGGCCGGCGAGCGAGAGCCATGGCCAGACCGTCGTCATTCGCCGTGACCCGGCTGCACCGCGGCTCCCTCCTCACGGATAACAATAGGAATCGGACGAGCAGTCGCCGCCTTCGAGGCGAACCTGATGCGGTCGATGACCCTTTGGCCAGTCGACGAAGAAGTTTTCGTCGAAGGCGATCCCGCCACCATCGGCGACATCGAGCTTGACCATCCAACCGTCGATGCCTTCGGGATAGAACTGCGGGTCGATGGCGCCATAGAGCGAGTTGGTGAAATAGACCCGCTTGCCGTCGCGGCTGATTTCCACCATCTGCGGCCCACCGTTGAGCGCACCGTTCTTCGCCTTCGGATGGCTCGCACGCGAAACGATGCCGCCGATCCTGACCCGCCCCGTTTCCTTCGGTGCGAAGGGGTCGGACACGTCGTACTGGATCATGTCGCCGGTGCCCCAGCAGGAAACGTAAAGGAAGCGATCGTCCATCGACAGGTCGATGTCGGTGACGAGCGGCGCGACCGCACTGAAGCCTTTCAGCACCGGTGGCAACAGATCCGGATCGGCCGGTTCTGCCGGGATCTCGATCACCTTCTTCACGGCCCATCGGTCGCCGTCGCGATACCAGGTCCAGATCGACGCCGAGAGGTCCTTGAGGCTGATGACGCAGCCGACGAAACCGTAGGCCTTGGTCGGATCGTGGGCCGGGCGCAGTTCGAAAACGAGCTGGTGTTCCTCGCCGAAGTCGATCTCCTGCAAGTGCTTGCGTTTGTGCAGGTCCCAGAAATGCAGGCGGCGGCCGTATTTCGAGCCAAGCAGCACCTCCGGCACCAGCCCGTTCTCGAAAGTATCGGGCGTGCCCCATTCGCTGGTGATCATCGTGTCGTGGCCGAGGTGCCACCAGAAATCATAGGCGAGCTTCTGCGGCCCACGGTCCATTTCCCACTGTCCGAGCACATCGAAGCTCTGATGGTCGAGCAGGAAAATGCCGCCAGGCGCCTTGCCGTCTCGATCCGCAAGCGCGTTGACGTAAATGCCTTCAGGTCCGCAATGGGTTGTGTGCAACCGCGAATAATTCGCCTTCTCGGCGATTTCCGCGGGCTCGATCACCCGCACGATCTTCGGATTGCGGGGGTCCGGCTTGGTGTCGATGATATGGAGACGGGAGGAGCGCAGGCCCGGCACCACCAGGTAGCGACGCTCGACATGTGGATGCGGTGCGTTGGGACACAGGCACGAGGAGCACGCGTTCCAGCCGAAATGGTGCAACTCGTCCCCGACATTCGGCATCTCGACCTGCCCGACGATCTGCGAATAGCTTTGCGACGCCGGATCCACATCGACGACGGCGATCGCGTCCGGCCTTCTTCGGTCCGGATCGAAAGCCGCCACGTAGGCGAGCGTCTCCTTTGGAGCCTTGGCCGCCATGCGCGGTGATGGATAGAAGGAAGGATCGGGTCGCCACGTCGCCATTGCCATTCTCCCCCTTAGAGAATTCCCGAATGCGCGGTCCTGATGCAGGCTCCGGTCATGCGGCAAAAACGCGTCGGAAATACGGCCCTTGCCTTATTTCCTGACAGGGATCGGAACGCTTCTGGTTGAGCGAGACGTCATCGCGACCGGCAGAGGCGGCCTCATGGCCTCAAGTCTCGATCCGCAGCTTCATCCGGTCAGCGGCAAAGCGGCTACGGGAATATTCGATCGGCTTGCCGTCGAGATCGGCGTTGATCGACTGGGCTTCGAGCACGATTGCGCCCGGCGAGAGCTTCAGCATCGCAAGCTCGTCGGCGTCAGCGTGCCGGGCGACGATCTCCGTTGAGGCGCGTACATAATCATCCAGACCGTGGGCTGCGAAGGCCTTGGTGACGGAGTGCAGCTGTTCGAATTCTTCGGCCATGCGCGGGAAGCGATGCGCCGGATAGTAGCTCGAGGATACCGAGAGCGGTCGACCATCGCCGCTGCTGACGGTTCTGAGTTCGATCACCGGATCACCGGGCCTGATGGCAAGCGCGCTCGCCACTTCGCCCCTTGCCGGCAATTCCGTGTGGCCGAGCAGCCGCGAGCCAATTTCCTTCACCTGGTGGCCAAGACCTTGCGAGAAGCGCGTGCGCTTTGAAATCGGATAACTCACCCGCTCCTTGCGCTCGATCATCGTGCCGCGCCCCTGGACGGGACGCACCAGCCCTTCTTCGGCCAGCGCCGCCAGCGCGCTTCTGACCGTGTGCCGGTTGACGCCGAACTCGCCCGCAAGCACCGTTTCCGGCGGCACCATGCCGGTCGCGTCATAGTCGCCATTGCTGATCGCCAGGCGGATCCGGTCGGCAATCTGCCGCCAGAGAGCGACGCCGGTCTGGCGCTCCACCACTTTTCGCGCTGCCGTGTCTTTTCGCATTGGCATGTCACAAGCCTGTCATTTGCCGACGTTATGAAAAAGTATAAGATGTATAGTTATCTAGATCAATAGACATTTGAGGTGAAAATGATGGACGCGAAAGTGAAGCAGGAAAGCCCGCCGGACCCGGCGCGCAAGGAGGCCATGCGGTTGCTCGCCCAGGCAACACTCGCCGAACTCAAGGACGCCTGGAAAGCGCTCGCAGACCAGCCCGAGGTTCACCCGGTCCGGGGCCCCGAGACCGGCCTCGTCATGGTGCGCGGCCGCATCGGCGGCGGCGGCGATCCCTTCAATCTCGGCGAGGCTACGGTGTCGCGCGCCACCGTCCGCCTTTCGACCGGCGAAATCGGCCACGGGCAGTTGCTCGGAACCGACAAGGAACGCGCCCGGCTTGCCGCCATCTTCGACGCCCTTGCCCAGCGTGACGGCGACAGGGCTAAGGTCGAGGCCCTGCTTGGCCGCGTGGCCGACCGGCTTGCCCAGGAAGAACGCCGCAAGGCGGAAGAAACCGCGGCCACCCGCGTGGACTTTTTCACCATGGTTCGGGGAGACGACTGATGGCCAGCCAATCGCAGATTTACGCCGGCGCCTTTGCCGATCCAGTCTTTGCCGCTCAGTCCGTCTTCCGCGATCTGATGGACGGCTTTGCCCGCCCGGGTACGATCAAGCGCCTCGAAGCGACGAGCACGCCTCCGGCTCCGCTCGCTACGGCCGCAGGCGCCGTAGCGCTGACTTTGTGCGACCATGACACGCCCGTCTGGCTGACGCCGGCACTTTCCAAATCGGCCGTTCCGCAGTGGATCGCCTTCCACACCGGTGCTCCGCTCACCACCAGCAAGACTGACGCGCGCTTCGCCTTCATCGAAAAGGGCGCCGCCTTCCCCGGCTTCGACCAGTTCTCGCTTGGCACGCAGGAATATCCGGATCGCTCGACGACACTCGTCATCGAAGTCGAAGCGCTGAGCGGCGGCCCTGCGCTGACCGCCAAAGGCCCCGGCATCAAGGACGTGACGGAGATTGCGGTGAAGGGGCTGCCGGACGTCTTCCTCGAATTCTGGACCGCCAATCGCGCGATCTTTCCGCGCGGCGTCGATCTCGTGCTGACGGCCGGCGACAAGCTCGTCTGCCTGCCGCGCACCACCCGTCTTTCGCTCAAGGAGGCGTGAGCCATGTATGTAGCCGTCAAGGGCGGGGAAGCCGCCATTGCCAATGCCCACCGCCTTCTCGCCGATCGCCGCCGTGGCGACCGTAGCCTTCCCTCCATCACTATCGACCAGGTAGTCGAGCAGCTCGGCCTTGCGGTCGATAGAGTGATGGCGGAAGCCTCGCTTTATGACCGTGCGCTCGCAGCCCTTGCCGTCCGCCAGGGGCGCGGCGACATGATCGAGGCGATCTTCATCCTGCGCGCCTATCGCACGACGTTGCCGCGCTTCGGCTACTCCGAGCCGGTCGATACCGCCAACATGAAGGTCGAGCGCCGCGTGTCGGCGACCTACAAGGATCTGCCCGGTGGACAGCTTCTGGGCCCGACCTTCGATTACACCCACCGCCTGCTCGACCCATCACTGATCGCCGACGAAGCGGTCGAAGAACCGGCAGTCAAGGAGCCCGGTGAGCATGTGATGCGCGTCTCCGACATTCTCGACGGCGAAGGCCTGATCGAGGGTGATGGCCAGATGCCCGAGGGCCATGTCATGGGCGACCTTACCCGCGAGCCGATGGAGTTTCCGATGGCCCGGGACCTGCGACTGCAGGCGCTTGCCCGCGGCGACGAAGGCTTCCTCTTGGCGCTCGCCTACTCCACCCAGCGCGGCTACGGCCGCACCCACCCATTCGTCGGCGAAGTCCGCATCGGAGAAGTGGAAGTCGAACTCGATCTGCCGGAACTCGGCTTTGCCGTCTCACTCGGCGCGATCCGCGTCACTGAATGCCAGATGGTCAACCAGTTCATGGGCTCGGCCAAGCAGCCGCCGCAATTCACCCGCGGCTACGGCCTCGTCTTTGGCCAGAGTGAACGCAAAGCGATGTCGATGTCGCTGGTCGACCGGGCACTGCGCACTGACGAGTTCAGCGAGGACATCGTCGCACCCGCCCAGGATCAGGAATTTGTCATCTCGCATGCAGATAACGTTCAGGCTACCGGCTTCGTCGAGCACCTGAAGCTGCCGCACTATGTCGACTTCCAGGCCGAACTCGATCTCGTGCGCCGCATGCGCCGCGATTACGAGGCCGCGAATTCAGGTGAAGCACCGAAGGTACAACGGGAGGCGGCCGAATGATCGGGCATACCGCCAGCCCTAGCGGTTCAATCGCCGCCGCCATCCCCGCCACCACAATCGCCGCCGTCACCGGCATAGACACCACCGGCGTCGCCACCTCCGTCGTTCTTGCGCGCCCTGCTCTCCGGCTCGCGCTGCGGCCGGCGGGCAATGCCGAACAGGCCGGCAACCGCCGAACACAGCACGAAGATCCCAATCACCCAGACGAAAATCTCGCTCAAATCCTGGCCTCATCAGCGGTCGACACACTCAAGGGTAATCAGCGATGAACGACCTTGCTACCTATAATTTCGCCTATCTGGACGAACAAACCAAGCGCATGATCCGCCGCGCGATCCTGAAGGCGATCGCCATTCCCGGCTACCAGGTTCCATTTGCGTCGCGCGAAATGCCGATGCCCTACGGCTGGGGCACCGGCGGCGTGCAGGTCACCGCCTCGATCCTCGGTCCGCAGGACGTCTTGAAGGTCATCGACCAGGGCGCCGACGACACAACCAACGCGGTTTCCATCCGCGCCTTTTTCCAGAAGGTCGCCGACGTTGCCGTCACCACCCGGACGAAAGACGCGACGATCATCCAGACGCGCCACCGCATTCCGGAGGAAAAACTCTCGGAGGGACAGACGCTCGTCTACCAGGTGCCGATCCCGGAACCCTTGCGCTTCCTCGAGCCGCGCGAGACCGAGACGCGGAAGATGCATGCGCTCGAGGAATACGGGCTGATGCATGTGAAGCTCTACGAGGACATCGCGCGCAACGGCCATATCGCCACGACCTACGCCTATCCGGTCAAGGTCGAGGGACGTTACGTGATGGACCCGTCGCCGACGCCTAAGTTCGACAATCCGAAGATGCATATGTCGGAAGCGCTGCAGCTCTTCGGCGCCGGTCGCGAAAAGCGGATCTACGCTGTCCCGCCCTATACCGAAGTCGTCAGCCTCGATTTCGACGACCATCCCTTCGAGATCCAGAGCTTCGACAAGCCCTGCGCGCTCTGCGGCGCCGAGGACGTCTATCTCGACGAGGTGATCCTCGACGACAAGGGCGGACGCATGTTCGTCTGCTCCGATACCGATCATTGCGAAGACCGCCGCGCCTGCGGCCATGCAGGTCACATGCTTGCCCGAAAGGAAGCCGCAGAATGAGTACGCTCCCGCTTCTGAAAGTGAACGACGTCTCGAAGTTCTACGGAAGCCGCATCGGCTGCCGCAACGTTTCCTTCGAGCTCTATGCGGGCGAAGTGCTCGCCATCGTCGGCGAATCCGGCTCGGGCAAGACGACACTTCTGTCGTGCCTCTCGACCCGTCTGATGCCGACCTCCGGTATCGTCGAGTACCACATGCGCGACGGTCAGTACCGTGACCTCGCCCGCATGGGCGAAGCCGAGCGCCGCTTCCTGATGCGTACCGACTGGGGCTTCGTGCACCAGAACCCGGCCGACGGCCTGCGCATGACCGTGTCTGCCGGCGCCAATGTCGGCGAGCGGTTGATGGCCGTCGGCGATCGCCACTACGGCAACATCCGCGCCACCGCCAGCGACTGGCTGGAGCGGGTGGAAATCGGCATCGACCGCATCGACGACCAGCCGCGCGCCTTTTCGGGCGGCATGCGTCAGCGCCTCCAGATCGCCCGCAACCTCGTCACCTCCCCGCGCCTCGTCTTCATGGACGAGCCGACCGGCGGCCTCGACGTCTCGGTTCAGGCGCGCCTGCTCGATCTCGTACGCGGCCTCGTGCATGACCTCGGGCTTGCCGCCATCATCGTCACCCACGATCTCGCCGTCGCCCGCCTTCTTTCACACCGCATGATGGTGATGAAGGATGGAGCGGTCATCGAACAGGGGCTGACCGACCGCGTGCTCGACGATCCGCGCGAGCCCTATACCCAGCTCCTCGTCTCCTCGATCCTGCAGGTGTAAACCATGGCCACGCCCCTTGTTGTTTCCGAAGTCGCAAAAAGCTTCACCATGCATCTGCGTGACGGTATCCGCCGGCCGGTCGTCGCCAACGTCTCCTTCTCGGTGAAGGCCGGCGAATGCGTCGTTCTCGGCGGCCCCTCCGGCGTCGGCAAGAGCTCGATCCTGAAAATGCTCTACGGCAATTACGGCGTCGACGAAGGCCAGATCCTGATGGATCACGACGGCAAGCTGGTCAATCTGGCAACGGCCGAGCCGCGCACGGTGCTCGAAGTCCGGCGCACGACGCTCGGCTATGTCAGCCAGTTCCTGCGGGTGGTGCCGCGCATCTCCTCCCTCGACATCGTCGCCGAGCCGCTGCAGGCCCGCGGCATGCCGCTCGAAGAGGCCCGCACCCATGCGGCCGAACTGTTGAACAAGCTGAACCTGCCGCGCGAACTCTGGAGCCTGCCACCGGCGACCTTCTCCGGCGGCGAACAGCAGCGCGTCAACATCGCCCGCGGTTTCATCACCGACCACAAGATCCTTCTGCTCGACGAGCCGACCGCGTCGCTCGACGCGAAGAACCGGGCGGTCGTTGTCGAACTGATTGCCGAGAAGAAGGCCAAGGGCACCGCGCTGATCGGCATTTTCCACGACGAGGAAGTGCGCGACGCCGTTGCCGATCGCATTCTCGACGTCTCGGCCTTCTCGCCGCGAAAGGCTGCCGCATGAGCCAGAAGCTCGGGCTCGAGCCCTTTATCCACCCAACGGCGAGCGTCAACAATTCGACGCTCGGCCGCTACACCGAAGTGCAGGAGCGCTCAAGGCTCGACGAGGTCGAGTTCGGCGACTACTCCTACATCATGCAGGACGGCTCGATCTGGTGCGCAACGATCGGCAAGTTCGTCAACATCGCAGCCGCCGTGCGCATCAACGCCACCAACCACCCGACCTGGCGGGCGACGCTGCATCACTTCACCTATCGCGCGCCGAACTATTGGGACGATACCCAACTCGACCACGACCTTTTCGCCTGGCGGCGCTCGAACCGGGTAACGATCGGCCATGATGTGTGGATCGGCCACGGCGCCACCATCCTGCCGGGCGTCACTGTCGGCAACGGTGCTGTTATCGGCGCCGGCGCAGTCGTCTCGAAGGACGTCGAGCCCTACACCATCGTCGGCGGCGTGCCCGCCAAGCTCATCCGCGCCCGTTTCAACGAGGGCGTCGGCGAGCGGATGGACGCGCTCTCGTGGTGGGACTGGGACCACCAGCGCCTGCGCCGCGCGCTCGACGATTTCCGCGAGCTGACGGCCGAAGAGTTTTTGGTGCGTTATGCGTGAGTGATACGGCGCCGGGCAGAGGTTCGGCGCCT
This sequence comes from Ensifer sp. ENS03, assembly GCF_014852035.1. Lineage (NCBI taxonomy): Bacteria > Pseudomonadati > Pseudomonadota > Alphaproteobacteria > Hyphomicrobiales > Rhizobiaceae > Ensifer > Ensifer sp. ENS03. The sequence goes on along the minus strand of NZ_JACVAV010000003.1, from coordinate 776,212 downwards.
TTCCGAGCTGAGAACGAGCCGGTTACGGCCCGTTGACCAACTTCAGAATCAACTGGTGAATATTGCCGCCATCGGTCAACTCGACCTGGTCGAAGTCGCGGCTGCGCTGGCGCTGCGTCTGCGAGAGCGCGCCGAGGCGCTCGGTCATGACGGTCCTGATCTTGCGGCACTTCGGATCGTCGGGAACAGTGAGGCCCAGCGTCGCCTGCTCGATCGCGCGGACCATCTCCTTGATGAAATCGCCGTGCACGAGTTCGTGCTTGCGCACGCCGTCGATGAAGATGTCCCAGTTTTCGCGCGTGCCTGAAGGCAGCGGCCTTGCCGGTTTCGGCAGGGTGTAGGTGATGATCAGTTTCGGCTTTGCCACCGCCAGCACGCAGGCACCGCCTTGCTCTTCATATTTTCGCGTCCAGGTCAGCTTGAAGTTGGTGTGTGCGATCGCCCTGCCGATTCCGGCTTTCGGACCCCGTTCGCCGATCGAGGCGTAGAGCTCGGCACCCGTCTGCCCGGTGATTGTGTAGAGCGCTTCCTTTTCGACCGGCTGCCATTCGGCAGAGGCGAACCGCGGCCCAGACGCAAGGCAAAGGGCAACGACGCCCAGGCAAAGGCTTTTGTTCAATCCAACCCCTCGAAGTTCGCGCTGTCGGCGCACGATTCCTGGCCGCATTCCTTAAACGCGAATCGGCCAATGGCAACAGGCCAAAAAACAAAGGCACCGCGCGCCGTCTCCAGCGTGCGGTGCCTTTGCGTCTTACCCGGTCTTTTGACGCCCCGTTGTGGGAGGTGCAACGGGCCGCCCAAACGACGTTAGTTGACGGCCGTCAGCGTCATCGACGTGCCGGTGGCCGCGAGGTTCAGGCCGATCTGGCCGGTCACGCTGATCGTCTGCAGGTGGATCGAACCGGAGGTGCCGCCGACGAGGATGTTGGCACCGATACCGGCGCCGACGGTCGCTTCCGCCGTTGCACCCTGGTAGAGACCGCCGAGCGAACCGCGGTGGTAGCCGGCGGTCGGTGCGAACACGGCCCAAATCAGGCGGCTCTGCGTCGTGAAGCCGACATCGACGCCCATCTTGCGGATGGCGCCGGAATAGTGGTCGGAGGCTTCAGCACCCATGGTCGAGCGGAAGACGCAATCGACTTCCTTGGCCGAGCCGAGCACATAGCCGACACCGCCAGCGATGTTGCAATCGAGGTAACCAATCTTGACGCCGTTGCTTGTGTCGGGCTCGGGCTGCGGTTGAACTGTCGCGAGATCGGCTGCGTTTGCGGCGATCGCGCCCGCGAGAACCAGAGACGCTGCGGACACCTTTACGGCAAAACTCTTTTTCATTCTTGTCTCCTTCTCGGAACGTCAGAAATGATTGTCATTTGACCGGCGGCACACGAACTCAAGCACATAGCGCACGCTGCAGGAAACCAAAGCCATAGCCCGCGATCGGGCAATTCCGTGGCAAGCTTTTAGCAGACGATAAAATTGGTCGGGTTTCCCCAACAATGACTGCAGATTGTGTTGAAAAAGCCACGGAAAGGCCGGGGCCGGGCATTCCGCGGAGCTGATTTGCGCGGCAGCGTGTGACGGCGGCGCCGATTGGCGCGGGGCAATGCAGCGGTTACACGGGGGGAGGTTCCGATCGGGCGACGGCGCCGCCCGATCGGAGGAGATATCGTTTCTTAGGCCTTTGCGGCCTGCGCCAGGACACCGGCGGCAACGCGTGCCGTCAGCGCCAGAGAAACGGCGCCGGCGTCCGGATGACCGATGCTCTTTTCCGCAAGCGGCCGTGCCCGGCCGAGCTTCGGCGTCAGGCTCGAAGTGGCTTCGGCCGCTTCGGTCGCAGCCTTTGCCGCCGCCTGCCATGCCTCGATCAACGGCTTTCCGGCGGCAAACTCGCGCTCCACGGTCTCGACGAAAGGCACCAATGCATCGACAAGGGTCTTGTCGCCGACACGGGCGCGGCCGAGGCGGGTCACGCCATCGAGTGCACGGCGGGCACCGTCGACAATCGCGGCATCGGTCGGGGCTGCATCATCGTTGAAGGCATTGCTCCAGGCGCGCAACAGCAGGCCCCAGATCGCGCCCGACGTGCCGCCGGCCCGGTCCGCCCAGGCATCGCCCGCCACCGCCAGAACGCTGGCGGCGCCTGCACCCGCTGCAACCGCCGCCTTCGCGGCATCGTTGGCCGCGGCCGAACCGCGGCGCATGCCCTGTCCGTGGTCGCCGTCGCCGGCAAAGGCGTCGATGCGACCGAGTTCGTCTTCCGCCTGCTTCAGCGCCTCGGCCATTTCGCCGATCAGCCGCGCAATGCACGCGCCGCTCTGACGGGAGGTCTCGGAAGCCGCTGCGAAGGAAATGGCGTCCTCGTCATCCTTGAGCGTGTCCGTCGCGGGCTCGGTGGCGATGATCGCTCCCTTGCGCAGGGCCGGCGCATCGCAAGTCGCGCGCCAGTAGGTCTCGAGCTCGTCGTTCAGCCACATCAGCGTCAGCGAGCAGCCCTGCATGTCGAGGCTGGTGACGAATTCGCCGCATTCCGGATCGACGATCTCCAGGCCAGCCGCCTTCAGTTCCTTTTCGATCGCAACCCAAAGCACGAAGAGTTCTTCATACTTGGTCGAGCCGAGGCCGTTCAGAAGCGGTGCGACCTTGCGCACATCCGCCGGCCGCTCGGCGAGCAGTTTGCCGACGAGCAGCTTCGCGAACTCAGTTGCCGAAACCATCTTTTCTTCGCGGATACCCGGCTCGCCGTGGATGCCGAGACCAAGGGCCATCTCGCCCTTTGGAACGGTGAAGAGCGGACCCTTGGCGCCCGGAAGCGTGCAGCCGCCGAAAGCCACACCGAAGGAGACGGTGCGGTCGTTGGCAAGACGGGTGACGCGCTCAACTTCGTCGAGATTGAGGCCCGCTTCCGCAGCGGCTCCAGCAACCTTGAAGACCACGAGGTCGCCGGCGATGCCGCGGCGCTTGGCCGGGGTTTCGGCAGAGGCGCTCGCCACGTCGTCCGTCACCGGCACGATCCGCACGTCGATGCCTTCGGCGCGCAGCCGCTCGGCGGCAACGCCGAAGTTCAAGACGTCGCCGGCATAGTTGCCGAAGCCAAGCAGCACGCCGCCTCCCTGGTCAGCCACCCGGCAGACGCGGGCAACTGCCGCAGTCGAAGGTGAGGCGAAGACGTCACCGGCCACGGCCGCATCCGCCATGCCCGGGCCAACATAGCCGGCAAAGGCCGGGTAGTGGCCGGAGCCGCCGCCGACGACGACGGCGACCTTGCCCTTCGGCACTTTGGTCGAGCGCACGACGCCGCCCTTCACGAGACGGACGTTGCGCGCGTAGATCGAGCTGAATCCGGCAAGCGCGGTCGTCGCAAATTCTTCCGGTGCGTCAAAGATTGTGGTCATCGCGTCTCTTCCCTTAGTCGCGAGGCAGAATGCGCCTCAGATAGTCCCGGTTGGCGGCGCTGACGGAGAGCCCGTCGCCACCGTAATGCTCGCAGAGAAACGGGCTGTCGAAGCCATGCGCCAAGGCCATACGGATCGCCGCCCGATAGTTGATAACGCCGAATTCCAGCGGCGCCGGATGGGTGACCACCAGCCCCGAGGTCTCATCCTCGGTGCGGTAGTAATTCTTGACGTGCCAGTATTTGGCGAAGGGTGCAACCTTGGCCATCATCGGCTGCCAGTGCTCGACCGGGCGGTGAAGGCGCACGAGATTGCCGAGATCGGCATTGATGCCGACGTTCGGCAGGCCGACATCGGTAACGAAGCGCACGGCGCTGTCGGCCGAGCCGATATAGGTGTCCTCGTACATCTCGAGCGCCAGCTCGATGCCGAGTTCCTCGGCATGGCGACCAAGTTCGCGGATGCGCTGAACCGCTTGTCTCCAGACCGCGGGGTCTTCCGGGTTCTTGACGCCGTCGACGGTCCAGAACCAGAGCGCTTTCTTCTGCGCGTCGGTCAAAGGCCCGAAGAAGCCGAAGGAAACGGAGCCGGCGCCGATGGCCGCAGCCGTGTCGATGACCCGATGTCCGTAGGCGAGATATTCGTCGCCATGCTCCGGATCAATGACGCTACGCCGCGAAGTCGAGATCGCCGGCATGGAAAGGCCAAGGTCACGCGTCAGCTTGACGAAGTCATCGCGCCGCGCGGCCGGGAGGTCGGCCAGCCGGATCCAGCTGTCGGTCGGGTCGAGCTCGGTGAAGCCGGCGTCGACGACATCGGCGAGTGTCTCGGCCCATTGCTCGACCGACTGATCCTGCACGGAGCTGCCGTCTGCTAGCACGTTCGGATACTGGATCATCGCGGCCGCGATCGGCCAGGTTTCACGGGTCCATTTGCGCGATGGGTTCGCCATGGTTTTCCTCACTTATTTTGCGACGCAGTCTATAAGCAGACCGCGTCGCGCTTTTCCGATGCGCTTGTTTTGAGGTGCGGCGACTCCGTCAAGCCGCCGCGCTGCCGTCGCCATGCGGCGTGGCCGCATCTTGCTTGCGCTTGCGGACCAGGCCGACCAGCCCGAAGACAAGCGGCGACAGCAGAAGGGCAAGAGCAAGCGCCATCAGAGAGGAAACCAGCGGGTTTGACCAGAAGATGTTCAGGGTACCGCCGGAAAGAAGCATCGACTGGCGGAAGGCGTCCTCAGCCTTGTCGCCGAGCACCATGGCCAGAACCAGCGGCGCAAGCGGGTAGTCGAGCTTCTTGAAGACGTAGCCGAGTACGCCAAAGCCGATGACCATGAAGATGTCGGAGACCGAGTTTGCCACCTGATAGGCGCCGGAGAAGATGACGGCGACGATGATCGGGCCGATGATCGCAAAAGGCACGCGCAGGATCGAGGCGTAGAGCGGCACGGTGGCGATCACCAGGAAGACGGCGACGACGTTGCCGAGATACATGGACGCGATCAGGCCCCAGACGAAGTCCGGCCGCTCGGTAAAAAGCATCGGGCCGGGGGTCAGGCCCCAGATCATCAGGCCGCCCATCATGACGGCCGCCGTTGCCGAGCCGGGAACGCCGAGCGCCAGCATCGGCAGCAGCGCCGAGGTGCCGGCCGAGTGGTCGGCGGTCTCGGGTGCGACGACACCGCGCGGGTCACCCTTGCCGAACTTCGACTTGTCGCGGGCAGAGCGACGGGCAACGCCGTAGCTCATGAAGGAGGCCGCGGTCGGGCCAGCGGGCGTGATGCCCATCCAGATGCCGATGATCGTCGAGCGCAGGATCGTGAACCAGTAGCGCGGGATCTCGACCAGCGTGCGACCGATCTCGACGAGCTTGACGCGCGCCTTAATGCCTTCGAAGCGCAGGCCCTCTTCCGTCGTCAGCAGCAGTTCACCGATGCCGAAGAGCCCCATGACCGCGATCAGGAAGCTGACGCCCTTGATCAGCGTCGGGATATCGAAGGTCAGGCGCAGGTCGCCGGAGATCGTGTCCATGCCGACGGAAGCAAGCGCGAAGCCGAGCATCATCGAGACGAGCGTCTTGAAGGGCGATTGCGCGCCCATCGAGATGAAACTTGCAAACGCAAGGAAGTAGACCGCGAAGTATTCCGGCGACGAGAAACGCAGTGCGAAGTTCGCGACCCAGCCGGAAAGCAGTGTGATCATCACGACGCCGGCCAGCGCGCCGATGCCGGCGGATACGAAGGCGAGCGTCAGCGCTCGGCTCGCCTGCCCGGCTTTCGCCATCGGATAGCCGTCGAACGTGGTCGCCACCGACGAGGGTTCGCCGGGAATGTTGAACAGGATCGATGTGGTCGATCCGCCGAAGAGCGCCCCCCAGTACATGCAGGAGAGCAGGATGATGGCGGAGATCGGGTCCATCGAGAAAGTCAGCGGCAAGAGCAGCGAAACGCCGTTCGGCGCGCCAAGGCCGGGCAGCACCCCGACCAGAATGCCGAGCGTGACGCCGATCATCATCAGCAGGATATGGTTCCAGCTGAGGATGTGGCCGAAGCCATCGATCAGAAGACCGATATTTTCCATGTCATTCCTCCCGGGGCTTAAAGCACGTCACGATCCTTGAGGCTCGCTCCCCGCGCTTTAAGTCTTTGACTTTTTTTTGCTTGTCGTTAGCGCAAGACCGCTGTGCGCGCTTACGCGACATGCCCTTGAGCGGTCGGAATCAATAGATCCCGAACCAGGCCTCGATCGGTCCCTTGAGCAGGGGAACCTTGAAACCGAACTCGAATACGATGAAGAAAAACAGCGAAACGGCGATGCCCGACGGCAGCGCGATCCACCATTTGTAGCGCCCCTGGAAGAGCATGGTTCCGGCGATATAGAGCGCCGTCCCGACATAAAGGCCGAGCCAGGCGGATACGCCGGCAAAGACAACCAGCGGCAGCAGGAACGATGCCACCACCTTGGCGCGGTGACCGTCGATGGAGATCTCACCGGACCCGCGATGTTTCACGAAGGCGTGGATCGCATTGGCGACGCTTCCGAGAAGGATCAGAAGCCCGACATAGAAGGGAAAATAGCCGGCTTCGGGACCGAATTCCGTCCAGCCCGCGCCGATATCGAGAGATCCGTAGCAGACCGCAGCACCGAAGGCGCCGGTCAGTGCGGCAACACCAAGCTCAACCGCGAAGCGGGAGACCCCATTCGCACCGTTCTCGCTCATGATCGTGACCTTTCAAAGCGAATGACGGGCGCCGGATGGCACCCGTCCCGATCGTCGCCTGTTAGTTGGCGAGCCAACCTTCGCGCTTCAGCACTTCGCCGACAGCAGCGCCATCCATTTCGATGGCGGCCTTGAAGTCGTCGCCGGCGATGTAGGCGGGCGACTGCGACGTGTCGGCCAGGTACTTCGCCCATTCCGGCGTTTCCGAAACCTTGCGCATCAGGTCCGCATAGAACTTGACCACATCCTGGTCAACGCCAGCCGGCAGCCAGACGGTGCGCGGCATGGAGTAGTTGTCGATGGCGATGCCCGAATCCTTGCAAGTGGGGATGTCGCTCCAGGCCTTGTCGCCGGCAACCTTGGTTTCGTTCGAAAGCTTGACGCTCTTGAAGACGCAAAGCGGCTTGACCATGCCGGCCTGCCACTGGCCGAGGTTTTCGCTCGGGTTGTTGACGTTGGCATCGAGGTGCTCGCCGGCGAGCTGAACGGCCGCTTCGCCGCCGCTCTTGAACGGGATGTAGTTGATCGTCGAGCCGGTCGTCTCGTTGATCATCGAGGTCAGGATCTGGTCGACGTCCTTCGACTGGCTGCCGCCGATCTTCAGGCCGCCTTCCTTCGCCTTGGCGGCAAAGTCGGCAGCGGTGTTGTAGGAGGCCTTGCCGTTGACCCAGAGAACGAACTCGTCGGAAGCAAGCGCCGCAACCGGCGTCAGGTCTTCAGCCTTGTAGGGAACCTTGGCGCGGACCGGCAGCAGGTAGGCGTTGTTGGTGCCGAATGCCAGCTTGTAGGCGTCGCCCTTGTTGGTCGCCGTGTAGACGAAGCCTTCGGCGCCGCCGGCGCTGCCCTTGTTGGTGACGACGACCGGAGCCTTCATCAGCTCGTACTTGCCGATGATCGCCTGGATCGTGCGGGCGAAGATGTCGGTGCCGCCGCCGGGGCCGGCGGTGACGACGAATTCAACCGGACGATCGGGCTCGAAAGCGGCGGCCGGAGCAGCAACGCCGAAAACGGCTGCCATGATGCATGCGATGGAGACGGTATTCTTCATGCGGGTCCTCCCGTTTTTGTGGTTCTGCGGCGCAAGACCTCCTCCTGCGCCGTTATTGCTTGAAAGCGTGCGAAATCAGGCAGCAGCCTTGAGAGCCGCCTTTTTCTTCGCCATGCGCACTGCCAGAAGCAGCGCCTCGCGGCTGGCGCCGACGTCGGCAATCCCCTTGCCGGCGATGTCGTAGGCCGTGCCGTGGGCCGGCGTGCAGAGCGGGAACGGCAGGCCGCCCATCATCGTCACGCCCTTGTCGAAGCCGATCAGCTTCATCGCGATCTGGCCCTGGTCGTGGTACATGGTCATGACGGCGTTGTAGCCTTCCTTCAGGGCGCGGCCGAAGACTGTGTCCGCCGGGAACGGGCCGTCGACGTTGAAGCCGCGCGCCTTGGCCTTTTCGACGGCCGGCTCGATGATGTCGATCTCTTCCATGCCGAAGCTGCCGCCGTCTCCGGCGTGCGGGTTGAGCCCGGCAACAGCAATCTTCGCCTCGCTGTAACCGGCTTCCTTGAGGCAGCTCTGGGTCAGCTCGAGCTCGGCAAGGATCGCCTCGACCGACAGGTTGTCGGCCACTTCCTTGATCGGAATGTGCGAGGTGACGCGGGCGTTCCAGACCTTCTCGAGAACGTTGAATTCCCGGACCTTGCCCGTGAAGTTGAGAACGTCGGAGACGAAACGGATCTCGTCGTCGTAGCCCGGATAGGCAAAGCGCATCGCCTTCTTGTTGAAGGGCGTGAAGCAGACTGCTTCCGCCTTGCCGGCATGCGCCAGCTCGAGCGCTACGCGAAAGTTGCGGGTCGCAAAGGTGCCGCCCGCAAGCGTCGCCTCGCCGCGAACGACGTCGGCCGGATCGAGATGGCCAAGGTCGACGAACACGTGGCGCTCGGTCCTGACAGCGTCGAGGTCCTCCAGGGTCGAGGATGCAAGGTCGAGCGTGACGCCGGCAATGCGGGCGCCTTCATCGAGGATGCGACGATCGCCGATCGTGATGATGTGGGCAGCCTCACGAATATCGGAAAGCGCCAGCAGCTTTGCCGTGAGCTCCGGGCTGATGCCGGCCGGATCGCCCATAGCGAGCGCGATGACAGGACGCGCGCCGTTAGCGGCTACACCGTTGGTCGTCATGAGAGATGTCCTCCACTTCATTCTTTCGAGAGCCGTCATACGTTATTCAAAATTCTGCATCAAGTCTTTTGTATTCTGTATGCAGCATTTTCTGTTGACGATATCGGGGGCCGTCTCCATGCTTTAATGAGACAGCGCTGATTCAATTGGCGCGAACGGGAACAGACGGCCGACACTTCAGTCGCCAGATGCAGAAGCGAAACGATGAACGAAATTACCTCTCTGGAGAAACGCCCCGAGGGCGGCCCCGGCCCGATCCGACGCACTGCGCTGCACGACACGCTGGTCACGCATCTGCGCGACATGATCATCGAGGGTGATCTCTCGCCCGGCACGCGTCTGCATGAAGGTCAACTCGGCGAGCAGCTCGGCGTCTCGCGCACGCCGCTGCGCGAAGCCATCAAGTATCTGGCGAGCGAAGGACTGGTGGAGCTCGTTCCGAGCCGCGGCGCCGTCGTCAAGCGTTTCAGCGCCAAGGACGTGCGTGACATGCTGACGGTCTTGCAGACGCTGGAAGAGCTTGCCGGCAAGCTCGCCTGTGAAGCCGCCAGCGACGCCGGCATCGCCGAAGTGCGCGCGCTCCACGACGAAATGGTCTCGCGCTACAAGGCCGGTGACCGGCTGCAGTATTACAAGCTCAACCAGCAGATCCATTCGGCCATCGCGCAACTGGCGGCAAACGCCGCCTTGGCGGATATGCATGCGATCTTGCAGACGCGGCTGAAGCGCATTCGCTTCATCGGCCACGAGGGGCCTGAAAAATGGGCAGCGGCCGTTGCCGAGCATGAGGAAATGATCGTCGCGCTCGAAGCCCGCGACAAGGCAAGGCTTTCCGAAGTTCTCGGTCGGCACCTCATGAATGCCTGGGAACGGGTGCGCGCCGCGGTGTAGGCGGCGCTCCAGCTTCGGCGCAAGTGAGCCCCGGCGGGCGCGCACCTTCTGTCAGAACTTCGAACAGGCGTTCGCAACGGCCTCGGCATCTCCCGCGGCCACCTGCTTTTTCCCCGCGCGAATTGCGTCGCGCGGCACCGGGGTTTGCGGTCAGCGCCTTTCCCGAGACAGCCAGGCTCGAGAGCTTGGAGAGCAAGCCCTGCGTCCCCAGCAGACGCGCCAGCCACCGAGGGAAGCCGACGGCAGTTCGACGGCAGGTTCAGGGACGACACACTCGCGTGCAACAGTGAAGAATCCGTCCGCCACCAAGCAACGGCAGGCGATGGCAGCGTCGCTGTCCGCCTGGTGTTACAGATTTGCCTCCCGAACAATCTGCATTGCTTGGAAAGCAATTAAGGATATTCGAATTCAATTGACTTTAACCTGATCGAAATTCACTGAATCTACGTGGGGCGGAGACAGGAACGAAGATGGGGCGGCAACGGCTTCGGGGACTGCTTGCGACAGTGGCAATCCTCTGTCCAGGCGCAAGCATGGCAGAGCCGGTTCAAAGAACACCGCCCGTCGCCGGATCGGTGATTGCCCGCAAATCCGGTGAGGAAGTGCGCTTCGTCGACGTTTCGAGCTGGCGTTTCGTCGATCTCGCACAGGACCTTTTGTCCGGCGATATCCTGCGCACTAATGCGACCGGGGCGCTGGCGGTGCTTTTCTCCGACCACACCCAGATCCGGCTCGGCCGCAACACGGCGTTGCGCGTCAAACGCATGGGCACAGGCAGCGATACCAATCTCGAACTGCAGTCAGGCACGATCTGGGCACGGGCGGAGCGTGGCGGCCAGGGCCTGACGATCGACACGCCGGCGGCAACGGCTGCCATTCGTGGCACCGACTGGACACTGACGGTCGCCGGCGACACGACCTCGCTGACCGTGCTTGAAGGCGTGGTCGAACTCAGCAACGAACTTGGCAGCGTCACCGTGAAACAGGGCGAAGGCGCCGTTGCCGCCATCGGGAAAGCGCCGACCAAGATCGTGATCGTGACGCCGAAGGACCGCGAACAGATGCTCTTCCATCTGTCTTTACGCGACGCCTTCGCGCTCATGCCGTCAACCCCGCTTAAGGTGCGCGACATGCGCAATGAGCGCGAACGGATCGAAGCCCAGCCGGAAGCGTCGCGCTCGGCCGAAGACTGGCTGACACTCGCCGAAATCCAACTGCGGTTCGACGGGCGAGCCCAGGCCACAGCCGCCCTTCAACAGGCCCGACGCCTCGGCCTCAATCGATCTCAAGCCGCGCGCGCCTATCTCGTCGAAGCGCTGATTGCCGGTTCTGAAAACCGCTACGGCGATGCGGCACAGCTGTTCGAAAAGGCAGTCCCCGGGCTCGACGCCGACCGCCGCTCCGTCGCGGCCTTCGGCGGCTATTTCGCACGCGCTCTCGCCGACCCGGACCGGATCGAGCAGCCGCCATCTCAGGCGACAGGTGCCTATGGTGCCTTCGCTGCGGCCTGGACCGCGGGCTTTCGCACCGATATCCGCGCAGCGATCGAAACGATCAAGAAGGCGGAAAGGCGATATCCGGACGATCCGTTCCTTCCAGCCGCCCGCGCGCAATTTGCAATGCTGCTCGACGATCGAGTCGAAACGCGCGCCGGTATCGAAAAGGCGCTTGCGAACGATCCCGACGACCCGACCGCGCTGGAATCGCGCGCCAAGTACCGCTTGCTTATTGAAAACGATCGAATAGGCGCGCTGGCGGATCTCGAGCGCGCCTTGGAAATCACGCCGGGCGACCCGTCGCTGTGGAACTGGGTGGGCCTGGCAAAAAGCGAGCGGGGCGACAATCGCGGCGCCGAGAGAGCATTCCAGAAGGCCGTGGAACTCGATCCGGCCGATCCGCTTTACCACGCCAACCTGGCCTATCAGTACCTCGATGAAATGCGGCTTGCGGAAGCAAAGCGCGAGATCGATACGGCACTCGCGATCGATCCTTCCTTCGACCTCGTGCTCGTCGCCCGCGGTCGGTACCATTTGCAGAACGGCAACCTGGACAAGGCGATCGACGACCTCTTGGCCGGTTCGACGGCCAACCCCGCCTATTCCAACGCGCAATTGCTGCTCTCGGCGGCGCATTATGAAAAGGGAGACCGCCTTCCGGCGGCACAGGCCCTCGACAATGCCGACCGGCTCGACCCGAACGACCCCGTCGTCGCGACCGTGCGGACCGCGATTGCGATAGACGAATACGATTCCGATGCGGCGATCCGCTACGCGCAGGAACTGATGCGGCGGACGCGGGCGCGCGGCGGCGAAAGTGCTCCGCTCGGCGCCAACCAGGATGCCGGATCGACGCTCAACGACGCCTTCCGCCTGCAAGGCCTGAACGCCTGGGGGCAATATTACGGCGATGTGGTCTTCGATCCGTTCACGGGATCGAGCTATGTCGACCAGGCGATCCGCGGCAGCGTCAATCCGCTGTTCAACACCTATGATTTCGATGGCAGCCCCGTCGTCAACACCGCCAATCCGCAGAGCTTCTCCGCCTTCTTCCAGGGGCTGCTGATCGAGCCGCACATGCTGGCAAGCCGCGAGCGCACGGCCAATCTCGTCCAACGGCCGTTCTTCGAGGCCGCGGTCGCAGGCGGCATCATCGCCGACAGCGACCATGAGGGCGGGATCGGCGAGGCGGAACTGCGCGGGCTGACGTTCTCGCCCTTCCCGATCAGCGTCTACGGCAATCTGCATTGGGAGAAGCCGCGCGATACGATCGATATCGGCAATGGCCTGGCGATCGAGCGTGAAGCACGCCTGCTTGGCGGCAATGGCTATGTGACAGCCTCCCCGACGCCGGATGACAGGGTCGTGGCCTATGCCAACTACGGCGATCTTGATGATAAACGCAGTATTTTCGATATCCCGGATCCCCGCGCGGCCCCTCTGAAGCTCGACGGGCTGAGCGACGACGATTCCTCGCGGCTACTCTCGGGCGTGGCGTGGAGCCATACCTTCGGATACCGCAACATCGCCAATGCCGCGTTCTTCTTCTCCGATCAGAATACCACGGAAAACGAGCGGATCCGGCTCACGGACCCGCGCTTTCCGGACCTTGCCACCAGCCGGAGCGAGGACAAGCAAAGAACCTATATCGCCGCCATCAATCACCTTTACGGTGACGGCGATTTCACCTGGCGCTACGGCGTCGAAGGCGGCGTGGTAAAGTCATCGAGCGCGTTCGACATTTTTGACCCGCTGGGCGTCAGCACCGGCAGCAGCAATGCGCCCGTCATCGCGTCCGGTTCGACGTCCGCCACACAGACGGTCGCCAAGGCTTACATCGACACGATCTACGAAATCACGCCGGACCTGAAGACGGAAGGCGCCCTCTTTGCCCGCTATATCGAAGGCGTCAACGACGGCGATGTCAGGCTCGAACCGAAAATCGGCATCGCCTGGGCGCCGGCCGAAGGGCATTGGCTGCGGGCGGCAGCCATGCGCGATGGCCTCAACTTCGACGTCGCCACCCTTGCGCCGATCGGCATCGTCGGGCTGCAGCCGAACCAGCTGCGCTTCGGCGCCGAAGGCTATGCCGATACGCTGGCACTGCGTTGGGACGCGGAGTGGAACAGCTGGTTCTTCACCGCGCTCGACTACCAGCACCAGGAGGTGCGGCAACTCGCGCTCGACATTCCGCTTTCGACCACCAGCCTTGCGTATGCCAAGGTCGGGCTCGACCGGGTTGCGGCAACGGCGAACTTTGCCATCGGCCACGGCTTCGGCCTCTCCCTGACAGCGGCCCACACGGAAGCCGACGTTAAGGAACACACCGGCAGCCAGCCCGGCGAACTGCTGTTCGTGCCGGAAAACACCGGCCAAGCGGCGCTGACTTGGGTCAGCACGGCGAACGTCAAGACGACCGTTGCGGCCAACTATGTCGGTTCACGACCCGGCGGGTTAAAGACGCTCGACGACTTCTGGACGCTCGACGCCGCCTTGCAATGGGAACCGTTCGACAAGCAGATCGAGGTGGATCTGGCAGCCTTCAATCTGCTCGATGAAGATTTCGAGCTGGGCAATGGCCTGCCGGGTTGGGGACGAACGTTCAAAGGCACGATCAAAGTGCGGTTCTGATGGAGGAGCGCGTCGCCGTGCAGGCATCGAGCGGTCGGTCCGGACGATGGGACAACCCCCGCTTCCTGCAACGGCGGTTGAAACTTCTCGCGCTTGCGGTTTTCGTCGCCATCGCGCTGTCGCTGGCGACCTTGACCAATGCCTGGCGGCTGAACGAGTTGCGCAGCTTCGACTACCTGTCGACCGTCGACGGCCCGCCGCTTCCTGAGGACAGCCCGATCATCGTCGCGATCGACGAACCGTCGATGGCCGAAATCGGGCGCCAATGGCCCTGGCCGCGCGCCCTGCATGCGCGCCTCATCGAGGCGCTGCGCAGGGCCGGCGCACGCGCCATCGGCATCGACGTGATTTTCGCTGAACCTTCGGCCGATGCCGCCAACGACGAGGCGCTGGAAAAGGCGCTCGGCGCGGACGTGGTTCTTGCCGGAGACCAGACGCTGGTGGAGGCGCCCCAGGCCGACCAGTTCGTGCGCACCGAGCCGTTGGCCCGCTTCATCGCAAAGGGCGCCTGGACCGGGATCGCCTCTGTCAGCCTCAGCGGCGACGGAACGTTGCGCGCCGTTCCCGACTATCCGGACGGATTTGCCGCCGTGCTCGCGGCAATCGCCGGCGCAAAATCGCACGCACCGCCAAAGGACGCGCTGATCCAGGTCTTCGGACCGGCGCGGACCTATCCCACCGTCTCCTATTACCAGGCGCTCGATCCCGACAATTTCCTGCCAGAAGGCATGTTCGAGGACCGCGTCGTGCTCGTCGGCCTCAGCCTGCAAAATGCGCCATCGATCGCCGATGGCGGGGCCGATGCCTTCACGACATCGGATACCGTACATTCGAACAAGCTCGTTTCCGGCGTTGAGATGCAGGCTACCATCTACGACAATCTGGCCCATGAGCTTTTCGTAAAGCGCGCTGCAAGACCGTATGTGGTTGCCGCCATTGCGCTGGCCGCGATGCTTGCGGCCTTTTCGGTGCTGCGGACGACCGGCTGGCGCACGCTTGCCTATGGCGCCGTCGCCATCGGCCTGATCATCGCCGCCAGCTATGCCGCGATGCGGCTTGGCCACGTCTTTCTGTCGCCGCTTGGGCCTGGGCTTGCGTTCCTTGCCGTGACTGCCGGCCAGGCCGGGCTCGACTATGCGGAGGAACGCAAGAAGCGCCGCGAAATCACCCGCGCCTTCCAGCAGTACCTCTCCCCTGCCCTTGTCGAGCGCCTGGCGAAAGACCCGTCACACCTGAGGCTCGGCGGTGAGCGGCGCACGCTGTCGATCCTCTTTTGCGACATCCGGGGCTTTACCACCATCGCGGAGGAAATGAAGGAGGACCCGGAGCGTTTGACGGCACTGGTCAACCGGCTGCTGACGCCGCTTTCGGAAGCCGTTCTCGAACAGGGCGGTACCATCGACAAATATATCGGCGACTGCCTGATGGCCTTCTGGAACGCGCCGCTCGACGACCCCGAGCATGCCGTGCATGCAGTCGGGGCGGCGCTCGACATGCTTGCGCGGCTTGAACGGGTGAACCGGGAACTCGAAAGCGAGGCGAAACGGGAACGCCGACCGGCCCAAACCTTGAGGATCGGCATCGGCATCAACACCGGCGAATGCGTCGTCGGCAACATGGGCTCGCACCAGCGGTTCGACTATTCGGCCCTTGGCGACGCCGTCAATCTGGCCTCGCGCCTCGAAGGCGCATCGAAGGACTACGGCATCTCCCTGCTCCTCGGCGAGGAGACCGCGCGTCTCGTCGAAAAGACCTTCCCGATCGCCGAACTCGATCGCATCACCGTCAAGGGCCGCACCGCCGTGTCGCCGGTCTTCACCGTCGCCGTCGGCGCCGGGAAGGACGCGATCGAACGCCACCAGGCCTTCGTACAGGCCAAATATGACGGCACGCTTCGAGCTCATGACGCGGTGTTCGACCAGTTGAAGAGCGCCCTGCCGCCACTCGCGCGCTACTACGAAAGGGAGCGTTCCCGTCTCGATACGTCGCGACGGGAACCGAAGTGAGCAGCCACAACCGACCGCGTGGTCAGTGGAGCCCGCCGACGCCGAGCAGCCGCTCGACGGCATCGTGATCTCCCGCCAGCGCTTCCGGCGTTCCGGTCCAGGCGATCCGGCCGCGTTCGAGCACGATCACCCGGTCGGCAAAGTCGAGCGCGCTCTGAATGCGCTGTTCGACCAAGACGATCGTCATGTCGCCGGTCTTTGCCAGTTCGGCAAACGCCTTCATCAGCTCTTCGCAGATAACGGGCGCCAGGCCCTCCAGCGGTTCGTCGAGCAACAGGATCGACGGACGGCCGAGGATGGAGCGTGCCGTCGACAGCATCTGCTGTTCGCCGCCTGAGAGCTGGCTGCCGAGATTGCGCCGACGCTCGAAGAGACGCGGGAACATGTCGTAGGCTTCCTGGATCGCGCTTTTCGGGCGGTTCTTGAGGCCGACGAACAGGTTTTCCTCCACGGTCAGCGTCGGGAAGACGCAGCGCGCCTGCGGCACGAAGCCGAGCCCCTGCATGGCGCGGGCAGCGCTCGGCAACACGGTCACGTCCGTCCCGCCCATGCGGATGCGACCGTCGTAACGTCGCGTCTGGCCGGCAAGCGTTGCAAGCAGCGTCGTCTTGCCCATGCCGTTGCGACCGAGCACTGCAAGCCGGGCACCTGCCGGAACGGCAAAGGACACGCCTTCGAGCACCCGCGTCGGCCCATAGCCGGCGGACAGGTTTTCCACCTCAAGCGGCGTGGCTGGCATTGGCATAGCTCCCCAGATAGGCTTCCCGCACGCGCGGATCCTTCGTCACGTCAGACGGCGAACCGTCGAAGATGATCGCGCCGGCGGCCAGCACGACGACGCGCTTGGCAAAGCGGAAGACGAGATCCATGTCGTGCTCAATCATCAAGACGGCGAGATCGGCTGGCAGGTCGGCCAGTGCCTGCTCGATCCGGCGGGTGTCGCTCTGCGGCACGCCGGCGGCGGGCTCGTCGAGCAGCAGCACCCGCGGCTTCAGCGCCAGCGCAACGGCGATTTCCAGCAAGCGTTGCTGACCGTAGGCGATCTCGCTCACCTTACGGTGCATCAGTTCCCGAAGCCCGAGCTTGCCGAGAAGGTCTGCCACCTCGGCCATGACGTCCGGCATGCCCAGAAAATTGCCGAACAGACGACCGGCGCGGCCAGTGCGTTGCAAGACAGCGAGCGCAACATGTTCGGAAGGTGTCATATCGGCAAAGAGCCGCGTCACCTGAAACGAGCGAACGAGCCCCCTTCGCACCCGACCGATGGCGTCGATACCGGTCACCACCTCGCCACCGATACGCACCTCGCCGGAATCCGGCTTGAGATTGCCGGTCACGAGATTGACGAACGTCGTCTTGCCGGCGCCGTTCGGCCCAATCAGCGCGACCCGGTCGCCCGGCGCCATGCTGAGGCTGACGTCATTGGTGACCGCGAGCCCGCCGAAGGCGCGCTTCAAGTTGCGGACTTCGAAGATCGGCTGCATCACTGTGCCTCCTTGCGGCGGGCAAAGAACGCAGCCGCGGTGCCATAGATGCCCTTCGGCGCGAAGAGCACGACGGCGATCAACAGCGCGCCCACCATCGTCAGCCAATGGAAGGGATTGGCCGCCGAGACCACGTCCTCGAAAAACATGAAGACGACAGTGCCAGTCAGCGCGCCGAAGAGAGAGCCGGTACCCCCGAGCACCAGCATGACAAGGCTTTCCGCCGACATCGTAAAGGAGAGGCTGTCGAGCCCGACGACCTGGGTGGAGATCGCATTCAGCGCGCCGCCGACGCCGGCAACGGCACCGGAGATGACATACATTTTCGTGAGCGCGAACTTCGGCGACGCCCCCATCGAGCGGATGCGGACAGGGTCTTCCTTGATGCCGCGGCACAACATGCCGAAGGGCGAGCGCACGATCAGTCGCAGCACGACGAAGACGATGGCAAGCAGCGCCACGCCGAAGACATAGGCCGTGCGGCCCCAGAGATCGAACTCGTAGAGTCCGAGAAGTGCCGTCGGCGCAATGCCGGAGAGCCCGTCGCTGCCACCGGTCCAGGAGGAGGCCTTGTTGGCGAACTCGTGGAAGAGATGGATGAGCGCGATCGACAGCACCAGTTGCGGCAGCCCGTGCGCACGCAGGATGACGACCCCGCAGATAAGTCCCGCCACCGCCCCGGCAACAATGCCGAAGGCCAGCATCGCCAGCGGATCGTTGATGCCGTAATGCGCCGAGGCGATGCCCGCGGCATAGGCGCCGGCGCCGAAGAGGGCCGCGTGCCCGAGCGTCGCGACACCGCAATAGCCGGTGACGAGATCGAGCGACAGCACCAACAGAGCGGCTGCGATGATCCGGGTCAGAAGAGCCAGATTGTTGGGAAAGAGGAAGTAGCCGACCACCGCGACCAGCAGGATAACGGCCAGACCTATGAGGTCCCCACCGCCAAACCGTCGGCGCACCGGAGCGGTCGCGATCAAGTCGTTCGTCGTCGTCATGGTCATCCCTTGGCCCTCCCGGCGAGCCCGCGCGGGAACACGCAGATGATCGCAATCACGGCCAGATAGAAGAAGAATTCACCGAATTCCGGCATGAGATAACGGCCGGTCGTATCGATCGCGCCGAGCAGCAGGCAGGCAACGAGCGCGCCCGGGATAGACCCGGCGCCGCCGACGGAGACGACGACCAGGAACGTCACCATGTAACGCAACGCGTAATAGGGTTCGACCGGAAGAAGTTCCGCCCCCACCACGCCGCCGAAGGCGGCAAGTCCGACGGCAACCGCAAAGCTCACCGCATAGACGATTTCCGTGCGCACACCGAGGGCGGCCGCCATTGCCGCGTTGTCAACCGAGGCCCGCAGCTTGACGCCGAAGGCGGTCTTTTCGATCGCGTACCAGAGACCGGCTGCAACCACGAGGCCGCAGACGATCGCAAAGATGCGATGGGTGGCGATTGCCCGGAAGCCGAGGTCGACGGATCCCTGCAATTCGCCAGGCAGCGGCACCGTCTTCAGCGTCGGGCCGAAGACATAGTTGGCGATGCCGATGATGCAGAATGTGATACCAATGGTCATCAGCACCTGGGTCAGTTCCGGTGCGCCGTAGATCCGCCTATAGAGCAGCCGCTCGATCGGCACGGCGATGATGATGGTGCCGAAGACCGCGAGCAGCACGGCAAAGCCGTAGGCAAGACCCAAATCGCGCGCTGCATAGGAGGCGATGTAACCGCCGATCATGGCAAAGGCGCCATGCGCCAGGTTGACCACGCGCATCAGGCCCATGGTGACCGAAAGGCCGATGGAGATGACGAAGAGCACCATGCCATAGGCAAGGGCGTCGATCGCAATGCTGAGGACGGTTTGCATGGGGCTATCCGTTGCCCTTTCTTCCAAATTTGGCTGCGCCGGATTCGGTGCGCACTATGCGCGGAGCGGCAGTCAGGCGCCAGCATTCGCGGCGCCGCAGGCGCGCCGGTCGCTCAAAAGCAACCGGTCAACGCATCATCAGTGTCGGTGGGCGCTCAGCACCCGCCCAAGTCGACTACTTCAGCGCAGCGAGACCGGGGTCGCCCTGCTTCTCGAAGGTCTGGATTTCCTTGTTGTAATAGGTGCCGTCATCGGCCTTGGCGACCTCGCGCAGATAGATGTTCTGGGTGATGTGACGCGATTCCGGATCGATCGTCACCGGACCACGCGGGCTGACCCAAGAGAGGCCTTTCACGGCTTCCACGGCCTTGGCCGCATCCTGCTCGCCGCCGGTCGCCTCGATCATCTTGTAAATCACATGCATGCCGTCATAGGCTCCGACCGAGGGGAACGAGAGTTCGGCCGGGTTGCCGATCGCCTTGCTCGCCGCTTCGACAAAGGCCTTGTTCTCCGGCGAGTCGTGCGAGACGGCGTAGTGGAAGGTCGTCTGAATGCCGAGCGCCGCCTCACCGAGAGCAGGCAAATCGGATTCCTGCGTGAGGTCGCCGGGCGCAAAGAACTTGATGCCGCCGTCCTTCAGGCCGTTTTCCTTGAAGGCCTTGACGAAGCCGAGCGTCGTCGGGCCGGACGGCAGGAAGGCGAAGACGCCTTCCGCGCCCGAATCCTTGATGCGCTGCATGATTGGGGAAAAGTCGTTGGTCGCAAGCGGCATGCGGATCGCTTCGACCACCTGGCCGCCGGCCGCTTCGAAGCCCGTCTTGAAGGCGTTCTCGGCGTCCACGCCCGGGCCGTAGTCGCTGACGACGGAGATCACCTTGGAAACACCCGCGTCCTTGGCAACCTTGGCGATCGGCGTCGAGGTCTGCCAGGTGGTGAACGAGGTGCGCACGACGAGCGGGCTTTTGGTGACGATCGCCGAGGTCGCCGCGTTCATGATGACGAGCGGCACATTCGCCTGGGTGAGCAGCGGCGTGACCGCCATGGCATCCGGGGTGAAGTAGAAGCCGGCGAGGTACTGCACGCCTTCCTTGACCACCAGTTCCTGGGCCAGCGCCTTTGACTGGGCGGGATCGGCCTGCGGCACGTCGCGGTAGATGATCTCGATATCGTCGTCGCCGACCTTGCTGCCGTTCAGCGCCATATAGGCGTCGATGCCAGCCTTGAAGTTCTTGCCCTGCAGCGCGAAGGGGCCGGAGAACGGTCCGACGACACCGATCTTGATCGTGTCGGCATAGGCAGCACTGCTCATTGCCAAAGCCGCAACCGCAGCCAGAATCATCCGCTTCATATTTCCTCCCTGAGATGCCGGCCACTCCCGAGCCCGCATCCTCGTCGCAAACGACTGTCGATTTGATGGTTGTCAGCTTGCCATGCCAAACGGTGATGTAAAAATGAAATATGGGGTGCCAATCATAATTTAGGGGTTATGTTTTGACACAGGCAGCGCGCCTCGGCCAGCCGAGTGCACCGAAATCCCCAGCCCATGACACGCACCTTCCGGTGCCCGCGCCAGCCCACTGCGATCAACAGGGGAGCAGCAAACGACACGGTGGCGGCGCAATCGCAGGTTCGGGGCGTATCGCCGCCGCAGACCTAGATCGGCGGCAGATTTTCCGGCTGCGCCATGTCGATGAAGACCTGAACGCGTTTGGCTCGCAGCTTGCCGGGCTTGTACTTCTTCAGCCACTCGCCAGTTTCATCGAGGAACAGACTGGCCGCGGCTCCCTCGGATGTCCCCACGCGCGCCGCCTTGTCCCGGTCGGACTTCTTCTTTGCTGTCGCCTCCCGGACAGAGCGGAAATAATAGTGGTTGAACAGCCGATTGAACTCCGTGAAGTAGATGTCGGCCGCGCGCCGATCGCCACGGATGAGCAGCATGTTCTCGTCGTTGTCGTTGGTCGACGCGTCCGAGAAGTTCGCCGAACCGGTGACGACCATTGGATCCGCGCCAAGGGGATCGGCGAGCAGAAACTTGGAATGCACATAGGCGACGTGATTGTTGAGCCCGAGCGCCCGCGCATTGGTTTCCCGCGCCCACTGATAGACCGGATCGCGCAGATAGGATCCCCAGGCCTGATAGACGTTCTGTCGCGCCGTCAGCGGAATGAACGGCTTCTTCGCCTTGGCCTTAGGCTGGTCGCGCTTTTCCAGGAGGAGGAAGAGCACCGGATGCACGCCGGACTGGGCACTATTGTCGAGAAACGCCTGCTTGAAGCGATCGTTGATCCCGAAGGCGAGTGTCACGCCGCCATAGGACCGCGCCTCGTCCAGCGCCCTCACATACATATCCAGAACGGCGCTTCCGGCACGCGGACTGAAGATCGAGGTCACGCCGCTTGAAACATCCGCGGGCGCATGCGGCACCTCGGCAAGGTCAGAGACCGCCTTGCGAAAGGCTTTTCGCTTTGACCTGCTCGCGGCAGGATTGTCGGTTTTTGCCGCACCAGGGTCGCCGGCAAGCAGTGTCCAGTATGTTTCAAATGCCTTGGCGAGATCGGCGTCGCGGACCCAATGCCCGACATTGGTCTGGCCATGCACGCCGCCCATCGACAGGTTCGTCGAGCCTGTCCAAACCTGCGCCTTTCGGCCCGGATCCTTGGGGAGCAGCACCATGAACTTGTTGTGCTGTATGTCGGCGGGATTGTTCTCCCGCCACCGCGCGATCGCCGCCTTCGGAAGCCCTACGGTGCGGACGATTTCCTTGTTCTCCTCGCGCGGAAAGCTCTCGTGGAACTTGCCCTTCTTGTCGGTATAGGCATTTTCCTTCGCGTCGAGCACGAGCCTCACGACGACGCCGCGCTCGAAGGCGGCCTTCAGCCTTTCCACGACGGGGCGATATCTGAATTCATAGAAGCAGCCGAGCAGCGTGTCCCCCGCTTCCGCCTGGTCGATGAAACGCAGCAGTGCTTCGTCAAGGTCCCGGCTCAGCCACTGCAGCGCCTCGAGCGTCTTTTCCGGCGTTTCCAGCTTGTCCGGCGGCTTGTTTCCGAAACGGCGTCGGTAGGCCTGGCTGCTCGCGACACCGCGGTTGAAGAAAACGTCGTGCGTCTCCTCACTGAAGAGCGGTTCGGTTTTGATACCGATTCTGATGGCAGGTGCTGACCGGTCGATGTTCTTCGCCATACCCGTCAGCGGATGGAAGTAATAGTCGTAACGCCGACCGGGCTTGGCCGTGAAGTCATCCCAGACGAAACTCTGAACGGGATGGTCGTAGGTCAGAACGACGGTATCCTCATTGGGATGGGAGATCACCGTTTCGAAGACCTTGAAGCCGTACATGTAGTACCGCTCGCCTTCCGTTGGATCATGCCGCTCGACCGCAAAACCGAGAAGCCCCGCGGTGTCGGCGTTGCGATAGTCTATCGCGAACGAAACCGTATTGACCCCCGACACGGCGAAGACCTTGTACCCGCCAACCGCATCCGAAACGAAATGCATGCCGTCCTCCCGCGCGTGGTTGCGACAAGCATACTCGCTCAACTTCGAGGAATTACAACAGCGACAACTACAAAGGAGCTTGATCGGCAAACTCCCGCGCCGCTGCGCAGTGGCAGCGGCTCCGGCTCGAAAACACCGCCACACTTGTTACTCCCGCCGATCCTCTTGCGGTGTCAAGCTGCTCAGGACTGCAAGGCATCGGCCTTGCGTTGAGAAGTTTTGCTGAAACGAGGAGACACAGCACCATGACCCAGACGATCGAGAAACGCGAGAACGGACGCGCGGACGCCCAGTCGACGATGCAGAAGCCGCCGGTGGTTTCGGCACAGGCATGGGAAGCGGCCCGGCAGGAAATGCTGGTAAAGGAAAAGGCGCACACCCGCGCCCGCGATGCGTTGGCCGCCGAGCGTCGGCGGATGCCCTGGACGGCCGTGACCAAGAACTACGTGTTCGAGGGCTCCGACGGCAAGGCGAGCCTGCTTGACCTCTTTGCCGGCCGGCGCCAGTTGATCGTCTACCGCGCCTTCTACGAACCGGGCGTGCATGGCTGGCCCGATCACGGCTGCCGGGGCTGCTCGATGGTCGCCGATCAGGTTGCGCATCTGTCGCACCTTAACGCCCGTGACACGACCCTGGTCTTTGCCTCGCGCGCCCCGCAGGCGGATATTGCCAGGCTGAAGGCACGGATGGGCTGGACCATGCCCTGGTACACCATCACCGACAGCTTCGATGCTGATTTCGACGTGGGCGAGTGGCACGGCCACAATGTCTTCTTCCGCGACGGCGAAGAGCTGTTTCGCACCTACCTCGTCAACAGCCGCGGCGACGAACAGATGGGTAGCACCTGGAACTATCTCGACATCACCCCGCTCGGCCGACAGGAAGTGTGGGAGGATTCGCCGGCCGGATATCCGCAGACCCCGACCTACAAGTGGTGGAACTGGAACGACAGCTACGTTGAAGGCGCTGCCCCCGACAAAAGATGGGTCGAAGTATCGGATGCCGGCGAGGCCGCGATGCGCGCCTCCGACACGAGCGCGAAGCCATGAGCATCGGCGCCCGCTCCGGTGAGCGCGACGGGCGGGCGCCCTCCCTCGCCCGTTTGGTAGCTGCGGGGTTGGCGCTTGCCGCCGCCCCCACCTTCGCCCTGATGGCGGTTCTTTCCAACATGGGAACCGCCGGGGCCGATCCGATGCTGTGTAGCGGCGCCGGACAAACTGTGATCGGCGGGATGACCGCCATGTATCTGCTGATGGGCGCCTTTCACCTTCAGCCCTGGCTGAAACTGATCGACATCAGAAAGGGCTGAGGGATCGGCCTCGCCCCCGGCGCCTGTCAGTTGCGGGCGTCGGGAGCTGAAAAATCATCCGTCGACATGCTATTGTCGCACGGCACGCAAAAGATGTGGAAACGCCGATGGGCATATGTCCCTGAAATCGGCGAGTGGGCATGCTGTCGAGTCGGAGAAGCAAGTGACTTCTCAGCTTGAAGTACGGAACGGTTCCACTAGGTAGATTTGGCAAGATCTCCGGCCCTTGTATCGGCAGGAGAAATCAGTCGCTTTCCACCTGTGGCCGGATCCGTTCGGAAAATACAGCGAATCAGGAAGTTGACCTTGAGTGTTGCCGCCTCTCAACCGAACCCGACACGTTTCAAGAGCCGCCCGTTGCCTTTGGCGGGCGCCCTGCTGCTTTTCGTTATAGCCGCTGCGGCATCGCTCTACTATTTGAGTGGAGCGAAAGAGCCTTCGTCGGAGATCGCAGCGATTGCCCCGGCTGTGACCGGCGCTGAAGTCGACGCCGCGATGATGCAGTCGCCGAATTTCCAGATCCTGTTCAGTGACGGCGATCGCGGGCTGATGGTCTACGAGGGTTACGTCTATGTCGTGCGACTCGGCGACAAATTGCCGAATGGCCGCCGCATGATCGGATTCCAAAAACGGGACGGAAACTGGGCTGCGGTGACGCTTTGACAGCTTTCACCGCCTCCGAATTGTGGATGTTAACGCTTTGTTAACGCTCGCTTGCAAGGCACGGGGAACCCCCATTTAGCCACGGTTGCTACCCAGGGCGAACTGGCGCAACTCTTTGTTAAAGAGTCGTGAATCAGTGCTTTGGATGGTGCAGAATGATTAACAAGAAGCTACAGGATGAGCTGGTCGAGCTCGACGAAAGCCCTGCGTTCGAAGGCCGTTCTGTCATGAGCGAGCGCGCAGTCCAGGGAATTCCTCTCGCGATCGAAGCGGTGATCGGGCGCGCCAAGCTGACGGTGTCGCAGATCTCGAAACTCCATCAGGACGACACGATCCATCTCGATCGCAACTTCGGCGAACCGGTGGAACTCAAGGTCAACGGCATGGTGATCGGCCGCGGCGAAATCGTGTTCGACGAAGCCACCAACGCCATCGGCATCAAGATCATCGAAATCTCCCCGATCGGCGCCCAATAGGCTCCGACGCGTAAGGCCGCCGTCGTCAGCGGAACTTGGCTTCCACAGCCAGCAAGGCTATGTCGATAGTTCAACGACACGATCCGGTACGGGAGGAGCCTCATATGCTGATCGATGGAAAAGTCTTTATCGTTACCGGTGGCGGTTCGGGTCTGGGTGCGGCCGTCGCGCGGCAGCTGCATGGCGAGGGTGCCCGCGTGGTTCTCGCCGACGTCAACGCCGCAGCCGGCCAGCAGATGGCCGAGGAGCTTGGCGGCAACGCGCTCTTCCAGAAGACGGATGTCACCAGTGAGGCCGATGGCGCCGCCGCAGTGGCAGCGGCTCTCGATCGCTTCGGACATCTGCACGGCCTGGTGAACTGCGCCGGCATCGCGCCGGGGGAAAAGGTGCTCGGGCGCGACGGTCCGCACCGGCTTGAAAGCTTTTCGCGCGCGGTCGCGATCAACCTCATCGGCACCTTCAACATGCTGCGGCTCGCCTCAGAGGCGATCCAGCGGGAAGAGCCCGGCGAGGATGGTGAGCGCGGGGTGATCGTCAATACCGCATCGGTCGCCGCCTTCGATGGCCAGATCGGCCAGGCGGCCTATGCCGCTTCCAAGGGCGGCGTCGTCTCGATGACCCTACCGATTGCGCGCGAACTCGCGCGCCACGGCATTCGCGTCGTCGCCATTGCGCCGGGCATCTTCGAAACACCGATGATGGCCGGCATGCCGCAGGAAGTGCAGGATTCGCTCGGCAAGAGCGTGCCCTTCCCGCAGCGCCTTGGCAAACCGGACGAATTCGCGGCACTCGTGCAGCACATCTGCGAAAACCGCATGCTGAACGGCGAAGTCATCCGCCTCGACGGCGCCCTGCGCATGGGCGCGCGCTGACACGATCGGAGCTGGTGGCGCCCGACGACCGGGCGCGTGCCAGAGCGTTCCTTTGGCACGATCAGGCGGCCCGGTCGGCCGACTTGACCACATAGGCACAACGTCGCGCGCCGGCCAGAATGTGCTCGGCGCGCTCGACCTCGACACCGGGGCCGAGCACCGCCCGAAACACGCTCAATTCTGCCCTGCAGAAGCCCTGGCAGTTGGTCGCGGCGGCACAGATCGGACAATGGTTCTCGACGAACAGCAGCGTGCCGTCGCCCGGATCCTCGCAGGCGGCCATATAGCCTTCCTGTGACCGCAATCGAACGAGCACGTCCACCCGTTCGCGCAGGCTCTCTTTCTCCACCATCGCCGCACGATAGTTCTGGCGCGTCTCGTCCTCACGCGCGGCGATCAGCCGGTCGATCGCGTCCACGCCAAGCGTCTGCCGGATGGTGCGCAACAACTGGACGGTCAGCTCTGCATGCGTATCGGGAAACTCCGCGTGGCCGGCAGCCGTCAGCCCCCAGAACTGCGACGGACGACCGACGCCTTTTGCCTCGGACCACGACGTGGCCAGCCCCTCCTCGGCGAGACGCACCAACTGCTGGCGCACGGCCTCGCCGGTGATCGCCAGACGTTTGCCGAGCGCTGTCGCAGTCTGCGGTCCGTGTAGCTTGAGTGCAAGCATGATGCGCTCGCCCGGGGTGCGGCCGGCGCTTTGCTCTGGATTTAACAAGGGATCGCTTGACATATTCCCGCGCACAGATTTACAAAGAATTGTCTTGCTAAATACACTCTCCTCCGTTCGCAGACAAGTGATCCGAGAGTGCCCCGCCCGCAAAGGATTTGACCATGGCCTTCGAACTTCCCGCCCTTCCCTACGCCGCCGCAGCACTTGCCGAAAACGGCATGAGCGCCGAGACGATCGAGTTTCACCACGGCAAGCATCACCAGGCCTATGTCACGGCGCTCAACGGCTTCGTCGAGAAGGACGCCTCGCTTGCAGGCCTGTCGCTGGAAGAGATCATTCGCCTCAGCCACGGCAAGGCGGAACTCGCCCCGGTCTTCAACAATGCCGGCCAGCACTGGAACCACATCCTTTTCTGGAACAACCTTTCGCCGAAGGGCGGTCAGATCCCCGGCGCGCTCGATAAGAAGATCACCGAAGATTTCGGCAGCGTCGCTGCCTTCAAGGATGCCTTCAAGGCGGCCGCCACCGGCCAGTTCGGTTCGGGCTGGGCCTGGCTGGTGCTCGGCCAGGACGGCAAGCTGAAGGTGACGAAGACCGCCAATGGCTCCAACCCGGTTGCCACCAATGAAGGCAAGGCGCTGCTCGGCCTCGATGTCTGGGAGCACGCCTATTACATCGACTACCGCAATCGTCGCCCGGACTACGCGTCGAACTTCCTCGACAAGCTCGCCAACTACGAGTTTGCCGAAGCGGAACTCAAGTCCGCCTGACCGACTGAAGGCGGTGCGGGCTGGAAAGAGTTCGCGAGCCGATCGGTCGAAGAGTTGCAGCAGCCGCTCGCCCCCGCCTGAGCTCAGGCTTCTGCAAATCCCGTGGCGTCTCCCCGCCGCCACGGGCTATTTCATCTCGGAACGAGCCCCATGCGCCAGACACCTCCGCCCTCCCTTGCCATCGACGCCCATGCCGACCTGGCCGTGTCGAAACCGGAGTTCGCCGACACCCTGTCGCATCTCGCCGCCACCGTCTGCGTGGCGAGCGCCGGCAATGGCCCCGACAGTCTCGGCCGGACGGTGACGGCGACCTTCTCGCTCTCTGCCAACCCGCCGTCGATCGTCATTTCGATCAAGGCGGACAGTCCGCTTGCCGCGCTGATCGCCGCCGAGCGAGGGTTTTCGCTCGCCATGCTGGCTGAGGGCCAGGAGCTGATCGCAGATGCCTTTGCCGGCAAGATCGAAGCGTCGAAGCGTTATCTCGTCGGCATATGGGCTGAGTGGCCGAGCGGACGGCCAAGGCTGCTCGGCGCGGCTGCCACGCTCGACTGCCTGCTCAGCGCTTCGATCGAGGTGGGCGACCATATGCTGTTCGTGGGAACAATTGTCGCAACCGAGACGTCTGCTCATGCTGACCCCTTGATCTGGGGCCGCCGCCAGTATCAGTCTCTCGACAGGACGAGATCGCTGACGCTGGCGAGCAATGGGCATACGCCCCTTACCCCAAGCAAGCCTGCGGCCTGAACCGGCGATCGCGGAGGAGGAAGCCATGCGGCAAGTGCTCGAAAAGCTCTTACAGGACGGCAAGGACGACGCCCTCTTGCGGTTCACGCTCGGCAGCATCTGCCTGCAGGAGGCGGACTTCGATACCGCCTTGGCCCATGTGGAGCGGGCGATCGCCTTTGACCCGGACTATTCGGCAGCATGGAAACTGCGTGGCGCGATCCTCCTCAAGCTGGGCCGCCACCAGGAGGCAATTCAGGTCTGGCGCGAAGGCCGTACGGTCGCCGAGCGGAAGGGCGATCTGCAGGCAGCAAAGGAAATCGGCGTCTTCCTGAAACGCCTGGAGCGGCAGTGTCTCGCCGCCAACGGGAACGAGTAGCCATCCTGAAAAAGGCCGGGCCCGGTGGATATGCCGAGCCCGGAGGTATCGCGAACGGTCAGTTCACTTGAAGACCGAAGGCAGCCACAGCGACAGCGCCGGTATGTAGGTGACCGCCATCAGCACTGCGATGCTGGCGCCGAAGAACGGCCAGATCGTGCGCATCGCCTCGCGGATGGATATCCCGCCGACGGCGCAGCCGACGAAGAGTACTGTTCCGACCGGCGGCGTGTTGAGGCCGATGCCGGCATTGAGGATCATCACCACACCGAAATGCACCGGATCGATGCCGAAGGCCTTGACCACGGGCAACAGCACTGGCGTGCAGATGATCACCATCGGCGCCATGTCCATGAAGGTGCCGAGGATCAAAAGGATGATGTTGATGACGAGCAGCACGATGATCGGGTTTTCCGAGATCGCGCCGATCGCACTGATCATCAATGCCTGCACCTGCAGGAACGCCATCAGCCAGCCGAAGGACGCCGCCATGCCGATGACGAGCAGCACCATGGCCGTCGTGCGCACCGCCCCCATCACCGCCTCGACGAAGCCCGTCCAATCCAGCTCGCGATAAACAAGCATGGCGACGAGGAAGGCATAGAGCACGGCAATGCACGAGCTTTCCGTGGCGGTGAAGACGCCGGAGCGCACGCCGCCGAAGATGATGCCGATCAGCACGATGCCGGGGAACGAGGCGAGCAGGTAGTAGAAGACCTTGGCAAAGCCCGGAAACGGTTCGGACGGATAGCCCCGGCGCCTGGCAACGACATAGGCCGTCACCATCAGCGCAAGCGCGAGCAAGAGCCCCGGGATGATGCCGGCGGTAAAGAGATCGGCAACCGAAACATTACCGCCGGCGGCGATCGAATAGAGGATCATGTTGTGCGACGGCGGAACCATCAGCGCGATAATCGCCGCATTGACGGTGACGTTGACGGCATAATCGCGGTCGTAGCCGCGCTTGGCCATCTGCGGGATCATCAGACCGCCGACCGCCGAGGCGTCAGCCACCGCCGAGCCGGAGATGCCTCCGAAGAGCGTCGAGGCGACGATATTGACCTGCCCGAGGCCGCCGCGCAGGTGGCCGACGAGGCCGGCCGCAAACTGGATCAGCCGGTTGGCGATGCCGCCGCGCACCATCAGGTCACCGGCAAAGATGAAGAACGGGATCGCCATCATGGCAAAGACGTTCATGCCCGAGTTCAGCTGCTGAAACACCACCACCGGCGGCAGGCCGAGATAGAGCACGGTCGCGAACGAAGCGATGCCGAGGCAGAAGGCGATCGGCGTGCCGATGAGCATCAGGAGGGTGAAGACCCCAAAGAGGATAGTGTAAGCCATTCAGGCCATCTCCTGCACGACGACATCGGCTGCGAGTTCGACGCCGAGAAACTGGT
Source organism: Ensifer sp. ENS03 (assembly GCF_014852035.1). NCBI lineage: Bacteria > Pseudomonadati > Pseudomonadota > Alphaproteobacteria > Hyphomicrobiales > Rhizobiaceae > Ensifer > Ensifer sp. ENS03. Next base: position 746,293 of record NZ_JACVAV010000003.1, on the reverse strand, counting down.
CGATAAAGCGCTCCGCGGCAAAAAGGGCGATCATGGCGCCACCGACGATCAGCGGGAAAAAGTCGACGCCGCCGGGCCATCCGAGAACCGGAATGGTCGCCGTCCAGGTGCCGGCCGAAAGGAGCAGGCCGTAATAGGCCATCGCTAACCCGAACACGACGATCAGCCCGAGGCTCGCCAGATCCATGGCAAGCTGCACCGACGGCTTCATCACGTGTCGGACGACATCGAGGCCGAGATGCACGCTTTCGCGTACGCCGACGGCGGCGCCGAGCATGATGAACCAGGCCATGAGATGAAGAGCCAAGGGCTCCGACCAGCTCGGAGAGTCGTTGAGCACATAGCGGGCAAAGACCTGCCAGCCGACGATCAGGGTCATGGCGACCATGCCGATGCCGGCGATGTAGAGCGAAGCGCGGCTCAGCGCGCCTAGAAGCGGACGTATCGTCCGCATGAAACGACGCATGTTTCTTCCTCCTCCGCAAAGGCGATCCGGTAAACAGTTGAAAAGGCCGGCCCCGATCCCGGAGCCGGCCTCACCGCTGTCACTTGACCGCCTTTACCCTTTCGAGAAGGTCCTTCAGCTTCGGGTCGCTGACGAACTGGTCGTAGACCGGCCCCATCGCGGCTGCGAACTCCTCCTTGTTGACCTTGATCACGTTGGCACCGGCAGCGCGGACCTTCTCCTCGGAAGCCTTTTCGCGCGCGCTCCAAAGCTCGCGCATCTTGCCGACGCTGTCCTTGGCCGCTTGGCGAAGCAGCGTCTGATCCTCAGGCGAGAGCTTGTCCCAGCTCGTCTTGGAAATGACGAGGATTTCCGGATTGAGCGAATGTTCGGTCAAAGAATAGTTCTTGGCCACCTCGAAATGGCGGGCAGATTCGTAGGACGGCCAGTTGTTCTCGGCACCATCGACGACGCCCGTCTCGAGCGAGGAGTAGACCTCGCCCATCGGCATCGGCGTCGGGTTGGCGCCGAAGGCCTGCATCATCGCGATCCAGAGATCGGATTGCTGCACGCGGATCTTCAGGCCTTTCAGGTCAGCCAGTTTCTCGATCGGCTTCTTGGTCGTGTAGAAGGAGCGCGCGCCGCTATCGTAGAAGGCAAGACCGATCAAGCCATGCGGTTCGAAGGCTGCGAGGATTTCGTCGCCGATCGGGCCGTCGACCGTGTTGTGCATATGTTCCGTCGAGCGGAACAGGAAAGGCATGCCGAGGACCATCGTCTCCTTGACGAGGTTGTTGAAGGGTGCTGCGTTGACGCGGTTCATGTCGATGACGCCGAAGCGGGTCTGTTCGATCGTGTCCTTCTCGCCGCCGAGAACGCCGTTGTTCATGACCTCGATCTTGATGCGACCGTTGGTGCGCTCGGAGAGCAATTGCCCCATGTATTTGACCGCATCGACGGTCGGGTAGCCATCCGGATGGATGTCGGCCGAACGCAGGGTGATTTCCTGCGCCTGCGCCGCTGTGCCGGCAAACGCCAGCCCCATGGCGACGCAAAGCATGCTTGCAATTTTCTTCATGTTTTCCTCCTCCTATAGTCGTGCTTCGGCCTCTCCCAAGACCGGGTTGCTGCCCATCCGGGCCGGCATGCGAAATCTCCATGTTGTGGGTTCCACGGGCGCCTCCCAGCACCCGCGGCAACTACACCGCGGCGAAGGCAGGCAGCTTGAACAGGCGTTCCGGGTTCACGACGAGAGCCAGATGTCTGGCCCGTTCGTCCGAAAGCCAGCCGAGCACGAGGTCTGCCAGCCGTGCATCGTCGGGATAGTCTTCTGTCTTGCGGATCATGTTGTGCGGCCAGTTCGAGCCCCATACGATGCGCTCTGGCGCATGCGCGGCGATCTTCCTGGAGACGGCTGCGACATCCCCATAGGGCCACCCGTCGCGCGAACTCTCGTAGACGCCGGCGAACTTGAACCAGACATTGTCGCGATCGATCATCTTCAAGAGAGCCGCGATCTCCGGTCCATCCGGATCGACGCCGGCAAAGAACTTGCCGTGGTGATCGAGCACCCAGCGTGACCGGATGCGCGCCAGCCGCGGCAGATGGTCGAGCAGCCGGTTGCCGTCGAACTGCACGGCTATCATCCAATCTGCCGCATGTGCCCGCGCATCGACCGCTTCCAACGCATCGAGCCCCACCGCCCCTCCAGGCAGATCCATGATACGGGCACCGACAACGCCCGCGTCGCTGAGCGCGCCGATGTCCGCATCGGACGTGGTTTCGTCGATGACGGCGACGCCGCGCGCGACATCGCCCATCTCGGCCAGGCAGGCGAGCAGATTGGCGTTATCCTTCTGATGGGCGTTGCCCTGGGTGATGATCACCCGGTCGATGCCGAGCCAGTCCATGACCTGGCGGTAGGCGGCAGCATCCGGCAACGGCTCAACCGGCAAAGGCGGGCCGCCGGGAAGCGATGGATAACCCGGCAGATACATGTGCATCTGCGCGTCGACCGTGCCCGTCGGCAAGCGCGGTTCAGGCGGGCGGCCGGTGAGGGTTCGCTCGATCATTGCGCGCTCTCGGGCATCTTGAACCTGGCGAGCGCGTCACGATCGATCTCGATGCCAAGGCCGGGCGCATCGGGGATGGCAACGACACCGTTGACCGCCTCGATCGGCGCCTTCAGCACCGCCTGCCGGAACGGATTTTCCGTCCGGTCGAACTCCAGGATCGGTTCGATCGGGTTGACCCGCACCGGATCCGGCGTCATCGCCGCCATGAACTGCAGCGCGGCAGCGATATGCACGCCCGTGCCCCAGACATGCGGCACGATGCGAACGCCGTGCAGCGTCGCAAGGCTCGTGATCTTCGCCATCTCGGAAAAACCGCCGCAGCCGCAGAGATCCGGCTGCAGGATGTCGACGGCACGGCTTTCGATCGCCGGCCACATGCCATAGCGGCCATGCCAGGTCTCGCCGCCGGCAACCGGGATCGGCTGGCCGGCCCTGACCGCCCGATAGGCGGAAAGCTGTTCCGGCACGACCGGCTCCTCGAACCAGTCGATGTCGTAGTCGGCCGCCGCCTTGCCAAGCCGGATCGCCTCGGTGACGGTGTAGCCGTGGTTGGCGTCGATCATCAGCCGCATCTCGTCGCCGATCGCCTCGCGCACGGCACGAATGACACGCAGGTCTTCGTCGATGCCGAAGCCGATCTTGATCTTGCAGGCATGGAAGCCTTGCGCCCGGCGCTCGGCCATCTCCAGCGCATTGTCGAAGACCCGGTCGACGCCATCGCGCTTGAAGCTGCCGGTGGCATAGGCGCGCACGCTCTCGCGCCAGCGCCCGCCAAGCAGCATGGAAACTGAGGCACGATAGTGTTTGCCCTTGATATCCCAGAGCGCGATATCGATGCCGGAAAGGGCGGTGACCGCAAGCCCGCGCTGCCCCTGATCGCGCAGCGCGTTGTAGAGGATAGCCCAGAGCTTTTCCGTCTGGCGCGGATCCTGGCCGATCAGCCAGGGCGTGTACGCCGCAACCACCGCCGCGTTCGGCCGCGCCGGGCCGAGGCACTCGCCCCAGCCGATCGTGCCGTCGTCGCATTCGATCTCGACCAGCACATGGGCGCGACGGTCAAAACGCATGGAGGCGCTTTCGAACGGCACGGCCAGCCGATGTTCGAGAAGGTGGGTGCGGACGGCGACGATCTTCATGGGCTATCCTCGCAAAACGCTCATTTCTGACGCTTGTTCGCACCGATGAGCGCGTCGAGCATGGCGACTTCCTCCTCGGTCAAGTCTTTCAGCGGCGCACGCACCGGACCGGCATCAAAACCCTGCAGCCGCACGCCGGCCTTGATCGCCGACACCGCATAGCCCTTGGCGCGGTTGCGGATGGCCATGAACGGATAGAAGAAGTCGTTGAGGATGCGCTCGCAGGTGGCGCGCTCGCCGGCGCGAAGGGCGGCATAGAACTCATTGGCAAGGCCCGGCACGAAGTTGAAGACAGCCGAGGAATAGGTGGTGAAGCCGGCACCGAGATAGGCCTCGGCAAACAGTTCCGCCGTCGGCATGCCACCGAGATACATCAGCCGGTCGCCCATCTTGGCGGTGACCTGGCGCACCAGCCCGATGTCGCCGGTGCCATCCTTGAAGCCGATCAGGTTCGGGCATTCGTCGCACAGCCTTGCGAGCGTATCGGCCTGCAGCACCGCGTTGTCGCGGTTATAGACCATGACGCCGATGCCGACCGACTGGCAGATCTTCTTCACATGGGCATAAAGCCCTTCCTGCGGCGCATCGATCAGATAGTGCGGCAGAAGCAGGATGCCGTCGGCACCGACGCGCTCGACCGAACGGGCGATGTCGACCGCCATCTCCGTGCCATAGCCGCAGCCCGATACGATCGCCGTGTCGCCGGAAACGTCCTTGGCCGCCCTGACGATGCCGGGGATCTCGTCCGGCTTCAGCGAAAAGAACTCGCCGGTGCCACCGGCCGCAAACAGAACCGGGGCCTTGTAGCCGGCCAGCCACTCGACATGCGCCCGATAGCTGTCCGGCGCAAACCGACCCTCCGCATCGAAATGCGTCACCGGAAACGAAAGCAGGCCCGATCCAAGCGCGGCCTTGATCTGCTCAGGGTTCATTTCGTGCGGGTCCTCCCTAAAACTCGACGCGCCTACTAAGCAAGTCATCACACACATGTCAATATGTCGTAATACAAGTCATCATATAAGATCTGTGGGTCGCCTTTTTTACTTCGAAAGCGACGTGACGCCATAAGGCCGAAATTCGACGCCAAACGCCGCCAAGAGATCGCTCCTTAACAAAATCGCCTCATCGCGAAAGCATTGCAATAGAGATGTATTATATGTTAGCGGATATCATATGATATGTGGGCGCATCGATCGCGGTGAGCGCCTGCACCGGCTTGGGGGGACAGGCGATGGAACGACTTCTGATCACCGGCGCGGCGGGGCAATTGGGCCGCGTCATGCGCGAAAGGCTGGCGCCATTGGCAAGGACGATCCGTCTAGCAGATCGCGCGCCGCTCGATCCGCCGTGTGAAAACGAGGAATGCGTTCAGTGCGACCTGGCCGACCGGGGCGCCGTCAACGAGCTTGTCGTCGGATGCGATGCGATCGTGCATCTGGGCGGCATTTCGGTCGAACGTCCGTTCTCGGAAATCCTCGACGGCAATATTCTCGGCCTCTACAATCTCTATGAGGCGGCGCGCGCCAACAACAAGCCACGCATCCTCTTTGCCAGCACCAACCACACGATCGGCTACTATCCGCAAGGCGAACGGCTCGGCCCGAACGCGCCCTACCGGCCCGACGGGCTCTACGGCGTGTCGAAGTGCTTCGGCGAAGCGCTGGCGCGCATGTATTTCGAGAAGTTCGGCCAGGAGACCGCCCTGGTCCGCATCGGCTCCTGCCTGCCCGAGCCCGTCAACTATCGCATGCTCTCCACCTGGTTTTCCCATGACGACTTCGTATCCTTGACGGAGGCCGTCTTCCGTGTGCCGGTTCTCGGTTGCCCGGTCATCTGGGGCGCCTCGGCCAACGACGCCGGCTGGTGGGACAATTCGCATGTTTCCTGGCTCGGCTGGCGCCCGAAGGACAATGCCGAAGTTTTCCGTCAGAAAGTCGCCGAAAACACCCCCACGCCGCAGCCGGGCGACTCTCTCGTGCGCTATCAGGGCGGCGCCTTCGTCGATGATCCGATTTATTGAGACATCACCCTTGGTTCCCGCGCATTGCAGCCAGCCATGGATTGCGCCCTTGATCGGCAATGGCGTATCCAGACACAAAGCACCCAAGTCGCAGAAACGGCCATTCCCATGAGCAACGTCACCGCCTCCGACCCCCCCGCCTCTCAAGGCAAGACGCTGGTGGCCAAGGTAACGGACGCCCTCAGCGGCCAGATCGGCGCCGGGCATTACAAGCCTGGCGACCGCCTGCCTTCGGAAGCGCAGCTGACGCAGGAATTCGGCGTGAGCCGCACGGTCGTGCGCGAAGCGATCGCGGCGCTGCGCTCCGGCGGGCTTGTCGAGGCGCGGCACGGTATCGGTGTCTTCGTGCTGGAGCCTGCGCCTTCGACCCCGCTGCCGTTCCACGGCATCGATCTTGCGCGCGTCTCTTCGCTGATCGAAATGCTGGAACTGAGGACCGCCGTCGAAGGCGATGCCGCAGCGCTTGCCGCCCTTCGCCGTTCGCCGGCCCAGGAAGAAAAGATCGCCGAAGCGTTCGACAGTTTCTGCGAGAGCGCCGCGCAGGGGCGGCCGACGGCGGAGGCCGACTTCAACTTCCATCTGGCGATCGCCCAGGCGACCAACAACCCGCGCTTCAGCGAGTTCCTGCAGATGCTCGGCACGGCGCTCATTCCCCGCCGAGCGGTTTCGGAGAGCGGCGAGGAAACCGTGCTGGCGTCTGCGGAGCTGTCGCGATTGATCGCCGAGCACGAGGCGATCCTCATCGCCATCCAGGATGGAGACGAGGAGCAGGCGCGCAGCGCCATGCGCCAGCACCTCAAGAACAGCCAGGTGCGCTACCGCTCGATGTTGCGCGCGGCCCGCTGAGGGATCGCGTCACCAGCCCGCTCAGGCGCGGCCAAGCCGGCGTATGTTGCCCACGAGTTCGCCAGCCAGACGAAGCGCTGCCGCCGTCGCACCAGCCATCTGCGGCATGATCAGCCATTCCAGCGTCCAGGCGGCGCCGGAACGCTCCTGTTCGTGGATCAGCGCATGGTGCATGCCGGAAAGCTGGGTCGCGTTGAACCGCGCGAGCGCCACCAGAACTTCGGCTGCCACCGGGTTCTGCTTGTGCGGCATTGCCGAGGATCCGCCGCCACCCGCAAGCTCGATCTCGTCGCCCTGCTGCGCCATCAAGGCGATGTCCTGGCCGAACTTGCCGAGGCTGCCCGTGACCAGCGACAGGGCATTGGCAAAGTCCGCCACCTCCGAGCGCTGGCTGTGCCATTGCGGAAAGTCGGCGAGATCGAGTTCTTCGGCAAGCGTCGCGCGCACGTCGTCCGCCCGGTCACCGAGCTTCTCCAGCGTCCCGGCGGCGCCGCCGAACTGGACGGCGAAGAGATCGCGATCCATGGCTTCCAGCCGGTCCTTGTGATCGAGCAGCGGCTCGATCCAGCTGCGCAGCCGGTCCGACACGGTGATCGGGATCGCCGCCTGCATACGGGTGCGCCCCATCAGTCCGCGCTCGCCCCATTCGTTGTCGCACTCCTCGAGCACCGTGACGATGTTGCCGAGCCGGACGGCGAAAAGCTCGGCCACCGCCTTCATCCTGAGCATCAGGCTGGTGTCGATGACATCCTGGCTGGTGGCGCCGTAATGCACATAGTCTGCCGCCTCGCCGCCGACGATCAATCGCAACTGTCGCACGAGTTCCGGAACAACCACCCCGTCGGCCGCCACGGCCCGCCTCAGCGCGCTGACGTCGGGCGAAAAGGCGCGGCACGCCTCGGTGATCCGGTCGGCAGCCTTGGCCGGAATGATGCCGTGCACGGCCTCGGCCCGCGCAAGCGCCGCCTCGAAGGCGAGCATCGCATGGATATCGGCGGAAGCCGAGAACTCGGCGGCAACCGCCTCATCCCCCAGCAACCCGGAAAGATAAGGGTGGTCGAAGGCGGAATAGGTCATGATTTCCCCGTTTCTGGTCGCGGATGCGGCTCGCCGAACGAAATGCCACCTGCTGCCCTGAATGCCGCCCATGCGGCACTCCATGTCCAGGCGTGACATTCCTGTTCAGATGTCGAGGAAGACCGTTTCCTTCTCACCCTGCAGGTGAATGTCGAAGACATAATTAGGCGCCGTTCCGGTCGCGACAAGCGTCGCGACGCGATGGCGATGTTCGATGCGCGCAAGCAGCGGATCGGCAGCGTTGGCTGCCGCCTCGTCCGGGAAATACATGCGGGTGTGAAGCCCTATGTTGATGCCCCGCGCGACGATCCAGAAGGTGATGTGCGGCGCCATTCTCCGGTCGTGGCTGTAGGGAACCTGCCCCGGCTTGATGGTCTCGAAGGAAAAGACCCCGTCTTCGGCGCCCGTTGCACAGCGCCCCCAGCCGGTGAAGTTTGCGTCCGCAGCACCGCGTATCTCGGTCGGCGAATTGTAGAACCCGGCGGCATCCGCCTGCCAGATCTCGACGAGTGCGTCTTTCAACGGCGCGCCGGCGCCGTCGATCACCCGTCCGGTGATAGTAATGCGCTCGCCACGCGTCTCAGCGTTCACCATCCGCGATCCGAGGTCAGCCTCGTAGACGCCGGTGATGCCGCAGAAGTTCGGGGTGAGGCCGATATGCACGTAGGGCCCGGCCGTTTGCGAGGGCGTCTCCTTGAGGTAGCCGAGTTGCTGAACCATCAGTTGCCCTCCAGCCGGTTCTCGAACAGTGTCGAGCGGCGTCCCCGCAGCACGATATCGAACTTGTAGGCCCGTGCGTCGAAGGGAATGGTGTTTGCCCAGTCGAGCGGGGCGATCAATTGTTCTACCGCCTGGCGGTCCGGGATGGTGTTGACGATCGGACACTTCCAGATCATCGGGTCGCCCTCGAAATACATCTGGGTGATCAGCCGCTGCGCGAAACCATGGCCGAAGACCGAGAAATGGATATGCGCCGGGCGCCAGTCATTGACGCCGTTCGGCCAGGGATAGGGGCCGGGCTTGATCGTCCGGAAAGCGTAGCCCCCTTCCGCGTCGGTTATCGTGCGGCCGCAGCCGCCGAAGTTCGGATCGAGCGGCGCGAGATAGCTTTCCTTCTTGTGGCGGTAGCGGCCGCCGGCATTGGCCTGCCAGAATTCGAGCAGCGCCCCAGGCACGGCGCGACCGCGCTCGTCGAGCACGCGGCCATGCACGATGATGCGTTCGCCAATGGCGCTCTCACCGGGCTTGGCGAAATTGTGGATGAGGTCGTTGTCGAGTTCGCCGACGACCGAATGCCCGAAGACCGGGCCGGTAATTTCCGAAATCGTGCCGTCGAACGAAAGCAGCGCCTTTTGAGGCGAGCGCAGCACCGAGGTCTTGTAGCCCGGCGTCAGCGCCGGCGCATGCCATCCACGGTCGCGTGGGAAAAAGGCGCCCGTCTCCGGCTTTCCATTGGTTCTGTCGGACATCGCTTCCTCCCGTCAGGCCGCCGTGCCGGCATCGATCTCGGCAAAGACCTGCTTGGCGATCTTGATCGCGTGGTTGGCCGCTGGCACGCCGGCATAGATCGCCACGTGCAGCAGCGCCTCGCAGATATCCTCGCGGGTCGCACCGGTGTTGGCGGTCGCCCGCACATGCATAGCAACCTCGTCGTCCTGGCCGAGGGCTGCGAGCAACGCGATCGTCACGATCGAGCGCTCACGCGTCGTCCAGGTCGGCCGCGACCAGACATGGCCCCACGCCGCTTCGGTGATCAGCTCCTGGAAGGGGCGGTCGAATTCGGTAGAAACCGACTGCGTCCGATCCACGTGATTGTCGCCGAGCACCGCACGGCGCGTGGCCATGCCCTGGCGATAGCGATCGGAGGGCGCAGAAGCGTCACTCATGGGTCCTGTCTCCATGCATTGCAATTTCGAAGAAGGCGCGAAGCACCGCGGTCAAGGCTTCCGGGTTTTCGACGCAGGGAATGTGACCGGCATCGCGGATGACTTCGTAGCGCGCACCGGGAATGAGGCGGGCGGTGGCAAGCACGACATCCGGCGGCGTCGAGCCGTCCTGATCGCCGACGACGCAAAGCGTCGGCACGGCGATGCGGGCTGCCGCCTCGGTATAGTCGGCGTCGCGGATGGCGGCGCAGGTGGCGACGTATCCGGTTACAGGCTGACGGACGAGCATGTTGCGATAGCCGGCATAGGCGATGTTTTCCGGGCGGCGAAACGCCGGCGTGAACCAGCGCTCGAGCACGCTATCGGCAATCGCCTCGATGCCGTGTTCCTCTACCGCCGCGATGCGTGCGGCCCAGGTCTCGGCCGTGCCGATCTTGTGCGCCGTGTCGCAAAGGACGAGCGCCCGAACCAGATCGGGCCGTCGCTGGTAGAGCGACTGCGCAATCAGGCCGCCGACCGAGAGGCCGCAGATGATCGCCTGCTTGACCGAGAGCATGTCGAGCAGGCCGGCAAGGTCGTTCGCATGGTCCTCGATCGCATAGGGTGTGGGCCCGATATCCGAGAGGCCATGGCCGCGTTTGTCGTAGAGGACGATGGCAAAATCGCCGGCAAGACGGACGATGACATCGCGCCAGATGCGAAAATCCGTGCCGAGCGAATTGGCGAAAACCAGCACCGGCCGGTCGCCGGTGGCGCCGATCACCTGATAGTGGATCGTAATGTCGTTGATACGGGCAAACTGCACGGGCTCTCTCCTCCGCCACCAAATTGGATATTTAATCTGGTTAGGTAAAATGATATTTCATGGCATTTCATTAACTTGAGGGTTATGAATTCCATGATCGACGCCCGGGTCAAGTTTCGCCATCTACAGACATTTGTCGAGGTCTCCCGGCAGAAGAGCGTGATGAAGGCGGCCGAGCTGCTGCATGTCAGCCAGCCGGCCGTGACCAAGACGATCCGCGAACTCGAAGAGGTGCTTGGCGTCGCGGTCTTCGAGCGCGACGGGCGCGGCATCAAGATAACACGCTATGGCGAGGTGTTCCTGCGCCACGCCGGTGCGGCGCTGACGGCGCTTCGGCAAGGGCTCGATTCGGTCTCGCAGGAACGGTCCGGCGACGGCGTTCCGGTCCGCATCGGAGCGCTGCCGACCGTCTCGACACGCATCATGCCGCACGCCATGACGCTGTTTCTCAAGGAGGAGACCGGCGCCCGCATCAAGATCGTCACCGGCGAGAATGCAGTCCTCCTCGAACAGCTGCGCGTCGGCGATCTCGATCTGGTCGTCGGGCGGCTTGCGGCACCGGAAAAGATGACCGGCTTTTCCTTCGAGCATCTCTACTCGGAACAGGTGGTCTTTGCCGTCAGGGCTGGACATCCGCTGCTTGCCGGCGCCCATTCCACCTTTGCGCGGCTCGCCGACTTCCCGGTCCTGATGCCGACACGCGCCTCGATCATCCGCCCCTTCGTCGAGCGCTTCCTGATCACAAATGGTATTGCCAGTCTGCCGAACCAGATCGAGACAGTGTCCGACGCCTTCGGCCGGGCCTTCGTGCGGGCGAGCGATGCGATCTGGATCATCTCCGCCGGTGTCGTCGCCGCCGATGTCGACGATGGCACGATCGCAATCCTGCCGATCGACACAAGCGAAACGAAAGGTCCTGTTGGCCTGACCATGCGCGCCGACGCGGTGCCGCCGCTCGCCCTTTCTCTGCTGATGCAGACTATCCGAGAGGCGGCGACAGCGGTCTCAGCCAAGCTCTAGCAGCGCCTGGCCGATCGACATCGCCTCTGCGATCATCTCGCACCGGCAACCGCTCCGACGTTGAGAATTCGGCTGCTGCTCAACAGGCCTGCGGCCTGCACCAGCGGATAACCGGCGGCTGCGATATCGGAATTGATCCGGTGGAGGTCGCGCACGAGGTCGATGAAGAGGGCATTGTCTCTCGCACCGGCCGCCGTCTCCACATGCTCGCCGCCGAGATGCCGGCGCACGATTTCATCTTCGAGTTCACGGAAGCGGTCCTTTTGGGCCGCGAGCCGCGATGCGGCCGCGACGTCGCGGGAGGAGAGGGCCGCAGGCAACAATCGCAACGAGGCCACGATCACCTCCGAGAGCGCCTCGATCGCCGCACGCTGGCTGACGGTGAACTGAATGTTCTGCTTGATTTTCGCCCTGATGCGATCGGCAAGGCTTAGCTTGATGACGTCGCCCGCATGTTCGAGATTGCTCGCAAACAACATGATCTCATGGGCTCTGCTCGTCTCTCCGGCCGGCAACCCGTCCTGTGTCAATTGTCCGAGATAGGCGTGCACCGACGCCATGTAATTGCCGAGCCGTGCATCCACGGGCAGCAGTTCCTTCAGATTTTCGAGCCTGCCGGCCTGTAACGACGTCAGCGCCATCCGGAACATGCGCTCCAGCAATTCGCTCATGCGGATCGTTTCGGTCGTTGCATTGCTGAGCGCGATTGCCGGCGTCTCCAGCGACATGCTGTCGAGATAGCGCGGAGACGTCAAGGGATCGCCAACGACCGGCGCTGGCGGGACAAGCCGTTCCACAAGGTTCACGACGAACGACGACAGCGGCAGGAACACGGCCGCAACGACCAGGTTGAAGGTGACGTGAAGACCGACCGCGACATGCAACGGATCGGTGGGTAGACGGCCGGCAATATCGACGATCTGCCGCGCGAAGGGCAGCAGCGACACGGCCAGAAGCCCGCGGCAGAAGAGATTGGCGACCGGCAGCTTGCGGGCAGATGGCGGCTGGTCGAGCGTGGCGCTGACCGCCGGAAGTCCGCCGCCGAAATTGATTCCGAGGATAAGCGGGACGGCGCCGGCGACTTCGAGGCTGCCGTTCATCAGGAGCGAGGCGACGAGCAGGATGACGGCAAGCGTCGAGTGGAACAGCCATGCAAGCATTGCACCGACGAGGAAGCCAAGCACGGGCTCCGTCGCGACCGCCTGCAGGACATCGTGGAAAAGCGTGGCTTCGCGCAGTGGCGCGGTCGCCGACACGATCACCTTCAAGGCCATCAGCATCAGCCCGAGGCCCATCAGGATGCGGCCGGCGTTACGCGGTCGGAATTCGCCGGATACGCTGAATGCGATGTATCCGGTCAGGAGAAACAGCGGAGCGAGCACGCCGGCAAGCGACGAGCCGGAGGCAAAGAGGCCGGAGACGAGCGCGGAGCCGATATCCGCCCCGAGCAGGACGGCGAGCCCGGTCTGGGCCGAAATCGCACCGGCGCCTGCAAGCCCGGCAACGATCAGCGCCATGGCCGTGGCGCTGCCGAGCACGGCGGTCGCAAGGACCCCGCCACCGAAGGCGGTAAGCCGGTTCGACAGGCGTTCTTCGACAAAGCGCTGCAGCCGGTCGCCCCAGCCGCGCATGACGCCAGTGCGCACCATGCGAACGCCCCACAGAAGCAGCGCCACGCCACCCAGAAGTTCCAGGATAACGAATGTTCCGGAGTTCATCTCATGCCCCTCGCCGCAAGTATCAGTCGGCGACGAAGTCGTCGGGTGCGACAGATCCGATGTTGTAGCCCTCCAGCTGCGCGGTCATGCTGCCGCGCCGCGGGAAATGCAGGATGGTCGCCGTCCCCGGCGTGACGGGGACGACGCGCGACGGGGGAAGATCGAGGAATTCGTGGCAGGCGGCGCGCACCACGCCGCCATGGGCAACCACGAGCAGGTCCCCTTCGGTGCGCGACATCCAGTCATGCACACCTTCGGCCACGCGGCCGCGAAAGGCGCCCCAGGTTTCGCCGTTGGCCGGCGTGAACGTACCGGCGCGCCATGCGGCATATTCTTCCGGCCGCTCGGCGATGAGATCCGGCTTGCGCCGTCCCGTCCATTCGCCCATGTCCAATTCACGGAAGCGCTCGTCGGTCGGCGCGTCCGGGTGACCGATGAGGGCGACCGTCTGCCGGGTGCGGCCGAGATCGGAGGCGATAATGCGAACCGGCTTCAATGCCTTGGCGTAGGGGCGGAACCGCCTCACCTGCGCGACCCCGCGCTCGGACAGGAGCGAGTTGTCCTGTCCCTGGAGGCGTTGTTCGGCGTTCCACTGGGTTTCGCCGTGGCGCATGAGGATGAGCCTCATTGTTGGATCCTTTCTCCGGTGGCGGCGAAAACCGCATCGGGGGTGCGAATGAAGGAAAGGGGGATCGGCTCCCCCGGTGTGGCGGTGAAGTAGCTGTCGGCCATGGCCGTAACGCGCAGGTCGCCGACCATGGCGGTCACCATGGTTCGGCCCGCGATCGGTGCTGCTTCGGCAAAGCGGGCCATAAGCGACGGTGCTCCGGCGACCGCGCCGACGCTGACGTCTTCGGCACGGAAGAGCAGTTGCGCATCGTCGCGGCCGGCCGCCACGGAAGCCGGCGCTAGCACCATATCGCCGAAGACGAGGCCGTCGCCGGCGCGGTGCACCGGTATCAGGTTTGCCGGCGGCGTGCCGAGGAAGGTCGCGACGAAGGTGGTCTGCGGATTGCGCAGGAGATCGATCGGCTTGCCAAACTGTTCGACGCGGCCGTTGTTGAGCACGGCGACATGGGTCGCCATGGTCATCGCCTCGACCTGGTCGTGCGTGACGTAGACCGATGTCGCCCCCGTCGCCCGGTGGATGCGCATCAGCTCGCTGCGCATCTCGATGCGCAGCTTGGCATCGAGGTTCGACAGCGGCTCGTCGAACAAAAGAATGCTCGGCTGTGGCGCGATCGTGCGGGCGATCGCCACGCGCTGCTGCTGGCCGCCGGAGATCTCGGCCGGATACCGTTCGGCAAGCGTGTCGATGCCGAGAAGCGAAAGCACTTCCCGCACACGCTGCTCGCGCTTGTCGCGCGGCCATCTGGCGACCTTCAGCGGCCAGGCGATGTTGCCGGCGACCGTCATGTGCGGCCAGAGCGCATAGCTCTGGAACACGAGCCCGGCGTTGCGCTTGCCGGCGTCGGCAATGACGCCGCCCGCGCCGCTCGATACGGTCTGCCCGACGAAGGCGATTTCGCCTTCGCTCGGGCTTTCAAGCCCGGCCAGCATGCGCAGAAGGGTCGACTTGCCGCAGCCCGAGGGGCCGACGAGCACGAGAAAGGATCCCGCCGGTACCGAGATGTTGACGTCCTTGACGGCGGTAAAGGCGCCAAAGCGTTTGACGAGGCTGCGGATCTTGATGGCGTCCGCAGTGCCGGTTGCTAAAGCATTCATGGTGCTTTCCATTTCTGGACACGGTTCTGCAGGCTGTGGGCCACGAAGGAGGCAGCCAGGCAGACGACGAGGATGACGAGGGTGATGGCATTGGCGAACTGCAGGAAGCCTTCCGCAGCATAGCGATAGGCGACCATGCTCAAGACCGGCGAGGTGGCGGTGAACAGCAGCACGACCAGCGAGAGATCCCGCACCATCTTGACGAAGACGAGGATCGCGCCGGCAAAGAGGCCCCGGATCGCGAGGGGAAAGATGATCGCGAACAGGCGACGGATCAGTCCCGCACCCGTCAGCCGGGCGCTTTCCTCGATGTCGGCGGAGATCTGGCCCAGCACCGACCGCCCCGACTGCACGGCAAAGGGCAGATTGTGCGCCGATGCCGCGATGACCAGCAGGGCGAAGGTGCCGTAGAGCGAAGGCAGCGGCCCGATCGGCGCGCCGAAGAGCGCGATATAGGCCGCGGCAAAGGCGATGCTCGGCACCAGAAGCGGCAGGAAAGCAAGCTGGCTCAGCAGCGTCGCGAGCAGGCTGCCGCGGCGCTGGACGATGGTATAGGCCAGCCCAAGACCGAGCAGCATCGTGGTGAAGGCGACGACCAGCCCGAGACGGATCGTGTTCCAGATCGCGTCGATCAGCACCGGATTGCGGAAGATACCCGCCTGCCCCTGCGCCATCTCGCCGCCACCTTCGCCGATCCAGAAGTGCAGCGTCCAGTTGGAAAACAGCGCGCCGCTCTGCGGTGCCAGGCTCGACGCGGCCAGCACGAGGACCGGCAGCACCGTGGTCAGAAACCCGATGATGACGGCGATGGCAAAGAGTGGCCAGCGCCAGGCGCCAAGCGGGAAGCGTTTGGTCCGCCCGCCTTTGCCGGTCACCGTGATGAAGGCCTTGCGACCGGAGACGATACGATCGGAGAGCCACAGGAACAGTGCCGACACTGCAATGAGCAGCAGCGCAAGCACGAAGCCGCGTTCGTTCTGCCCGGTCTCGATCATGCCGAAGAGACGGGTAGAAAGCGTCTGCATCCGCACCGGCAGGCCGAGCAAAGCGGGTGCCGCGAAATTGGCGACGGCACCGGCGAAGGTCAGCGATGCCGCGGCAATCAGCGCCGGCGTGACCACCGGCAGGATGATGCCGAAGAAGATGCGCGGGCGCTTGGCGCCGGCCATCTGGCCTGCCTCGACGAGATCGGCGCCGACCGAACTCAAGGCCGCGGCGATGATCGTATAGGCGAGCGAATAATAGTGCGCGATCAGCACGATCGCCGTCGGGATGAGCCCCCAGGCGAGCCAGTCGGGAATGGCAAGGCCGCTGGTCTCGAAGAAGCCGGCCGAACCGCCGAGACGCGAGTTGCGAAACAGCGTGCCCCAGGCAAGGGCTGCGGCAAAGCTCGGGATCATGTAGGGCAGCGACGCCATCAGGCCGAGGAAGCGGCGGCCCGGCACGTCCGTCAGCACCACAAGCCAGGCAAGGAAGCCGCCGATGAGCAGGCAGCCGGCGCCGACGCTGAAGCCGAGGATCATGGTATTGAGGAGCGGCCGCCACCAGAGGTTGGCCGAGAGCGGGCTGGCGAGCACGGCCTTCCAGGCCGCGATGCCCTCAGGCGTCAGCGTCGTGAAGAGGATGCGCAAGAGCGGAGCGACGACCAGGATCGCGACGATGGCGACGAGAATTGCCGGCAAGAGGAAGCCCGATCGGAGCAGCCGGCTGCCCGATGGTGCGGATATTGATAGGGATGTCATGTCAGAGCCTCGGCGTCTGTCGGCACGCGTTTTTGGAAAAGCGTGCCGACAGACGGTTTCCGTTACTGGAGCGTGATGATCAGGTCGGCAATGCGCCCGCGCGCGGCGGCCGTCTTTGCCGGGTCGATCGTCCAGGCCTTTAAGTCATCGAGCTTCACCGAGTCCGGATGGTGGGCGATGGTCTTGCGGGTCGCGTAGTCGCCGGGAACGTTGAAGGGCTCGAAGCCCGCCCCGCCGGTCGGCGTATCGTCGCCGAACATGAAGTCGATCAGCAACCGAGCGGCCGCCGGATGCGGCGCCTTGTCGGCGACCGTCAGTACCGCCGGAAACAGGATGCCGTTGGCCGGCTCGACATTGTTGGCGATCTGCAGCGCCCAGCCCTCCTTCTCGTTGTCACGACGGTCGGAATAGGTGCCGAAACCGACCGGCGGGCTCTTGGCGTTGACGTCACCCACTGACTTGTTGAGCACGTCGCTGTTGGGAACCAGGATCAGGTCGTTGGCGAAGAGGTCCTTGATGAACTGCTCACCGGCGCCCTGAAGATCACCTTCAACTTCGATATCCTTGCCGAAATGCGCCTTGTAGGCGGCGGCCATTTCGTCCGGATGCAGCGCGATCTCGGTCAGGAGATCGAGCAGTTCGCCACGCTGGCTCGGGTCGACCATCAGCACCCGCCCCTGCCATTCCGGTTGGGTGAGCTGCCAGAGATTGCTGACGGGCGAACCATCAGGAAAAGCCTTCTCGTTGTACATCAGCACCTTGGTGGAGAGGCGCTGGGTCAGGAGCGGCGCCTTGTAGCGATCCTCCAGTTCGTTCGCGACCCGCGGCGGCACATAGTTCACGATCCGCTTCCCCTCCAGAAGCTTGGTGAACACGACAGGTGTGTCTGCAATATAGAGCACGTCGACAGCATGCACGCCGGCCTGTTGCTCCGCTTCGACACGCGCGATCTGCTTGGTCGAACTCATGTCGAGGCCGATGAGGTCGATGCCCGGATAGGTCTCTTCGAAGGCCTTCTCGATCTTGGCTATGCGGCTCGACAACGAGAAGACTGTAACGCTTCCCTCCTTCTGTGCGAGCGGCAGCAGTTGCTGCGGCGTCAGCCCGTCGAGATCGGACGCCATCGTCAAGGATGGCAGTGCGAAGCATGCGGCAAGTGCGGCACTGGTCAGTTTTTTCAGCATTTCGTTCTCCTCCCTTTATAGTTCCCCGCTAGAGCATCCTGCCTTCAAGTGGGATCACTTGCGGGCGGAAAGATGCTCTAGAATCAAAGTATTAGAACGTCCTTTGTGCGTTCCTGTGAACGCAGGCGCTCTAGTCGAAGTCGTTGAACAACTCCGACAGCTTCTCCAGCCTGCCGATCACCTGCCCCTGGTGGCGGCCGGCGATCGTCAGCACGATGGCGTTGACGATCGCAAACGGGATCGTCGGTGTCTGAAATTCGCTGCCCGAGCGTCCCCTCGGCGCTGCAAGCATCAGATCGGCAGCGGGCTCCATCAGCGGCCCGACCAGATCGGAAACGAGGATCGAGGGCGCACCGACCCGTGTCGCATGCCGCATCAGCGGGGCGTAGCTTTGCGGCTGTTTGCGAAAGGCAAGCGCCACGATGAGGTCGCCTGCCTCCATGCTGACCAAGCGCTCGGCGATGTCCCGGCCGCGCCCCGTCAGCTGGATCGTGGTCATGCCGAAGCGATCGAGGCGACGCTGCAGGAAGCCGGCCACGGATTGCGCATGCCCCTGCCCGAAGATGAAGACGCGACGTGCGGAAAAAATCATGTCCGCGGCCCTGTCGATATCCGTCTGCTCGACGGACCGGGCGAGCGTTTCGAGCGCGCTGATCTCGGCCGCAATCAGATCGGTCAGGTAGTCGCCATGCTCGACCTTCGAGACCGAGCGGCGCATGCGGTTGGCCGCGTCCTGATCGTCCAGCACCTCGCGCTGCAGCTGCGCGCGAAGGTCCGGAAAGCCCTTGTAGCCGAGCTTCTGCGCCAGCCGGGTGGCGGTGGCCTCATGAACGGAAGCGCGCTGGGAAAGCTGCGGGCCCGACAGGAACGCGGCCTCCGCCCGGTTTTCCAGCATGGTGGTGATCAGCTTCTGATCCGCATCGGTAAGCCGCCTGGAATGCGTCTTAATGCGATCGAGTATCGTCATGACGTCCCCGCAAGTTCATTTGCAGGATCCATCGTTCCTGCAATTTTCCGTGCCGTCAATAATGGCAATGCAAGAATCTTTGCAAGGGTCTGCAATGGGTGATGCCTC
Source organism: Ensifer sp. ENS03 (assembly GCF_014852035.1). Classification (NCBI taxonomy): domain Bacteria; kingdom Pseudomonadati; phylum Pseudomonadota; class Alphaproteobacteria; order Hyphomicrobiales; family Rhizobiaceae; genus Ensifer; species Ensifer sp. ENS03. The sequence continues at coordinate 727,539 of NZ_JACVAV010000003.1, read as the reverse complement.
CTGTCTGTAGATGGGGTCCCGGCCCTGCAGGTTACCGGCTAGACGCCCCAACAAACCTACCTGCGCGTGCTCCATGCAGGACAACCTGCAACCTGTGCATTTGCCCAACAGATTCTTTGCAAAGCACCGCAAACCGATGCCGCCGGCCGTGATTGCGCCGGACAAGCTAAGTCCCTCGAACGATTGCTCCTCCGATTTCGGCGCTCTCTCCACGCAACCCACACACGGCCTCAACGAATCCTGTGCCTGCCGGTTGCACCGCTGATTGCAGAGAAACTCCGAGAACCACCATGAGCGATCCCCAAACGACAGACCTTACCTTCGGCCCAACCCCGGGCAGCCGTCCCAGGAAACGGGAATGGGCGATCGGAGGCTTCAGCTGGCTTCTGACGAAACACATGTTTCTGGCGGTGACGGCCACCATTGGGGTGCTGACGTCGGGATCGTTCATTTACATGTACGTCCTCTATCTGACGCACCCCGACGCGGTCCTCGAGCCGGTCACCCTGGTCGAGCTCCTGGTTATGGCCGCAGTGCTCACCGTCAGCCTCATCATCGCTGCGATCATCGGCGGTCGCCTCAGCCACCGGATCGTGAACGCACTGGTGCTCATCCGCGATGCCGCAAAGGCGATCGCGATGGGAAATTTCTCCACCCGCGTGCCCGTTCGATCAAGACGACTGGGGGAGGTCGACGATGTGATCGACCATTTCAACCGGATGGCTGAACTGCTGGAGAACGCAGAGAAGGAGTTGCAGTACCAGAACAACGCCATTGCCCATGAGCTGCGAACGCCGCTGACGGTGCTGCGGGGCCGCCTGCAGGGAATGCGCGACGGCGTCTTCAAGCCAACCACCGAGCTTTACGATGGCTTGATCGGTCAGATCGATCACCTGACCGGCATCGTCGAGGATCTCCGCATCCTGGCGCTCTCGAATGTAGGGCGGCTGGAGCTCCGGTTGGAGCCAGGCGACATGGGCGAAGAGGTCGAGACCGCCGTAGCCGCGATGCTCGGCGAGTTCGACAAGGCCGGGATGCCGGTATCGCTCAACCTCAGTCGGGCGCCGATGATGCTTGATCGCGGCAAAGTGCGACAGGCCTTGCTTGCGATCATGCACAATGCCACCCGCTATGCGTCCGGAAGCCGGCTCTCCATCGTGGCGAAGATGAGAGGTTCGGAGGCAATCTTCCAATGCCAGGATTCCGGCCCTGGTATGTCCGACGTCGACATCGAGCACGCGTTTGATCGGTTCTGGCGCGCGGATGACTCCCGATCCCGGGCGAGCGGCGGCAGCGGTCTCGGCCTGTCGGTGGTTCGCGCGATCGCCGAGGCCCATGGAGGTTCGGCCAGCGCGAAGCGAAACGAGTTCGGCGGCATGACCTTCGAAATCGCCTTGCCGACAGACTGCGGGAGCAGAGGCTCGCAAAGCGTACTCTCTCCATGAAAACCGGATGAACTCTGCGCGAAACCTGCAAGCAGATGAGGCAAACCGATAGCATTGAACGGGCCGGGCCGGCCCGCGACAATAAAGGAAACGATCGATGACACTCAACTTCAAGACGGCCGCGCTTGCTCTGACCGTTGCCGCAACCGCTTCGACCGCACAGGCCGCTGATTTCAACAATTCGGGCGTCGACTTTGCCAATGTGGATCGTTGGACGGGGGCCTATGCGGGCGGCCACATCGGCACCGGCTCCTCGAACCAGAAGGGCAGCAAGAACAAGATCAACGGCGGCGTCCAGGTCGGCTACAATCAACAGTTCGGCGATTTCGTGGTCGGTGGTGAGATCGAGGCGGCGCGCGCCGGCGGCTTACAGTACCAGGTTGGCAAAGGCGGCGCCTTGCAGCAGACCTGGAGCGGTACGCCAGGGCCAAGGCGGGCTACGCACTCGACAACGTGTTGCTTTACGGCACGGTGGGCGTCACCACCGCCCGCTTCGAGGGCAAGGGCACCGTAACCTCACGCGATCGCTGGCACACGGGCTGGACCTATGGTGCGGGCGCAGAAATGGGATTTACCGAAAACATCTCCGGCAAGGTCGAATATACCCAGACCCGCTTCAACGGCGTGGACTCCACGATCGGTGGCGTGAAGGGCTCGAACAATCTGGTCAATCACGCGATCAAGACGGGCCTGAACTTCCGCTTCTGATCTCGACACGCCCGGTTCTACTGTCCCCCTAGCACCGGTCGGGCGAGCAGCAACACTTCACCAACCGGCGGCGCCTCGGCAGGCGCAGACTTCCTCGCTTCGGGTATTCCGCGGTTCCGTACAGGGCGCACGGCTCTTTATCCGCTGCGCTCCACACTGGGGAGTTGCAAGATGTAGTCACTGGAACAGGCCGATCAACGCCCTGCCGTTGGCCGCCGCCAGCCGGGCATTGTCGCGGTCGTTCACCCGCCCCCGGGGACCACTGGAGAGTGAAATCTCCAGCGCCTCGGGCGGGACGGGACGAACGCCCGCCTAAGTCACGCGAGAAAATCGAGCTCGCGCCCAGCCCGGATCGGGTGAGTTACTCCTCGATGTCGACCTTGTCGAAGCGATGCGAGCCCAGAGGCTCCATCACGTAGTTCTTCACCTTTTTCGACATCGGCAGCACGACGGTGGAATGTGCGATCGGAACCCAGGGCGCCTGATCGCTGATGATCGCCTGGGCCTCTTCGTAGAGCTTCGTCCGCTCGCCCTGGTCCGAGCTGGCGCGGGCCTTCTGGAAGATCTCATCCAGCGGCTTGTAGCACCAGTTGGCATTGTTGCTGCCACCGACGCCTGAGCAGCTGAAGAAGTAGCTGAGCAGGTTGTCGGGGTCGCCATTGTCGCTCGTGCCGCCGAGGATGATGGCGCCGTCGCGCGCCTTGTCCCGCGACTTCTTGAGGTATTCGCCCCATTCGTAGGAGACGATCTCGACACCGATGCCGACCTTGGCAAGATCCGCCTGCATCAGTTCCGCGGCGCGGCGGGCATTCGGCATATAGGGGCGGCTGACGGGCATTGCCCAGATCTTCATCTTCAGATCCTTGACGCCGGCCTCGTCGAGAACCTTCTTGGCCGCTTCGGGATCGTAGCCATAGCCCTCGATCCCGCCGTTATAGCCCCACATCGTCGGCGGCAGGACGCTCTTGGCCATCTGGCCCATGCCCTGATAGACGGACTCGACGATCGCCTTGCGGTCGATCGCCATGTTGATGGCGCGGCGCACCTCCAGCTTGTCGAATGGCGCCACCAGGGTGTTCATCGCCAGATAGGAAACGTTGAGGCCCGGTTGCTCCATGACGTTGAGGTCCGGATTTGCCTTTAGCTTGGCGATATCGGCCGGTGCCGGATACGGAGCGATATGGCACTCGCCCGCCTGAAGCTTCTGCATGCGAGTGGTCGGGTCGGTGGTGATCGCGAAGATGAGATTGTCGATCTTCGGCGCGCCATCCCAATAGTCGGCGTTGGCGGCAAAGCGGATCGCCGCGTCCTGCTGGTAGTCGACAAAGCGGAACGGTCCGGTGCCGACCGGCTTGCGGTCGAGGTCCTCGCGCCGCCCGTCTGCCGCCAGCTTGTCGGCATATTCCTTCGACACGATCGAGCCGAAGTTCAGCGCGAGCTTCGACGGCAGCGACGCATCCGGCTGGTTCAGTACGAACTTGACGGTCCTGTCATCGACCTTGACGATCTCCTTGATTGCCGCCGGCATCTCCATCGCGTTGAACATTTCCCAGTTCGCGCCGGCGAAATAGCTATGCCACGGATCGTCCTTGTCCATCTGCCGGTTGAAGGTGAAGAGCACGTCGTCTGCATTGAAATCACGCGTCGGCGTGAAATCGTCCGTCGTCTGGAACTTCACGCCCGCGCGCAGTTTCAACGTGTATTCGAGATTGTCGGCGGAAATGGTCCAGCTTTCGGCAAGGCCCGGGACGACATTGGTGGTGCCGGGCTCGAATTCTGTGAGGCGGTCATAGACCGTCTCGGCCGACGCGTCCCAGGTGCTGTTAGCCGAGTACAGTGCCGCGTCGAAGCCTTCCGGCGCGCCTTCCGAGCAATAGACGAGCGTCTTTGCCATGGCCGGCGTCAGCGCGGCGCCTGAAAGCATGGTGGCAGCGAAGAGCGTTACAAGGGTGTTGCGCGTCCGCGCGAATTTCACGTTCATTGGTCTGTCCTCCCTAAAGGAATGGAATGCGAGTGCCGGCCGATGGCGCCGGAAGGATCATTCGGCCCTGCCGGCCGTGGTGCCGAGCCCGCGGCCGGGGGTCCAGACCGAATCCGGCGTGGTCCAGAGCACGTCGTTGCGGATCAGCTTCACCAGTTCGCTCGCCTGAAGATCGAGGAAACGCTCGCCCTTTGCAGCCGTTGCGCTGCGCGGATCGCCCCAGGTACCGGTAACCGGCGCGCGCTCGGAGAAGGAATAGAAGCGCGACACGTCCGCCGGGACGTCGACAGGGTGCTGCTGGTTACCGAAAGCCTGACCGAACATCTCGGTCTTTACCGCGTCCGGCACGATCGCCAGCATGACAGAGGCCTCACCTTCGCAGGCATGGTGGGCGCCGGTGTCGACTTCGAAGATTTTTGATGCCTCCTCCGTCGCCAGCATCCACGGCGTCGTCGCGACGATCGGCATGGCGAACTCGACCGCCAGTTCGCGCACGGCGACCGCCAGCGGATCCATGTTGCCGCCGTGACCATTGACAATGAACAGGCGCTGGAAGCCGAGCGTCTTCAGCGAGCGGACGATGCAGCGGAGGACGCGGCTCAGCGTATCGTAATCGAGCGTGATCGTGCCGCCGAAGGGCAGGTGATGTTCGCTCATGCCAGTCCACAAGCCCGGAAGGACGGCGACCGGAATGTCGTCGGCCACCAGCCGGGCAGCGCGGATCGCGGCTGCCGATGCGCTCGCGGTGTCGGTGATGACGGGCAGGTGCGGGCCGTGCTGCTCCAGCGAGCCGATCGGCAGGATTGCAAGCGCCCCCGGCTTGCCGGCAATTTCGCGCAGGCTCGGCGCGGTCATGCGCGCCCATTCAACTTCCTTGGTCATGTCAGGCCTCTTTCATGTCATCAAAGCAAATTCTGTTCGCCGCCTCGCCGGCGACACGCGCCGTCTGGCGTCCGCGGGCATCGACCCGCAGGGTCACCGCGCGCCCATCCGATTGCCGCAGGCTGACGAAAGGCGTCGAGCAGCGTTGGGTCAGTCAATCTCATCTCCGGCAAGCGGCGGGGTCGCGAAAAGGCGGTCCCGATTGGCAAGCGCCGCCCGATGGCGGCGGCTACAAATTTGCACAGTCGGAAATATCAATCAAATTATTTTTCCTATAAGAAAATTATATTTCTCAAACTATCGAAATTGCGCATCAAATGGCACAGGCCGCACCGCGCCGTTCCGGCGGCTGGGCCGGCGGGCGCGGATCTGGCGCGTCGTCTGCGCTTTCACGTCTGCGCCAGGTGACACCTGACATGGCGGGCGCTCTCGCTCAGGCGCCGCAGCACCTGGCCCGCCTCGCAGCCGCCGCCAATCCGGTCGCACCTCTGCTTGTAGAAGCAGCCGTCCGGCAGATGGCGGTTGTTGGGAAGCTCGCCCGCACGCACCTGGGCAATATCCGGCAGCGGGCTCTCGAAGCTCGGCGCAGCCGCCAGAAGCGTCTGCGTGTAGGGATGGCGGGGATTGCGCAACACTTCGTCGGCCGGGCCGGATTCGACGATCTGGCCGAGATACATCACCGCGACGTCGTCGCAGAAATGGCGCACCAGCGCGACGTCGTGCGAAATCAGGAGATAGGTGAGCCCGCGCTCTCGCTGCAGCTTCAAGAGCAGATTGATGATCTGCGCCTGTACCGAGACGTCGAGCGCCGATGTCGGCTCGTCCAGCACCAGCAGCTCCGGGTCCGTGCTGATCGCGCGGGCAATGGCGATGCGCTGGCGCTGGCCGCCTGAAAACTCGTGCGGCAGGCGATCGAGGTGTTCCGGCCTCAGCCCGACGGCGACGGCCAGTTCCTCGGCCTTCTCATGCAGTTCGGCCCTGCTGTGCCCACCGCGAATGTGCAGCGGCTCGCTGATCAGCCGCCAGACCGGCAGGCGCCGGTCGAGCGAGGATTGCGGATCCTGAAAGACGATCTGCATCTTCTGCCGCAAGGCGCGCTTTTGTTTGCCCTGAGCCTTCTGAAAATCCTCGCCGTCGATCGCCACCCTGCCCTGTTCAAAAGGCGCAAGCCCGATGATCGCCTGGGCAAGCGTGCTCTTGCCGCAGCCTGACTCGCCGACGATGCCGAGGCTCTTGCCGGCGCCGACCTCAAGGGTCACGCCATTGACCGCATGCACATAAGACGTGGGCCGCCCCAACCAGTTGCGGGAGGCCGGGAAGCGGACATGAAGGTCGGAAACCTCGAGCACCGGCCGCGCTATCGTACCAACGCCTTCGGTCATTGCCGGCCTCCCTGCTCTACGAGTTCGGTCGCCGCACCGCGACGCCAGCAGGCGACCTGCTGGCCGCTGGCCCCCACCAGTTGCGGAGACTGGGTTCGACATTGTTCGACTGCTTCCTTGCATCGCGGCTGGAAGTAGCAACCCGCCGGTGGGTGGAGAAGGTTCGGCACAGCACCAGGGATCGCTTCGAGTTCCTGCTTCGGCGCGACCCGCTCCGGCAGGCAGCGCAACAGCGCCTGGGTATAGGGATGCTGCGGCGTTTCAAGGACCGTCCGCGTCGCGCCGTGCTCGACGATCCGCCCGGCATACATCACGTAGAGCCGATCGCAGAGCTGCGAGACGACGGCGACATTGTGCGAGATGAAGATGACTGACGTGCCTGTCCGGCGCGCCCGGTTCTGGATCAACCGCAGGATCACCGCCTGCACGGTAACATCGAGTGCAGTCGTCGGTTCGTCGGCGATGATCAGGCCGGGGTTGCAGGAAAACGCCATGGCGATCAGCACCCGCTGCCGCATGCCGCCGGAGAGTTCGAACGGATAGAGGTTCATGACCCGCTCTGGTTCGCCGATCAGCATGTCGGCAAGAATGTCCCGCGCCACGCGCCTTGCCTCGGCGAGACCTATTTCCTCGTGGCGCATGATGACGTCGGTCAGCTGCTTGCCGATACGGATCGTCGGGTTCAGCGCGTTCATCGGTTCCTGGAAGATGGTCGAGACCACCTTGCCGCGCAGGTCCTGCAACTGATTGTCGTCCATGGAAAGCGTGCTGTGGCCAAAGAGCCTGACGGTGCCACCGGTGATGCGGTAGCGTCCCTTGGGCAGGAGCCCCGTTGCCGCCATCGTCGTCACCGACTTGCCGCAGCCGGATTCGCCGACAATACCGACAATCTCGGCCTTGCCGACGCTGATCGTGACATCGTCGAGCGCTTTGACGGCGCCGCTGAAGGTTGGAAACTCCAGCGAGAGATTGTTGATGGCCAGCGCCTGGCCGCGTGGTTCTGCCGTTCCCATCGTCATCATCTGCCCCTCAAGCGCGGGTCGAGCATATCGCGTATGCCGTCGCCGACGAGATTGCACCCCATGGCCGTGATCAGGATCGCCAGGCCCGGGAAGGTCGCGTACCACCATTGGTCGAGCATGTAGCTGCGGCCGCTGCTGACGAGCGCGCCCCATTCGGCGGTCGGCGGCTGCGCGCCGAGGCCGATGAAGCTGAGGGCGGCTGCAATCAGCACGACGCCGCCGAGATCGAGGGTCGCCTGGACGATGATCGGCGACATGGCGTTTGGCAGGATATGCCAGCGCAGGATGTAGAACGGCGAGGCGCCAAAGGTGCGCGACGCCTTGACGAAGACCTGCTCGCGCAGCGACAGCGTCTGGCCGCGGGCGAGGCGCACATAGGCGGGGATGCGTACGATCGCGACCGCCAGCATCGAATTGAACAGGCTTGGGCCAAGAGCCGCGGCCAGCGCCATGGCGAGCACCAGCGCCGGCAGGGCGAGCACGACATCCATCAGCCGCATGATGGCGGTATCGACCCGACCGCCGACGACGCCCGAGAAGCAGCCGATCAGCACCCCGACCGACATCGAGATCAGGACGATCATGAAGGCGGCGCCGCAGGAAGCCCTTGCCCCAAAGATCACGCGCGAGAACAGGTCGCGGCCGACCTCGTCGGTGCCGAACCAGTGCGCCGCACTCGGTGGCAACAGGCGCGCCGTCAGCGACACCTTGTCCGGATTGTAGGGCGCGATCACGGGTGCGGCGACGATCATCACGAGGACAAGCAGGATGATCGCGACGCCGACCAGCGTCAGCGGGCTGCGGCGGCTGAGGTACCAGAAATAGCGCAGCCGCTCGGAAAAGGACTTGGTCCTGCGCATTGCTGCATTCGACGCGGCAGGCTCTGTCGGCATGACGGCGGACATGATCAGACCTCCCTGATCTGCGGGTCGGCGAGCATGTAGGCGAGATCGACCAGGAGGTTGATCAGCACGTAGCCGATGGATGCGACGATGGTGAAACCCATGATGGCGGGGAAATCGAGGGTCTGGATCGAGGTCACAACATAGGTGCCCATGCCCGGCCAGGCGAAGATCGTCTCCGTCAGCACCGCGCCATAGAGCAGATCGCCGAGCGCCAGCCCGAGCAGCGTGATCGACGGGATGAGCGCGTTTCTGAGCGCATAGTTGAAGATGATCATGCCCTTGCGCAGGCCACTGGCGCGTGCTGTCCGGATGTAATCTTCCTGCAGCACGTCGAGCATCGAGGCGCGGATCTGGCGCGTGATCACGCCCATATTGGCAAAGGCGAGCACGAAGCCCGGCAGGATGATGTGGTAAAGGGCGCTGCGGAATGCGTCGAAACGGCCCTGCAGCAGCGAGTCGATCAGCAGGAAGCCTGTGATGCGCTCGGGTGTCGCAATACCCATGGCCAGGCGCCCGCTGCCGGGCAGGATCTGGAATTTCGCATAGAAGACGTAGATCAGGATCAGGCCGAACCAGAAGACTGGCATCGAGATGCCGCAGACCGAGACCGTTCGTGCCACCTGATCAATTGGACCGTCCTTGTAGACGGCCGAGAGCACACCGAGCGGCACGCCGAGACAGATCGCGATGAAAAGCGCGACCAGGCCGAGCTCCAGCGTCGCCGGCAGGAAGGTGCGGATATCGGCCGCGACGGGGCGATTGGTCCTGAGCGACGTGCCGAGATCGCCCTGAAGCAGATTGCCGATATAGATGGTGAATTGTTCGACGACCGGCCGGTCGAGACCGAGATTGCGCCTGACATTTTCAAGCGTCTCGGCGCTTGCCCTGTCGCCCGCGATCATGCGCGCCGGATCACCGGGAATGAGATGCGAGATCGTGAAGGTGATGACCGCGACCCCCAGCACGACGAAAAGCAAGAGGATCAGACGCGGAAGAATGATGCGGGTGATTGCCATGGACGTCAGCCCTTCCGGCAGGGGAACCCCGGCCTAGCTTGGGAAACGAAGAACCCTGCCGCCACGGCCAGGGGCCGGCGGCAGGCGTTCCGTGGAATGCGGTCGGCCAAGCGAAGCTTGACCGTTCCTCCTCACTCCGTCTTCGACATCGTTCCGAAGTTGTAGACCTGGATCAGCATCGGATTGTAGACATAGCCCTTCACCGCGGCGCGGCGGGCGAAGATGTCGTTCTTCTCCATGATGTAGAGATACGGCGCGTCGTCAGTCGAAAGCTTCTGCGCCTCGATGTAGAGAGCCTTGCGCTTTGCTTCGTCGACGATCGAAGCTGCCTCTTGGACGAGACCCGTCACCTTGCTGTTGTTGTAGAAGGAACGGTTGCCCGGGCCGCCCATCTTACCGGCGTCGAACCAGTAGTTCATGAACATGTAGGGGTCGGCGAAATCAGGCGTCCAGGCGCCGGGCGCCATGTCGAACTTGCCGTTGGCGACCAACTCGCGCTTCGTCGTGTCGGCGACCGCCTGCAGATCGAGCTTGACGCCGATTTCTGCGAGAGAGGCTTGCAGCGCCAGACCAACCGGTTCCCAGGCAGGATCGGCCTGCGAGAAGGTATAGGTCAAATGGATGTCGCCCTTGCCGGATTCGGCAAGCAACGCCTTGGCCTTCTCGATGTCGTAGCTGTACTGGAAACCCTGGGGATCATGCCCCCACATGCCGCTCGGCACCGCGCCGCGCATCTGCTTGGCCTGACCGAGCATGATGCCGTCGATGATGCCCTGGTAGTCGACCGCATAGGAGATCGCCTGACGCACCTTGGCGTCGTCGAGCGGCGGCTGGCGATTGTTCATGTAGATGTAGTTCACATACATGCTCGGATTGCTCTCGACGACGACGGAGGCATCCTTCTGCAGCGCTTCGGCCTGATCGAGCGGGATCTGTTCGATGATGTCGGCATCGCCGTTGGTCAGTTGAAGGCGACGCGCCGACACGTCGCCGACAATGCGGAGCACGACCTGTTTCAGCGCCGGCTTGGCGCCTGCATAATGTTCGTTGCTGTCGAGCACGATGCTCTGGTTGCGCTCCCAGGAAGCGATGCGATAGGGACCGCTGCCGGCCGTATGCTCGGCGAGCCAGGCCTTCGCCATGTCGCCGTCCTTCTCATGCTCCATCACCTTTGGATTGATGATCGCAGCGCCGGAGACGGCAAGCGTTGAAATGAACGGCGCAAACGGCGCGGTCAGGTGAAACTTTACGGTTTGCGGGTCGACGACCTCGACCTCCTTCAAGACCGGGAACGCGTCGGAGGGGCCAGCCTTCAGCTTCATCAGCCGGTCGAAGCTGAACTTGACGGCCGCGGCATCGACCGGCGAGCCGTCATCAAACTTGTGGCCGGCCGCAATCTTGAAGGTCCAGACGAGGCCGGCATCGTCGGCAGTCCAGCTTTCGGCCAGTTCCGGCCCGACTTCCGTCGAGGCGCCCTTGTAGGCGACGAGCCTTTCATAGGCGGCATAAGTGAGCGTGTAGCCGCTGTTGCTGATCTCAATGCCTGGATCGGCTGTCGGCGGATCTTCCGCGCGCGCCAGCACCAGCACGTCCTGCGCAGCAATCGCGCCGGAAAGCGGCGTCGATGCCAGAAGCAATGCAATGCCGATCGATTTCCACTTGGAACCGTTCATCTCGTCGTCCTCCCCAGAACTGCGGCGTGCGATGCCCTCCCGGCACCCACCGCGGTCCTAGACTAGGAAACGATTTTCCTAAGTGCAATATTTTTTCTTATCGTATTTGTTTTTTAGTTTCGATCAGCTTTTGAGCTTGATCGTCTGCGCATTTGCCAGCGTGGAGACCAATTCGGTTTCCGGGGTCGAGCAAACGCATAAGATCTGCGCCGGCTCCTCGCTGACGCTCAAATAGGCGTGTCCCATCATGGCGTCGAAGTAGCAGGAATCACCCTTCTTCAGCCGAAGGGGCGCGTAGATCTCGGTGTGAAGTTCCAATTCGCCGTCGAGGACGTAGAAAAACTCCTCGCCCTTGTGGCGGATGAGCGGCCCGAATTCCTCGAGCGTGCGCGCCCGTGCCATCGCCAGGATCGGGACCATCGATTTCTTGGAAATCTCCGTGCAAACATAGAGATAGTCGTAGTTCTGCGTGACGATCTCCCGCCCGTCGCCGGATTTGGTATAGGTGCGCCGCCCCATCATGTTGGGGACGTCTTCCGCGCCCGTCATGGTCCCGAAAAGCTCGACGATGTCGACCTTCAGGCCCTGGGCAAGCTGGATCAAGCGGTCGTAGGTGAGCTGCATCTGGTTGTTCTCGACCTTGGAAAGGGTCGAGACCGCAAGCCCGGTCATGGAGCTGACTTCGGCCAAGGTCCAGCGGTTGCGGTTGCGAATATCCTTGAGGATCTCGCCGAGGCTGGATTTCGCGTCGGTCATCGTTGGCGTCTCCATTTGCCTGCCGCCATCGAAGTGCTCGCCGGTTCTCGCCCGCCCGCAACACAGAATCCGATTGGCATGATAGGAAAACCATTTCCTATAATACGTGGCCGAAAGCAACATCGTGTTGACGGCAATCCCTGCCCCACAACCACTTGCAGCGTTTCGAAGCCCGCCTACTCCGCAAACGGGTTGGCGACCCTTGGCCAATAGGGGCGCTTCAGCTTGGTGAAAGCCAGATCCTCGAATGTCGGCTGCAAGGCGCCTGGCGCACTGACGTAATGAATGTCACGCGCGATCGGTTCGAAGCCGGCACGGAAGTGGTTGCTGGATTTCACCACGACGATCTTCTTTTGCGCGGGGTCGAGGCCAAGCGCTGTCATGCATTCCGGATGGAAGGTCTGCGTGCGCACTGTGTTGATCACGATGTCGATGCTGCCGGAGGACACCCACACGGCATCGCCGATGGCAAGCGGCGTCGGCCCGAAGCGCTGGGTGATGCCGGACGCGACGCGCCTGACCGTCACCGTCAGGTCAAGCGGGTCGCCGGATGCAGGCCCGACCTTGCCGCCGATCCTCAGTGCCAAAGTGGCCCCTTCCCCCGCCTCGCGGCACATCCGAACCGCAATCGGATCCCAATAGAGGCAGGAGGCCACGTCTTCGATGCCGCGCTCGATGATACGACGCAGGATGAAGGTCGAGTCTCCAGGCGCGCCTCCGCCGGCATTGTCCGAAACATCGGCAAGCACGATCGGACCGCTTGTCGCGGCAACGGCCCGGTCCAGGGCCGCGTCGATCCCGAGATAGTCTCCCCGCATCTGTTCGCGCGCCTCGAATATCTCGCGAGCGAAGGAGCGGGCGATACGCGCGGCTTTTTCCGGATCGTTGTCGGTCACAACAAGCATCTTGGCACCGACATCCTCGACATCGCCCCACGGGAAGCCGTGACCGAAGGAGACCGAGAGCACACCGTCCTGCCCTTCCATCGCCTTCATGCGGTCAACGATGCCACGCAAGGGCGCGCGATGCGGGTGGAAGGTGTTGATCATGCGGCAGTCATGCATGCCCATGGCTGGCTTCACTTCGCCCGCAAGTGTGCGCTCCATCAGCCGGAACAGTTGCTCCGCAACCTCCTCGATGTCGGTGTGCGGATATTCCTTGTAGGTGGAGATCATGGTCGCATTGGCCAGCATGCGTTCGGTGATATGGCAGTGCAGGTCGAGTTCGGCTGCGACCGGCACATCCGGTCCGATCACCTGCCGGACATGCGCGAGCAGATCGCCTTCGACATCGTCGTAGCCGTCGGCCACACAGGCGCCGTGCAGCGCGAGCATGACGGCGTCAACCGGCATCGCGGCCTTGAGATCGTCGAGAATGGTGGCGCGGAAACTCTCATAGACCGCTCGCGTGGTCCTGCCGCCGGGCTCGGCCACGGCGCACAGGCTCTCCACCACATCCCAGCCTTTTTCTTGAGCGGCATTGCGCCAGACGAACATTTGCGAAGAGCAGCAGTTGAGCGGCTTGCCGGTGGCATCGCCATAGGCGATCAGGTTCTCGCGGAAGGCCTCGATGCCGGTCTGCATGGGCGAAAAGGTGTTGGTCTCCGTATCCAGCCCCGCGATGAAAAGTTTCATTTTCGCCTCTCGCCTATCAAGAAAGATATTTTCTAATCATAAAACTATGTTTATCGTCGGAAAGTCAAATGCATTATCCGCGCCCTTGCGCGGCTGACCGGGGAGGCAGGAATGCGCATCTATATTTCCGCTGACATCGAAGGGATCGTCGGGGTCGTGAGCCGCGACCAGTTGATGCCCGAAGGTTTCGAGTACGAGAACGCCCGGCGCTGGATGACGGACACCGTGGTTCACGCCTGCGAAGCTGCGCACGAGGAAGGCGTCGAGGAGGTCATCCTCAGCGATTCCCATGGAAATGGCGAGAGCATCCTGATCGACCGCCTGCCCGACTACGTACAGGTCGTGCGCAGCTGGCCGCGGCCGCTGATGATGATGCAGGGCGTCGAACTCGGTTCCTTCGTCGGCGCGATGCTTCTCGGCTACCATGCCGGCGCAAGCCACAAGGGCGGCGTGCTGTCGCACACGATCGGCGGCACCGCCTTTGCCGAAGTGCGCATCAACGGCACCGTCATGCCGGAGGCCGGGATCAACGCCGCCATTGCCGGACATTTTGGCGTACCGGTGCTGCTTGCTTCCGGCGACAACGTCGCCCTGGAGGAGATCAGGGAGCGTATCGGCGATATCGTGACGGTGCCGGTCAAGCAAGTCTACAGCACGCAATCGGCGATCACATTGACGCCCGCCGTCGCCCATCGCCGCATCCGCGAGGGCGTCAAGAAGGCATTGTCGAGGGCCGGTTCGGCAAAGCCGTTCAAGTTGGAGACCCCCGTCCTTGAGATCGTCTTCCGCAACCGCCTTCCGGCCGAATATCTTTCCTATCTCAAGGGCGTCGAACGCACCGACGGGTACACGATCCGCTACCAGGGCGACGACATGGTCGACGTCTCGCGTTTCATCCAATTCGTGGTCGGCTACAATTCCCGCCTCACCTTCTGACGAGCATTTCCGCGGAACCAATCCATGACCACCTCTATCGTCCTCGGCGCCGGCATGGTCGGCGTCTCCACAGCGCTCGCTTTGCAGGAAACCGGGCACCAGGTGGTGCTTATCGACCGCAAGGCACCGGGCCGGGAAACCAGCTACGGCAATGCCGGCATCATCCAGACCGAGGCCGTCGAACCCTATGCTTTTCCTCGCTCGCTTGCCGAGATCGTCAGGGTCGGATTGAAGCGCGGCAACGATACGGACTGGCGGCTCGGCGACATGCCGCGGCTGGCCGGACCGCTCTGGCGCTATTTCACGCAATCGGCGCCGGCGACTTATGCGAGAACCGTCGCGGCCTACTCGAAGCTGGCGCTGCGGGCGAGCGACGATCATGCGCGCTTCATCGAACCCGCCAATGCCGGCGACCTGATCGTTCGCGAGGGCTGGCGCGCGGTCTACCGTTCGCCAGGAAAGCTCGATGCGGCTGTCGCGACCGCCGAGCGTCTGAAACGGGAATACGGCGTGCCGTCGGACGTGCTTACCTCCGACGAGCTTGCGGCAAGCGAGCCGGCGCTCAAAAGCCGGCTGGCGGGCGCAGTCCATTGGACCTCACCCTGGACCTGCCGTGATCCGGGCGACCTGGTCTCGCGCTACGCCGCGCTCTTCGTCGCCCGCGGCGGCAAGGTCGCCCAGGGCGATGCCATGTCCCTGCAGCAGACCGGCGCGGGCTGGCGGGTCCTGTCGGAGGGTGGCAATCTCACGGCTGAAAACGCGGTCGTCGCCCTGGGGCCGTGGTCGCCGATGCTTTTGGCGCGGTTTGGCTATCGTGTCCCCATGGTGTTCAAGCGCGGCTACCACTGGCACTTTGGCGGCAAGGAAGGCCCACGCATTTCGATGCTGGACATCGACAGCTCCGCCTTGATCGCCCCGATGAACGCGGGGTGGCGGGTTTTGACCGGCGCGCACCTGGCGCCGCTGGGCACCGCCCCGGCATCCCGACAGATACGACACGCTGTCAGCGCCGCACGAACGCTCTTTGCACTCCGCGACCCCATCGAAGCAGCGCCATGGTCGGGTACCCGTCCCTGCATGCCCGATATGCTTCCCGTCGTCGGGCCCAGTCGTCACAAGGGCCTGTGGTTCCATTTCGGCCATGGGCACCAGGGCTTCACCCTGGGGCCGACGACAGCACTTCTCCTGGCCGAGCAGGTTGCCGGGAATCGCAACAATCCGCTGGCCCTGCCCCTGTTGCCGTCGACCCGAGACTGGGCATAGCCGAACGTCAGGGCCCGGTCATTGGCGCACGGTCGAAAATGTGCGGTCGGCCAGCCGCGGCAGCATGAGCCGGAAGGCGACGCTGCGGGCGCTTTGGAACAGGATCAGCGCGATCCACAGTCCGTCATTGCCGAAGACCGGCTGCAGGATCGCCCAGGCGGCAAAGTAGATCACCAGCGAGGCGACCATCAGATTTCGCATCTGCCGCGACCAGGTGGCGCCGATATAGACGCCATCCATCTGGAAGGCGACGATACCGAAGATCGGAAGGGCGGCGACATAGGGCAGGTACGCGTGTGCGAGTGCTGACACGCTTTCCGACGGGGCGGTGATGCCGATCACCCAGTCGCCGGCCACAAAGAGACAGAGCGCGACGAGCCCGGCAAAGACGAAGCCCCATACCGTGGTCAAACCAACAGCACGGTCGAACGCCGGCCGGTAGCGCGCGCCGACGGCTCGTCCGGCCAGTTGCTCCGCCGCCGTTGCCACCCCGTCGAGAAAGGCGACGCCGAAGAAATAGAAGCGCAGCAGGATCGTATTGGCCGCAAGGACTTCGATGCCGAGCATGCCGCTTTGGCGGGTGAAGAAGGAAAGCCCGATCAGAAGCGCGAAGGAGCGGATCATCATGTCGCCATTGACCGAAAAGGCGCGACGGAACGCCGTCAGATCCGGCAGGTTCCACGCGCTCCGGTCGGTCTTTGCCCAGATGAGGTAGAGCCCCGCCAGTGCCGTGACGGCCTCGGCAACGAGAGAGGCGGCAGCAACGCCCGCCACACCCCAGCCGAGACCGAGGACCCAGTGCACGCTCAAGCCGGCGTTCAGCGCACTGAGCAAGGTTTGCAGGATCATGCCCCAGAGCGCATCGCCACGCCCGATGATCCAGCCGAAAACCACGAAATTGAAGAGGACGAAGGGCGCCGACCAGACCCGCCAGGCGAAATAGGTGGCGGCCGCTTCGGCGACCTTGCCTTCCGCGCCCATGGCGGCAAGGCCAAGCGCGCCGATCGGCTTTTGAAGCAAAAGCAGTGCCAGCCCCGCCACGATCGCGATGATGAGGCCGCTTGCGAGCATGCGCTGCTCTTCACGCCGGTCACCGGCGCCGAGCGCCTGGGCCGTAAAGCCCGTGGTCGCCCCGCGCAGGAAGTTGAAGGTGACGAAGATGACGTCGAAGATGACGGTCGAAAGCGCCACGCCGCCGATCAGGGTCTCGTCGCGCAACTGGCCGATGACGCCGGTTGCGACGAGCCCGACAAGCGGGCTCGACAGATAGGCGATCATCATCGGCAACGCGATGCGAAGCACGTCGCGATGCGCGATGTCGAAGGGACGGACCGTGACCGCAGCGTGATCGGAAGCGTGTTTCACTCAATCCAGCCGGTGTGGTTCGCCGAGCGTATGCATCAGCCGATTGGCCCAGCCGAAGATTGCAACCGCGTGGATAAGGTCGAGGATCTGCAGGTCGTCGAGGCCGATCTCGCGCAGGTGGTAGAACTGGTAGGCGCCGACATTGTCGGGATGCGCCGTCAGGTCGACGCCGAAATTGAACAGCGCCTGCTCGAATTCCGGCAGGTTCGCGTCAAGGCCGCTGCCATAGATCTCGTCGACCACCTCCGGCCGCTTTTCGAGCTGGATGTAGCGCGCCGCATGAACCGAGGCGCAATAGATGCAGCGGTTGACGAAGGATGCGGCAAGCGCGCCGATCTCCCGGCCACCGCGCGACAGCCCGCCCTCGCTATACATGATGTCGTTGAAGAGCGGCGTGCGCTCCTTCAGGGTTTCCGGCTCGTTGGCGAGAACCAGCACATAGTCCGAAATCTTCCTGTTGGACGGCGTGATCTTCAGCGCGTCGAGCTGTTCGGGTGTGGCGGTCTCGACATCGACCGGCTTGACATAGGGCTTCCAGTCGAGCGCTTCGACGGTGAATTCGTGCACGGCTTGCGACATCTCAGTTGTCCCTCAGCATCTTGAGGCCGGCCGTAACCAGCACCTGATAGTTCACGAAGGCGATCAGGCCGGCGAGCGTGACGATGTCCCGGTCGTCGAGACCTGCGGCGGCGAGCTTTTCGATGTTGGTGCGCGTCGCCTCCTTCGGCGAAAGCGTGACGAGATCGACATGGGCGAGGATCGCCTGAAGGCGGGGGTCTTCGATGCCGTTGCCAGGATCGGCAATCGACGCCAACGCGGAGCCCTCGTCCTCGCGTTCGAGCAGCGCCCGGAAATGCGCGGAGAGCTCCTGCGACTTCCAGAGTGCCGCCATGCGCGCAGCAAGGGCTGCTCGGAGCGCATAGGAGAAGTTGCGCGGATCGGCAGGGCGAAGGGCAGCCTGATAGCTCGTCTGGCTCAACTGCTTCAGCTTCGCCCGCTGTTCGCGCAGCGCCTGCAGGTCGGGAAAGCGATCGAGCCCGAGCACCGTGTCAATTACGTCAGTTGTCGATGGAGAGGTCATTGGTTTTCCTGTCATCTGAAACGCGGGAGGGTCAGGCCGTCTTCTGCGCCGGCGTCGGCGCGTCGGCATCCAACCATTCGGTCCCGTCGAGCTCCGGCTTTTCGTAGGCGATTAGCGCTTCCCAATGGTAGTCGACGTCCCGAATGAAGAGCGAGGCCGCGACCCCGCGCGCCAACCAGAGCGCACCCTCGCTGATGGCCGGAATGTCGCCGCTGACCTTGCCGACGCTGACGGAGGCGCCGTAGTTGAAGCAGTGGATGTCCTTCAGCCAGGGGGCTGTTCCCGGCTCCTTCTCGGTGAAGGAGAAGTCTCCGTTCAGCCAGGGGAAGCGCCCGAGCCCGGGGTTCTCTTCGCCCGGTGGCGGCGCGTAGCGGTCATCCCAGCAGGCGATCTGGTCCTGATAGGGGGCAAGCTCGCTGCGGCTCAGCGGATCGATCGAGAACCCAGTGCCGAGGATGACGAAGTCGGTGCGGAAGATGCGGCCGTTCGTCGTGGTGATAACGACCTCGCTGCCCTCTTCCCTCATCGACCGGATGCCGCAGTCGAAATGGAAGTAGGCGTTCGGGTGCCGGCTGACGCGCAGCGTCGAATTGTGTGGTGCCGGCGTCTGCTGCTTGGCCGCATAGTCCATCAGCCGCCAACGCCATTCCGGCGAGATCTCGGCAAAGCCTGCGGTCACACCATAAGAGCCGATGCCCATCAGCTTGTTGACCGTCGGCATTTCCTTGCGGCGGGCGAGAAGCCGCACCTCCCCTGCCCCTTGCTCCAACGCCTCGGCGGCATTGTCGACCGCCGAAGCACCGACACCGATGACGACGACGCGCTTGCCCTTCAGGCGATCGAAGTCGATCTCGTCGGCCGAGTGCGCCCAGGACTTGTGCCGCTCCATGCCCTTGACGAAATCCGGAATGGTCGGCTCGCCGAGCCCATCGCGGCCCGTCGCCATCACCAGCTTGCGGGTGATGATCGCAGGTTTTGCGCCGCCGGCGATTTCAAGTTCCAGCAGTCCGTCGGGGCGCGGCACGACGCGGGTGACGTGGGTGTCGTTTTCGACCGGAATGTCCATGACATCGCGATACCAGCGCAGGTAATCCATCCACATCGGCCGCGGGATGCGAAACAGCTCCTCCCATTCCGCTTCACCATGAAGCGCCGTGAACCAGGCGCGGAAGCTGAGTGACGCAACGCCCAGTGCCGGGCCGAGAAGGATCTTCGGCGAGCGCAGCGTCTCCATGCGCGCATAGGTGACCCAAGGGCCCTCGAAACCCTTCGGCGCGCGGTCGACGATGCGCAGATTGGCAATACCGGCACGCGTCAAGGCATGCCAGGCAACGAGCCCGCACATGCCGCCGCCGATCACGACCACATCGCTGACGTCATCGCCCGCCGCAGTCGTCACCGGCTTCGACCAGTTGGCCGGCGGATAGTTGAGGTAGCTCAGGTCCTGCCTTACCCGCGCATTGAGCGCGGCCAGCCGTTGCTGCTTTTGATTGTCGGTCATCCCCGATCTCCCTTCACTTCGCCAAAAGGACGGCATCGCGGTCGCGCCACCCCACCCAGACGTCGTCCCCTTCGATATGCGAAAGCGCCACCGGATCGATCTGCGCCTCGAGCGTGCTACCGTTGTCGAGCTTGACGGTCAGCGACGTGTGAGCCCCCTTGAAGACGCGCTGATCGATGCGCCCTTTGAGCGACGGCCGGTCTTCCGGCTTGCGCGACAGGCAGAAAACCGCCTCCGGTCGCAGCGCCACGGTGGCATGGTCTCCCGGTATCGGCGAGGTGCCGTTCACATCCGCATGCACGATGTTGCCGCGCCACTCGACGGCAGCGATCTCGCCGGAGACCGAAGCAACCGTGCCTTCGAGGAAATTGCTCTGGCCGATGAAGTTCGCAACGAAGCGGCTGCGTGGCCGGGCGTAGAGCTCGTCCGGTCCTCCCATCTGCTCGATCCTGCCCTTGTTCATCACGACGATGACGTCGGACATGGTGAGCGCTTCCTCCTGGTCGTGGGTGACGAAGATGAAGGTCTTGCCGGTCTTCTTTTGGATCGACTTCAGCTCGATCTGCATCTGCTGGCGCAGCTTCGCGTCGAGCGCCGACAGCGGCTCGTCGAGCAGAAGCACGTTCGGATCCGGAGCCAGCGCCCGCATCAGCGCCACGCGCTGGCGCTGTCCGCCGGAAAGCTGTGCCGGCATGCGTTCGGCGTGATCCTGAAGGGAGACGAGGGCGAGGAGATCGCTGACCCGTCTGTGGATCGCGGCGCTCTCCATGCCCTTCAATTCCAGGCCGAAGGCGATGTTGCGGCCGACCGTCAAATGCGGAAAGAGCGCGTAGTCCTGGAAGACGATGTTGACGTTGCGCTTGTTCGGCGGCAGGTGCGAGATCGGCTTGCCCTCGAGGTAGATTTCCCCCGACGTCGGGCTGTCGAAGCCACCGAGCATGCGCAGCGTCGTCGACTTGCCGCAGCCGGATGGGCCAAGCAGCGTGACGAACTGGCCGGGCGCGATCGCAAGATCGAGATCATCGACGGCGGTCAGCGCCCCATAGGACTTGTTGACGTTCTTGAAATGGACGACAGGCTGCATTTGCGTCAGCTCCTCGATCGGCGGGTGAAATGCTCGGCATAAAGGCCGATGGCGGTGGTGACGACGAGCACGATGGTCGCCATGGCGTTGATTTCCGGCGACATACCACCTTGCACCTTGGCGAAGATCAGCATGGGCAGGGTCGGCTGGTAGCCGCCGAGGAAGAAGGTGCGGACGAAGTCGTCGATGCTGGTCAACACGCAGAAGATCATGCCGCCGAAGAGCGCCGGCATCAGATAGGGGATGGTGACGCGCAGGAAGGCGATGAAGGGATCGGCGCCGAGATCGCGCGCCGCATCCACCAGATTGGCCGGCATCGACCGCAGCCGGGTCAGAACCATGATGACGACGAAGGGCACGGCATGAACCGTATGCGCAAGGATGATCGCGAAGGTTCCGGTCGGAATGTCGACGGCGCGGATGAAGATGCGCATCGAGATCGCGTTGATCAGCCCCGGCACCACGGCCGGAAGACAGGCGAGCGCGAAGATCACTGCCTTGCCCCAGATGTTTTCCGCCGAAACGAGAAGTGCGATCCAGACGCCGATGATCGTCGCCGAAACGGTGGTGGCGAGCGCAATGCCGATCGAATAGAGCGAGGCTTCGAGGAACTGCTTGTCCTGGATCACCTTGCCGTACCAGGACAGCGTCCAGTTGCCGATCGGGAAGGCGATGAAGTTCGCATCCTTGAAGCTCATCGCCGTCATCAGCGCCAGCGGCAGGACCAGATAGACGGCAAAGATCCAGTAGGAAGCACCGAGCGCGGTTTTCGGGAGGTCGTTGAAATAGGTTCGCATCATTCGCCCTCACATCAGCCGGACGGAGCGACCGCCGACGACCCGCATGAAGAGCCCGACGGTCGTCAAGGACACGACAAGCATGATCATCGAGAAGGCAGCACCTTCCGGCCATTTGTCGTTTGAGCCGTGAAACAGCGTCGCGATAACTTCAGGGAAAATCACTGAATTCGGGCCGCCAAGCAGCAGCGGCGCAGCGAAGACGCCGACAGCCGTCAGGTAGACGAGGCTGCAGCCCGAGACGATGCCGTCCTTCGATAGCGGCAGGATGACCCGGCGAAACCGCTGCCACGGCCCAGCCCCAAGATCGGCTGCCGCCTGGATCAGCGGCGTCGGGATCTTCTCGATCGCCGAATAGAGCGGCAGGAGCATGTAGAGCGCGAGCAGGTAGATGACGCCGAAGCTTAGCGAGAAGAAGGTGTAGAGCATCGGGATCGGCCGGTCGATGAAACCGAACTCGCGCAAGAGCACGTTCAACGCCCCGCGGTTAGCGAGCAGCATGATGACCGAGAAGGTGCGGATCAGCTCACCGGCCCAGAAGGGTATGAGCAGCAGCAACAGGGCCCGCATCCGGTTCTTCGGCTGCACAATCTTTGCGACGTAGTAGGCCACGGGATAGACGATCACCAGCGTCGAGATCGTGACCACGGCGGCAAAGATCAGGCTGCGGACAAAGGGCAGGAAATAGAGCCGATCGGAGAAGAACAGCGCGTAGTTGGCCAGCGTGTATTCGCTGCTCTTGTCCGGCTGCGGCGGATAGTTGGCAAGAAGGCTGATATTGGCCATCTGCAGGATCGGCCCGATATGCAACATAGCGATCCAGAAAAGCGGCACGCCTGCCAGCACGGCGAGACGCACGCGCCGGCTTTCGACGAGCAGGCCGATCGTATGGCGATAAAGCCCCGAACGTGCCGCCTTGCCGATCCATCCGGCATAGCGCGGCACCGTCGACAAACCGACGGATGGCGGTTGTGTTGTCGTATCCAGCATTGTCTTTGTTCCCGGCTCTGGAAGAGTCCATTTTATGACGGGCGACCGGCCTCAGCCGATCGCCCGGATTTTGATAGGTCAGGCCGACTTGATCTCGGCCGTTGCCTTGTCGATCATCTCGTTCTTCATGTCGCGGTTGACGGAGCTGAAGAACTGGATGCGTTCGACCTGCTCGGGCGGCAGCGACAGCGCGGCACGCTCCTTCTCGTCCAGCACCTTGTCGACGCCGTCGAAGGCCGACGAGAAGCCGGACTGGCGGGTCATCGCAGCACCAATCTCCGGCGACGACAGGATGGCGTCGAGGAAGGTGTAGGCCGCGTCCGCATTCGGCGCGTTGTTGACGATGTTGAACGAATAGAGGAAGCCGAAGGTCCCTTCCTTCGGCACCGAGATCTCGATCGGATGGCCGTCCATGATGAGCTTGGCGGCCGGACCGGACCAGGCCTGCGCCAGGTAGATGTCCTCGTTGACCAACATCTGCTGCAGCTCGGAGCCGGCATCGTAGTACTTGCGCACCTTGTCCTTGTGCTGGATGAGGAAATCGCGGGCCTGGTTCGTTGCGGCCTGTGCGACATCGGGCTTGTCGCCGTAGGTCACATAGTCGCCGTCGTTGCCCTGGTAGCGCATGACGATCGAGAGGAAGTCGCTGACGATGTAGGACGTCAGGTTCTTGTTCTCGTCATCGAACATGATCGCCCAGCTGTCGGAAGCCTTGGCGTATTCGGTGTTGCGCACCAGGCCCTCGAAGCCGGCAAGCAGCGGCACGCCGAAGGTCTTGCCGTCGACGGTCAGTTGCGGCGCGCCCTTGTAGGCGGCGGCGAGCTTGCCCCAGTTCTTCAGGCGCGCGGTGTCGAGCGACGAGAGCAGATTCGATTTCATGAACTGCGACAGGCGGTGGCCGGTCACGGTGACAATGTCGGTGGAAGGTGCAGCCCCTTCGGCGGTCAAAAGGTTGTACTGCTTTCCCTGGTCGTCGGTCAGCCGGATTCGCACCTCGATGCCAGTATCCTTCTGGAACTGATCGATAAAGGACTGCGGTACGAACTTGTCATAGGTCGTGATGTTGACGACCTTGCTCTGGGCGAAGGCCGGGCGGATGATCGAAGGCGCTGCGAGCACGCCGGCCCCGGCTGCCAACAGCTTCATTGCCGATCGGCGGGTGACGTCAAAATTGTTCATCTCGTTCTCCTCATTTTGGCAGGCTCAATTCTCGTGTGGGCGTTTAGAGCTTTTGCTCCCCTTTATTTCGCCGCCGGGTTGTCCGGCGGCGCACCATTGCCGGCGTTCCTGCCGGCAAAGCTCCTTTCGGCGATACGCGCCATCTGCTTGGGATCGTGCACTGTCAGATCCGGCATCCGCTCCGAAGCGATCCGCGCTATCCGTTGAATGAGGTCCCGGACGCCGGCCGAGAGCGGGCGCGAGCCAGCCGATAGGATCGCCCACAGAAAGGGGATCTGGACATCGAGCGGCCGAACGACGATGGGTGCCGATTGCAGACCGTAGGCGGTCGCCGGCTCGATGATCGCCACGCCAAGGCCGAGCGATGCGACCTGCACGGCGTTGTTGGCCGCGTTGGTCGCGATGATGCGATTGGGCCGCACGCCGGCCGCGTTGAGCACTTCATCAACGCTATGGCGCAGCCGAAACGGATTGGACATGGTGACCAGCGTGCGCCCGGCCAGATCGGCGATCGCGATCACGTCTTTCGCCGCCAGCGGATCGTGCGGCGCAACCGCGGCGACGCAGCGCCCTTCGAAAAAACCCTGAACGTCCAGGCCGGGCTGATCGGCCGGCAGTGACGTCACGCAGAAATCCGCCGTGCGCGCAAACACCGACTGCACGGCGGCCTCGGCTGGCATGCTGCGCAAATTGATCGTGTGGGGCAGCAGATGCTCCGGCAGCGCGGCAAGTGCGATCGGGATGATGCCGCTGGCAAAGGCCGGCGTTGCGGCGATCTCGATCGGCTCGGGTTCCTTGCCGGCGATTGCCTTGGCGCGATTGCGCAGGTGCCCGATGCCGCTGACGAAACGCTCTGCATCCTCATGGAAGGCAATGCCCTTGTCGGTCGGCGCGATCCGCGGACCATTCCGCTCGAACAGCGCAAAGCCGAGCGACGTCTCCAGGTCCTGGATCAGGCGCGTCACCTGCGACTGCGAGCGGTCGAGCAGGCGGGCGGCACCGGTGATGCTGCCCGTCGACATAACGGCGAGAAAGGCCTCGAGATCGCGTACTTCCATCGGCTATCATGCGCTCCCTGCATGGTGGACGATCAATAGTGCATAAAACGCATTCTTAGTTCTAGTGACAAAAGACAATTTTTCTCGGATGGGGTCGACCGGGCCGGATCGGGCCGGCCCTTGCGGCCTTACCAGTCCATGACGACCTTTCCGGAATTGCCGGAGCGCATGGCCTGAAAGCCGTCGCGGAACTCGTCGATCTTGATGCGGTGGGTGATGACGGGGGCAAGGTCGAGGCCGCCCTGCACGAAGGCGATCATCTTGTACCAGGTCTCGAACATCTCGCGGCCATAGATGCCCTTGAGGTTGAGCATCTTGAAGATCACCTTGTTCCAGTCGATCTCGAAGCCGGCCGGCGCGATGCCGAGGATGGCGATCTTGCCGCCATTGTTCATCTTGTCGATCATGTCGCGGAAGGCAGGGGCCGCTCCCGACATTTCCAGCCCGACGTCAAAACCTTCGGTCATGCCGATCGCCTTCATCACGTCGGCAAGGTTTTCCTTCGAGGCATCGACGACATGGTCGATGCCGACGCTTTTCGCGAGCGCCAGCCGCGTCGGGTTGATGTCGGTGATCACCACCTTGCGCGCGCCCGAACGCTTGGCGACCAGCGCCCCCATGATGCCGATCGGCCCGGCGCCGGTCACCAGCACGTCCTCGCCGACGAGATCGAAGGAGAGTGCTGTGTGCACCGCATTGCCGAACGGATCGAAGATCGCCGCGATCTCGTCGGGCACATCCTCCGGGATCGGCACGACGTTATACTCCGGCAGGCAGACGAACTCGCCGAACGAACCTGGCCGGTTGACGCCGACGCCGAGCGTGTTGCGGCACAGATGCCCGCGGCCGGCCCGGCAGTTGCGGCACTTGCCGCAGACGATGTGGCCCTCGCCCGAGACCCGCTCGCCGACATGGTACTTGGTGACGGCCGAGCCGACCTCGGCGATCTCGCCCATGAACTCGTGACCAACGACCATCGGCACCGGAATGGTCTTTTGCGCCCACTGGTCCCAGTTCCAGATGTGCACGTCGGTGCCGCAGATCGCCGATTTCTTCACCTTGATCAGCACGTCGTTCGGGCCGATCTCCGGCACCGGCACGCGCTCCATCCAGAGGCCCTCTTCCGGCTTCGACTTCACCAGCGCCTTCATCATGTTCGTCATCAGTCTCTCCCTCAGATCACGCCGAGGTCGCGGCCGACCTCTTCGAAGGCGGCGATTGCCCGGCGGACATCCGCTTCACTATGCGCTGCCGACATCTGCGTGCGGATGCGCGCCTGGCCCTTCGGCACCACCGGGAAGGAGAAGCCGATGACATAGACGCCCTTCTTCAGCATGCGCGCCGCCATCTCCTGGGCGAGTGCGGCATCACCGAGCATCACCGGGATGATCGGGTGGCCCTCGCCGGCCAGCGTGAAGCCGAGCTTCGACATCTCGGTGCGAAACAGGCTCGCATTGGCATAGAGCCGTTCGCGCAAGGCATCGCCGTTGTCGATCAGGTCGAACACCTTCAGCGAGGCGGCGGCAATCACCGGCGCCAGGGTGTTGGAAAACAGGTAAGGGCGCGAGCGCTGCCTGAGCCAGTCGACCACTTCGGCCTTGGCCGCGGTGTAGCCGCCCGAGGCACCGCCGAGCGCCTTGCCGAGCGTGCCGGTGATGATGTCGATCCGGCCCTCGACGCCACAATGTTCGGCCGAGCCACGGCCATTCTTCCCGACGAAACCGACCGCATGGCTGTCGTCGACCATGACCATGGCGCCATATTTGTCGGCGAGATCGCAGACGCCCTTAAGATTGGCGATGATGCCGTCCATCGAGAAGACGCCGTCCGTGGCGATCAGCTTGAAGCGGCTGCCCTCGGCCTTCTTCAGCTCCTCCTCCAGCGCCGCCATGTCGTTGTTGGCGTAGCGGAAGCGCCTGGCCTTCGACAGCCGCACGCCGTCGATGATCGAGGCGTGGTTGAGCGCATCGGAGATGATCGCATCCTCTTCGCCGAGCAGCGTTTCGAACAGGCCGCCATTGGCATCGAAACAGGAGGAATAGAGGATCGTGTCTTCCAGGCCGAGGAAGGACGAAATGCGTGCCTCCAGCTGTTTATGCTCCTCCTGCGTGCCGCAGATGAAGCGCACCGAGGCCATGCCGTAGCCGTAGCGGTCGAGCGCCTGTTTGCCGGCCTCGGCCAGCTCCGTGTTATCGGCAAGGCCGAGATAGTTGTTGGCGCAGAAGTTGAGCACCCGCTCGCCCGAGGCGACCTTGATCTCACCCGCCTGCTTCGAGGTGATCACACGCTCCGACTTGTACAACCCGGCCGTCTTCAGGCCCTCGAGTTCTGAACGGAGATGGGTGAGGAAGCGATCACTCATTCAGACACGTCCCTCGGCTCGATCGACAGCGACGACAGGCGGGAAGCCGGTGCGGCACAGGGCATCGAGACCTTCGAGATCCAGCCGCTCGAGGCCCAGTTCCGGAAGGAGGTCGTTCTCGCCTTCGAAGTCTCGGCCGTACATGGCCGAGAAGATGCGGATACCGGCCTCGTGCAGGTCAGCCGGGCATCCGGCAAGGCGCGCGAGCTGCGCAGTGACGACCAGACCGAAGGGAACATCCTCCGTCACGTAGCGGCTGTCGGCCGTCGCAGGACCCGTGCCGTTATGTCCGGCCTCATGCATTTCCTGGTTCATCTGCGAGATCGTGCTGACCGGCACATGGAACGACAGGTGGAAATGCTGAAAAATGTCGCGCACTTTCAGCTGCAGCTTCTCGGCGACAGCCAGGCGTTCGAGGTCGAGTGTCTCCAGGAGACGACCGATATTGGGGGTGACGTTCTGGGCCTGAACCCAGGTCTCGCCGCGCTCCATGCGCGACATGTTGCCGAGCGCGATCCCGAGGTGGTTTTGCGGATTGAGGTTTGAAAGCGCGATCGCCAGCAGGCTGCCGCGATCGACAAAATGTTCGCCGAAAAGCGCCGTGCAAACCGCATGGCCGCGCGCACTTTCCGATGCCGGAACGGTCGCGAGATCGACCTGCTTGCGGATGGTGTTCACCTGCACCAGCGCAGGGCCGAGCTTCCGGCCGCTGACGATCGTCGTGCCCCAGGCAACGATCGGCAAGGTGATGCCGCGTGCTGCCAGAAGCGACGAGAGATAAAGCGCTCCGAACGAGGTATGCGAGCTGAAGATCACCACTTGACCGGCAGTCAGATGCGGCGCGATTGCGTCCAGCACGAAGCGGTGACCATAGGCCGGCAGCGCGATGAGGATCGCATCGGTATCGTGGACGAGATCTTCCGCACGCTTGGCAACGGCCGGAAGGAAGGTGCCTTCGATGGCGCCCTCGGCCGTGAGGCGCCCTCCCTCTGCGAGTGCCACAGTGCCGGTGCCGGACGGCGACCAGAGCGTTGCCTTGTGTCCCAGTTTTTCAAGAAGTGCAGCGGTGCCAAAGGCAATAGAGCCAGCACCTGCGATACCTACGCGCATGTCGTTTTCCACTTTCATTGATATCGGGTGACGGGCGCAGCCGGGGCGCCCGCTGTCGAGGTGTTGCGGCTAAGCCGCGTTTCGGGCGGGGATGAGCGTGGTCGCTTCGGACGACCAGCCGACCCAGATGTCGTCGCGGCTTAGGCCTTCCACCTCGCTCGGATGAACGAGCGCGTTGAGCAGATGCCCCTCGCCGATCTCGACCTTGAGCGATGTGTGGTTGCCCTTGAAAACCCGCTGGCGGATCCGTCCACGGATCCGGTTGGCGACACCCGGTTCCTGCGCCGAGCATTGGATCGCTTCCGGCCGCAGGACGACGTAGATCGCGTCGCCGGCCTTGGGCGAGAGCGCGCCGGCGGACGCCTTGATCGTCATGCCGTTCCACCGCACCGCCGCTTCGCCGGCGTCAGTACCGACGACGTCGGAATGCAACAGATTGGTTTCGCCGAGGAAGGTCGCCACGAAGGCGGAGCCGGGGCGCTTGTAGAGGGTCGCCGGATCGCCCATCTGCTCGATACGGCCATTGTTCATGACCACGATCGTATCCGACATGGTGAGCGCCTCTTCCTGGTCGTGGGTCACGAACATGAAGGTCTTGCCGGTCTGTTCCTGGATCGCCTTGAGCTCGATCTGCATCGTCTGGCGAAGCTTGGCGTCGAGGGCGGAAAGCGGCTCGTCCAGAAGCAGAACGTCCGGATCGGGCGCCAAGGCGCGCATCAGCGCGACACGCTGACGCTGGCCGCCCGACAGCTCGGACGGAAGGCGGCCGGCAAAATCCTGCAGCTGCACGAGTTCCAGAAGCTCCGATACGCGCCGCTGGATCTGGCGGTTGTCGACACCCTTCAGCTCCAGGCCGAAGGCGATGTTCTTCGCGACCGACATGTGCGGGAACAGCGCGTAGTCCTGGAACACGATGTTGACGTTGCGCCGGTTCGGCGGAACCATTGTCACGTCGCGGCCGGAGAGCAAGATGCGGCCCTCGGTCGGCGTTTCAAACCCGCCCAGCATGCGCAGCGTTGTCGACTTGCCGCAGCCGGAGGGGCCGAGCAGGGTGACGAACTTGCCGCGCTCGATGTTGAGATTGAGATTATCGACGGCGACAAAGCTGCCGAAACTCTTGCGGATATTTTCGAACTGAACAACCGGTTGCATCAGCGGATCCTCGAACGACGTGTGAGATATTCTGCGTAGAGCCCGACCACGGCGGTCACGACCAGGACGAGCGTCGCCATGACGTTGATCTCCGGAGACATGCCGGACTGCACCCGGGCGAAGATCAGCATCGGCAGCGTCGGGCGATAGCCGCCGAGGAAGAAGGTGCGGACGAAGTCGTCGCTCGACAGCAGCAGGCAGAAGATCATGCCGCCGAAGATGGCCGGTCCCAGATAGGGAAGCGTGACGCGGAAGAAGGTTACGATACTGTCGGCACCGAGATCGCGCGCGGCATCGACCAGATTGCCCGGCATCGAGCGCAGCCGCGTCAGCACCATGACCACCACGAAAGGCACGGCGTGGACGACGTGGCCGAGGATGATGGCGACCGTGCCCGTCGGCAGATCGATGGTGGTGATGAAGATGCGCAGCGAAATCGCCGAGATCATGCCCGGCACCACGGCCGGCAGGCAGGCCACCGCAAAGGCCACGTATTGAGCGGCCCCGCGCAGCGACCCGATCAGCATCGCGATCCAGACACCGATCACCGTTGCAATGGCCGTCGTCGCCGCGGCGATCATGATGGTGTAGAGGCAGGCGTCCAGGAACTGCTTGTCCTTTATGACCTTGGCGTACCAGTCGATCGTCAGGTTTCCGAGCGGAAACGAAATGAAGCTCGCGTCCTTGAAGCTGACCGCCACCATCAGCGACAACGGCAGAAACAGGTACAGGACAAACAGCCAGTAGAAGGACTTGAGGGCCAGCCCGGGCCAATCGTGAAACAGGGCGCGCATCAGAATGTCCTTTGCTTCGAGCCGCCGACGACCCGCATGAACAGACCGACGGTGACGAGGGATGCGGCAAGCATGATCATCGCGAAGGCGGCACCGGCCGGCCAACGGCTGCTGGCGCCGTGGAAGAAACTGCTGATCGTCTCGGAGAACATGCTGGTGGTCGGCCCGCCGAGCAGAATGGGAGCGGCAAACACGCCCATGCAGGTGAGGAAGACCAGCGAGCATCCGGACACGATGCCGTCGCGCGAAAGCGGCAGGATGATGCGGCGGAAGCGCGTGAACGGCCCTGCCCCGAGATCGGCTGAGGCATCGAGCAGCGACTTCGGGATCTTCTCGATCGCCGAATAGAGCGGCAGCAGCATGTAAAGGCAGACCATGTAGACGAGGCCGAAGCTGATCGAAAACGAGGTGTAGAGCATCTGGATCGGACGCTCGGTCAGCCCGATTTCCCTGAGCAGCACGTTAACGGCACCGCGATTGGCGAGAAGCATGATGACCGAGAAGATACGGATGATTTCACCGGCCCAGAACGGGGCCAAGAGCAGGAGCAGCGCCCGTGACCTGTTGCCGGTCGCAACCACCTTCGCCACGTAATAGGCAACCGGATAGACCACGACCAGGGTGACGGCGGTTGCGATGGAGGCATAGATGAAGCTGCGCAGCAGCGGCATCCAGTAGAGCTTTTCACTGAAGAAGAGCGCGTAGTTGTCGAACGTGAATTCGGCCTCGACGCCCGGCTGCGGCGGATAGCTGGACAGGAGGCTGATGCGCAGCATCTCGTAGATGGGGCCGATATGCATCATCAGCATCCAGACGACCGGCACGCCGGCCAAAAGCAGGATGCGTCCGTATCGCCACTCGGCAACGGCGCCCAAGGTGTAGCGATAGAGCGGTGAGTTGATCACCCTTGCGACCCCGGTCGAGTATTTCATGTGCGCAGCACGGACGGGGAGACCGCCACCTGCCGTATGTGTTCCCACGGCCATTGAATTATCCCAAAGCTTGTCCGCGACCCGACGGGCGTTGGCAGAACATGCGTCACCGTTCTGACCCCGCCGCTACGGCGAGGTCAGTCAGTCAGTCATCGCAATGCGATTGCTTAGGCCGCTTTCAGTTCGGCGACGGCGCGATCGATGATCTCGTTCTTCATCGAGCGGTTGAGCGAGCTGAAGAAGGTGACGCGCTCGAGCTCGTCCTGCGGCAGGGTCGATGCCAGCCGCTCCCTCTCGTCGAGCAGCTTGTCGACACCCGATATCGTCGAGCTGAAGCCGGAGGTGCGCGTCATCGCCGCCCCGACCTCGGGGTTCGCCAGGATCGCGTCGAACAGCTTGTAGGCGTTCTCGGCGTTCGGCGCGTTGTTGACGATGTTCAGCGTGTAGCAGAAGCCGTAGGTGCCTTCCTTCGGCACGGAGAGCTTGACCGGCACGCCGTCCATGATCAGCTTGGCAGCCGGGCCCGACCAGGCCTGCGCCAGATGGATGTCCTCGTTGATGAACATCTGCTGCACTTCGCTGGCCGCATCGTAGTATTTGCGAACCATGTGCTTGTGCTTGATCAGGTGGTCGCGCGCTTGGCTGGCGGCCTTCTGGGCCTCCTCGACCTTGTCGGTGTAGGTGACGAAGTCGCCGTCATGGCCCAGATACTTCATGGTGATCGACATGAAGTCGCCCGCCATATAGGCGGTCAGGCCTTCGTACTTCTCGTCGAACATGATGCCCCAGCTGTCGGCCTCCGACACGTAGTCGGTGTTGCGCACGAGGCCTTCGTAGCCGGCAAGGATCGGCAATCCCCAAAGGTTGCCCTCGAAGCGCGCCCAGGCGGCGTCCTGATAGGCGGGGTTGAGGTTCGCCCAATTACGCAGCTTTGCCGTATCCAGCGCCTGCACCAGCTTGGAGCCGATGAACTGGCCGTAGCGGTGGCCGGCGACCGTCACGATGTCCGTGGTCGGGTTTGCGCCTTCCGCCGTCAAGAGATTGTACTGCTTGCCCTGGTCGTCGGTCAGGCGGATGCGAACCTCGATGCCTGTGTCCTTCTGGAACTGCTCGATGAAATCCTGCGGCAGGAACTTGTCATAGGTGGTGATGTTGAGAACCGAGCTCTCAGCACGCGCCGACCGGATGAGGTAAGGCGCGGTGAGCACCGTTGCACCGCCTGCCCCCAACAGCTTGAGCGCGTTCCTGCGATTGATCTTCTGCCCGATAATCATTTGTTTCTCCTCTCGCCTCCCAGCGTGACTTGATGGCGCCAGAGCGCGCATACGCGCTTCTGATCCCGTCGCCGATCGCGCAGCCGGATCGATCCAGTTGCAGCCTGCATAAAGATTGGCGCAGCAAATTTGGTCCGTCTAATTGTTTTTGAGCCTGCATCCATTCCAAAAGGTTATAGCCCAGAATTTAAGCCGGCACGGCAAACGGCGATATTTTGCGGGGGTCTTGGTCGGCCGGATTGTCAACCTCCGCGCGCAAAGCTAGGGTATGGGCAAGTTTGCCCCGAATGAAGTTATGAAATGAAGCGCGCACCGAACCTGCGACAAATCGAGGCTCTTAAAGCCGTGATCGAATGCGGCACGGTCAGCCGTGCCGCGGAAGTGCTGCATATCTCGCAACCCGCCGTGAGCAAGCTCCTGGCGCATCTGGAAGAAGATACGGAGCTTGAACTCTTCGACCGCATCAAGGGGCGGCTCATTCCTTCGGAGCATGGCATGCGGCTCTACAAGGAGATCGATCGTGTCTTCGCCGGCATCAAGCAGATCGAGCGCGCCGTCGACCTGATCCGGCGCGAGGAACTGGGGCAGATCTCGGTCGGTGTGATGCCGGCGCTTTCCGGCCTCTTCATCAGCGACACCAACAAGCGCTTTCTTGCGGGGCATGGCGACGCCTACATCTCGGTGGTGATCCGCAGTTCGCAGTTCATCGTCGAATGGCTGCTATCCAAGCAGGTCGATATCGGCCTCATCAACCGCAATACGGACAACCCCTATATCGAGTGCGTTCCCTTGCGCGGCGGAGACCTCGTCTGCATTGCGCCGCGCGACCATCGCTTCGCTGCGAAACAGGAGATCGTGCCCGCCGATATCCACGGCGAGCCCTATATCGGCTTTGCAGCGGACAACCGCATCCGGCAAAAGATCGAAAGCACGCTCGATGTCTATGGCACGCGGTTGAACTACATCATGGATGCGACCCTTGCGCCGGCGGTATGCGAAATGGTCGCCAACGGACTGGGGATCGCCATCGTCGATCCGGTGTTCGCCTTTGGCCAGCGCGACCGGCTGACAATCAAGCCGTTTCTCCCCAGCATTGCGTCGGATCTCAGCCTCTGCTGGCTCCGCGAAACGAGAAACCGCCACCTGGTCGACGCCTATGTCGAGGCGACCCGCGCCACGGTGCAGGATATG
Source organism: Ensifer sp. ENS03 (assembly GCF_014852035.1). Classification (NCBI taxonomy): domain Bacteria; kingdom Pseudomonadati; phylum Pseudomonadota; class Alphaproteobacteria; order Hyphomicrobiales; family Rhizobiaceae; genus Ensifer; species Ensifer sp. ENS03. Next base: position 694,066 of record NZ_JACVAV010000003.1, on the reverse strand, counting down.
CGGCTGGCGATGGAAGCGAACTGAGGCCCTTTCGGCGGTGTGTCGGAATTCGCGGCTTTACAAGCCCCGCTCCACAGCCAAGATTGCGGGCCCGACAAAATGGTGAACCATGCCGACCGCTCCCCTCCTTGTTGACGCATTTTCCGAAGCGCATATCCCCGAGATGCTCGACTGGTTTTCAAGCCTGGAGGCGCTGGTGCTATGGGGCGGCCCCGGCCTCTCCTTTCCGCTGCAAGCGGCACAGCTCGAAGCGATGCTCGCCGGAACCAAGGGTGCCGAACCTGAGCGCTTGATGTTTGCAGGCGTCGCCGACGGCAAGCTCGCCGGCCATGCGCAGGTAGCGCTCGACTGGGCAAACGGCGTCGGCCGCCTCGCCCGGGTTGCCATCAATCCACGCATGCGCGGCCAGGGCCTCGCCCAGCCTTTCCTCAGCGAAGTCACCCGCCGCTTTTTCGCCGACCCCGCCTTCGAGCGGCTGGAGCTCAACGTCTACACGTTCAACGAGGCGGCGATCCGCACCTACCGAAGCCTCGGCTTTTACGAGGAAGGCGTCAGACGCTCCTCCGCCAAGGTCGGAGATGCCAGGTGGGACACAGCGATCTATGGCATGCTTAGAGGCGAATGGGCCGACCGCACCGCCGCCGCTCAGTAAGGCAAGCCGACATAGTTCTCCGCCAGCGCCGTTTCTGCCGCCACCGAATGGGTGAGGTAGTCGAGTTCGGCTTCCTGGATGCGCTGGTCGAAATCGCCGGTATCCGGAAAACGGTGCAGCATCGTCGTCATCCACCAGGAGAAGCGCACGGCCTTCCACACGCGCGCCAGCGCCCGCGCCGAATAGGCGTCGATGCCGGCATTCGAGCGATCCTGGTAGTGTTCGAGCAGCCCCTCGAAGAGATAATGCACGTCGCTGGCGGCAAGGTTCAGACCCTTCGCGCCGGTTGGCGGCACGATATGGGCGGCATCGCCGACCAGGAACAGCCGGCCGAAACGCATCGGCTCGGCAACGAAAGAGCGCAGCGGCGCGATTGATTTTTCAAAGGACGGTCCCGTTACCATTGCTTCGGCATGATGAGACGGCAGCCGCCGGCGAAGTTCGTCCCAGAAGCGCGTGTCGGACCAATCCTCGATCTTTTCGCTCACCGCGCACTGGATGTAGTAGCGGCTGCGCGTCGTCGAACGCATCGAGCAAAGCGCGAAACCGCGCGGATGGTTGGCATAGATCAGTTCGTGGTCGACCGGCGGCACGTCGGCGAGAATGCCCAGCCAGCCGAAGGGATAGACCTTCTCGAAGGTCTTGAGCGCCTTTTCCGGTACCGACTTGCGGCTGATCCCGTGAAAGCCGTCGCAGCCGGCGATGAAGTCGCAGTCGATGCGCTGCGCCGTGCCATCCTTCTCGAAGGTCACATAGGGCAGATGACCGTCGAAATCATGCGGTTGGACATTGGCCGCCTCGTAGATCGTGACAGCCCCTGAGCGCTCGCGATGCTCCATCAAGTCGCGCGTCAGCTCCGTCTGGCCATAAACCATGACGCGCTTGCCCCCGGTCAGTTGCCTGAGATCGATGCGGTGATCGCGGCCATCGAAGGCGAGCGAGAAGCCGTCATGCGGCAGGCCCTCCTGATGCATGCGCGCCCCGGCTTGAGCGCGATCCATCAGGCCGACCGTGCCTTCCTCCAGCACGCCGGCGCGCACGCGCCCGAGGATGTAGTCCTTGCTGACACGGTCGACAATGACATTGTCGATGCCCGCTTCCGTCAGCAATTGCCCGAGCAAAAGCCCTGACGGGCCCGACCCGATGATGACCACCTTGGTGCGCATGCTCTCCTCCGGAATTGCCTTTTGTCAGAATTGTCTTTTGGCAAAATCTGCGCCGGGCCGGCTTCGCTCTCAATGGACAAATCCGCCATGAAATTGCACAAATCGAACATGGCTTCAGGATGTGCTGCATGAGGAAGACGGTTCCGACCTACGAACTCTACGGCGAAAAGACCGGAGAACGGCCGGATTTCTGGCTGCATTGCGAGACTATTCCGTCAAGAAGCAGCCTCTACCACTGGGAGATCGGGCTGCACCGGCACGAGAGCTTCTTTCAGATCTTGTACATTGCTGGCGGCTCCGGCGATGCGGTCTTTGGCAACGCAGTCAACATGATCGAACCGCCGATGGTCATTACCGTTCCGCCGGCGCTCAGCCACGGTTTCCGCTTCTCGCGCGACATCGACGGCTTCGTCTTCACCATCCTCGCTTCGCACTTGAAGACAGCGCCCGGCGAGCGCAGCCGCCTTGGCGCCTGGCTCGCCATCCCGCACCTGATCCGGCTCGACGGCGGCGAAGATGCTGCCTACATCGCAGCAACCCTCACACGTCTTGCCAGGGAATGGGAAACCAGCCGTGGCAACCGCGCCGATCTTCTGGACGCCTACCTGACCGCCGCGCTGACGCTGACGGTCCGTCTCGACGAGACGAGCGACGACCGGGATGACAGCAGCCAGAGTGAAAACGAGCGGCGGGTCCAGCGCTTCCAAGCGCTTTTGCAGCAGCACCTCCGCTCGCATTGGCCGGCCGCCGCCTATGCCCGCGAACTTGGCCTGTCGCAAACCCATCTCAACCGGATCACGCGCGCCGTCGCCGGCCTCAGCGCCCACGAAATGATCTCGCGAAAGCTCGTCGGTGAAGCAAAGCGCGAACTCGTTTTCACCCGCGCCAGCGTCCAGGAAATCAGCTTCCGCCTCGGCTTCGCCGACCCCGCCTATTTCTCCCGCTTTTTCCTGCGCCAGACAGGCGTGACGCCCCGCGCCTGGCGGCTGGCAGAGCGCGAACGGCTTGGTGCATAAAGCGCCAGCGCAGCTTTCGGCGGCTGGCCATGCACGCCAGGGTGAGATTGTATACAATCCGAAAAAAGCTTTTTGCAACGACTCAAAACGGGAGCAGAATCAAGCTCGGGTCCGAGGGGGGCCCGGAGGAAATACGGAGGAAGACATGGCAGTACGCGATCCGTCGCCCTCGTTGTACAACGAGGATCTGGCACCGGCCGAGGAGCGCCGGTGGGGCGCTTTCAGCATCTTCAATGTGTGGACATCCGACGTGCATAGCCTGTGGGGATACTACCTCGCAGCAAGCCTGTTCCTGCTCTGCGGCAGCTTCATAAACTTCGTCATCGCGATCGGCATCGGCTCGCTGGTGATCTTCTTCCTGATGAGCCTCGTCGGCAATGCGGGCGTACGCACCGGCGTGCCCTTCCCCGTTCTCGCCCGCGCCTCCTTCGGCACCTTCGGCGCCAACGTTCCGGCGCTGGTGCGCGCCGTCGTCGCCTGTTTCTGGTACGGCGCGCAGACGGCAGCAGCGTCCGGCGCGATCGTGGCGCTTCTCATTCGCAACGAAAGCATGCTGGCCTTCCATCAAAACAGCCACATGCTCGGCCACTCGACGCTTGAGGTCATCTGCTACGTCGTCGTCTGGTCGCTGCAACTGCTTATCATCCAGCGCGGCATGGAGACCGTTCGCAAGTTCCAGGATTGGGCAGGCCCGGCCGTCTGGATCATGATGCTGATCCTCGCAGTCTATCTGATCGTCAAATCAGGGACGTTCTCCTTCGGTTCGGAAATCCCGCGCGACGTGCTCATCGAAAAGACCAAGGACGCAGGCGTTCCTTGGGAGCCCGGCAGCTTCCCGGCGCTGGCCGCGGTCGCCGCCACCTGGATCACCTACTTCGCAGCGCTCTATCTGAACTTCTGCGACTTCTCGCGCTATGCGACCGACGTGAAGACGCTACGCAAGGGCAATCTCTGGGGCCTGCCGATCAACCTGCTCGCCTTCTGCCTGGTCGCCGGCGTGACGACGACCGCCGCCTTTGCCGTCTATGGCGAAGTGCTGCTGCATCCGGACCAGATTTCGGCGAAATTCGACAGCTGGTTCCTGGCGCTGCTCGCCGCACTTACCTTCGCCGTCGCGACGCTCGGCATCAACGTGGTGGCGAACTTCGTGTCGCCGGCCTTCGACTTTGCCAACGTCTTTCCGCGGCAGATCAACTTCAAGCGCGGCGGCTACATTGCGGCGCTGATTGCGCTCATCCTCTATCCGTTCGCCCCTTGGGAAACGGGGGCTGCGCATTTCGTCAACTTTATCGGCTCGACGATGGGGCCGATCTTCGGGGTGATGATGGTAGATTATTATTTGATCCGCCGCGGCCAGCTGAATGTCGAAGCGCTCTATCACGAGGACGGCGAGTTCCGCTTCCAGGGCGGCTGGCACGGCAGCGCGTTTATCGCCTTTGCCATCGGCGCACTGTTCTCCTCGATCCTGCCGACCTTCACCACCATCCTGCCCGCCTGGTGGGGAATCTATGGCTGGTTCTTCGGCGTCGCCATCGGCGGGGCGATCTACTACGTCTTGAGGATCGGCGCACGCAAGCCGGCCTTTGCGGCCTGACAACTTCACAATTCGCCCGGGCCTAAGTGCACCGGGCGCATTGCCGCTCACGTGGCGATGTGGGCGTTGAAATAGACAGCGCCCGCCTGATCGCGCGGGCGCTCGAACGCGCCGCTGACCGAAAACGTCGTCTCGACGAGCCCGCTGTCGGCGAGCGTATCGGCCGTGCCGCAAAACAGGGTCCGACCTTTCGCCAGCAGCACGATGCGGTCGGCAATCGCCATGGCCTGGTTGAGGTCATGGATGGCGACCACGACCGTTACCTGCCGCTCGCGGCGCAGGCGGCAAAGCAGTTCCAGCACTTCCACTTGATGACCGATGTCGAGAAACGAGGTCGGCTCGTCGAGCAACAGGATCTCGGTTTCCTGCGCAAGCGCCGCCGCAATCCAGGCCCGCTGCCGCTCACCACCCGACAAGGCTCTCAGATCCCGATGCGCGATATCGTGCAGATCGGCGCTGTCGAGCGCCCAATCGACCGCCTGGCGGTCTGCGGCGGAAAAGCCGCCGAAGGCGCCGATATGGGCAAAGCGTCCATGCCGGACCAGCTGCTCGACCGTCATGCCCTCGGGCGAGAGCGGCGCCTGCGGCAGGAAGGAAAGCCGGCGCGCGAGCTGGCGACGCTTCCATGAGCGCACCGACCGGCCATCGAGCGTCACGTCGCCGGCCTCCGGCACCGTCAATCCTGCAAGCGCATGGAGTGCGGTGCTCTTGCCCGACCCGTTGGGGCCGATCAGCGCAACGATTTCGCCGCGGCCGAGCGCAAGGGCGAAGGTCGCGAGTGCGCAATGCCCGGCATAGCGAATGGTGACGTCGGCGGCTTTGAGATGCATCACGGCCTCATCGGTAGCGGCGAAGTAGAACGAGCAGGAACGGCGCGCCTGCAAAGGCGGTGACGACACCGATCGGAATTTCCTCGGCGCCGCCGGCAAGCCGTCCGGCGAGATCGGCCGCCACGACCAGTGTCGCGCCGATGAGGGCCGTCAGCGGCAGGACCGCCGCGAAATGGCGACCGGCCAGGAACCTTGCAAGATGCGGCACCACGAGCCCGATGAAAATCAACGGACCGACGACGCCGACGGCACTGGCGGCAAGGACGCAGGCAACGGCGAGAACCAGGGTGAAATGCAGGCGATAATTCAGCCCGAAGGAGCGTGAGACGTCCTCTTCGAAGCGCAAGATCGCCAGCGAACGGTGGAGGAACGGAAGCACAGCGAGCGCGGCGAGCGTGAACGGCAGGAGAAAGACCACATGCTCCCAGCCACGCGCATAAAGGCTGCCAGCAAGCCATTGCATGACGATCTCGAACCGGGCGCTGCCCCAACCGACGATGATGCCCATGGCAAGTGCATGCAGAAAGGCGCCGATCGCGATGCCGCACAGCGTTACGCGCAGAGCGCTCAATCCCCTGCGGACGGCAAGGCCATAAATCAGCGCCCCGGCCGCAAGCCCGCCGATGGCGCCGACCAGCGGCAGCCAGGCAACCGGCAGGGCGTAAAGCGTGTTGGCATCGGAGGCGACGCCATAGACCGCGACGAAGAGGAACAGGGTCACCGCCAGCGTCGCCCCTTGAGAAATGCCCATGATGGTCGGGTCGGCCAGCGGGTTGCGCGTAACCGTCTGCAGCAGGGCACCGGCGACCGCAAAATGCATACCGGCGAGCATGCCGGTCAGGATGCGCGGGATCCGGATGGTCTCGATGATCAGCTGCGCATTGTCCGATCCGCGTCCGATGAGGACGGCGGCGACGTCAGACAGAGGCAGGTCGGCGACCCCGAGCAGGATCGCCACCAGCAGGAGGCCGGGAAATAGGGCGACCAGCAGCACGGTATGTCGCAGCGCCGGTGTTTCGGTCGTGGTCCTCGTCATCGACGCCCGCCTCCAGCACCGGGCCGCGGGCCGCGTTGGGTCAGATAGACGAACACCGGGCCGCCGATCAGCGCGGTGAAGATACTGACCGGAATTTCCCGTGGCGCGGCGACCGAGCGGGCGAGTGCGTCCGCCGTCATCAACAGGCATCCGCCAAGCGCGATATTGAGGAGAAGCGCCCAGAGCGCCGAGCCCGGCCGCAGCAGCCGGACAAGATGCGGGGCGGCCAACCCGACAAAGGCAACAGGCCCGGCAACCGGCGTTACGCCGGCAACGAGGCAAATGGCTGCGGCAAGCAGCACGAGCTTCAACAGAACGGGATTGGCGCCCATGCCGGCGGCGGCCCCGTCGCCGAGCGACAGGAGCGCGATGATGCGGTGGCAGCAAAGAGCGATGCCGAGCCCAACGACGATCCACGGCAGCATGAAGCCGACCTGCGCCCAGGATCTCCCTTGAAAGCCGCCGGAAAGCCAGAACAGCACCGAGGGCGATTGTGGCCCGCCTCGGACGAGCAGGTAAGTGGTGACCGCATTTAAGAACAGGGCGACCGTGATCCCGCCCAGCGCCAGGTGCAGCGGCGACGCCCGCCCGCCCCTTGCCGTCCACAGCGTCAGCGCGGCCGCCGCCAATCCGCCGACCATCCCGATTGCCGGAAAGAGCGTGGAAGATACGGCAGGGAAAAGGACGAAGCTCGCGACGATGAACGCCACGGCGCCGGCGGTGACGCCGGTGAGGTCGGGTGCGGCCAGCGGATTGCGCGTGATCGATTGCAGCAGGTAGCCCGAGACGGCGAGAGCTGCGCCTGCGAAGTAGGCGGCGATGCTTCTCGGCATGCGCAGTGTCCAGACGATGATCGAATCAGTACCGCCAGCCGGCGATGATAGTGCCGCCAGCGCCTGGGAAAGCGTCATCGGCTTTGCGCCGAAGATCAGCGCCGACACGCTGACAATCAGCGCTACCGCCAGCAACATCGCAAACCACAGCGGTGCGCGCGTCTGGTCGCTCATGGCCGTTGCTCCGAGACGTTCCCTACAGCGGTCATATCGGTCGTCGCGCGATGGAAGGCCCAGAAAAGACCGGTCGCGGCGGCAGCGAACCCAAGCCCCATGCCGAGCCAGACACCGACGGCGCCGGGAGCGAGGTGGAAACCGATGAGCCAGGCGGCCGGCGCACCGATCAGCCAATAGCTTGCAAGCGTGATCCAGAAGCCGCTCGCGGCACGGCCGACGCCGCGAAGCGCGCCGATACCGATGTTCTGCGCGAAATCGGGCAGCTGGGCGAGCGCCGCGACAGACACCAGCGCGGACGCGGCCAGATAGGTTGCGCCCTCGGATCCGGCCGGCGACAGGGAAAACAGAGCCAGGATCGGCGCCGGCAGCAACAGGATAATCAGAGCGAAGACGGAGGCGACTGAAATGCCGAGCAGCAGCCCCGTTCCGCCGACCCGCCGCGCGCGTTCGCTGTCGCCGGCCGCAAAGGCTTCGCTGACCCCGACCGAGGTCGCGTGCGAAAGCCCGACCGACAGCATGAAGACGACATAGACGACCTGATTGACCGCCGCCTGCGCGGCGAGCGCGGCGGCACCCCAGGCCCCGACCATAAGCGTGACCAGCGCGGTGAAGCCGGCCTCGGATGCGTAGGATCCGGCTGTCGGAATGCCGATCGCAAGCAGCCGCCGGATGGCTGCGACGACCTCCCCCATCGACACGAGGCGCGAGAACGACAGCCGCCGGTGCGTTATCCAGGCAATGGCAGCGAATTGTGCCAGGAAGGCGAGCGTGCTTGCGGCTGCGACGCCCGAAGCGCCGAGCTTCGGCAGGCCGAACGTGCCGAACAGCAGGCCATAGTCGAGCAGGGCATTGACCAGAATGGTCGCGAGCGTGATCGTAAGCAGGAAATTCGCCTGACGCCGGCCGACGACGACGCCACGATAGGCGTAAAAGCAGAAGAGCGGGATGATGCCGGGCGCCAGAAACATCAGATACTCGCGCGCAAGCTCGACGACGCCGGCATCCTGTCCGAGCCAGCGCAGGCCGCTGCCGCCGATCATCATCAACGCTGCCGAAATCAGCCCGGCAACGGCAGCGATGCTCAGCGAACCCAGCAAATGAGACGGCGCCACCTTTTCGCCGGATGCCTCGGCAACGAGATTCGACGTGCCGACGATCAGACCGAAGCCAATCGTGCGCAGCAGATTGAACACGGCGAGCCCGAGTGCGGCAGCCGAAAGCGCCTCGCCACCGACCCAGCCGAGCATCAGCAGGTCGGTGGTCGAGATTGCGACCTGCGCCAGCTGTACCAGCGCCAGCGGCGTTGCCAGCCCGACGATGCGGCGCGCTTCAGAAACTGTAGGACGGTTACGGGGCATGAGAATTTGCCGGCCCCGCAAGTGCAAGGGCCGGTTCACCTGTTACTGGATTGAGGCGGGGATGAACTTGCGGGCTTCCGCCTTCACGTCGATGGCTGGAAAGGCATCGGGATAGAGCAGATGCGCTGCCTCGCGCAGTACCATCTGGCGGGCGATCGGCCCGTGCGCCTCAACCCAATGGTCGCCGACATAGTGCACGCGTGCGTTCTTCACCGCCGAGAGCTGCTGCCAGATCGGATTGTTTTCCTGAGGGCGGTCCGGGCCGTAGTCATAGACGAAGATGACTTCCGGATCCTGCTCCAGCAGGGTTTCGAGGCTCATTTCCATGCCCCAGTTCCCGGGAACGGACGGCGTCGGGTTCTGACCGGCGATGTTGTCGCCACCAAGCGCCACCAGGATGGCGGCAGTCATGTTTTCCGATCGAAAGACCCAGGGAATGTCCCCGCCCCACATCACCACGAAACGCGGGTGCTTGTCCTTCGGCGCCTTCGCTGCAAAGGCCTCGAGGTCGCTCTTGAAGGCGGCGTTGATCTCCTGCCCGCGTTTCGGCTGGCCAAGGATCGTCGCCAGTTGCGCAATGGTGCGGTCGCTGTCGGCGTAGAGTTCAAGGTCGTAGGCGAGATAGGGCGCGACCTTCTCGTATTGGGCAGCATTGCCTTCGGTGTAGCGGCGGATCGCGACCGTGAGGTCCGGTTTTGCCTCCGCGAGCAGCTCGATGTTCGGGGTGGCGCGCTGGCCGATCTGCTTGACGCCATCGAGGTAGCCGCCGAGGAAATCGGGATGACGGCCTTCCACCATGTAGGTCGTCGCAACCGGCGTCAGGCCCAGGGCGAGCGCGACATCCGCGGCGAAATAGGAAACGGAGGCGACCTTCTGTGCCTTCGCCGGAATGGTGACCGCCACACCGCGATCGTCGATCACGTTGAAGGTAACGGCGTCTTCGGCACCGGCACCGGTCGCCTGGCCGAGCACGCAGCCTGCAAGAACGACGGCGCCGATCAGCTGCGAGCGTGCGGCTGTGAAAAGGGGGCTGGGCATGCGGGCTCCTTGTACCATTGCGGTGTCAACCTTGCTGAAGGCCGAAAGCCGGTAGCCACGGCCGTCACCGCACGGCTCGCCGCTTGCGGTAGACACATGCCGAAAATCGCCGGCAGCGTCTGCGCGCCGCTGCGGCCCGCCGAACCTCAGACGAAGAAAACGCGCGATCGCCATCAACAAACCTCCCGACATCAGGCTTCCTGCCTTCCAATATGGAGGATTGTTGATATTTATGGTCAAGTTATTTGCAAGCGAAAGGTTCTCACGCCGGCATGAAAAAATCGCAAGCCAAACGCTTCAAGCTTCCGCCGCTCAGTGTGCTGCCGGCCTTCTCGGCGACGGCGCGCACGGGCAGCCTGACGCTCGCAGCCGCGGAGATGCACCTGACGCCGGGCGCGGTCAGCCGCCAGATCAAGGCACTTGAAGACGCACTGGGCACGCCGCTTTTTCACCGCAGCCACAATGCGATCGCGCTGACGGCCGCCGGGCGACAGTTCCTCACCCACGTGAACGGGGCGCTCGCCACACTTGAGACGGGCGCGCGCGCGGTCAGCCCCGAACGCTCGCGCCTGGTGATCCAGGCGCCGATCACCATTGCCCGCCGTTGGCTGATCCCCCGGATCGGTTCCTACCGGCAGGCGCATCCGAGCGAAGATCTCGTCATCCAGTCCCTGGCGCTGGGTGCTGCCGAACCGGCGGATATCACGATCACCTATCGCCGCTGCGGCGACAGCGACGATCACGCGCTGGCCTTTCTGGTGGACCGCACGCTTGCGGTGTGCTCACCGCAGTTCTTTGCGCGATCGGAACGCGAACTCGACGCCCGCGACGTGCTCGGCCTGCCGATCCTTCTCGATACGGCCGACGCCTGGTCCTGGCGGCGCTGGTGCGATGCGGCTGCGATCCCTTTCGAGCCGAAGGGCGGCAGCATCGGCTTCGACACGGACGAGGCCGCAATCGACGCCTGCATTTCCGGCCTAGGAATTGCTCAGGTCAGCCCGGCCTTCATCGAGAAGGAGCTGCGAAGCGGCCAGCTGATCGCGCTTTGCCCATCGATCTCGCCGATCGTCGGCGCCTATGAGATCGCGAGGCGCGCGCCGTCAGGCACGCCGGACAGCTTTTCCACATGGCTTTCCCAATGGGGCCACGCGGAAATCTAGCCGGGAACGCTACTCCGCACGCGACGCCGTCATGAGCTTTTCTTCGGGAGGCCGAGGATTTCGCGTACGCCGTTCTTGGTGAAGGGCTGCGCCAGTTGTGCCAGGAAGCCTCGGGCGATCTGGCCCTTGATGCCGATGTTAGTGGAGGACGGACGGTCAGGGTTGTAGTATGTGCCGAACAAAAGGTCCCAGACCACGACGTTCTCGCCGTAGTTCATGTTGCCCTCGCGAAGGTCCTTCGAGTGATGCCAGCGGTGCAGCCGCGGCGTGCTGAAGAGATAGTCGAAGGGGCCGGTGCGCATATCGACGTTGCAATGGGTAAGAATGCCCATGAAGGCCGTGACCGCGCCGAGCCACCAGAAAACGTGCAACGGAGCGCCCAGGCAATAGAGCGGGATCTGGCTCATGGCGATCTTGAACAGCGAATCGGCCACGTGGAAGCGGCCGGTATTGATGACCCAGAGCCGAACGACGCTGTGATGCAGCGCGTGAAACCGCCAGAAGAACAGCTTTTCGTGGGCGATCCGATGCGACCAATAGAGGCCGAATTCGGCAACGACCACGGCGATAGCCACCTGAAACACCATCGGCCAATCCGATGGCCAGAGACCAAACTTGAGCGCTGCGAGCGGCTGCAGGATGTTGGCGGCATACATGGGAAAGACGGCGGCGATCAGGCCAGCCGCCTGCAGCAGGCCCTTCGTCGCCAGCGTGTGGCCGATATCGTTCACCGTTTCGCCATCCGATTGCAGCCAGCCCCGCTCGTAGGGAATGTAGCGTTCGAGAAGAAACAGGATGAAGACGGCAGCCGCATAGACCGCCACGAATCCGACCATCGGTCTCGCGCTCGCGAACGCGTAGTAGGCGCCGAGCAGTCCACCGAAAAACACCAGCGGCCAGGACAGATACCCAAGCACTAATCTGAAAACCTGTCCGAGCCTCGACACGGTGGCTCTGCGCTCTGCCTTCATCAACGATGCTCCATCCATTCAAGCAGTTCCCGGCATGTGCGCGGCCGGCCGTCGCTGACGCGTCCGTTGCTGCATGCATCCAGGCGATGGTCCTGCTCGGACCAGCCGCCTCGTCCATGCCGGTACATGCGTCTGATCTCGGCGCAGGTTCGCGGCGTTCCATCACTTAGCCGACCATCACGACAGGGATCGTACAAAGGCTGCACGGTCCGATACGGATTGTCCGCAATCCACATTCCCTTTTCTTCGGCATGGCTCGGGCTCGCGCTGAAGAGGATCATCCACATCGGTAAAATGGCCAGGCGCATCGACAACGTCCTTTGTTGAAACGTTGCACGAGCTTTGCGGGGGGTGGGTTGCACCAGCATTGCAGGAGACGGGAAGATGCAATCAGTTGCTGGAGGATGCAACCGCCCATTGACGATGAAAAAAGAATCTATCATTCTCTTTTCATCGTCAATGGAATCTGGACAGATGCGCGCGCCCAATCTCGAATTTTCGCAACAGGAAACGGACGACTTTTCCGCGCTGGACGCAACGGAACAGGCGCGTCTCGTCTCGACGGGCCAAGCCTCGCCGCTCGAACTCGTCGATGCCGCCATCCGGCGCATCAAGCGGATCGAGCCGCACGTCAACGCCCTTGCATCCACGGATTTCGACCAAGCGCGCAAGTGCGCCGGAGCTCTTCGGCCGCACGCGGACATGCCGTTCCCGGGCGTACCGACCCTGCTCAAGGATCTGCTTGCCTACCCCGGCCATCCGGCCGGCTTCGGCTCTCGCCTCTTCAAGGGACAGCCCGCCCAAGGCGGATCGGATTACACGGACGCAATCGACAAGGCCGGTCTGATCGTTCTTGGAAAGACGACCACATCGGAGTTCGGCCTGCTCGGCACCACCGAAACCCTCGCCCATGGAGCGACGCGCAACCCCTGGAATTTTGCCCTTTCGACCGGCGGCTCGTCCGGCGGCGCGGTGGCGGCCGTTGCCTCCAACATGGTGCCTATCGCCCACGCGTCCGACGGCGGCGGCTCGATCCGTGGCCCCTCCTCCTTCTGCGGGCTATTCGGTTTCAAGCCGAGCCGGGACCGCACGGTGAATGCCGGCCTGCCGCCGGCGATGCCGACGGCGCGGCTGATCAGCGACCATTGCGTCAGCCGTTCCGTGCGCGACAGCGCCGCGTGGCTGGCGGCGACCGAGCGGCAGGACCTGGCGCGGCCAATGCCTGCGATCGACGATATGCGCCGCGGCCCGCAGAAGCGGCTGCGCATTGGCGTCTATCGCCATGATGTTTTCGGGCACGGCGTGTCTGAAGCGGTCGAGGACGCGCTCAACGCGGCGATCACGTTGTGCACGGTTTTGGGGCACGAGGTCGTCGAATGCGCGGGGCCTGACGTCAACGCGCAGGAAACCAGCCGCGCCTTTTTCAATCTGACCGGGATCGTTCTGTCCGGCCTGTTCGACCAGGTCGCGGCCACAATGGGCGGCGCCTTCGACGAGACCTTGTTCGAGCCCTACACGGTCGAGCTCGTCCGCCGCGCGAGGCGGCTGCCGGAGGCGGCAATCATGGAGGCGATCGGCGCGACGAAGAGGGCCGAGGCGAGCGCAAATCAGACGATCTCCGGCTATGACGTGCTGCTTTCGCCCACCGTCCCCTTCACGGCCTTTCCGCTGGGGACGCAAGGACCGACCGAGGATGCAGACCAACTCATCGCGTTTACGGAACGCCTCGCCGGCTTCACCAATGTGGCGTCCTTTGCCGGATGGCCCGCCATGTCGGTGCCGCTTTGCTGGTCGCGCGAGGGGCTGCCGGTCGGCTGCCATTTCGCTGCAGCAACGGGCGAGGACGCGCTGCTCTTCTCACTCGCCTTCCAGCTGGAAGAAGCTGCCCCCTGGCAACCAAGGCTCACCGAGCTTGCAGAAAGGCTCGCATGCCCCAGCGCCTGAAGCAGGAAGTGCGCGAGCGTCTGCTTGCGGCAGCGGCAGCGGTGTTTGCCGAGCAAGGGTTCGAAAAGGCCCGGCTGGCCGATGTGGCGGAACGGGCGGGTACGAGTTCGAGCAACATCTACAAGTACGTCGCCGACAAGGAAGCGCTGTTTTATGAGATCGTGACACCGGCGCTCGCCGGGCGATTGTTGCGCCTGCTGCGCGCCCGTGTACGAGAACTGCGATCGATCGGCGATTGGCTGCAGGCCGATGCTTCCGGATCCGAACGTGCCCGGGCGCTGCTGTCCTTCTGGATCGACCAGCGGCTCGTGGTGCTGATCCTGCTTCGCGGGGCCGATGGGACGCGCTACGCCCATGTCCGCAAGCTGATGATCCGGGAGATGGTGCGGCTGGCTTCCGGCTACCTGACCGACAATGGCGGCGAGCAAGCCCTGACGCCTTTGATGGGTTTCATGCTCGAGCGAACCTTCACTCGAACGCTGGACACCATTGCCGATACGCTCAGCGAATACAGCGACGCCCCGTCTATCCAGTCGGCCATTTCGCTCTTCTGGCGCTACCAGCTTGCGGGGCTGCAATCGCTTCTGGACCCGGACGCGTTGGGCGGTGATCGTCAAGCCTTCACAGGCCCCGATCAGTCGTCCGAATAGCGCTCCTCGCGCCACGGGTCGCCGCGCATGTGGTAGCCGTTCCGCTCCCAGAAGCCGGGCATGTCGCCTTCGCGAAAATCGATACGCGTCAGCCACTTGGCACTCTTCCACAGATAAAGATGTGGAACGACGAGCCGCATCGGTCCGCCATGGGTGCGGCCGATCGGTTGGCCCTCCCAGTCGGTCGCAAGGATCGCGTCTTCGGAGGCGAAATCCGCAAGCGGCATGTTCGTGGTGTAGCCGTCATAACTCGTCAGCATGACATGGCTCGCCTCGGCCTTCGGCATCACCTGGTCGAGCAGATCACGTGTGGTCACGCCTTGCCAGCGGTTGTCGTAGCGCGACCACGTCGTCACGCAATGCATGTCGGAAAGACGGTCGCTCTGCGGCAAAGCCTTGAAGGCGGCCCAGTCGAGCGACAGGGGATGCTCGACGTGACCGGTGATATCGAGCCGCCAGCTTTCCGTCCGGATGATCGGCTGCTGGCCGAGGTCGAGCACCGGCCAGTCCTTGACCAGATGTTGCCCGGGCGGAAGGCGCTCGTCCTCGGGGCGCACGATCCGCCCCGTCAGGAACTTGCCATCGGCGGCCCAGCGCCGCTTCGTCGTCGTGAGCTTGGTTTCCGGCGGCTGCGTATCGTCAGTCATAGTGGTCCACTCCCAGCCCGAATTCACACCCCAGGCGAGATAGAAAGCGTGTCGGGGCGTGGCGTCAAGCGCAAGGATGCGGCCGGCGCTATCTCAGTACGCCGCGCAAGGCTGCTTGTATCTCCTTGAGCAGCGGCAGATAACGCCAGACCATCCCCGTCGCGGCGACGTGCGGAGCGGGTGAAGCGTGGACGCATGGCCGCTGGCGTGCCGCATCCATACGCACATCAAGCCAGCCTTGAAAAGCCAAACGGGCCCCCTGCCAAGGTCACCCATGACCCGGACAGGCGGCCGCTTGGGTCGACTGCGTCCAATCAGAACTTGACGCTCAGATTTGCCTTGACGCTCTGGTCGCTGACGCCGCCGCCGAATTGGCCTGTGTAGGTCAAGCCGAGGGTCGCCTCCGGTGCGACGGCGAAATCGAGGCCGGCTTCAAGCACCGCTGTGTTTTCGGCGATCGGGACGCCGGCGATGACAAACGTGCTCGCCGGCGAGAACCCGTTCGACGACAGCGGCAAGGTGTCGCCGAAGGCATGTCTCCAGCCGATGGTGCCACGAGCCGTCGCCAGCACGCCGCCAAGGTCGAAGCTGGACGCCGCGCGAAGACCAAGGGTCGTAAACGTCGTGTCCTGCGACGCGTCCTTGCCGAAGAGCGCCGCGGCTCCACCCCGCTCGGCAAAGCCGTCGCGATTGAGATGCACATAGGCCAGGTTGGCAAACGGCTCCAGATCGACCGAGCCGGCCGTGAACGCATAGGCGAACTCGCCGAAGACCTGGCCCGTCCCGGCGCTGTAGTCGGCATCGAGGCTGTCCGTGAAGCCCGGGAACGAAACGGTGCGGTTCGCTTCGATATCGTGCCAGCTATAGGCGGCGCCGGTTCTAAGCGACGCATCGCCCCAACGTCCGCCGGCATAGATGCCCAGATGATAGTTGTCGGAGGTTGCCGAGGAGAACCGCGCGTCGATGTCCATCGAGGAACGCGAGTAGCCGGCAAGCGCGCCTACGGTCCATTCGTCCACCTGCGTATCCGCACCGACGAAGAAGCCGCCGATGGAGCGATCCGCCTTGGCGGCATTGCCGTCACCGTCGATCCGTCCCCAGGAACCGAAGCCCTGGCTCCACAGAGCAAGTTCGCCGCTGTCGATAGCGCCGGTGATCTCGCTCGATTGCTTCGCCGCCACGGTGCCGAGCACGGTGCGCAGACGATCGTTCGCGGCATCACGCAGGAACCGGCTGTCCTCGATCAGGATCGACTGGAACGAGCTGTGCACTTCGCCGGAAAGCAGATCGAAGGCCGTGCGCGCCGCCTCGGGCGTTGCGGCAAAGGCAACCGCGTTGAAGATGGGATTGCCCATGCCCAGACGATCGATCGCTCCACTGGTGGCGATCTGGTTGCGGCTCTGACCGACGCTGGCAAAGCTGATATCGTTGCGGGTCAGCTTGAGCGAAAGGTCGTTGCCGTCGCCGCCGCTGTAGTCGACGGTCGGATCGAGGAACACCAGGTTGTCGACGATCGACGCAAAGGTGCCGGTGATCGTGCCGGAACTCGTCTTGTCGATGAGGATGAACGGGCCATTGACCGGGTTCCAGCTCGACGCCGTGTTGGGCGAAAGCAGGAGATCAAGGGTCGCACCGGAGATGTCGACGCTGCCCGAAACGACCAGCTTATCGGTGGCGGTGGGCGAGCCTTCGATCTGCAGAACCCCGTTGTTGGTGTAATTGCCGGCGATCGTCTGCGTGCCGATCGAGTTGCCCGGAGCGTGGACGCCGCCAGCCTGGATGGTCGTGTTGCCAAGCGTGCCGGTGCCGCCAAGACGCGCTCCGCGCCGGATCGTGGTCAGGCTGGAGTTCGCGAGCGAACCGTTGACGATCAGCTCGCCCGAGGTGATGTCGGTCGCGCCGGTAAAGGTGTTTGCGCCTGTCAGGGTCAGCTTGCCCGTACCCGCCTGGGTCAGCGTGCCGTTGCCCGAGACCGCGCCGGCATAGGTCACGTCGTTCGAGCGGTTGTAGATCAGCGCGCCGTCGTTGGTGATCGAGCCGACGAATTTGCCGGTTCCGCCGATCCAGCCGGTCGTGCCGCCGTTGCCGAGTTGCAGCGTGCTGCCGGTGCCGATCGTCACCGCACCCGATGTGCTGTTGTTGGCCGTGAGCGTCAGCGTACCCGCGCCGATCTGCGAGAACGAGCCGGGGCCGGTGATCGAGCCGGCATAGGTCGAATTGGCCGAGCTGTTGAAGACGAGGG
Organism: Ensifer sp. ENS03; assembly: GCF_014852035.1. Lineage (NCBI taxonomy): Bacteria > Pseudomonadati > Pseudomonadota > Alphaproteobacteria > Hyphomicrobiales > Rhizobiaceae > Ensifer > Ensifer sp. ENS03. The sequence goes on along the minus strand of NZ_JACVAV010000003.1, from coordinate 676,752 downwards.
CACCGTAGTTGGTGACATTGGATGCGAGGGAACCACCCGCGCCACCATCGCCGATCTGCAGCGTCGCCCCCTGGGAAATGCCGGCGCCGCCGGTAAAGCCGTTGGTGCCACTCAAGACCTGCGTGCCGGCACCGATCGAGATGCCACCGGTACCGTTGATCGTGCCCGAGAACGTGCCGGTCGCGTTATTGATGATCAGCGTTTTGCTACCGAGCACAACCTGCCCACTGCCGGCAAGCGACTTGACCTGTGCGGAAGCCGCCGCCGAGACGTCAAAGGTGCCATCGGCCGTCAGACCGCTCGAGGCGTTGATCCGACCCTGACCCGAAAGCGCGAGCGTGCCGCCAGCTGCGATGCTCGTCGCACCGGTATAGGTGTTCATGCCCGTCAGCGTCAGCGTGCCGTTGCCGACCTTGTTGAGGCCGCTGCCGGTCGCGCCATCCTGCAGCACCGAGCCGATCGTGGTTGCGACGCCATTGCCGACATTGATCGTCGCCGCCGTGCCGCTTGCCGGGTTGAAGGTGAGCACCCCGCCATTGATGGCGTAGCCGCTGCCGTCGTTCGTCGCGGAGAACTGCAGCGTATCGAAGCTCTGCGTACCGACGACATTGACGGTGCCGCCGGTGGCGCCGGCAAAGACGCCGACAGAGCCGCCGAAGCTGCCGTTGATGTTGGCGCGCCCCGGAGCGCCGGTCCAGTTGGTGCCACCAGACGTCCAGGTGCCGGTACCGCCGTTGACGGTGCCGTTGCCCGTCGTGTCGCCGCCATCCCAGAAGTGCATCGTCTGGCCGGCGCCGAGCACCGACAAATTGACCTGCTTGGCAATGCCGGTCTGGACCTGTTGGCTGGCGACCGTGAAGCTAGGAGCCGTCGACGTCGCGGTCGTCGTCGCAAAACTGCCCGACAGCGCGCCGTCATATTCGAACAGCCGGTAGTAACCGGCCGATGCCACCTGCGCGTTCAGTGCACCGCCGAGCGTCAGGTTGCCGCCGACCTTCACCAGATCATTGCTGCCGACGCTGCCGACGAGCCCGGGCGTATTGAGCTCGAAAACCGAGTTAGAGCCGGCATTGAGCGTCAGATCGCCACCGATCGTGATTGTGCCCGGGCTGTTGCCGGCCGAGAGCGTGCCATCGACGACGACGCTGCCGCCGATCCTGCCCGATCCCCCGAGCGTACCGCCGGTGCCGACATTGACGTTGCCGCCAAGCTGGCCGTTGACATAGGTCGTGCCCGACGTGACCGACGTTGCTCCAGCGAACAGCGAACTATCTCCCGTCAGCGTCAGCTTGCCCGTTCCCGCCTGCGAAATCGTGCCGGTGCCCGAGACCTTGCCGGCATAGCTGACATTGTTCGAGCGGTTGTAGACCAGCGCGCCATTGTTGGTGATCGAGCCGACAAAGTTCCCCGTGCCGCCGATCCAGCCTGTGGTGCCACCATTGCCGAGCTGCAGCGTGCTGCCTGTGCCGATCGTCACCGCTCCGCGCGTGCTGCTGGTCGCCGTCAGTGTCAGCGTGCCGCTGCCGATCTGCGAGAATGTGCCGTTGCCGGTGATCTCGCCGCCATAGGTCACGTCATCGGAGCGGTTAAAGATCACCGAGCCGCCGTTGGTAATGTTCGACACGAGCGAGCCACCCGTGCCGCCATTGCCGATCTGCAACGTCGCGCCAGTATTCGTACCTGCGCCACCGGCAAAGGTATTGGTACCCGTCAGGACCTGCGTGCCGGCCATGACATTGATGCCACCGGTGCCGTTGATCGCGCCCGAGAACGTACCCGTGGCGTTGTGGATGATCAGATATTGACTTCCAAGCGTGACCTGTCCGCTGCCGGCCAGCGACCTGACCTGTGCAGAAGCGGCGGCGGAAACGTCGAAGGTGCCGTTCACCGTCAATCCGCTGGAGGCATTGATGCGTCCCTGGCCCGATAGCGCCAGCGTACCGCCCGCCCCGATGCTCGTCGCCCCGGTATAGGTGTTCATGCCCGTCAGCGTCAGCGTGCCGCTGCCGGATTTGATGAGCGAGCCGTCGCCCGTAATCGTATTGTTGATCCTGCCGTTGCTGTTCTGGTCGATCGTCAGGCTGGCGGTATTGTTGATCGCGATGTTGCCGGAAAGACCCGGGTTCGCCGCAGAGAACCGGAACGTGTTGGCGCCGCCATCGAAGGTCATGGCGTTGGCGGTCCCGCCATTGCCGCCGATGATCGAACCGGATGCGCCGAGAGTCACGTCCAGGTTTCGACCGAAGATCCCAGCTCCGTGCACGCCGCCGGTCCCGCCGGTTCCAACCACACCGCCCGTCACGCTGCCGCTGTTGATGATCACCGTGCCGCCGTTCAGCGCGCTGATGCCGTGACCGCCGTCGCCATTGAACTTTTCGAGAATGTGACCGCCGGCGCCGGCATTGCCGCCGTTGCCGGCCGTGACGTTCGTGTTCACCGTCAATGTGCCGCCACCGACGAGCGCCGCGCCGTCGCCACCGTCGCCGCCGCTGCCACCGATACCGATAGCCCCCGACGCTGCCCCGCCAGCACCGCCGTGTCCGCCCCGCCCACCGGAAACTGCCGGTCCGGTTATGCTCTCCGTTCCCCCGGCGGCAACAATCCGGCCGTATCCGCCGGCCCCGCCGCCACCGCCGTCCCCGTTCGGAGACGTGCCTCCATCGCCACCGCGGCCAGCGACATTGCCGGCGCTGCCGTGCGCACCGCCGCCGCCACCCGCACCGCCGCCAAAGTCGCTGCCGTTGCCGATGCCGCTTCCGCCGGTTCCTCCGTTCGGGCTGCCGCTGGTGCCGCCGGCACCACCAGTGCCGCCAACCCCGGCGCCGCTCTGGCTTCCCGCGCCACCGGCCGCACCCGGCCCGCCGCCGCCGCCGCCGTTTCCGCTATCGATGGCATCGCCGCCGGGCGTTCCCTGCAGGTTGCCGTCGACGCTGCCGCCGGCGCCGCCCCAACTCCCGCCGGTGCCGCCCTTGCCTGCCGCATGCGCGACCGGAACGGACGCGACCATGCCGAGAGCAAGGCCGGTGGCTGCGAACAACCACAGAGCGGTGCTGTTCATCAGCAAGCGCCGGCTACTGATTACCGAACGACGCGTCGTCCGCCGCCGATCGTTGCGCGCTTCGCTCTCACGTCCGCTTCCCAAGCCCTGATTCTGACAATTGATCTTTTTCAAAGGCTTGCCCCCGCCATCGTTCAAAAATGTCCCAGGAAGCTCGCTTGCATAGCAACCCTACAGCGGCAACGCCTTATCGACGAAACAACCTACGGGTTCGACGAAGCGACAAACCCCGATATCAGCCTCTGTGGAAAATTCAGATGCCGAGACGACTGCGCAATTCCTGCCTGTAGGGGCGGGACACGGTCCAGGATTCGTCTGTTCTGCGCAGACGCACGACCCAGGCCTGTTTCGTCGGACCGGAATGACGGTCCAGCTCGGTCACGTGCGACAGGTTGACCACCGCGGTCCGATGGATGCGCAGGAAGTTCGCCTTGGGCAAAAGGCCGATCCAGAATGAAAGCGGACGAAGATCCAGCACCGCGGCTTCGTCCTTCAGCCAGACCTGGGTGTAGTCCTTGGCAGAGCGAAGCCCGACGATCGCAGACAGCGGCACGCCGCGGGTGCGTCCCGGCATATGCAGATGGACGAGCGCGCCTATCTCTGCCGACGTCGTTGCGCCAGCATCGTCCCGGTCGCCATATGTCCGCGTGCGCCCGTAGCGCGCGATCCCGATCAGCTTTGCACAGCGGACGAGCTGGTGGATTTCTTCGACCGGCCACCGACGCACCGCCCGCGTCGCATCGAAACCGATGCAGCCACGCAACGTGCCCTCGTGAAAAACCGGGACGCAGAGAACGCTCTTGTCATTCTGGCGAAGCATTTCCGCCTGAAGCGCCCGCGCCGGACGCGGTAGCCTTGCGACATCGTTGATCATGACCGCCTTGCCCGCCACCAGCCACTGATGGAGCCAGCCGATCATCGTCACCGGCGTCTGCTGCAGGTCCCCGACATGTGACGACACCTCGCCTCGCACCCATTCGTCAGTGTTGCGGAAGCGCAGAAGATCGTCGGTGTATTCGAACATCCACGCCCGGTCGGCGCCGGCAAGCTTGCCGGTTTCCTCCAGGATCGCGGCGATCGCCGCGTTGGCCGGAGAACCGATGAGGTGGGTGGCGGCCAGATAGGCCCAGTCTCGTGTGGGCTGCGCCACGGCGGGGCAAGGCGGCTCGTTCGTCGCGATCAGTTCGTAGGGCGGCAGGCCTATGGAATGATCGGACCGGTGCAATTGCTCATTCATGACGCTCGATATGGAAAGGCGAAAAGGGATCGCTCAGCAAAAATTCGGGTTTCCCGGCGGTCCGGGTCGCAACAATGACAGCAACGCCCAGACATCGCCGAGAGCGGCGCTGGACAAAATTCGACAAATACCTGGCTCTTGCGGCGCGATGGCCCCCTCCATCGTCCTGTGCCGGCGTTTCTCACCGCCAGCACCACCCGCGTGGACCACTAAAATTTGTAGGTTAAATAAATGCAAGCGTAAACTGCATCGCCCGGTGGCTCATTTTTGGGTATTCCGGCCGTTCGGTCGCTACCCAAATCTGTGCTTGCCGATGGAATGAGCTGCAGACCAAGCGGTCCGGAGCAGATGAACGGCATTGGCGCCAATGGAACGGCCTGACACGAGACGACGTGCACAGACCCAAGGGTGCCCATACTCAAATCCCCCATGCTCGTTGCCAGCCGTTCCGATCACCATCAATCGGCGCCAGCAAGGACCAGGTCCTGCGGTGCTGGCGTGCTTCCAACGCGCGACAGCAAAACATCAAGCGCCGACGCAGGGAGCTGTTATCTCAGCACCAGCCGGAGCGCCCCTTGCGTTTCCTTGAGCAGCGGCAGGTAACGCTCAACCATCTCCGCTGCGGCCACGTGGGCTGCCGGCGCGCCGATGTTTAGCGCCGCAACGATCCGGCCGCGGTCGTTTTCGAGCGGCACTGCGATCGAACAGAGACCGAGTTCGAGTTCCTGATCAATCAACGCATAGCCCTGGTCGCGCACACGGCGAAACTCGGCGATCAGGTCCTCCGGATCGGTCTTCGTATAGGGCGTGTTTGCCTTGAGGTTCGATCGGGCAAGGATCTCTCGTGCCTCATGCTCCGGCAGTGCCGCGAGCCATACCCGCCCCATGGAGGCGCAATAGGCCGGCAGGCGCGACCCCGTCGTCAGGTTGATCGACATCACCCGCTTTTGCGAGGCGCGGGCGATGTAGACGATCTCGGTTCCATCCAAGACCGAGGCCGAGGCGCTCTGCCCGGCGCGGTCGGACAATTGGTCGAGATAAGGTTGGATGATCGTCGGCAGCGGCGTTGCCGAGAGATAGGCATGGCCAAGGCGCAGGATCTTCGGCGTCAGCGCGAAGAACTTGCCGTCATAGTCTGCATAGCCGAGCTCGGAGAGGGTCAGCAGCGACCGGCGCACCGTCGCCCGGTCAAGCCCGGTAATCCTTGACGCCTCGGCAATCGACAGTTTCGGCCGGGTTTCATCGAAGGCTTCGATCACTGCCAACCCGCGCGCAAAGCCGCTGACGAAGTCCGTTTCCCGCATCCTTGCCTCCCAAATCATCGCCAACGATTTTGTGCGATATACGAACAAAAGTCAAATATCGCACAAAATAATTGACCGAGCGTTTCGATCGGCGCTTATTGGCATCCGGAAGAGGAAGGCGCCGGCTGCCCGTGGGGCGACGAAGGCCACGAACAGATCACTGAGACCAAGAGAGGAAACATGGCGAAGATCGTTTCGCTCGCCGAGGCTGTCGGCGACAATGTCAGGGATGGCGACACCGTCGCCATGGAAGGCTTCACCCATCTGATCCCCTATGCCGCGGGGCATGAGGTGATCCGCCAGGGTCGCAAGGACCTCTATCTGGTGCGTATGACGCCGGACATTCTCTATGACCAGCTGATCGGCGTGGGTGCGGCGCGTGGCATGAAGTTTTCCTGGGGCGGCAATCCCGGCGTCGGCTCGCTGCATCGCTTCCGCGACGCCGTCGAAAACCAATGGCCGCGGCCGCTGGAGATCGAGGAGCATTCCCACGCGGCGATGGCCAACGCCTATGAGGCGGGTGCCGCCAACCTGCCGTTTGCGACGCTGCGTGGTTACATCGGCGCCGACCTGCCGAAGGTAAACCCCAACATCAAGTCGGTCACCTGCCCGTTTACCGGCGAAGTGCTTGCGGCCGTACCGGCGATCCGCCCTGACGTCACGATCATTCATGCGCAACGCGCAGACAGGAAGGGCAACGTGCTGATCGAAGGCATCGTCGGCGTGCAGAAGGAGGCGGTTCTTGCCGCCAAGCGCTCGATCGTCACGGTGGAGGAGATCGTCGACGAGCTCAACCCACCGTCGCCCAACTCCCTCGTGCTGCCCCGCTGGGCCGTCACATCGGTTGCTCACGTTCCGGGCGGCGCCTTCCCGTCCTATGCGCACGGTTACTACCCGCGCTCCAACGCCTTCTACATCGGCTGGGACGAGATCGCCCGCGACCGCGATAGCTTCACCGCCTGGATCAAGGAAAACGTGCTCGACGCCAGGCCGGAAGATTTCGCCAAGCATGCCGGCAACAAACCGGCAAAAGCGGCCTGAGGGAGGATAGAATGAGCGACTTCACCCCTACCGAAATGATGACCATCGCCGCTTCCCGGGCGCTTTCCAACGACGACGTCTGCTTCGTTGGCATCGGCGCGCCCTCGGCCGCCTGCAACGTCGCGCGGCTGACGCATGCACCCGATATCACGCTGATCTACGAGAGCGGCACGGTCGGCACCAAGCCGGATGTGCTGCCGCTTTCGATCGGCGACGGCGAACTCTGCGACACGGCCCTTTTCACCGTGTCGGTGCCGGAGATGTTCCGCTACTGGCTGCAGGGCGGGCGTATCACGACAGGCTTCCTCGGTGGCGCCCAGATCGACAAGTTCGCGAACCTCAACACCACGGTCGTCGGCCCCTATGACCACCCGAAGGTGCGTCTGCCCGGTGGTGGCGGCGCTCCGGAGATTGCCTCCAATTGCGGCCGCATCTTCATCACCATGGCGCTCTCCAGGCGCGGCTTCGTCGAGAAGCTGCCCTTCATTACCTCCATGGGCCACGGCGACGGCGGCGACCACCGCGAACGGTTGGGCATGAAGACCAAGGGACCGACGCGCGTCATCACCGACCTCTGCATCCTGGAGCCGCATCCGCAAACCAAGGAACTGACCGTCGTTTCGATCCATCCCGGCGTCACGCGCGAGCAGATCGTCGAGAATTGCGGCTGGGCGATCAGGTTCGCCGAGGAAGTGATCGAGACGCCGGCCCCGTCCGAACTCGAACTCAAGACCCTTCGTGACATCAACGCTCGCACCAAGAAGGCGCATCAGGGCGACAAGGAGGCTGCGTGATGGCCGAGGCTTTCATCTGCGACTACATCCGCACCCCGATCGGCCGGTTCGGCGGCTCACTCTCATCGGTGCGGGCCGACGATCTCGGCGCAATTCCGCTGAAGGCACTGATGGAGCGTAATGCCGATGTCGACTGGGACGCCGTCGACGACGTGATCTTCGGCTGCGCCAACCAGGCGGGCGAGGACAACCGCAACGTCGCGCGCATGTCGCTGCTCCTGGCCGGCCTGCCGGTCGGCGTCACCGGGACGACGATCAACCGGCTTTGCGGCTCCGGCATGGATGCGGTCATCACGGCAGCCCGCGCCATCAAATCGGGCGAAACCGAGCTGATGATCGCCGGTGGCGTCGAGAGCATGTCACGCGCGCCCTTCGTGATGCCGAAGGCCGATGCCGCCTTCTCCCGCAACGCCGAAATCTACGACACGACCATCGGCTGGCGCTTCATCAATCCCCTGATGAAGAAGCAATATGGCGTCGATTCGATGCCAGAGACGGGCGAGAACGTCGCGGCTGACTTTCACGTCAGCCGCGAAGACCAGGATGCGTTTGCTGTGCGCAGCCAGGCAAAGGCAGCGGCCGCGCAGGCCAATGGCCGGCTGGCGAAAGAGATCGTTTCGGTGACGATCCCGCAGCGCAAGGGCGAGCCCGTTATCGTCGATCGCGACGAGCACCCGCGCGCGACGACGATGGAGGCGCTTGCCAAGCTCGGCACGCCCTTCAGACAAGAAGGCGGCACGGTGACCGCCGGCAACGCCTCCGGCGTCAACGATGGCGCAACGGCCCTGATCATCGCCTCGGAAGCGGCAGCGAAGAAATACGGCCTCAGACCGATCGCCCGCATCCTCGGTGGGGCTACCGCCGGCGTACCGCCGCGCATCATGGGCTTCGGCCCGGCTCCGGCATCGAAGAAGCTGATGGCCCGCCTCGGTCTCACGCAGGCGCAATTCGACGTGATCGAACTCAACGAGGCCTTCGCCTCGCAGGGGCTCGCCACGCTTCGCGACCTCGGCATTGCCGACGACGATCCGCGCGTTAACCGCAACGGCGGCGCGATCGCGCTCGGCCACCCCCTCGGCATGTCCGGCGCCCGCATCACCGGCACGGCGGCACTCGAACTGCACGAGACCGGCGGGCGCTATTCGCTGTCGACCATGTGCATTGGCGTCGGCCAGGGCATCGCCGTGGCGCTGGAACGCGCCTGACCACGGAAAAAGTACGAAACGCAAAGAGCCCGGCCTGTTTCCAAAGCCGGGCTCTTTGCTTTTAGGTGCTACCGGTCGGTCGGCGGGCGATAACCCGCCTTCCGATCACTCCGTCCAGATCGCGACGTCGACCGGGCCGAGCTTGCGGCCGCCGACATGGAAGGTTGCGCCCGCAGACGCCGGCACGTCCACGGCCGTCTTGCCGTAGTTGAAGGCGAAAGTGAGCTTGCCGCGGCGGGTGATGCGCAGATCGCCAAGATCGGCGAGCGCCTCGACCGAAGCCCAGCCGAGCGCATCGCCAATCACCTTGTCCAGGAGCTCGCCGCGTGCACCCGTTGCCATGTAGCGTGCCTTGTCGTTGCCGACGAGCGCCGGAGCGCCATTGCGATAGTCGCCCTCGAAGGTCGCAAGCACGGTTTCGTTGGTGCGAACCGTCTCGCGCCAGACGCCGGCCGGATAGGTCTCGTTGCCGTAAAGCACACTCTCGCCGTGGAATTCCGGCAGCGACTCGACACGCGCGACGCTGACGTCGATCAGCGCGGCGAGCGGACCCGGCGGCAGGCCCTCCGGAATATGCATGTCCTCGGTCTTGCTGCCACTGCGCGGTCCGAAAAGCACCTTGGCACCCGACGCCGCAAGCTTTTCGACAAAGGCCTGTTCGGGGATCACGAGGTCGGGTGCCAGCACCAGCTGGTAGCCTTCGAGGTCCGAGTGCTGGCCGATGATGTCGACATCGACGCCGAGGCGGGCGACGGTCGAATACCAGTCGAGCGCGATCTGCGAAGCCAGATAGGTGCGGCCCTGCGGCAGCGCCCGGGTCGCCCAGCGCGAATTGTAGTCGAGCAGGATCGCGACTTTCGCCTTCTCGCGGCGCTCACCCTTCGGCAGACGCTTCATTTCCTCGGCAACCTGCGCGACTTCGAGATAGCCCTGGTCAGCCTCGCTGTTCGGAAGCAGCAGACCCGCATGGAACTGTTCCTGCGCAAACGGCACCTGGCGCCAGCGGAAATAGGAGACCATGTCGACGCCGTGGGCATAGGCGAGCCAGGTCCAGAGCCGCACCATGCCGTCGGCCGGCGACTGATTGTGCGAGGCCCAGTTTACCGGGCCCGGCTGCTGCTCCATCACCCAGACGCGGCCGTTGCCGACGGCGCGGTAGAGATCGTGGTTGAAGGCCGGTTGGTCGGGATCGCCGACGCGCAGATACCGGCCCTTGTCTTCCGACGAGAGACGACCATTGAGCAGGCCACCCATCGGATAGACGTCCCACGACGCGATATCGATGTCCTCGCCGACCTTGTAATGGTCGAAGTCGGTGTTCTGCGACATGAAGTTGTGCGTCACCGGACGGCCCGGCGAGTGCTTGCGGATGATGTCGACCTGCGCCTTGTTGAAGCTCTTCACCTGGTCGGAGGAGAAGCGGATGTAGTCGACGATATGGGTCGGGCTCGGCTCTTCGACGAGGTTGTTCGGAAGCTCGACCTCGTCGAAGCTCAGATAGTTCATCGCCCAGAAGGCCGTACCCCAGGCGCGGTTCAGTTCCTCAACCGTGCCATAGCGGGCCTCAAGCCATTCGCGGAAGGCGCGCAGCGCCTCTTCGGAATAGCTGTAGATCGTGTCGTGGTCGCCATACTCGTTATCCGTCTGCCAGGCATGCACGAAAGTGTTCTTGCCATAGCGCTCGGCCATGGCTTCGGAAATCCGCGCCGCCTCGATGCGGTAGCGGCGGCTGGAGAAGCAGTAGTGGCGGCGGGCGCCGAACTTGCGCACCACACCCTTGACGTCGACGGGCAGGATGTCCGGGTAGCGGTCGATCAGCCACTTCGGCGGTGCGGCGGTCGGTGTTCCCAGGATCACCTTAAGACCGGCCTTGCCGAGCACCTCGATCGCGTCGTCCAGCCACTCCCAGTGGAATTCGCCCGAGCGGGGCTCGATCTTCGCCCAGGCGAATTCGCCGATGCGCACCCAGGCAAGGCCGAGCTCGACCATGCGGCGGGCATCCTCTTCCCATTTTTCGCGCGGCCACTGCTCCGGATAGTAGCAGACGCCGAGTTCCAGCATGTCCGTCTGCTGTTCTTTGGCGTTGAAGCGGTTCGATCTCGTCAGGGGCATGTGCACGGGTTCCGGTCCTTCGTCATGTCTTACGGCCGGTTGGGTCCGACCTCGGGTTTTGTCTGTGCGCCCTCGAATATAAACGTTTATATTCAAGGGCATGAATGAGCGCCCTGAGCGGGCGTGAAATTCGTCAACGGTTCGGGTTCAAGCGGTCGTCGCAACGCTCGATCAGGTTCGGCATGAGCAGCGTCTGCAGCGCTTCCGGCGGCTCACCCTCCATGCGCCTGAGGATATAGGCGCCGAGCAGGCTGCTCGGCTCGCTGATCGGCAGGTAATAGGTGGTGATCGGCGGCGCGAAATACTGGCTGACGTTGAGATCGTCGGTGGCGTTGATCACCGCATCGCGGCCATGCACCAGCCCGCGCTCGTGGAAGCCCGAGAAGGCGCCGAGCGCGGAGGCTTCATTGGCGCAGATATAGGCGGTCGGCGGGTTGCCTAGCTCCGACATGGTCAGCACGTTCTCGCGGCCGAAAGCCGGCGTCAGACGGCCATGGGCGACGAGCGCCGGATCATAGGGAAGCCCCGCGACATCAAGCGCATGCCTGTAGGCTTCGTGCCGGGTGATGCCGTAGCTTAAGTCCGAGAGCGGGTTGAGCAGCGCGATGCGGCGATGACCGCGCTCGGTGAGCCGCGCCATCGACACCCGGATCATCTGCTCGTTGTCGGCATCGACATAGGCATGCGGCGCATTGTGAATGCTGGTGCCATAGGTGACGAAGGGGAAATCGGCCGCCTGCATCGTGCGGATGCGGGGATCGTCGGCGCGGGTGCCCGAGATGATGATGCCGTCGGCCTTCTTCAGCGAAACGATCTGCTTGATGACCGCCTGGCTCTCCTCGAAATTGCGGACCGCATAGAGCGAGACGCGATAGGGACTGTCTTCCAGCGCCCAGGAAATGCCGCTCAGGAGCTGGGCGTATTCGACGCCTTCCCATTCGTTCTGCTTCGGACCCGGCGCGGTCATGATGGCTGCGACCTGATAGGTCTTGCCGGTGCGTAACTGCACGCCATGCATGTTCAGTTCGTAGCCGACGCGTTCCGCCGCTTCGATCACGATCGCGCGCGTCTCCGGACGAACCTGAGGCGAATGCTTCAGGGCCTTGGAAACGGTGGCGATGGAAAGCCCCGTCTCCTGCGCAATGGTCTTGATCGTCGGTCTCTGCATGGCGGTTCTGCTCGTCACGGGTTGTCAGCGCTGAGCGATGCTGCCAGCACAAGATAGACTGCGGATGTCCAGGCGAATGCGCGATCGCGAAGGCCCCTCCCCGAGCGCGCGTCGAAGTTTTCGGCCATACCGCTTTTGCTCGCAAGTGAACAGAACTTTTCCGCGACTTCGCGCGCGAGCTCAATCTTCCCTTGCCGGCGCAGTCCATCCCAGAGAAGCAGTGTGGTCGGCGCCCAAATCGGCCCGCGCCAGTAACCGTCGTCTTCGTAGAAGGAACTCTTCGGGCTTTCCGTCGCCGGGCCCCATTCGGTGATGAAACCGCCGGCGACGAGCCGCGCGACAAGCTTCTCGCGCATGTCGGGCGTCAGCCGCGAACCAAGCAGCAGGGGCATGAACTGGATGAGGTTTTCGCCCGGCAAGATCCGCTCCGGATCCGCAGCGAGCCGGGCGCCAAAGGTCTCGCCGGTCCAGAGGCGGTCGAACAGCAGCGCCTGCAGCTCGTCTGCCTTCTGCCGCCACATCGCCCGGCGTTCTCGATCGTCTTCAAGAAGCTCGGCCAATGCCTCGCAGGCAAGGATCAGGAAAACCGGCAGATCCGGCGAGATCACCGGGCCGCCTTCGGCAAAGAAGGTGGCGTTGTCCCAGCCGCTGTCGTTGCCGTGGAAATAGGACGGCAGGCTCGTGGCATCTTTGCGTCCATGGGTCAGCCAGTAATCGACCTGTCGGCCGATGGCGTCGCGCAGGTAGGACTTGCGCTCCGCTGTCAGGAAGCCCGGATTGGCAGCTGCGATCAGCGACACCGCCCAACCGTGCACCGGCGGCTTGGTGAAGGCAAAGAGCACGTCGCGGTCGTTGATGTAATCCGGCAGAAGGCCGGAGGCGTCCTGGTGGTCGAAGATTGCTGCGAACTGATCGAAGGCGAGATCCTGATCGAAGGCCGCAACGCCCAGCGCCGAAAAGGCGTTGTCCCAGCTCCAGATGTTGATCATGTGGTTCTTGGACATGTAGATCGCCGGCCGCGTCAACGCGCCACCGGCCGGCACGCCGTTCGCCCAGAGCAGATAGCTTGCCAGCCGATGCGCCTCGCCCTGGCCGTCAACACCTCCGGGAACGCGCGCGTGCCACACAGAGAATTCTGCCTTCGCATCCGAAAGCGCCTCGGCGAACCGACCGGGCCGATCAGCCGGCGGCACGGTGCGGAAGAAGTCGACATTGCCCTCGAAGGCACCGGTCCCCGAAAAGGCGAAGGACACGTCTTCGGAATGATCGCGCTGCCAGGCGCCGGTGACCTTCAGGTCGCCGGTGATCGCCCGCGGGATGAACTTGACGTTTTCGACCGCAGCGACGAGGCAATCCTCTCCGTTCGGCGTGCGGTAGACATAATCGTAACGCGAGCCTTCGAGATGAAAGCGTACGCCGGCTTGTCTGCCGGATATGTGCAGCCGCTCCCCTTCGCCGATGACGAAGGTGACTTCGCCGTCACCGACGCGTGCGTCGAGTCGTTCGGGTGAAAGCACGAGCACCGGGGCCACGGCCCTGCCATCCGCATCGAGAAATTCCACGCGGCAGAGGCGACCGAGCGATGGCCGCTCGTCGCCGCCTGCCACGTGGCGGAGATAAAGTGCCCGCTCGCCGTCGCGGCCCGGCACGCGCATCATCGAGAGCGTCAGGAACCGGCCCCTGCGGCTGAAGGGCACGGTATCGATGTCGAACAGCATGCCGTTATCCCTTCACCGACGAGCCGACTGCGCCATCCATGATGTAGCGCTGGGCGACGAAGAAGAGGGCGAGCGGCGGCAGGCAGAGGATGACCGTGATCGCGGCGATCGAGGTCACGTCCACCTCGTGCAGGCCCTTGAACATGGAGAGGCCGAGCGTGAGGGTGTATTTCGACTGGTCGTTGAGGAAGATCAACGGGCCGAGATAGTCGTTCCAGGCATTCATGAAGTGGAAGGTGCCGACCAGCACCAGGGCCGGCATCATCAGCGGCAGATGGATGCGCCAGTAGATGTCGAAAGCGTTGGCGCCATCCATGCGGGCCGCCTCGTCGATCTCCATGGGCACAGTCATGATGTACTGGCGCAAAAGGAAGACGAAGAAAGCATCGGCGAAATAGGCGGGCACGATCAAGGGCTTCAGCGTGTTGATCCAGCCGAGCAGGTTGAACTCCATGTAGAGCGGGATCATCTTCACGTCCCACGGGATCATCATGGTGGCGAGCAGCAGGATGAACAGCGGGTCGCGGCCGGGGAAGCGGAAGCGGGCAAAGCCATAGGCAACCAGCGACGACGAGATCAGCTGGCCGATCGTCGACAGCACCACGACGATCACCGAATTGGTGAGGTAGGTGCCGAAGGGCTGCTTGTTCCAGGCGGCGGCAAAGTTCTCCCAGTGCCATTCCGACGGCCAGAAGACTGGCGGGAACTGGTAGAGCTCGGCGGAGCTTTTGATCGCCGTCATGAAGGTCCAGTAGAACGGCGCGATGAACAGCGCCGAGAGCAGGATGAGCGCGGAATAGAGCAGCGTCTTACGCATTGTGCTCTCCATCGTTCTGGCGGACTTCGCCTTCGTAATAGACCCAGGCAGCCGACCAGCGCATGACGCCGAGGCTGAGCAGGAGCACGATGATGAACATCACCCAGGAGCCGGCGGCGGCATAGCCCATGTCGAAATACTTGAAGGCGTTGTCGTAGATGTACATGGCGAAGAAATAGGTGGAGCCGAGCGGTCCGCCCTTGGTCAGAAGCAGCGCGATCGTCAGCTGCTGGAAGGCCGAGATGATCGAGGTGATGAAGGTGAAGAGCAGCATCGGCCCGAGCATCGGCAGGGTGATGAAGACCATCTGCGCCCAGCCGGGAACGCCCGAAACGGTTGCGGCCTCGTAGAGCTCCTTCGGGATGGCTTTCAGGCCCGTCAAGAGGATCAGCATCGTGCCGCCGAGCCCCCAGAGGCTGGCGATGATGATGGCGACGATCGCGAGGTTGGGATCGCCGAGCCAGTTCGGCCCGTCGATGCCGACGAAGGAGAGCATGAAGTTCAAAAGCCCGTATTCCCGGCTGTAGATCCAGCTCCAGATCGTCACCAGCGCGACGCCGGAAATGACGCTCGGCAGGTAGAAGGCGGTGCGGAAGAAGCCGCTGGCGAAGGTAATGTTATGCAACATCAGCGCCAGCAGGAACGACATGACGATGTTGAACGGCACATAGATTGCCGCAAACTTGACCGTAATCCAGAGGCTTTCCCAGAACTGCGGATCCTCGAACAGCATGGAACGATAGTTTTCGAGCCCGACGAACGTGCGTTCACCGACGACGGGCCAGTCGTAGAAGCTCATTGTCAACGAGAAGACGAGCGGGCCAAGCGTGAAGAACAGAAACCCGAGGATCCACGGGGAAATGAACAGATAGGCCGCGATGTGGCGGGCGAAGGCCGAGCGCTTGCGCTTGGCCGCGGCCGGCACTGCGGCTGTTGCATAGGTCATGTCCATCTCCCCGGGCTCCCTTGTCTTACTTGATCAGCCGCTTCGAGCGGGCAACCGCCTCGTCGAGATGCTGCTTGGCATTGCCCTGGTCGATCATCGTCGCCTCGATGGCGCGAGCGAGATTGTCCTGGACCTTGCCCCAGTTGGCGTTCTTCAGGAACGCATGGGTTTCGGTGTTGGAGGTCGCGAGAATGTCGAAGAACGGCTTGTAGATCGGGTCCTTGGTCATGCCCTTTTCTTCCGCAACGCTGGTGCGCACCGGCAGGTCGTTGATGCGCATGGCAACCGCTTCCGGCGAGGAGAAGAACTTGACGAATTCCCAGGCGAGGTCCGGATGGGCCGCATCCTTGGCGATCGAGATCGCCGAAACGCCGAGCGCCGAGTGGGCGGTCTTGTCGCCGAACTTCGGCAGTGGTGCTACGCCATACTTGATGCCGGATGCATCGATGCCGGACTTCGACCACATGGCGCTCTGGAACATCGCGATCTTGCCGCCCTTGAACAGCGTGCTGCCCGACGTGTCGTCGCCGAGGTTCAGCGTGATCGCTTCCTGCTTCTTGGCCATGTCGCCGAACATGTCGAGGACTTGGGCGGCGGCGTCGCTGTTCATGTAGCCGTCGATCTTTTTGCCATCGTCGGAAATGTACTTGGTGCCGTTCGACCAGAGGAACTGCTCGAAATCATAAGGGTCGGGCTTGGCGTCGACGGCAAAGCCATAGACCTTGTTTGGCTCGTCGCGGAACTTGGCAGCCTTGGCGCGCAGGTCGTCCCAGGTCCAGCCGTCCTTCGGTTCCTCGACGCCGGCCCTGGCGAACATGTCCTTGTTGTAGAACACCACCTGGGTGGTGAAGCCCGACGGCATGCCGTAGGTCTTGCCTTCGACACGAACCGTGTTCATCAGGCCCTTCGGGAAATCGTCCGGCTTGATCTCGGCCGCGTCCTTGGCGATCAGATCGTCGAGCGCCTTCAGCGACGTGTAATATTGCGGGAAGTTCCACATATACATGACGTCAGGCGGGTTGCCGGCACCGAAGGCGGCGATCAGCTTCTGATCGTAGCCATCGGCGTAGGGTTCGACCTGAACCTTCACGCCCGGGTGCTTTTCCTCGAACTTCTTGGCGATTTCCTGCTGGATCGCCAGGCTTTCGTCCGTATCCCAGGTCGCAAAACGCAAGGTCTCTTCTGCGCGAGCCGTGGCGGTTCCGGCGATCGCCAGAACCATCAGCGAGCCGATGATCGACTTCCTGTTGAGCATGTTTCTCCTCCTCCTTCGGGTTACGCGACCCGCTTTGCCTTTTCCTGATTGATGAGCGCCTGCGTCTCGCCATCGAGACGTCGGGCAACCGCCTGGCCATCGCCGTCGAACAGATGGCAATGCTCGGCCGGCAGACGCAGATGCACGCGCTCGCGGGCGGAAACCGGATGCGTGCCGCGCACGACCGCGGTCATGTCGCCACCATTCTGAAGGCTGATATGGACGTGGCTTTCCGTGCCGAGCCGCTCGACGAGGCGCACGTCGCCGACGAGGTGACCCTCCTCAGCCGAAACAAGCTCGATCTTGTCCGGGCGAATGCCGAGCGTCACCGACTTGGGCTTGGCGACCGGTGCGGCCGAGAGCATTTCGAGCGTGAGCGGATGGGCGAGACCACCGCCGTTGAGCGTCACCGCCGTATCGACCTGCGACGTCACTTCGGTGGTCACGAAGTTCATGCGCGGCGAGCCGATGAAGCCGGCGACGAACAGGTTGGCCGGCTGATAGAAGAGTTCGAGCGGCGTACCGAACTGGCTGACCTTGCCCTTGTCGAGCACAACGACACGATCGGACAGCGTCATCGCTTCCACCTGGTCGTGGGTCACATAGATCATCGTCACGCCGAGACGTTCATGCAGCGCCGCAAGTTCGACGCGCATGGTGACGCGCAGGCCCGCGTCGAGGTTCGACAGCGGCTCGTCGAGCAGGAAGAGCTTTGGCTCACGCACGATCGCGCGGCCGATCGCCACCCGCTGGCGCTGGCCGCCGGAAAGCTGGCGCGGCTTGCGGGCCAGCAGTTCCTTGATGCGCAGGATGTCGGCAGCGCTCTCGACGCGGCGGTCGATCTCGTCGCGTTTCATGCCGTTCAGCGCCAGACCGAAGGACAGGTTCTTGCGCACGTTCATGTGCGGATAAAGCGCGTAGTTCTGGAAGACCATGGCGATGTCGCGCTTGGCCGAAGCGACGTCGGTGATATCGCGATCGCCGAGATGGATCGAGCCGCCGTCGAGATCCTCGAGGCCGGCGATCGAGCGCAGCAGCGTGCTCTTGCCGCAGCCGGACGGACCGAGGAAGCAGACGAACTCGCCGTCGGCGATATCGAGGTTGATACCCTTCAAGACTTCGAGCGAACCAAAGCCTTTGCGCAAATTGTCGATGCGGATCGCTGCCAACGGGCCCTCCCTGCCGGCGGAGCACTGCTGCGGCCAACGGCCGAGTTGCAGCGCCAAGTTAAACGTTTATATGCACGATAAAAACGTTTAACTTTCTTGTAAAGCGGAAAATCGCATCGATCCGATTTTGCTGTTGAGAGCAGAGAGCAATGACAAAACGGCCGCCCGGAGGCGGCCGTTTTTGGTCTTTTGTCTCAGACGCTTAGACGCTGAAGCGTATCGTCCAGCGCATCGAGGAAGCGGTCGCAATCCTCGGCGCTGAAGGGCGCCGGCGGCTTCACCTTCAGCACATTGTGGTGCGGTCCCTCGCTGCTCAAGAGAATGCGGTGCTTGCGCTTCATCTCGGCAATGACGAAATCAAGCTCGCGCGCTGCCGGCTCCAGCGTCTCGCGGTTGCGCACCAGTTCGATGCCGTTGAAGAGGCCGTGGCCTCTGACATCACCGATGATCGCGTGTTTGCCGGCGAGCGTCCGCGCCCCGTCCATCAGCCTGTCACCGACGACGCGGCAATGGTTCATTAGCCGCTCGTCGCGGATGACATCGAGCACGGCAAGGCCGATCTCGGCCGAGACCGGATTGCCGCCGAAGGTGTTGAAATACTCCATGCCGTTGGCAAAGGAGGCCGCGATCGCTTCGGTCGTGACGACGGCCGCCATCGGGTGGCCGTTGCCTATCGGCTTGCCCATGGTGACGATGTCAGGCACGACGCCCTGGAGTTCATGCGCCCACATGTGGCTGCCCACGCGGCCGAAGCCCACCTGCACCTCGTCGGCGAGGCAGAGGCCGCCGGCGGCGCGCACATGCGCATAGGCTTCGCGCAGATACCTTTCCGGAAGCGACAATTGCCCACCGGTCCCAAGAATGCCTTCGCTGAAAAAAAGCGCCGGGCGGCGACCATCGGCAGCAAGAGCCGCAACCTGGTTGCGCACATCCTCGGCATATTTCCGGCCCGCATCCGCGTCACCATAGCGATAGCGCCCGCGATAGAGGTCCGGCATCTCGGCGACCCTCACATGCAACGCCTGCCCCTCCCCGCCCTTGCCGGCGAACTTGTAGGGGCTGACGTCGATCAGGCTCGACAGGTGGCCGTGATAGGCGTGGTCGACGGTGATGATGTCGCGATTGCCGGTATAGGCACGCGCCAGCCGGATCGCGAGGTCGTTCGCCTCGCTGCCGGAATTGACGAAGAAGCAGACGTTGAGCGGATCGGGAAACTGCGCGGCGAGCCTGCGGGAATATTCGACCAGCGAATCGTGCAGGTAGCGCGAATTGGTGTTCAGCCGCTGCATCTGCGCCTGTGCGGCCTTGACGACGCGCGGGTGGCAATGGCCGACGTGGCAGACATTGTTGACCATGTCGAGCCAGCGCGTGCCGTCCTCGTCGATCAGATGCGCGCCCTCGCCACCGACGATCTTCAAGGGTGTCGCGCTATAGGCGATGCTCAGCGACCGACCAATGCGACGATGGCGTTCACGCACAAGAAAGGCCTTGTCGCGCGGGACGATCACAGAGACCGGCACCGAAAGGCCAAGCACGACGCTCGGGTCCGGGCTCACTTCGCGCCAGACCTGCCATTGATCGCGCACGCCGACGCCATGCATCTGTCCGGCGAGACCGAGATGATCGGTGACGATCTGGAAATGCAGATGCGGCGCCCAGTTGCCGTTTTCGTCAGCGGAACCGAAGGCGGCAAAAACCTCGCCCTTGGCGATCGCCTGCCCCTTGGCGAGCTTGGCAACGCTGTTGCGCGAAAGATGACCGTAGAGCGTCCAGAAGCGCAGACCGCCTTCGACCTCGTGCTCGAGAAGTACGGTCGGACCGAAACCAAAGGCAACCGCGTCGTCGTGTATGTAGGCGACCTTGCCGGCGAAGGGTGCCGAGACCGGCTCGCCCGCCGGCGCGAAGATGTCGACGCCGAGATGCACCGAGCGCCGCGCGCCTTCGATCGCGGTCTCATAGGCGTCGCCCTGGTAGATCCCGCGATCCTCGCCGTAGAGGCCGATGCCGAAGGCGGCGCCTTCGCTGCCGATCTGGGCCATGATGCGGGCTTCAGCTTCCGCCGCATCGAGGCTTGACCATCGCGCGGCCTCCGGGCCGGCGGCGGAGAAATCGAACACCGTCACCTTCGGTTTTTTGACCGAGGGCCGAACGATCGGCGCGAAGTCATGCGCGTTCTTTTCGAGCCAGCGAACCACGGCAGCGGCATGCGGGATCGGCGCAAAGCCGCAGGCATCGCGGATGCGCGCGATGGCGATTGCGCGGTTTTCGCCCTGCAGACGATTGAGCTCGCGCCAGACATCCTCCTGGCTGACGAGCAGATAGGTATTCTCAGGATTGTCCCGGATCTGCTTTGCCGCCATGCACATGCTGACGGCATAGCGGGTCTTGACCAGATCGAAGACCAGGTCGACTTCCGCCTCGCTTAACGGATTGACCTGATGGTAGGCGCCGGCAAGGGCTGCAACCGTGCCGACCGGATTGGGAGACCCGATCAGCGCATAGGCAGAGGCGACGGCGATCTCGATCACGCGCCAGGTCTCGACCATATCACCGAAGTCGAGCAAGCCGCTGACAACGCCATCTTTGTCGAGCAGCACGTTGTAGTCGTTGGCGTCGTTGTGAATGACCTGCTTCGGGCAGGAGGCAAGACGCGGAAGGACCGTCGAAGAAAAGTGCTCGAGGATCGCCTGAACCGCTTCCCGCTTGTCGGCGCCGTCGATCAGTTCCACATGGCAAGCGTGCATGTCGGCGCGGCCGATGTCCCAGGCATAGAGCCGCTTGGCGCCCGCATGGGAGAAATCTTCGAGGCCGCGGTCAAGACCGGCGAGCAGGCGCCCGAGGCTTTCGGCGCTCGCCATGTGGCGAAGCGGCGCCTTCGCCCAGATATCGCCGGGCAGCCAGGCGAGCAGCCGTGCGGTGCGCGAGCCTCGAAGTTCGATCTTGCTGGTGACGCCACCCGAGCGATCGCGAAACGTCCGTGAGATCGGCAGCCCCGAATCCTTGGCGGCGATGTGTTCGAGCACCGCAATCTGCATCTCGAGTTCGTCCGCATCGCCGGCAGCGTGCAGCTTCAACAGATACTCCTGGCCATCGGCAGCCGAGACACGATAGTTGAGATCGTGCTCGCCCTGCAGCGGCGAGAGGCTTGCCTCGATGCCGTAGGTCTCAATGAGCCAGATCCGGATCGTTGCCAATTCCTGCTCGGTTCTCAAATCTCTGTCTGCCATTTCACTGTCCTGTCACCACGAAACCCGGCGCCCGTCATAGGCGCGGAAACTGCCGCTATCGGCCAAACCTGTGCCGTCGATGATCGCCTTCAGCCCGGCAGCACTTGTCGCCACCGAAACGACGGCTTCGCTGCCGCCCATATCCGTCTGCACCCAACCAGGATGCAGCGAGACGACGGAAATCCCGTCGCCCTTCAGATCCTGCGCCAGCTTGACCGTCGCCATGTTCAGGGCCGCCTTGGAGCAGCGATAGGCATAGTCGCCGTCATCATCGTCGAGCGTGCCTTCGGCAAGGGAGCCGGCGCGGCTGCTGATATTGGCGACGACGCGATGTTCGCCGGCGCGCAGGTTCGCAAGGAGCGCCCGCGTCACCAGCAGCGGCGCCAGCGCATTGACGCGCATAACATCGAGAAACTCGCCCGGTTCAAGCGTCGCGAGGCCGCCGGTATCGCCGCGCACGGCCGCATTGTTGATCAGCAGATCGATCGCGACGCCTTGCAGCGACTGACCGAGAGCCTCGATCGATGCGGGATCGGCAACGTCCAGCACCAACCGATCCGCCGAACCTTCGCTCGCGACCGGTCCCCGCTGGCAGGCGATCACCCGCCAGCCGTCTTCGGCGTAAAGCCGCGCGAGTTCCGAGCCGAGGCCGCGGGAGGTACCTGATATCAGCACCGTGCGAGATTTAGCGGTGCTTGATGTCATATTTCCGCTCGATCATGTTGACGAGGCTGGCCGCCGCCAACGTCAGGAAGATGTAGAAGATCGCCGCCGAGTTATAGGGCGCGAACGGCAGGAAGCTTGCCGACTGGAACTCCCGCATGCGCTGGGTGATGTCGCGGATCGACAGGATCGACAGCAGCGACGTGTCCTTGAGGATCGCGATCAGTTCGTTGCCAAGCGGCGGGATGATGATGCGGAAAGCCTGCGGCAGCACGACGAGACGCGCCGTCTGCCAACGGTTGAGGCCGATGCTGCGCGCCGCTTCGACCTGGCCGACCGGGATCGCATTGATGCCCGAGCGGAAGATTTCGGCGAGATAGGCCGAATAGGCGAGTGCCATCGCGACGATGCCGCGCATCAGGTTTGGCGGGTCGAGCACCCCTTGCGTCGCGTCCTTCAACGCCCCGCTCAAGGGCAGGCCGACATAAAGCACGATCACCAGCATCGGAATGCCGCGGATCGTATCGACGATGAACTCCGAGCCGATCGCCAGAGGATGGCGCTGGTGCAGATAGCCGCCGAAAGTGAGAAGGCCAAGGATGATCGCAAGCACGGCGACGGTGACACCGGCGGCACGGTCGCGGTCGTTGAGCGCCTCGGTCTTCCACAGGACCGGCATGTCTGCCGGAGCGGAGGCAGCCGGCAGCAAGGCCCCGGAAACGCCCTCGCCCTTGGCGATCGACGCCAGCGCCTCGGTCGGGCCGACGAAGGTGCGGACCGGCGTTTCCGTCTGCGGCGCGCCGTCATACTGACCGAAACGCACGGCGCTGATGAGCCCCGCCGGCGTATTGGTGATGATGCCGACCTTGCCGTCCAGCGTGCCGGCGAGCACGTAGGTGTCGCGCGGCTGCATGAGGAACCAGCCGGCCGCAACCGCCAGCACCAGGGTGGCGATCGCAAAATAGAGGCTGGTCCTCACCGTCGAGTGCAGTTGCAACAGCCCAACCCAGACAAGGCCCATGAGCGCCGCCAGGATATAAGCTGCGATCGCCGCGCGGATGGTGGTCGCCACACCGGCCGCAAAGGCGATATGGGCGAAGAAGAAGATGAAGACGAGACCCGCACCGTTGACGAGGCCGATGATCCAGCGCGCGATGCGGCGCGACCTTCCGTCAGGAGGAGCATCGGGACGTCTGCTCCAGAAATGAAGACCAAGACCAATCAGCGTGACCCCCAGATAGGCGGGAAACAGCCAGGCCTCGACGCCCTGCACCATGAGATCCGCAGCCTCGGTCAATTGCCGCGGCGTCACGCCCTTTGCGATCAATGTCGACTTGAACGGATCGACGCCATTGGCGACGACGGACGCGATGAAGGGATGGATACTGTGGCCGATAACGAGAACGGCGGCGGCAGCGAGATTGAGCAGCGCCGCCACATTGGCGAGGCGCGGACGCGGCGCCTTGGCGCGCGAGAATACGAGCACCGCGATGCCCGAAGTAAATGCGATCGCCAGCGCCAGAAAGCCAGGCACGAAGGCCGACGAACCGTTTTCGACACCGAGGATCGCCCGCAGCGAGCGCTGATAGTCGCCGGAGGAAATAAACAGATAGATGATGAAGGGCAGCGCGGTCAGGATGATCAGATTGCTCGGACGCACGCTTCTCAGGAACGACATTCATTCCTCCGGGGGCATAGATTAGACAGACGGAGGACCCGGAGCATGCTCCGGGCCCGATCGGCACTCTGGGCTTACTTAAGGCCCCAGTATTTGCTGATCAGCTGGTCGAGCGTGCCGTCGTCCTTGATCATCTTCAGGCCTTCGTTGAAAGCCGCAACATTCTCGTCGCCCTTGCGGAAGACGAGGCCGAGCGGATCGGATTCGAGGTCCTTGATTGCAACGACGAGCTCGCCGGCGAACTCGCGCTCGTAGGCAGCCGCATTGGCGCCGTTGATGACGACGCCGTCGACATCCTTGTTTTTCAACGCGATGATGGCGGCACTGAACGTGTCGTAAGCGGCGACGTTCTCTTTGCCGACGACGCTTTCGGCGACCTGGGCGTCCGTCGTGTTTGCCTGGGCGGAGAGCTTTCTGCCGGCGTCCTTGAAGGCGTCGAGTGTGATGCCCTGGTCGTCAGCGCGCATCAGCACAGCCTGGCTGTTGACGATGTACGGATCGGAGAAGTCCATCGCCTTCTTGCGTTCCTCGGTGATCGAGACGCCGGAGGCGACGAGGTCGAAGCTGCCCTGGTCGAGGGCTGCGAAGATGCCGTCCCAGCCGGTCGTGATGAATTCGGCCTGGCAGTTGATCTTGGCGCAGACGGCATTGACCACGTCGACATCGAAACCGACCACCTGTCCGGTTGCCGGATCGATGCTCTCCATCGGCGGCGAGGTCGTGTCGGATCCGACCTTCAGCAGTTTGCCGCCGAGATCGGCGGCGTGGGACACGCTCGAAGCAAGGGCTGCTACAGCCAGGGCAATCATCAGTTTCTTCATGGTTCTCCTCCTTGGATGATTAACTTTGGATCAGGCGGCCACCGAGATTATCGGGCTGGCGCGCGATCAGTGTCGGCCTGAAGACCTGCCGCAACACCCCAGGGTCCTCCCCCTCCATACGGCGCAGCAGGAATTGCCCGAGCGTGCGACCGAGCACCTCGATCGGTTGATAGAAAGTCGTGATCGGCGGCGTGAAGTAGGCGCTGACGTTGATGTCGTCATAGGCGATGACGTCAACATCGACGCCGACCTGGCGTCCGAGGCTGCCGAGCCCCGAGAGCACGCCGAGCGTGGTGGATTCGTTGATGCAGACGAAGGCGGTCGGAGCGTCGTCGAGCTGCAGGAAATCGATCACCGTCTGCCGGCCGAAATGGGTCGAGAGGTCGCCTTCGGCAATCAGATCCATCGGGGCTTCCAGGCCGGCCTCGCGAAACGCCCGGACGAAACCGTCGATCCTGTCGAGCGCGTAGGAAAGCCGCCGCTCCGGATTGACGAGCGCGATCCGCCGGTGGCCGCCGGCGATCAGCCGCGCGGTCGCCGCATGCGCTGCCCATTCGTTGTCGATGTCGACATGGGCATAGTCGAGATCCCCGCGGCAACGCCCCATCGAGACGAAGGGGAAATCCTCAGCGACGAGCAGGTCGATGCGCGGGTCATCGGCGAGAATACCGGAGAAGATCAGGCCATCGGCTAGCCCCTGATCGACGATGCGGCGCGCCGCGTCCGCGCCATCGGCCGCGTCGCGGATCACGTGCACCGACATGCGGTAGTCGGTGCCATCGAGTGCCTGGCTGATGCCACTCAGGGTCTGGGTGTATTCGACGCCGTCCCATTCATAGTCGCGTGCCGCGGTCACCGGCATCAGTACGGCGGCCTGAAAGCTCTTGCCGGTGCGAAGCGCCATGCCGCGGGCGTTGGCCTGATAGCCGACCTCACGGGCTGCCTTGTAGATGATGTCTCTGGTCGCCGGCGCGACCACGGGAGATTCGCGCAAGGCCTTCGAGATCGTTGCGATGGAATAGCCCGTCATCTCGGCCAGGGTCTTGATCGTCGGCGTCGGCGCGCGCCGCGCCCTGTGCATCTCAGTCGCCATGCACCCTCCCAGGCGTCGACCTCTCCTGAACATAGAGGTAGCAGCCAATAAAAACGTTTTCAAGAAAAATAAAAACGTTTTTATTTCTTCTTTTGCGGCAAGCCTTGCGCGAAGCCGGCCGCGCGCATCTACGTGCCCAGAACCATGGGGAGATGATTGGAAGGGTGAATACGGCGGCTGCTAGTGAGCAGTGTAGGCGCCATCAACGAGGTGAACGCTTCCCGTGATGAAGCTTGCCTGTTCCGACAACAGGAAACAGATCAGAGCCGCGACTTCCTGCGGGGTGCCGCGACGTCCCATCGGCTGCAGCGACATCATGCGCCTGCTGCTCGCCACGTCGGCATTTTCGGTCGATAGCGGCGTGTCGATCCAGCCGGGCGCAACGGCATTGATGCGAATACCGCTGCGGGCGTACTCGATCGCAGCGGCCTTCGTCAGCCCGACCACTGCGTGCTTGGCCGCCGTGTAAGCGGCGGCTGTCGGCAGAGCGACGGAACCGAGAATGGACGTCGTGTTTACGATCGCCCCTCCACCCTGCGCCGCCATGGCCGCGATCTCATACTTCATACAATAGAAAACGCCGTGAAGGTTGACGTCCATCAGCGCGTGCCAGTTGTCGATTGGATAGTCGGCAGTCGCCTTGCGCACGCCGTCGATCCCGGCATTGTTGACTGCGAGATGGAGGCCGCCACAAGTCTGAACGGCGAACGCCACCAGCCTTTCAACGGCGCCTGAATCCGCAACGTCCAACGCGGCGTGATGAGCCTTGCCTCCATTCGTGCAAATGTCTTCGACGACAAGACGCACTGCGTCAGCATCAACATCGGTAGCAATGACTTCCGCGCCCTCGGCTGCGAGTTGTCGACATACGGCCGCGCCGATTCCTGAACCGGCGCCTGTCACCAGAGCGACTTTGCCAGTGAAGCCTAAATTCATACCGTCATTTCCAATTGTCACGCTCGACCAATCGAGCGTGCACGACATCGCAAATCATTTCATGCATTTGACGCGCGGCACAGATTTATCGATCAACCGTCCACAGAAAGTCGCGAAAATCGCCAGCAATTTTAACGAAGTTCCGATGCACCATTCAGATTCGTCCTCACAAATACATAATTCTTCCGCGGACTTTCCCGCGGAGCGTGCATAAATATCTCCTGTTCCGGTCGCGTACGATGACGCATGGTTTAGTTTGACTGATCGGAACTTTGTCGGCAAATATTGTAATGCTAAAAGCGAGTCGGGGTGTACCATTTTTCTCAGCAGGTAAAGATGGACAATCAGCGCATTACTCGGAGGGCCCTGGTTATCAGCAGCCTTGGCTTGCTGGCCGGGTGCAGTTCAAGCTGGCAGGGCATTTCATTCCCATCGCTGTACGGTGGTACACCGGGCGTGGATCCACGCTACCGAAAGAGACACGTCCGGTATGACGGCAAGGAACCGGCCGGAACGATTCTCGTCGATACATCGCAACGCTATCTCTATTCGATCGAAAATGGCGGGTGGGCGATGCGTTATGGGATCGGCGTCGGAGAGGAAGGGCTTACACTCAAAGGGCGAGCCGTCGTCGGCAGAAAGGCCGAGTGGCCGTCATGGACGCCGACCGCAAGCATGATCCGGCGCAAACCGGAATTGGCGCAATACGCCGGTGGCGTTACAGGCGGCCCTCACAACCCGCTAGGGGCGTCGGCTCTATACCTTTATCGCAACGGACAGGACACCAAGTTCCGGCTCCACGGCACAAATGCACCCTGGACTATAGGCCAGGCAGTTTCCAACGGCTGCATCCGACTCACCAACGATGACGTCGTCGATCTTTACGCCCGCACGCCAATTGGAACTCCGGTATTGATCATTTGAAGCCCTACTCTATCTGAGTTTCACATTGGAGTAGGGTCAGCACGCTTTGATGGATTATTTAACCTTCGGTAACGATAAACCGACCGACGAGCGTGTTATTTCTGCACTAGGACGAATCTCGAATTGCCGGTAATACTGTGAATGTTGCCTTCGAATAACCATTCCGACAACAGAGGAAAGGAAATATTGATGAGCAGAATTCTAATCGTGACAGTTGCGTTGCTTTCCGTTGCCAGCCTCGCCGCTTGTGGAACAATCGGTAAAGGCAAAGGCAAGGCGCCACCACCGGTGGCTGAAGAGCCAGCGCCCGTTTACAAATAACTACCGACCTTAGTTCGGGGAGGACCTCACGGTCCTTCCCGCCCTGTCTGACCGTGGCCGGCTGGCCACATTTCGCGACGCGGATCGAAAGCCACCAGTGGCGCATTCGCAGCCTGATCAGAATTTGGGAGAGATGGCGCAGAAATGACTCGTTCACGAGGTCGTATTTCGTTCGCCGTCCTAGCCGCAATCGCGGTTACGGCGTGTCAATCGCAGGACAAGGGCCCTCAGCCGCGATTCGTCTCAAGCTATGCGGGCACCACGTCACAACAGCGCGATCAGGGCTATTTCATTGAATTCCGCTCTCGTTATGCGCTCAGTTACGGTCACTCCTACGTAATTTTTGGCCGGCTCAGCAAGTCTGGAGCGATGATCAGTCCAGAAGTTGCAGGGCTTGCACCCGCGACAAGCGACACTGCTCCCTATGTTATTGGCCACCTTTTGCCGGTTCCGGCCGAAACTGGCGCCAGCGACGGTGATCTGGAGGAACAATACAGGTCCGCGAGCTGGCGCGTCATGTTGACGGAGACGCAATATCGCGACGTCGTTGCCAAGATCCGAAAGCTCAAGTCCGAAGCCCGCTTCTGGCAGGCGTCAATCTACAACTGCAACGCTTTCGTCGCCGACATCGCGCGTTCCATGGGGTACAAGACACCTGGCATCTGGCTGAGGCCGCAGCAGTTCATCACGAGGCTACGTGAGATGAACGGCGGCTAGGCGGACGAGCGCACCACGCCACACCTGATCAGGCGCCAGAGAAACACTTCCATCGGCCGCCAACCGCCTTCTCGACCGCTGCAGTTTTATTGCCTTGTCAGGTCCGAGCGACGCATGGCAGTCTCGTGCGTGATTGCCGTTTTGCGGACCAGCAGCCGCACAGAAAAGCTTGGGTGAGCCAACGTGAACATATCTGCCGCTTCCATCGGCGAAATCGTCTGGGTCGTGGGCATAATTGCCTGGTATGTGGTGCGTTACCCGTTCGAACGCCGTGCAAAGCGTGTGCGGGTGATGAGCAACCGACGATCGACGACCGATACGATTGGCCTTGCTGCTGCTTCGCTGGGCCTTGCGATTGTGCCCGCGCTTTATGTTGCGACAGGAATCCCGCGATTTGCCGACTATGGCGCCCATCTATGGCTGGTCGGACTTGGGGCGCTTGTCTTCGCCGCAGCGCTCTGGACCTTCCGTCGAACGCACAAGGAACTCGGCCGCAACTGGTCCATCTCGCTGGAAATCCGCGAAAAACACAAGCTGATTAGTACAGGCCCTTACGCCGCCGTCCGGCACCCGATGTATACGAGCTTCCTGCTTATGGGGATCGGTCAGATGCTGTTGCTGTCGAACTGGGTGGTTGGACTTGCAGGGCTTCTTGGATTCGCTGTTCTTTTCTTCCTGCGTGTGGGCAAGGAGGAGCGCCTGATGCTGGAATTCTTCGGGCCCGAATATCGCGCTTACATGGACAGGACGAAGCGAATTATCCCCTTTATCTATTAGAGGTGGCACTATGCGGGGCCGACCGATCAAGCTTTCCGCCGCACGACGCCTCGTCGGCGATCTGATGCGATTTTCCATCGGCGTGCCGCGGGTCACGGTGCAGCGGCAGATGGATATCCGCGCGTTGCACAAAGCCCGTGCAAGCCGATCCGACCGGCCATCGTGGATGGTGTTGTTTCTCAAGGGTTACGGGTTACTCTCGATGGAGACACCCGAGTTTCGCCGGGCTTATGTCAAGCTTCCGAGACCGCAACTCTATGAGTATCCCGGAAGCATCGCGTCCGTGGCGCACGAGCGCGAGCACGAAGGCGAACGGGTCGTCCTTCTCAGCACGATCAAGCAACCCGAGAGGCGGTCCCTTGCCGAATTGAGCGCCCTGCTCCAGGAGGCCCGGTCCCGCCCCGTGCTCGAGATCAGGGAATTCCGGCGGGCGTTGAAGATTGCACGCCTGCCCGCGCCGTTGCGGCGGCTGCTGATGTGGCTCAGCCTGAACATGGGGCGCCAGCGCGGCCACCGCTTCGGCACCTTCCAATTGTCGGTCTATTCCGGCCTGGGTGCGGAGTCGCTCAATCCGCTGACGCCTTTGACGACCATCTTCAACTATGGGCCGATCGGTGACGACGGATCGGTCACGGTCAGGATCCACTATGACCACCGTGTCATGGACGGCGCCAATGTCGCGCGAGCCCTGGCTCGTTTCGAGGAAATATTGAACGGCGAAATCGCCGACGAGGTGGCAGAGCTTTCCGAACTCGACCAGCCGCCAATCGCTACGCCGGAGCCATCGGCATGACATCGCAGCAGTCACCACGACCCGCCATTGTCGTTGTCGGAGCGTCCCGGGGCATAGGCAGGGCAATTGCAGAGCTTGCCGCACGAGACGGCGCGCCGGTCGTTCTGGTCGCGCGATCCATCGAAAGCTTGCACGTCGTGCAAGCCGCGATCGAACAGGCGGGCGGCGAGGCATTCTCCCAGCCGGTCGATCTTGCCGCGCCCGATGCCACGCGCATTCTCGACGAATTTCTTTCGCGCGAAGGCCTCGTCTGCGACGTTCTTGTCAACAGTGCCGGCTATGGCCTGCGGGGCGCGGCGACCGCTTTGCCGATTGCCGACCAGATTGGTATGATCGACGTCAATGTGCGTGCGCTTGCGGCCCTGACTTTGCACCTGTTGCCGGGCATGGTCGCGCGCGGCCGCGGCGGCGTCATCAATCTAGCCTCGGTCGCGAGTTTTACGCCCGGCCCGTACATGGCAATGTATTATGCGAGCAAAGCCTTCGTTCGTTCGTTCTCCGAGGCGCTATACCAGGAGACGCGAAGGACGGGCGTAACCGTGACCTGCGTTGCGCCGGGACCGGTATCGACCGAGTTCCTCGAAAAATCCGGCGCCAACAGGGCTGCCTTGTTCAAAGCGCTCCCGAAAGCCACTCCGGAATACGTGGCAAGAAGTGCCTGGCACGGCTTCAAGGCCCGGCGGCGGCTGGTCATTCCCGGCATTTCCGCCAGGCTGGCAATCCTGATGGCGGGCCTCCTTCCCTCCGCAACGCTCTTGCCGCTTGTTGGTCGTCTGCAACTGCGCGGCAACGACCCCTGCCCCTGCGGATCTGGCAAGCAACTGAAGCACTGCTGCCGCGCAGGCCACGCCAAAGGCGGAACGGCCCCGGCGTGATCCGGCTCCGCAGCCTGCTTCTCGTCACGTCCTTCGCCAAAGGGCGCAGGGAACGGACTTCGATCGATGGCCACGATCAGTGGGCTGCGGCGCCAGCGGAGAGGAAATTTGCCTCCCACTCACTTTCCGGAATTTCGTCACCAACCTGAAACTCAAATGCGGCGACGCTTTTGATATCCGGCGCCACGGCGCAGCCAAACTTGATATTGAACCAGCGACCCTTGCTGCGAAAGGCGGCGCCATCCGCACGGAGGTTCCGCCCAGCCAAAACGATATCCGACGTGGCGTAGGCGACGAGCAGGTCGGGGGTAAAGTCAACGCGCCAGCGATGAACCTGCTCCATCGCCTCGAGATTGCAGAGCTGGACAATCTGTTCATCGGCGGCGAGCTGTGACAGCCCTTCCAGCGCCTGTCTGCTGCGTGGATCAGCCAGTATCGCCGCCGAGAAGAACCGCTTCGCTTGCACCATCGGCTGGGCAGCTGGCGGCAGCGTGGCTGTTTCCGCGGCAGGCGCCGTCTCCGGGACGGAATGCGCGACGGGCGGCGCATCTTGCGGTCCGAGCACGGGCTGCACCACCTCAGGGCGTGGGAGCGGCAATTCCAGTATCTGAACGGCGATCCCCTCGTCCGGGCTCGGAACAGGTGGCCGCGGTGACGGGAGGAGGAAAAGCGCCAACACGACGAGCGCATGAAGGATGAGAGCAAGCGTCAGGCTTGGCCAGATCGGTGTCTCATTGCGACGATGCTTTACTGCTTGCACCGATCAGATCATCCCATGCGCGACATTAGGGCCGGAAGGGTCACGACCGCTCCTGGTGCAGGCGACACTACCAGCAACTTGAAGATAGAAAAGCCGCCGCCAACAACCTGTCAGCGACGGCTCGAAATCCTGGCCTGGGGCTACGCCCGGTATCAATCCATGTCGTCGTTGTCGGGCGAGCTCATATGGTCGCGGTTGCCGTAGATGATCTCGCGCTTGCCGACGTGGTTCGCCGACCCGACGAGGCCTTCCTTTTCCATGCGCTCGACCAGCGAGGCCGCACGGTTGTAGCCGACGCCAAGGCGGCGCTGGATGTAGGAGGTCGAGCACTTCTTGTCGCGCAGGACCACCTTGACGGCCTGGTCGTAGAGTTCGTTGCCGTCTTCCGACGCAAGCGCGCTCTTGTCGAAGACCGGGGTCTCTTCCTGCGGCTCTTCTTCCTCTTCTTCCGCCGTGACGGTGTCGAGATATTCCGGGCGTCCCTGCGTCTTCAGATGTGCGACGACGTGTTCAACCTCAAGATCCGAAACGAACGGGCCATGGACACGGGCGATACGTCCGCCGCCCTGCATGTGCAGCATGTCGCCCTGGCCGAGCAGCTGCTCGGCCCCCTGCTCGCCAAGGATCGTGCGGCTGTCGATCTTCGACGTCACCTGGAACGAGATGCGGGTCGGGAAGTTCGCCTTGATCGTGCCGGTGATGACATCGACCGAAGGACGCTGCGTCGCCATGATCAGGTGGATACCGGCAGCACGCGCCATCTGCGCCAGCCGCTGGATCGCGCCTTCGATTTCCTTGCCGGCGACCATCATCAGGTCGGCCATCTCGTCGACGATGACGACGATGTAAGGCATCGGCGCCAGGTCCATTTCCTGCTGTTCGAACAGCGGCTCGCCGGTGCCCTTTTCGAAACCGGTCTGCACCGTGCACATCACCGGTTCGCCCTTTTCACGGGCAGCGGCGGCGCGCTGGTTGTAGCCGTCGATATTGCGCACACCGAGCCGCGACATCTTGCGGTAGCGGTCTTCCATCTCGCGAACGGCCCACTTCAGCGCCATGACCGCCTTCTTGGGGTCGGTAACGACGGGGGTGAGCAGATGCGGGATGCCGTCATAGACGGAGAGTTCGAGCATCTTCGGATCGACCATGATCAGGCGGCACTGATCCGGGCTCAACCGATAGAGCAGCGACAGGATCATGGTGTTGATCGCGACCGACTTGCCCGAGCCGGTGGTGCCGGCGACGAGCAGATGCGGCATCTTCGCAAGCTCTGCGATGACAGGCTCGCCGCCGATCGTCTTGCCCAGGCAAAGCGCCAGCTTGTAGCCGGTCTTGCGGAAATCGACAGATTCGATCAGCTCGCGGAAATAGACGGTCTCGCGGGTGGCATTCGGCAGTTCGATACCGATGACGTTGCGGCCGGGCACGACCGCGACGCGGGCCGAAAGCGCCGACATGGAGCGGGCGATATCGTCGGCAAGGTTGATGACGCGCGACGATTTCACACCGGGCGCCGGCTCGAATTCATAGAGCGTGACGACCGGGCCGGGGCGAACATGGATGATTTCACCCTTGACGCCGAAATCTTCGAGCACGCTTTCAAGCAGGCCGGCATTCTGTTCCAGCTGCTCCTGCGTCATGAAGAAGCCCTGACCGACGGGCGCTTCCTGCAGCAGTTCCTCGGATGGGAACTCGTAGCCGTCGGCGCTCGGCGCGCGGTCGGTCGAGCCGATCGCCGGCATGTTGCTGGGCGCGCGGGTGACCTGCGCCGGCATGGTGATGGCCGCCTTCGTGGCAACCGGCGCCGGCTGTTCGATTTCGACCGGTTCGGCGTCAATGATTTCAGCGGCGGCTACAGTCACCGGTTCTTCAGCCGCGGCAACGGGTGCCGGCGCAGCGTCGGCAACGGCCTCAGCGGCGGCGGGCGGTTGCTGGGCTGGCACATCCTCCGGCTTTGCGCCGCGGACATCGACAACACGGAACAGCGAAGTGATCGCCGTCGGCGGCATACGGCGGATTTCAACCGGGCGCACGGGCGCTGGCGGCGTGACCGCAATAGGCGCAACGGCGACGGGAGCGATGGCGGGCGTCATCGCAACCGGGGCTGGCGTCTCGACAAAGGGCTTCGGATGGGTGGCTTCCGTGCCGGCAACCTCAGCATCGTCGGCCGGGCCGAATTCGAAGAAGGCGAAATCCGACAGGAAGACAGAATGCGCAGCGCCCTGATCGACGGAAGCGTCGCCTGCCTGAGCGGGCGCGGGTTGGACTTCGGCGACCGGCGCGGAAACGGCGATCTGCGTCGTCAGAACGGGCGCAAGGGCTACGCCCTCGTCGGCCGGAGCTTCGACACGCGCGAGCATGGCCGGCTCGATCGTGTTTTGCGCGGCGGTCCAAGTGGGCAACTGGTTGGTCAGCATGCGCAACAGTTCGGACGGGCTGTAGGACGGCAGCGCGACCTCGGCCAACGGCGCCTCGTCAGCAGCAACGGCCGAAGCTTCCGTCTGTACCGGCTCGACCGTGGCCGTCGCGACGGGCTCAACGGTTTCCACCAAGACCGGAGCAGGCTCCGCCGCCACCGCGACGATCGCCTCTTCGACTTCGGTTGCCGTTTCGCCTTCTTCGACCTGCGGCGCGCGTCGCTTCATGAATTCGCGCTCGGGCGTGCGGGTGAAGCGCACGTTCGGCGCCAGGAAGAAATGGCTCTCCCAGGTGGAATCGCCGTAGTGGCCGGCAATCTCCGAAAGGGTCGGCAAGGGTTCGCTCATCGTCGACGTCACCTGTGCAGGAGCGTAGGCGGAACCCTGCCCATAGAGGCGGGTCGCACGGCTCGTGGTTTCAGCCTGCTGGTTCGCCGGCCGGCGAGGCGCCGCCGGCGCCTCGTACAACTGATAGGGGTCGGCGGGTTCCGCCTCATGGGTGGGCATACCGCTCAACGCATCATCCTGCGGACCATCGAAATAATCCGCCTGGTTTGCATCATGCAAAGCAGCCTGTGAGAAGTTTGTCCTGGGAATACGCATGGGTCCTGGAAGAGCTAGAGACATCGCCGCGGGGCCTTCTAAGCGATAGGAAATGAAGGTTAACAAGTCCCTTCCAACGCCCCGTTTCGAACCGGGATCCGTGGTCGATTGCTGCCTTTCTGTGGGCTCCATGCAACGGCAATGCCCGACGCCCCAAGGCCGCCGCGACATCCCGTCGCCGGCCTCACACGGCCGAAAATATTTCTTGGATGGGGGCGACAGCGGCGATCGCACGGGGATGCTCGCGGCGGCCTACCATCGGCTCCGCCGGGAAAACGAATCGGGCCTGCGTGAGAGCGTCACGCAGGCCCGATTGGAACTTTCAGAAGGGCAGACTTCGTTCAGCCTTCGCGGCCCGCCGCGAACACCGCATGCTGCTTGGCAAGCAGTTCGACGACCTCGTCGATGAAGGCTGGATCGACATCGACTGAGAACTCGATGCGGGCATTCTTGCCGTCGCGCTTCAGCTTGGCAAAGGCGCGTCCGCCGGCGTCGACCAGCGTCTCCGGCTTGGCCGCTGCGTCCGGCTTCGGTTTGCGCGACAGGCGCGCGAAGACGATCTGGAACCGCTGGTCGCTTTCGGCTTCGAGGAAGCGGCGCGAGCGGCACTCCTCCTGCGCCAGTTCGACGGTCACCATGTCCTCAAGCAGCGCGCCGAAGGCCATCCAGCGTTCGCGGCCGACCTTCGGTGCCGGGCCGATCGCGCGGGCAATCGCCGGCGGCACGCCTTCGGCCACCTGCAGGAGGCGCGACAGCTCGCTCTTCTGCACGGCGAGCGCCTCGCCGATCACCTTCCGGTCGAAGCCGCGGTCGGCGAGCGCCGACGCAAACATGGCACGCTCGATGAAGGACAGGTTGCGCCGCTCGGCGTTTTCCTTGCCCTGCGCCAGCACCAGCTCGTCGTCAGTCAGCGGCCGGACGATGGCCTTGACCTTGGTGCCGAGGCTGCGCACGGCATTGAGACGACGATGGCCGTAGGCGGTCTGGTAGCGGCCTTGCTTCTGCGGGTGCGGGCGCACGAGGATCGGCGACTGCTGGCCGCTGTCGCGGATACTGTCGGCGAGCGCCAGGAATTCCGGATCGTCGGTCTCGCCGTCGGTCAGGCGGTCGCCGACGAAAGACGCATCGATCAGCTCCGGATCAAGCTCGACGACGCGCTCGCCCTGATGCAGGGCCTCGCGCAGCGCGCGGGCCTCTTCCGCCTCGCGGGTGATACTCCCAAGCGAAAGCCCCATGGCCTTGATCGCGCCGGAGGCGGCCCGCGGCACGTCGGCCTGGGCGGCGGGGACCACGACTGGCTTTGCCGGCTGCACGCTTGGTGCGGCGGGCGCCTTGTCATCGGCTTCCGCGGCAGGCGCCGCCGGGGCGACATTGCCGGAAAAGAGTGCGCGCAGTTCGTTCTTGCGGTTGCCAGCCATGTCGGTCAGCGCCCCCAGGCCGCGTGAATGAGCGTTTCGATCTCGCCGTTGACGGCGTTCAGCGATTCGATCGCGCGGTCATAGGTGGCGCGGGTAAAATTCTCGCGTCCGACCTCGTAGAGCGTCTGCTTCGTCAGGCCGGCATCGGAAACCGCGGTGGACTTCACCATGGCCGAGGTCAACACCCGGTCGCCGAAGAGCGAACGCATGAAGCCGACAATCTGGGCCTGCGGCCCGTCGTTCGGCTCGAAGCGGGTGACGAGGTAGCGCAGGAAGTCGAAGTTGAGTTCGCCACCGGCCTCGCGCACGACGCTCAGGAGGTCCGACGTCATGTAGAGAAACTGGTTCATCGAGGCGACGTCGAGCATCTGCGGATGCACGGTGACGACGACGGACGTCGAGGCGCAGAGCGCTGACAGCGTCAGATAGCCGAGCTGCGGCGGGCAGTCGATGATGACGACGTCATAGTCGTCGGCGACGCTCGCAAGGGCGGCCTGCACGCGGGCGAAGAACAGCGGGCCAGCGTCCGTGCCATTGTGACGGGCGCTCAGTGCCTGCGGCGTCGTGTGCTCGAACTCCTGCAGTTCGAGATTTCCCGGCACGAGATCGAGGCCGTCGAAATAGGTCTTGCGGATGATGTCCTTCAACGGCCGCGCCTCGGCGTCGTAGCGGATCGCGCCATAGAGCGTGTCGTTGCCGGTAAGGTCGAGTTCCGGCTGGTAACCGAAGAGTGCGGACAGCGAGGCCTGCGGGTCGAGGTCGACGGCGAGCACGCGGTGGCCGGTCAACGCCAGATATTGCGCGATATGCACCGACGATGTGGTCTTGCCGGAGCCGCCCTTGAAGTTGGTGACCGAGATCACCTGCAGGTGTTCGCCTGCTTCCGCATCGCGCCACTTGAGATAGCTGCGCGCCTTGGCGGCGTTGCCCTTGGCAAGCGCCTGTTCGGCCAAGTGCCGGCGAAGCGCATTGATGTCGGAGAGTGAATAGGAGCGGCGGCCGCCAAGCCCGGTATCGGGCTGCGGGCCTTCACCGGCAAGCGAGAGCTGGCGCAGATAGCCGTC
Organism: Ensifer sp. ENS03; assembly: GCF_014852035.1. Classification (NCBI taxonomy): domain Bacteria; kingdom Pseudomonadati; phylum Pseudomonadota; class Alphaproteobacteria; order Hyphomicrobiales; family Rhizobiaceae; genus Ensifer; species Ensifer sp. ENS03. Next base: position 639,841 of record NZ_JACVAV010000003.1, on the reverse strand, counting down.
AGAAACGCCGATCAGCTTCGCCGCCTCGCCCGAGGTGAAGCTGCGCAATGTCTTCATCGCCGTCGGCGCGAACAGGCGCTCGCGCATCGCCTTCAACTGTTCGGAAAGCGCGCGGGCATCGGCCGCGATCGCTTCGTCGGCCGGACGGCGTGCCTGGGAGTGACCCGCGTCCTGTCTTGCCTGGGTTGCCGTCATATTCATTCTGCCATACTCCTTGCGCGTGTCAGCGGCCCAACGGCGCCACATCACGCTAACAGAGATTCAATTCAAATACGGCCAATCGGCACTTATTCGGAAAACTCCGTAACAGAGATGCCGGAGCCTGCGATTCGCGTCAAGAGTCTGGCGCCATTCAAAGGCGCGTGCACTCGCCGGGCAGACGTTCCGGACGCCGACAAAACGAAACGCCCGCGGGGTGGCGCGGGCGTTTGCAGGCATCGAAAAAATGATTTCAGAGTTTCGGACCGATATGATCCGGGATCGGGCATTGGTAGGGCTTGCCCTCGGTCTTTTCACGCCACTCGGCCTTTGCCCGTGCCAAAAGATCGGCATCGAGGATCAGGTCGAGGCCGGTCGTGGCCAGTGATTTTGCCGCGTGGGCGAAAGCCTTGTGGGCGGCCGGGCTCTTGCCCTGCGCCACCACCTGCCAGGTGTGCGGCGCCGTGCCGATCGCCCAGGCGGGCGCCCAGCATTGCGCGGTCGGCGTGATCCAGCTGACGTCGCCGACATCGGTCGAGCCGGCGCGGAAATGCGACTGGCCCTCGAAATCGCGAAGGCCGAGATGCAGACCGGTCGAACCGTCCATGCGGCTGTTCGCAAAAACATCGCCCTTGATTTGGTAAAGCCGGATGCTGCTCGAGATTGCTTCCTGCGTCAGCGTCTTCTGGATGTCCTTGGCAAAGGCGATATCGGCCTCGTCGAAGGGAACCGGCCCGAGCGCCACCATGTTGTCGTGGATCGCCGTTTCCAGCGCGATGTTGGGCAGCAGGTTGGTCGCCGCCCGGTCAAAGACGATCTCGACCTCGGTTTCGGTCATCATCGCCGCCCCCTTGGCGATCTTGTCGATGCGGGCAGCGAGCGCTAAGGCCTCCGGCATCTGCGGCGCCCGCACGAGATAGAGCGCCTCGGCGCGGGCCTGGACGACGTTTGCCGCCTTGCCGCCGGCATCGGTGATCGCATAGTGCACGCGGCAATCCTGCGGCATATGCTCCCTCAGGAAGTTGACGCCGACATTCATCAGTTCCAGCGCGTCGAGCGCGCTGCGGCCGAGATGGGCACCGTTCGATGCGTGCGCGGCGACGCCCTTGAAGCGGTAATAGATTTCAAGAACGGCGAGATTGTTGGTCGAGCGTACGCCGTTGAAGGGTGCCGGGTGCCAGGTCAGCGCCGTATCGACATCCGCGAAGATGCCGGCGCGTGCCATGAAGGTCTTGCCGGAACCGCCCTCCTCGCCGGGGCAGCCGTAATAGCGCACCGTACCCGGCAAGTCGTTTTCCTTGAGGTAGCGGGCAAGCGCGACGGCAGCGAGCAGCGAACCCGTGCCGAGCAGATTGTGACCGCAACCATGGCCCGTACCGCCCTCAGTGAGCGCTTTCGCCTCGGCGACGCCGGCCACCTGGCTCAGACCCGCAAGCGCGTCGAACTCACCAAGAAAGGCGATCACCGGCAGGCCCTGCCCGCTCTCGCCGACGAAGGCGGTATCGATGTCCGCCAGTCCGCGCGACACGCGAAACCCATGCTTCTCCAGCATGGCGATCTGCGTCGCTACCGACTTTTCCTCATGAAAACTCAGTTCCGCATGGTCCCAGATCGCGTCGCTCATTTCGGCGAATTCGGGCTTCAGCGCTTCGATCGTGTCGACAAGGGCGGTCCGGGCGGCTGGATTTGGCATCAATCATCCTTTTGCGACGGCGCGGGGCGCGGTCGCATCAGCAGTTTTGTTTAAGGAGGTGCGGAGGGCGACAAACGGCCGCCATCCGCTGGAGAGAAAGGACTACGCCCGCATCAGTCGTCGAGCGTCACTTCCCAGAGGCGGGTGTTGGACTGCCAGACCGGCTGGCCGTGCAGCTTCTTGGTGGCGCCCCAGATGTCGACCATGTCGTACATGAAGATGCCGGGGACCTCGTCGAGCATCAGCCGGTGGAACTCGTCGAAGATCGCCTGGCGCTTGGCCTGGTCGGCCTCGACATAGGCTGCCTTCATCAGTTCAACCGCCTTCGGGTTGTCCCACATCAGCGAGGCGTTCTTGTCCTTGTTGCCGACATAGAAGCTGTACATCAGCGCCGGATCGAGACGCGGCGACACCGACTGCGAGATCACCTGATAGTTGCCGGAGCGGCGGCGATCGACCTGGGTCGCATAGTCGAGCACTTCGATCTGCACGTTGAGGCCCACCTGCTGCATCATCGCCTGGGCGACGACGGCAGCGGGGAAGCTCGGCACGTTGCCGCGCTTGTTGGCGATGATGGTGATCGGCTCGCCGTTGTAGCCGGCATCAGCCAGGTTCTTCTTCGCTTTTTCGAGATCCATCGGGATCTTCTTCTTCTGGACGTCGGAGTAGAAGATCGAGTCGGCCGAGACCATCGATGCGTTGGCTTCGCCGGTGCCGTTGGAAACAGCGGCGACGAGCTGGTCGAGGTCGAGCGCTTCGGCCATCGCGCGACGAACCGCAACGTTGCTCAGGATCTTGTCGCGGGTCTGGAAGTAAAGCAGGTTCTTGCCGTTGTTGCGCTTGACGATGAGTTGCATCGTGTCGCTGTCCTTGAACTCGGCAATGAGATCGGCCGAGACTTCGGCGGTGTCGAGCGCGCCCGAAAGCAGGCCGGTCTTCACGGTCGAGGCGTCCGGGATCACCATGAACTTGATGCCGTCGACGAGCGGCCGCTTCGAGCCGACCATGCCATCGGGCTTGCCGTCATTGGCGGGTGAGACGTAGTCGGCGTTCTTTTCGAGCCGGACATATTCGCCCTTCTTCCATTCCGCCCACTTGAACGGGCCGGTGCCGATGGGCGCAGTGTAAGCGCCGTCTGCGCCGACGGAATCTTGGGAGACGATGCCGGTGTAGCCGCATTCCGGCCGGGCCATCAGGCCGAGAAAGACGGCCGAAGGCTTCTCGATACTCATGGTGACGGTGGAGGCGTCGGCTGCGGCGACGCTCGTCACCTTGATCGACTTGCTGCCGTCGAAGTCGCCGGCGCAGGTCCACTTGGTCTCCGGCTTCATGTAGCGGTTCCAGTTCCAGACCACGTCTTCCGCGGTCAGCGCCTTACCGTTGTGGAACTTCACGTCGTCTCGCAGCTTGAACGTATAGGTCAGGCCATCGGGCGAAACCTCGAAGCTTTTCGCGAGCAGCGGCTTCACTTCGCCGTTCTCGGCGTAGCCGACCAGACCTTCGACGATGTGGAAGATCACCGAGTCGGTGTTGCCGTCGCGGTTGACGCCGGGCTCGTTGCTGCGGATGTCCGAGCTCTGGGCGACCGTCAGGTCACGCGCATGGCCGAGCGCGATCGCGCTCATCAGCATGGTTCCGGCAAGAAGTATGGTTTTCATGGTTCCTCTCTCTTTTCTGATTGTTGGTGTTGTCGGTTCAAAAGGCGCGCCAGCAGACCTGTGACAGCTTGCCGATGGTTTCGAGCGCGATGGTGTAGCCGGGCGTGCCGTCGGGCATCAGCGCGGGTACGCCGTCGGTGAAGGCGGCGATCGCATAGAGCGGCTTGCCGTCGCGATAGACGACGCCGGCATCCATGCGGCCGCGTTTGCCGCGACCCCCCTTGCAGGCGACGACCGTATCGAAGGGCAGCCGCGAGCGGATGCCATAGCGCAAAACCTGGTTCTTCAGCGTCTGCACAGCGAAGGCGGCGAGCTCGACCGTGATGCCAAGCCTGGCGGCGGCAGCGGCATCGTGCTCGGCGGCGAGGATCAGTTCCAGCAGCATCACCTGGTCGGCAGCCGTCGTCGTCGTGACGTCGGCCAGCGAATGATCGGGTTTGAGCGCCAGCGGCGGAATGAGGAAGCGATGGTGCGTGCCCACCATGCCGAGCGCCTTGCAATAGCCGTCGACCTCTTCAAGCGTCAGCCGCTCGAACACCATCTTGGTGCAGACATTGTCGCTCAGAACCATCATGCCGACGATCGCGTCGCGCAGCGAAATGACGATTCCAGGCGTCAGGTAGCGGAACATGCCGCTCGCCACTTCCTGGGCGAGCCGTGCTTCGTAGGTGATGCGCTCGTCAAGATGAAGCCGGCCTTCTGCCACCGCCTTCAGCGCCGCCATCATGATCGAGGTTTTGCGGGTGCTGGCAGATGGTGTTTCCTCACCCTCGCCACGGCCGATGGTTTCACCGGTCTGGAGATTGCGCACGAGGAAGCGGGTGACGAAGGGCTCCGCGTCGGCGATCGCGTGGAGTTCGGCCGCGATCGCACCGGTCTTGATTTCCGTGCTCATCTCAGGCCTCCAGCCGCCATTTGAGGGTGACGCCACCGGTCTGGTTGAGATCGAGCGCCGGGATCGCCGAAAGCAGCTTGCGGGTATAGGCATCCTTCGGCGCATCGAAGATCCGGTCGCGGTCGCCTTCTTCGATGATGCGCCCGTCCTGCATGACGATGACGCGGTCGGCGACCTGCTCGACGACGCCGAGGTCGTGGCTGATGAACAGGCACGAGAAGCCGTAGCGCTTCTGCAGGTTCGAGAAGAGTTCCAGCACCTGAGAGCGAACGGTTACGTCGAGCGCCGACACCGGCTCGTCGGCGATCAGGAATTTTGGCCGCCGTGCGATGGCGCGGGCGATAGCCACACGCTGGCGCTGGCCGCCCGAGAGCTCATGCGGATAGCGATTGGCGAAATCGGCGCTGAGCCCGACTTCCTCAAGCGTTTCGAGCGCACGGCGACGCTTGGCCGGCGTATCGAGGTCCGGCACCAGCCGCAGCGCTTCCTCGACGAGCGCCTGAATGGTCATGCGCGGATCGAGCGACGAATAGGGATCCTGGAAGACCATCTGGCAGTTCAGCCTATAATCGCGCCAGTCGGCGCTGCGCTCGCGGCCCTGGAACAGGATGTCGCCTTCGGCCTGCTGGACGAGGCCTGCGATGGTGCGGCCGAGCGTCGTCTTGCCAGAGCCGGAACCGCCGACCAGTGCCACGACCTCGCCGACATGGATATCGACGCTGACGCCGTGCAGCGCGCGCTTCGGCTCGTGCCTGCGGAAGAGACCCTTGCGGCCGGGATACTCGACGACAATATTGCGCGCCGAAACCATCGGCGTGCGGGACATGTCGAGCTCACGCGCAGCACCACGGAACGGCAGCGACGAAAGCAGCTTGCGGGTATAGGGATGCTGCGGCGCCTGTAGTATCTCTTCGGTCAGCCCTTGCTCGACGACGACGCCCTTTTCCATCACCACGAAACGGTTGGTGTAGCGGGCGACCATCGGCAGGTCGTGGCTGATGAGCAGCACTGCAGTGCCCTCGGCCTGGGTCAACTCGACCATCAGCTCCATGACGTCGCGCTGGACGACGGCATCGAGCGCGGTCGTAGGCTCGTCTGCGATCAGCAAGGCTGGCTTCAACAGCATCACCGAGGCGAGCATGATGCGCTGGCGCATGCCGCCGGAGAACTCGTGCGGATAGGCGGTCAACGCCCGCTCCGGCTCGCGTATGCCGACACGCTGCAGCATTGAAAGGATCGCCGTGCGGCGCTCCTCGACCGACATCTTTGTGTGCAGGATCAGCCCTTCCTCGAGCTGCCGGCCGATGGTCATCGACGGGTTGAGCGAGGTCATCGGCTCCTGGAAGACGACGCCGACCTCCCCGCCGCGAAGCTGGCGGAGATCCCGGTCCTTCATGCCGAGCACATCCTTACCCCGGTAGAGGATCGTGCCGCCGATACGGCGGACGGCCGGCGGAATGAGCCCGATGATCGCGCGTGTCGCCAGTGTCTTGCCGGAGCCGCTTTCGCCGACGATGCCGACGATTTCGCCGGGCGCGACGTCAAAGCTGACGTTCTTCACTACCTGGTTGCCGGAGTGAGTGACGGCAAGCGAAAGGCGCTGGACACTGAGAAGAGGATTGCCGGTCATTTCAGGCCTCGCATGCGGGGGTCGAGACGGTCGCGTAGCGCGTCGCCCAGAAGGTTGATGCCGAGCAAAGTGAGAGCGATGCAGAGACCAGGGAAGAAACCGAGCCAGACGGCCTGTTCTATGAAGGGGCGGCCGGCGGCGAGCATGTTTCCCCAGGTGGGTGCCGGTGGCGGCACGCCGAGACCGAGGAAGGAAAGCGCGCTTTCCGAGAGGATCGCCCAGCCGAACATCGAGGTGGCAAGCACCGTGATCGGCGCGACGCAGTTCGGCAGGATATGGCGCAGCATCGTATATATCTCGCCATTGCCCATCACCCGCGACGCCTCGATGAACTCGCGTTCGCGCAGCGACAGCACCGCTCCGCGCACCACGCGGGCCATTGACGGCGTATAGGCGATGCCGAGCGCGAAGATGATGCCGTACTGGTTGGCGCCGAAGACGGCGAGCAGGCCGAGCGCCAGCAGGATGCCGGGGAAGGCCAGGAGCGCGTTGTTGATCGCCATGATCACGCCATCGACCCAGCCGCGCGCATAGCCGCTGACGATGCCGATGAAGGTGCCGAAGACGACGGCGAAGGTGACGGTCAGGAAGCCGATCCAGACGCTGGCACGGGCGCCGACCATCAGGCGGCTGGCGACATCGCGGCCGAACTCGTCGGTGCCGAGCCAGTGCGCTGCACCGGGTGCGGCAAGCCGCGCGGTGAAGCCGAGCGCCATCGGATCATAAGGCGTCCAGAAAAGGCCGATGAGGGCGGTGATGACCAGCAGGCCGATCAGGCCGCCGCCGATGGCGCCGTTGAAAGTGAGCTTTCTCATTCTGCCACCACCCGCGGATCGAAGAGAGGATAGAGGAGGTCGACCACCAGATTGACGACGACATAGGAGAAGGCGACGAGCAGCAGGCAGCCCTGGATCACCGGATAGTCGCGCTGGAAGATCGCATCGACCATTAGACGGCCAAGACCCGGAATGGTGAACACCGTCTCGATGACGGCGATGCCGCCGAGCAGGTTGCCGAGGATCAGGCCAATCATCGTCCAGGTCGGGCCGAAGGCGTTCTTGAAGGCGTGGCGCCAGAGAACGGCACTTTCCGAAAGCCCCTTGGCACGGGCATGGGTGATGTAATCGAGCCGCAGCACTTCGAGCGTAGAGGCGCGGGCCATGCGGATGATCACGCCCATCTCGTGGATGACAAGCGTCATGACCGGCAGCACCAGATAGAGAAGGCCGGCCTTCCAGTTCTCCGAGATCGGCACGTAGCCAAGCACCGGCAGCCAGCCGAGCTTCAGGCCGAAGGCGAGCAGCAAGAGAAGACCGAGCCAGAAGGTTGGGATCGACAGAAGCACGGTCGCCGAACCGACAAGCGCCAGGTCGGTCAGGCTGTTCTGCCGCCAGGCGGCGATGACGCCGGCCGGAACCGCGATCAGGCTCGCGAGAAGCACGGCGATGACGACGATTTCGGCGCTGACGAAGAAGCGGCTGACGACCAGATGCAGCACCGGCTCGCCGGTGACGATCGAGGTGCCGAAATCGCCGGAGAGGATGTTGCCGGCCCAGATGACGAATTGCTCCGGGATGCTGCGGTCGAGACCGAGCTCCGCGCGCAACGCGGCAATCTGCTGCGGTTCGGCCATATCGCCGAGCATCAGCGCTGCCGGATCACCGGGAATGAGGCGGATAAGCGTGAAGACGGCAACCGAGACGATCACGATCGTCGGTATCGCCATCACGAGACGATTGAGAATGAATTTGATCATGGGTTCCCCGTACTGAGGCAGGCCGCACGCGTTACCGCGATTCTCCTGCCCGTCGGCTCTCTTGTTGCAGGGACTATGATCGATTGGAAAAAATCGCGCAATATTATGAGTAAATGTCATACATCTATGAAAAGGGCATGCAACTTCATCGCGACCGGGTGGGCGCTGCCCGGCTGCTCGCTGGCGAGGAAGCCGGCGCGATCGCGCCGGCTTCCTCAGGTCAGATGAAGAAAATCGGCCAGTTCGCGGGCGGCAGCGCCTCCTGCCCGGTTCGCACCGATGGTGGAAGCCGACGGTCCGTAGCCGACGAGATGGATGCGCGGGTCTTTTGCCACCTGAGTCGCCAGCCGACCGGTCATCAGGATACCGCCGTCAGCATTGCGCAGTTGCAGCGGCGCCAGGTGATCGAGCGCGCTTCTGAAGCCGGTGCTCCAGAGGATGACGTCGACGGCCAGTTCGCGCCCGTCGGACCAGCGCACGCCGTTTTCGGTCATTTCGGCAAACATCGGCTGGCGCTCGAGCGCGCCGCGTGCACGTGCGGCCATGATCGCAGGTGTCACCGGAATGCCCGTCACCGAGACGACCGAGCCCGGCGGCAGGCCGCGGCGAACCCGGTCCTCGACCATGGCTACGGCGGCGCGTCCAACCTCTGGCGTAAACGGTTCGTCGCGGAAGGCCGGCTCCTCCCGCGTTACCCACGTGGTCGATGTCACCTGCGATATTTCATCGAGCAGCTGGATGGCGGAGATGCCGCCGCCGACGACCAGCACATGCTGCCCCGCGAATTGCGCTGCCGACTGATAATCCTTCGTGTGCAGCTGGTGCCCCTTGAAGCGCTCCGCTCCCGGATAGGGCGGGATATAGGGGGCCTCCCAGGTGCCGGTCGCGTTGATGATGCCGCGGGCAGCATAAGCCCCGTCGTCCGTCTCGACCCTGAAGCGCTCGCCCCGGTCACACACGACCTTGACGGCCACCGCCCGGCGGACCGGCAGACCGAATGCCTTCTCATAGGCGCCGTAATACTGCGGCACGGCGACGGCCGCGTGAACCTCGCCCTTGCTGGTATCGACCGCTTCGGAAAATCTCATGCCGGGAAGATCGTGAATTCCGTTGACCGTATTCAAGGTCAGCGACGGCCAGCGAAACTGCCAGGCCCCGCCCGGCTGCGGCGACCGGTCGATGACGACATATTGCCTGTGAGGCGCCAGCCCGAGCCGGCCCAGGTGATAGGCCGAAGACAATCCCGCCTGCCCGGCGCCGATGACGACGATGTCGATCTTGCGGGCCACGCGCGCATGCGTTTCGACATCGACAGGCTGAGCCGCATCCGTCATGGTGCGGCCCGAAGCAAAAGCCTGTCAGTCCTTGCCAGATCATCCACGGCGGCGGCCCTATGCAATTGCCGCTGCGAAGATCGCCGCAAGTTTTTCGATGCCGATCTGGTCGTCGCGGTCGAAGCGTGCAGGCTCCGGGCTGTCGAGATCGATGACGCCGATCACCCGGCCGTCACGCCGCACCGGAACCACGAGTTCCGAGCGCGAGGCCGCATCGCAGGCGATGTGCCCCGGAAAGGCATGGACGTCTTCCACAAGGATCGAGCGGTCTTCCTTGACGGCCGTTCCGCAGACCCCGCGGCCGACGGCGATGCGCACACAGGCAGGCTTGCCCTGGAACGGTCCCAGCACGAGTTCGTCGTCGGTTTCGAGGAAATAAAACCCCGCCCAATTGAGGCTCGGCATGGTCTGGAACATCAGCGCCGACGTATTGGCCGCGTTGGCGATCAGGTTCGGCTCGCCATGAAGCAGCGATTCGAGCTGCTGGGCCAACTCCGCATAGAAAGCGCGCTTGTCGCCTGTGTCGATGGTGGCTGCCTGAAACATGATCTTATCCGCTCTAATGTTCGTATCGGCCGGCAATGTAGTGTCGCGCCCGTCCCATTGCCAATGGCCGCAACCTTGAGGCCATTGTCTCACGGCTGCTGCGAAGCGGCGACCTGCCTTTTGAGGCAGTCAATCATGGCTTGGGCTGCAAGCGACAGCGGTACGCCAGCCGCCGTCGCGACGCCGAAATCCTGGGTGAGGTGCGGCGAAAACGGACGGATCTCGATCGGTAGGTGCCGGTGCAGATTGGCAAAGAAGCTGCTGATGATCGCGACCCCAAGGCCGTAGGCCGCGTAGGCGCAGGCCGAGCTGTTGCTGTGGGTCTCGATCTTGACCTTTTGCGGCACGCCGGCCTTGCGGAAGATCTCGTCGAGCATGACCCGCGTCGGCCGGCGGCGGCCGATCAGGATCAAGGGCACGCCGCGCAGTTCCTTCGGCGTCACGGTTTCGTGCTGCGAAAGCGTGTGCCCCTTTTCCATGACGCAGACGCTGAGGCCGGTTGCGACCGGCTGCATTTCGAGACCGGCGCTCAGCTGCCCCTCATAACGCAGGAAGCCGAAATCGATGATGCGCTGCTCGACGAGGCGGGCGATCGCAACGGTCGTGTCGAAGAAGGTTTCGACGCGCACGCCGGGAAAATCCTTGGCATAGTCGGCGAGCATCGCCGGGGCGAAGGTCTCGGACATGCTGTTCGGCAGGCCGATGCGCACGACCTCTGGGCCGACTGCGCCGCTGCGCAGGTCCTGCGCCAGATTGGTGAACCGGTCGATGCCGAGCAAGATATGCTCCGCATCCTCGGCGAGCTTCATCGCCTCGGGCGTCGCAATCAGCCGGCCCTTGTCACGGGCAAAAAGCGTCAGCGACAGCTCTTCCTCGAGCTGCTGCAACAGCCGGCTGACGCCGGACTGGCTGAGCCCCATCGTCTTGGCGGCCGCAATCGTCGATCCGGTCGCCAACAGCGTGCGCAGCACTTCCAATTGTCGAAAATTCACGCCGCCCCCGGTCCGCTCGAACATCCGCTTGCTCTCCCCTCGTGTTTACGGGAAGGCGATGCTTCAAGGAAGGGGTCGGCAAGGTGCGGGGAAATCCGTGACGGATACCCGCCGGGAACGAGGAGCGCGCACGCGCGCTCCTCTGAGGTCACCGGTCTCACGCGCTGGCGTGGACCGGATGGTTGAAGCGGTCGGCGAAGATCTCGATCGAGCCGCGACCGAAGCTGCGCAGCTGCCGCCGCGTCAGCACCGACATGACACGCGCGGCCGTCGAGACGGTCATGGCGTCGAGCGGCCCTTCACCGCTCCACGGCTTGTTCAGTCGGTCGGTTACGATGCCGATGAGGTTTGCCGGCATGATGTCGCTGCAAGGTTTCATCCAGTCGAAGACCTCGCTGATGGGAATGCGCTTGCCTTCGAACGCAACGATGGGCTCGGGCATGTTGGCGCCCCAGTCATCATAGGCCTCCAGAGCATCACGAAACAGGTTCTGCAGCGTGATGGAGGCGTGCCCTTCATGGAGAGCAGGCAGGAAATTCGTCATTTGTGTCTCCTTCAGTGGTTAAGGCCGGGAAACGCGAATGGCCAATTCTGTCAGCATATGTTTGTGTTCGTGCCGGGTGGCCGATACTCTGGGGCCACACGACGGGTCAAACTGCAGGCGATGAGGCAAATGCACAAATCGGGCGATGGTTCCCTGAGCCGCAGTCAATTTTGGCGGGAAATCGGTGAGCATACACGCCGCCGAGCATCACCAGGGTCCTCTTCCCTGGCCTTCCCCCGAATCGATCTTACCCATCCCGACCCGAAGGTAAACACCAAGTCGCCATCAAGGCCGAAACGAAATACTCAAATCGATAATTTCTATAGAATATACTATCTTACCCGATCAGGCCAGATAATTCACTGATATGCACCTCAATCGACAGGGAGCAGTCACATGGGAACGATCTCGCGGCTTTCCGAGAAAACTAGAGCCCCGGCGCACCGGATCGAAAGCGAAGAGGAAGCGCTGTCGATCGCGCGTGAGCTGGCGGCGGAATTTGCAGGGAGTGCCAACGAGCGGGACACGGATCGCATTCTGCCCTTCGACGAGCTCGATGCGCTCGCCCAATCCGGCCTGCTGGCGATCACCGTGCCGCCGGAGTATGACGGCATAGACGTCTCCAATGCCGTTCTTGCCGAAGTCACCGCCATCCTTTCGGAAGCGGATTCCTCGATCGGCCAGATCCCGCAGAACCATTTCTACATTCTCGAGGCGCTGCGCACCGATGGCACCGAGGAGCAAAAGGCCTTTTTCTTCGGCCGGGCGCTTGCCGGCGACCGTTTCGGCAACGCCCTTTCGGAGCGTGGCACGAAAACCGTCGGCGACTATGAGACCCGGCTTTCCTCCGACGGCCCCGGCTTCCGTCTGAACGGGCGCAAATATTATTCGACCGGCGTGTTGTTTGCCGAATGGATCGTCATCTTCGCCCTTGATCCGAACGACAAGCTGACCATGGCCTTCGTGCCGCGCGGCGCGGAGGGCTTGCAGATCATCGACGACTGGGACGGCTTCGGCCAGCGCACGACCGGCAGCGGCACGACCGTGCTGCAGAACGTCTATGTGGCCGCCGATGCGGTGGTGCGCCATCACCGCGGCTTCGAAAGGCCGACGACGATCGGTAGCGTCGGCCAGATCATCCATGCCGGCATCGATCTCGGCATTGCCCGGGCAGCCTTTGCCGAAACCCTCGACTTTGTCCGCAATCATGCGCGCCCCTGGATGGACAGTGGCGCCGAACGGGCGGCCGACGATCCGTTGACGATCGCCCGCATCGGCCAGCTTGCCATCCGCCTGGAGGCGGCAACGGCCACGCTGGAGCGTGCCGGCAAAAAGGTCGACGTCGCCCAGATCAACGGTACCGAGGAAAGCGTGATCGAAGCGACGCTTGCCGTTGCCGCGGCAAAGGTCCTGACGACCGAAATCGCCTTGGAAGCGAGCAACACGCTCTTCGAACTCGCCGGCACCGCATCGACGAAGATCGGCCTCAACCTCGACCGCCATTGGCGAAACGCCCGCACCCACACGCTGCACGACCCGGTGCGCTGGAAGCATCACGTTGTCGGCAACTACCACCTGAACGGCATCAAGCCGCCGAAGAACGGCGCACTCTGAGCCCATCGACCGCGCGCGATCGTCCCGAGGCGTGACCGGCGCTTTGGGCAACGCCCAACCTTGCCCGAAGGAGAGCCCCATGAGCCGCGAAATCCGGCTGAATGCCTTTGACATGAACTGCGTCGGCCACCAGTCGCCAGGGCTCTGGACCCATCCGCGCGACCAGTCCTGGCGCTACAAGGATCTCGATTACTGGGTGCATCTGGCAAAAACGCTCGAGCGCGGCAAGTTCGACGGCCTGTTCATCGCCGACGTGCTGGGCGTCTATGACGTGCTGAACGGCAATGCGGATGCAGCCCTTCGGCATTCGGCCCAGGTCCCGGTCAACGACCCGCTGCAACTGGTGCCGACCATGGCCTACGAGACCGAGCATCTCGGCTTCGGGCTGACGGCGTCGCTCTCCTTCGAGCATCCCTATACCTTCGCCCGCCGCATCTCGACGCTCGACCATCTGACCCGGGGGCGTGTCGGCTGGAACATCGTCACCTCCTACCTCAACAGCGGCGCGCTCAACATCGGCCAGGCGCAGCAGGCGCGCCACGACGACCGCTATGATCTCGCCGAGGAATATCTGGAGGTCTGCTACAAGCTCTGGGAAGGAAGCTGGGAGGACGGCGCCGTCGTGCGCGATCGGGCAAGCGGTATCTTCACCCATCCGGAAAAGGTGCATCCGATCAACCATCACGGCCGCCACTTCACGGTTCCCGGCATTCACCTGAGCGAACCGTCGCCGCAGCGCACGCCCGTGCTCTACCAGGCCGGCTCTTCGAGCCGCGGCAAGGACTTTGCCGGGGCGCACGCCGAATGCATCTTCGTCGCCGCGCCATCCAAAACCGTATTGAAGCGCTATGTCGCCAATGTCCGCGAGGCAGCCGCGCGCGCCGGCCGCAACCCACGCGAAATCCTCGCCTTCAATCTGCAGACGGTGATCCTCGGCGAAACCGACGCGGAGGCGAAGAAGAAGTTCGACGAATACCGCAGCCACGTGTCCTACGAGGGTGCCCTGGCGCTGATCTCCGGCTGGACAGGCATCGATTTCGGCCAGTTCGCCCCGGACGAGCCGCTTCGCCACCGTTACACCAACGCGGTGCAATCGGCCGTCGAGACCTTTACGACCATCGACCCGGATCGGGTGTGGACCGTGCGCGAAATGGCCGACTGGGTGGGTATCGGCGGCTTCGGCCCCGTCTTCGTCGGCTCGCCCTCGACGGTCGCCGATCTCCTGCAGGAATGGGTCGAGGACACCGATGTCGACGGCTTCAACCTTGCCTATGCCATCACGCCCGGGACCTTCGAAGACGCCGTCGACCTGCTGGTGCCGGAACTGCAAAGACGCGGCGTCTACAAGACCGGCTACCGCGAAGGCACGCTCCGCGAAAAGCTCTTCGGCGCCGGTCCGAGGCTTGCAGCGCCGCATCCGGGCGCCGGCTATCGCGACCTCGCCGGCCAGCGGCAGACGATCGCGGCCTCCGCTTAAGCGAAGACATCAAAGAAACGCCGCCGGAACCTTTGTTCAGGCGGCGTTTTTCCACGCACAGTCACCCTGTGCGTCAGGTTCAGCTGTAAAGGCTTATCGGCGGGATCCGACCGTTGAGCGCAAAGTCGCCGACCTCGCGCGCCTTGTAGGCGACCGGGTCATGCAGCGTGTGGGTGCGGACATTGCGCCAGTAGCGGTCGAAGCGATAGTGCCCAGCCGTGGCGCGCGCGCCCATCAATTCGAACACCCTTGCCGTCACGTCGAGCGCCACGTGGGTGGAATGCACCTTGGCCGCATAGGCCTCGATCGCCGCCGCGCCCCGCGCCTCGGCCGTTACCGAGCTGCCCTCGGACAAGGCCGCTTCGACCGCTGCCGCAGCCGCATCAGCCAGCGCGACCGACGCCTTCAGGTTCGTCTGGAGCTCGCCGATCGCCTCAAGGATATAGGGGTCGTCGCCGGCACGCTCGACGCCGGACGTCACCCAGGGACGCGTTGTGCTGCGGACGTAGTCGAGCGCTGCTGCCAGCGCCCCCTGCGCCGTGCCGAGATAGAAATTGACGAAGACGAGCTGGATCAGCGGCGTGTTGAAGGTCGCTTGCACCGGTGGCGGATCTAAGGGTTCGGCAAGCGCCTGGATGAAGTCTCGCCCATAAACCGGAAAGTCGCGGAACTCGACGCTGCCGCTGTCCGACAGGCGCTGGCCGATATTGTCCCAGTCGTCGTTCGCGATATAGCCGGGACGGTCGGTGGGCACGACGAAATTGGCGATCTTGCCGTCGAGCGTGGCATTGACGTTGATGCGGTCGGAGACATGCGCGCCGGTCGAAAACGTCTTGCGGCCGTTCAAGACGTAGTGCGCGCCGCGCCGCTCGAGCGTCAGGCCGGGGTCGCGCGGGTTGACGGCTGCACCCCAGTAGAGCTGCCGCTCGACCGTTTCGGCGCCCAGCACCCAGGCTTGCCGGGGATCGGCGGCGGCCCAATAGACGTATTGGCTGTTGACGTAGTGGTAGCCCAGCAATTGCCCGATCGAGCTTTCGCCGCGCGCGACGATGCGCACCAGCCGCAGCCCGTCGATCCAGCTCAAGCCGGCCCCACCGATCTCCGGCGAATGCAACGCCGTCAACAGACCAGCCTGGCGGAGCGCCTCGATCTCCTCGCGCGGCGGCGCGCCCACCCGGTCGAGTTCGGCGCCCCGACGGGCAAGATCGGTTGACAGCGCCTCGGCACGGGCAAAAAGCTCCCGTCGCCTTTCGTCATGTTCGGCGTTCACCGGCGCCGGTTCTCTGAGGAAGTGTACGTTGCTCATCCGCCTCTCCTTGGTTGAGGCGTAATAATGAACTTATTCTATAGACAATGACAGCAAATGGATTTTGACTTGGGCGGAAGCCCGAGAAAGTCTTACCTGTCACCCGGTGCCGCCCACGCGCCGGCGGGAAACGGGGCCATCGCGCTCAGGCACTATTCCGGGAAATGCGATAGACGCTGGCAGGCGGCAGGTTGAGCGGCACCCAGCGCCGAAAGGAGGCCTTGAGCCCAAGCTCGCGCAGAACCTGGAGCGAGATCGGGCATCGCGGTCCATAGGTGAACTGGAACAGGCTTCCATCCTCGGCAAGGTGATGAAAGACCGAGGCGAGGATCGCCCGCACGGTCTGCGCCGGCATGGACAGAAGTGGCAGGCCGCTGATCGCCGCCCCGACGGACTTCACCGCCGGCAGGGCCAGGTGCTGGGCGTCGCCCTCGATCAGCGTCGCGCTCGGGAACCGCTCCCGCAACAGCATGGCGAAAGCCGGATTGCGCTCCACCAGGATGAGATTGTCCTCGTAAACGCCGTTGCGAAGCAGTGCCCGCGTGAAGGCTCCGGTGCCAGGCCCAAGTTCGAGCACATTGCCGGAGAGCGGTCCGATCTCGGTGGTCATGGCGACCGCCAGCCGTCTGCTCGAAGGCGCGATCGCCGCGACCTCCAGCGGTCTCGCCGCCCAGGATCTGAGGAAGAGCAGGAAATCCGATGCCGTTTTCTGTTTGGTCAAGTCGCGCCTCCGTTGTTGCAACGGTGCCTGGTATCGCTCCTTGTCGGATGCCGCGCATTAACCCGGGTTAAGCCTGGTGTCGGCCTCCGCCCGCACTCGCTTGGCGATGCGGCTGAGGCCGACCGGGGTGATGCCGAGATAGCCGGCGAGGTCCTTCTGCGGCACCCGTGCGACCACCTCCGGTTCCTCGACGAGCAGTGCGCGATAGCGCTCCTCGGGATCAAGCGTCAGGAACTGGCGTTCACGGCGCTCCTTGCGCTCGGCAAGCATCATCAGCGCACTTCGGATCATCCGCGACCAGCCAAGGTCGGTGTCGGCCAGCGCCTGCAGCGTCACGAACGGAATTCTCTCGAGGCGGCTCTCCTCGACCGCAATTGCCGAAAAGCTCGCCCGCCCGGCGGGCACCAGCGCCGAGAGGCTCGCAAAGAACCGCCCTTCGATGGCGAAGGACTTGATCCACTCCTCGCCATTGGCACGCAGATAGGTGAGCTTCACCAGGCCGCGCTCGATCACATAGACATAGGGATGCGGCTCATCCTGATGGAAGACCGTTTCGCCAGCCCTCACGCTGCGCACCTGCATCGCCTCGGCCAGGCGCTCCGCCTGCGCCAGCGGATGCCGGGCGATGCGCTCGAACAGCGAAATCGCAGCGCCCTCTGCGCGCTTAACTTCGGTTAATGCCATCCCCGTCCTCCCGTTGCAGATTCGACTGCGCAACAACGGGAAATAGATCACATGGCACGCTACGTCGTCACCGGGGCAAGCTCGGGAATCGGCAGGGAGATCGCACTGCAACTGGCCGCGAGAGGGCACGATGTCTTAGCACTTGGCCGCGACCGGGAGCGACTGGAGGACTTGACGCTGCGAAACCGGAGGATCGAAACGCGGGTGCTCGATCTCTGCGATCGGGCCGCAACCATCGCCTGCGGAGCCAAGATGGCGGGCGATCCGATCGACGGTCTCATCAACAACGCGGCCATCCAGCACAATGTCCGGTTCGACGACCCGCATTACGACGCCGGACAAATCGCGGACGAAGTCGATACCAATCTCGTCGCGCCGATGCTGTTGTCGCGGCTGCTTCTGCCGAAGACGCCCGGGCGCCCCTTCGTCATCGTCAATGTCGGCTCAGCACTCGCCCGTTATCCGAAAACGACGGCGGCGGTCTACAGCGCCACCAAGGCGGGGCTGCGCATGTTTTCGGAAGCACTTTCCGTCCAGCACCAGGCAGGCGCAGTCAAAGTGGTTGATGTGGTGCTGCCGCTCGTCGATACCCCGATGACATCAGGGCGGGGAAAGGACAAGGTCAGCGCGGCCTATGCGGCGAAGGAAATCCTGCGTGCGCTCGAGCCGGGCGCAACCCGCATCCATGTCGGCAAGGCGCGATTGCTGCGCCTGCTCGAAATCATAGCGCCGCCTGCAGCCGCCGCGATCATCAGAAAGCTGTGACGCTGCAGTTCTCAAGCGGCATCTTGCGATCGCAGGCCCCACAGCGGGCCTTTGCGTGAAGGTTAGCCAGCCTCCGCGTCCCTCAAGGCGACGATCTCGGACGCGTTGTCGTTGGCGGCGAACTGCTCCAACGTCATGTTGTCGAGGATCGAGGCGATCGCGTCGCGAACGTTGCTCATCGACTTGCGCACATGACAGTTGACCGGATCGGCACAGTCGTCGCAGGCCTCGAACGCGGTGCGGCTGGCGCAGCGGATCGGTGCCAGGGGACCGTCGAGCGTGCGGATGACCTGGCCGATGCGGATGTCGGAGGCTGGCCGGGAGAGCGAATAGCCGCCGCCCGGGCCCTTCTTCGAGCGCAGGATGCCGGCATTGCGCAGTTCGAGCAGGATCGCGTCCAGGAACTTTTTCGGAATATTGTTCCGCGTGGCGATCTCGGTGATGAAGGCGGTCTCTCCGGGCTCCAGTTGAGCCAGGTCGACAAGGGCCTTGAGCCCGTATTTTCCTTTTTTGGTCAACATGTCACTTCACTTTCCTGAACAAGGAAAGCCGCCACAACGCCCCTTCCCGCGGCATTTACCGGGGGTAACGGGTTGTGACGGCCGCACTCTTTCGCTTAGGATGTCCTACACCCAAACTGCACCATTCTCAATAAAATACGTCAGTTACTGCATAGATTTAGTGATTTTAGAAGGCGCTTTTATGGCAGGGGGAGAACTTCCGCTCCCTTGAGAAGGTGGCTTTGCCTCAAGAGCCAGCAGTCGCTTGCCTCGGACGCCGCGAAACCCGACGCCGGAGCACCGCAGGTGTAACTGTTCAGGATGCGATCACACCGTCAGATGGCGGCGCGCCTCTGATGTGTCCAGCGTTTCGGCTGCGCCCTCGTGGACCACAGCGCCCCGATCGAGGATGTAGACGTGGTCGGCGAGTTCGCGACAGAAATCGAGATACTGCTCGACCAAGAGGATCGCCATGCCGGTCGAATCCCTGAGATAGCGGATAGCCCGGCCGATATCCTTGATGATCGAGGGCTGGATGCCTTCGGTCGGCTCGTCGAGCACAAGGATCTTCGGTCGCGTCACCAGCGCTCGGCCGATCGCCAGTTGCTGCTGCTGACCGCCGGAGAGGTCGCCGCCACGGCGACCAAGCATCGAGCGCAACACCGGAAAGAGGTTGAAGACGTCCTCGGGTATCGAGCGGTCGCCGCGCTTCAGGGGCGCATAGCCGGTCTCCAGGTTCTCCTTGACCGTCAGCAGCGGGAAGATTTCACGCCCCTGGGGGACGTAGCCGATGCCTTCTTTTGCCCGCCGATAGGGCGCCATGCCGGCGAGTGCTGCGCCGTTGAAGTCGATCGCGCCGGCGCTGACCGGATGCTGACCGGTGATCGCCCGAAGCAGGCTCGACTTGCCGACGCCATTGCGCCCGAGCACGCAGGTGATCTTGCCCATCTCGGCCGTGATCGACACGTTTCGCAGCGCCTGCGCGGCGCCGTAGTGAAGATTGACGTTTTCGACGCTGAGCATGGCGCGCCCTCCTTTTGGATTTTCGGTGTGGGTCATCACCGGCCAAGGTAGTTCTCGATCACCTTCGGATCGCTGCTGACAAAGTCGATCGAGCCTTCCGCCAGCACCGCCCCTTCAGCAAGGCAGGTGACCTTGACGCCGAGTTCACGGATGAAGCCCATGTCGTGCTCGACAACCACGACCGATCGGGTCTTGGCGATCTCCTTCAGCAGGATGGCTGTCTCGGCAGTTTCCGCGTCGGTCATGCCGGCGACCGGTTCGTCGACCAGCAGCAGTTCCGGCTCCTGGGCAAGCAGCATGCCGATCTCCAGCCATTGCTTCTGCCCGTGCGAAAGGTTGGCGGCGAGATCGCTGCTGCGCGACGACATGCGGATGGTCGCAAGGATCTCCTCGATCCGAGCCTTGTCCTCTGCCGTCAGTCGGTAAAAGAGTGTCGGAAACACGCCGCGCTTGCGGTTGAGCGCCAGCTCGAGATTGTCCCAGACCGTGTGGCTTTCAAACACCGTCGGCTTCTGGAATTTGCGGCCGATGCCGAGCGAAGCGATCTCCGCCTCGTCCTTCTTCGTGAGATCGATCTCGCCCTTGAAGAACACCTGCCCCTCGTCCGGCCGCGTCTTGCCGGTGATGATGTCCATCATCGTCGTCTTGCCGGCGCCGTTCGGGCCGATGATCGCTCGTAGCTCGCCGGGTTCGATGACGAAGGAGAGCGCATTCAACGCCTTGAAGCCGTCGAAGGAGACGGAGACGCCGTCGAGATAGAGAAGGCTGGTCGGCTTGGTCTGCCCGATTGTCTGGTTCATGTCGTTACTCCGCCGCCATGGGTTCAACGGCCAGATTGTCCGGTGTTTCAGCCGCCCGCGTCTGACGCTCCGCACGCCGGCGGGCGAAGTACGCGCCAGCCGTTCCGACGACGCCCTTCGGCAGGAACAGGGTGACGAGCACGAAGAGGCCGCCAAGCGCAAAGAGCCAGAATTCCGGGAACGCTGCGGTGAAGATGCTCTTGCCGCCATTGACGAGAATGGCGCCGACGATCGGGCCAATCAGCGTGCCGCGCCCGCCGACCGCCGTCCAGATCACCACTTCGATCGAATTGCCGGGCTCGAACTCGCCGGGATTGATGATGCCGACCTGGGGCACATAGAGCGCGCCGGCAATGCCGGCCATCATCGCCGATAGGGTGAAGGCAAAGAGCTTGATGTGCTCGACGCGGTAGCCGAGGAAGCGCGTCCGGCTTTCCGCGTCGCGGACTGCCACGAGCACCTTGCCGTACTTGGAACGTACGATCGCCGACGTCAGGATCAGGCAGAGCGCCAGCATCAGCGCCGAGGCAGCGAACAAGGCGGCGCGCGTGCCGTTAGCCTGGATGTTGAAGCCGAGGATGTCCTTGAAGTCGGTGAGGCCGTTGTTGCCGCCGAAGCCCATGTCGTTGCGGAAGAACGCAAGCAGCAGTGCGTAGGTCATCGCCTGAGTGATGATCGAGAGATAGACGCCGTTGACCCGCGAGCGGAAGGCGAACCAGCCGAAGACGAAGGCGAGCAGCCCCGGGACAAGGACCACCATGAGCGCGGCAAACCAGAACATGTCGAAGCCATGCCAGAACCACGGCAGCTCCTTCCAGTTGAGGAACACCATGAAATCCGGCAGCAGCGGGTTGCCGTAGGAGCCGCGCGCCCCGATCTGGCGCATCAGGTACATGCCCATGGCGTAACCGCCGAGCGCGAAGAAAGCCGCATGCCCGAGAGAAAGGATGCCGCAGAAACCCCAGACGAGATCGAGCGCCAGCGCCAGCAGCGCATAGGTCAGGTACTTGCCGAACAGCGACACAAGATAGGTCGGCACGTGCAGTGGATGATCGGGCGCGGTCAAAAGGTTGAGCGCCGGGACAAGCATCGCGAGGCCGACAAGGATCGCAACGGCGATCAGAATGCTGCGGTCGAACGACCGCATCAGAAATGACGTGATCATGCTTCCACCGCCCTTCCCTTGAGTGCGAAGAGGCCGCGCGGTTTCTTCTGGATGAAGAGGATGATCAGCACCAGCACGAGGATTTTGCCGAGCACCGCGCCGGCATAGGGTTCCAGGAACTTGTTGAGGATGCCGAGCGAGAAGGCGCCGACGAGCGTCCCCCAGAGATTGCCGACGCCGCCGAAGACGACGACCATGAAGCTGTCGATGATGTAGCCCTGGCCGAGATTGGGCGAGACGTTGTCGATCTGCGAGAGCGCCACGCCCGCCATGCCGGCGATGCCGGAGCCGAGCGCGAAGGTGAGCGCGTCCACCCAGGGGGTGCGGATGCCCATCGACGACGCCATGCGCCGGTTCTGGGTTACGGCCCGCATCTTAAGGCCCATCGACGTCCTCTTGAGCAGGAACAGCAGCGCCGCAAATACCGCCAGCGCGAAAACGATGATCCACAGGCGGTTCCAGGTGATGGTCAGCCCGCCAAACTCGAAGGCGCCGGACATCCACGAGGGATTGCCGACCTCTCGATTGGTCGGCCCGAAGATCGAGCGCACCGCCTGCTGCAGGATCAGCGAGATGCCCCAGGTGGCAAGCAGCGTTTCGAGCGGTCGCCCGTAGAGAAAGCGGATGACGCCGCGCTCGATTGCAAGGCCAACCGCGCCGGTCACGAGAAAGGCGAGCGGCAGCGCGATCGCCAGCGACCAGTCGAAGAGGTCAGGATAGGAATTGCGCACCACCTCCTGCACCAGGAAGGTCGTGTAGGCGCCGAGCATGACCATCTCGCCATGGGCCATGTTGATGATGCCCATGACGCCGAAGGTGATGGCAAGGCCGATCGCCGCCAGCAAGAGGACCGAGCCGAGCGACAGGCCGTACCAAATGTTCTGGCCGGCGCTCCAGAAGGCCTGTGTCTGCTCGATCCGGGCGATCGCCGCCTCGATATCGGGTTTAAGGGAAGCATCGGCTGTGGCCAGAGCGGAGGTCAGAACGGCAAGGCCGTTTCGCCCGTTACCTTCGGCAAGCAGCGCGATCGCCTGACGCTTCTGATCGTCCGGGCGATCCGAGACGAGCAGCGTCACCGCGCGGGCCTCATCGAGAACCTTGCGCACGGTCCCGTCTTTCTCGGCCGCGATCGCCGTTTCGATCGCCTCGAGCGCATCGGCATTCGGCGTCTGCAGCATGGATTGCGCCGCCTTTATGCGCGCACTGGTATCGTCGCTGAAGAGCGTGAGACCTCCGAGCGCGCTGCGAACCGCGCGACGCACCGCATTGTTGACCTTGACCTTCTGCATCGCCGCCTTCGGTGCCGCTCCGGCGTCAGCCCCGGTCACGGGATCGACGAGCAGCAGGTCTGCGCCCTGCGCCTTGACCAGAAAGACCCTGCCGTCGGACTTGCGCTGATAAAGTTCCCCCTCGCCCAGCGCCTCAAGCACCGGAACGACCTTCGCGTCGCCGGTCTCGGCCAGCGCCGTTATGTGGTCGTCCATGTCGGAAAGCTTAGCGCTGCCCAGCTGATCGATCAGCGGGCCGAGGTCTTCGGCTGCGCGAGAACCGACCACATGGGCCGATATCACCAGACACAGCGCAACGAACAGGATCTGCAGAATTCGGTACATGGCCCCCTCATGCGGGTCCTGTCATGCGGCGCATGCACAAACCCGTCATAGCCCAAGCAAGCTCCCTTCGCTCGTGCGCGCCGCCGAACGAAGGGCATGCTTGCCTCAAGTTTTCGTCATGCAATCACTGTCCGGGTGGCACGCCGCCCGGTCTATGACTAGGTGATGAAATCAGGAGCCCTTGCCGCCGCACTTGCCGGTGGCGACGTTGAAGTTGCCGCAGGACATCGGCGCGCGCCAATCGGAGATCAGGTCTTTGGAGTCCGGCAGATAATCGGACCATTCGTCGCCGACGACGAGGCCGGGTGTTTCCCAGACGGTCTCGAACTGGCCGTCGCCCTGGATCTCGCCGATCAGCACCGGCTTGGTAATGTGGTGGTTCGGCATCATCGTCGAGTAGCCGCCCGAAAGATTGGGGACGGAGACGCCGATCATCGCGTCGAGAACGGCGTCCGTATCGGTCGTGCCGGCCTTTTCGACCGCCTTCAGCCACATGTTGAAGCCGATGTAATGCGCTTCCATCGGATCGTTTGTCACGCGCTTGTCGTTCTTGGTATAGGCCTTCCAGGTCTTGATGAACTCGGCATTGGCGGGTGTGTCGACCGACTGGAAATAGTTCCAGGCTGCCAGATGCCCCACGAGCGGCGTGGTATCGAGCCCGGCGAGTTCCTCTTCGCCGACCGAGAAGGCGACGACCGGAATATCCTCCGCCTTGACGCCCTGGTTCGCCAGTTCCTTGTAGAACGGCACGTTGGCGTCGCCATTGATGGTCGAGACCACGGCGGTCTTCTTGCCGGCCGAGCCGAACTTCTTGATGTCAGAAACGATGGTCTGCCAATCGGAATGACCGAAGGGCGTGTAGTTGATCATGATGTCCTCGGGCTTCACGCCCTTGGAGATCAGATAAGCTTCGAGGATCTTGTTGGTCGTGCGCGGATAGACATAGTCGGTGCCCGCGAGCACCCAACGCTCGACGCTCTCGTTTTCCATCAGATAGTCGACGGCCGGGATCGCCTGCTGGTTCGGCGCCGCCCCGGTGTAGAAGACGTTGCGCTGGCTTTCCTCGCCCTCATACTGGACGGGATAGAAAAGGATCGAGTTCAACTCCTCGAACACCGGCAGAACCGACTTGCGCGATACCGAGGTCCAGCAGCCGAAGACCGCCGAGACCTTGTCGACCGAGACCAGTTCGCGCGCCTTTTCAGCAAAGAGCGGCCAGTCGGACGCGGGATCGACGACGACGGCCTCGAGCTTCTTGCCGAGCAGGCCGCCCTTCTTGTTCTGCTCGTCGATCAGCATCAGCATGGCGTCCTTCAGCGTCGTCTCGGAGATCGCCATGGTGCCGGAAAGCGAATGCAGGATGCCGACCTTGATCGTGTCGTCAGCGGCGAAAGCGCTGCTGAAAGCCGTCGTCGACAGGATGGCGGCCAGGAATGCGCCGGTCACGCTTGTCTTGATAGTCATCTGATGGAACCCCTCTCGTTCTGGAGCAACTGGCCCTTCGGTGCTTCTAGCCGCTGCTTAAGGGGATCATCGGACAGCCACGCTGCACTGCACATACGTCATTCTACGTAGGCGCCGGGGGCAAAGAGGAACGCGATTGATAACCTGGTCGCGGGCGGCTGCAGCGCAGCGATGGTATCTTTCTTGACCTTCCCATCGTTGGAAGCCCTAGAACCTAATCTGGCCGCAGGTCAGCGGGCTTGCGGCCACGCCACATATTCGACGCGAATCGACTGGTAGCAGAGCGGCTATCGCCGGCCGTCGACGCAGGGGGAATGCCGAAAGACATGACATCCTCACTTCATCCGCATTGGGATACGGCCCGGGAGAAGCGTTCGCTCACCCTGCGCTTCGTTGCTTTCGCAATCCTGCTGGCAAGTCTGCTGCTCGGCGGCAACGCGGGCGCGGAACGCATGCACGCGGTCGTCGTCGTCAGCTATCTCGCCATCAGCGTGGCGTCGGTGGCAACGGCGCGCTATCTGCCCGGCCGCTCCTGGCTGACGACCCTCTTCGTCGTTCTCGATGCGCTCTTGGTCGCGCTGCTGCTCTACGCCCATATTCTGGCCGGCCCGGTGACAGCGAACCACAATCTGACGACGACCAGCCTCGTCGTCGCCTTCATCCTGCTCGTCCATGTCGGACTCAAGCTGGAGCGACGCCTGGTCCTCCTCTTTTCCGCCATCGTGCTCATAGCCTGGGTGACGATGCTGGCGATGACGGCTGCAAGGCACGATGCCTCCGGACCGCTTTCGCTGCTCGGGGCATTCTTCAACCAGGATCTCGGCCTGACCGTGAGCTTCGGCTTCACCGCCTTTGCCATCTATCTTCTTGCGCGCGACCACGACCGGACGCGCAAGGAAGCCTTGAAGGCCGACCAGCGGCGACAAAATCTCTCGCGCTTCTTCTCGCCGCTAGTCGTTTCCGCCCTGCAGGAGAAAGGCGATGTGCTCGGGCTGGAGCGACGCAGCGCCGCGATCATGTTCGTGGACCTGCGTGATTTCACCCGTTTTGCCGAGGCGGCACCGGCGCCTGAGCTCGCCTTCGTGCTCGCCGAATATCGCCAACTCGTCTCGCAGACGATCTTCGAACACGGCGGCACCGTCGACAAATTCATCGGCGATGGGGTGATGGCGGTCTTCGGCCAGCCGAGACCGAAGGAAGACGACGCCGACAGGGCACTTGCCTGCGCGCTCGATCTCGTCGACATCCTCACGGATTGGAAGAACCACAACGCGTGCAACAACCACCCGGCCCTCGATGCCGGCATCGGCCTGCACTATGGCACGGTCGTCGGCGGCGTTCTCGACAGCGGCTGCCACAGCGAGTTCACCGTCATCGGCGACGCCGTCAACGTGGCCCAGCGCCTGGAATCCATGACCAAGACGCTGCAGGTGCCGCTCGTCGTCTCCGCTTCGTTGATGTGCCGGCTCCAAGCACCAGCACCGGAAGCCGCATGGGTATCGCACGAGGCGGTCGTGCTGCCAGGTCGTCGCCTTCCGGTCGACATCTGGTGTCTTCACCGGGAGACCGGCTCAGCCCACCCGAACGAGGATGAGCCTTCCGTCGCTCCGCAGTCGCTGACGATCACCGACCGCTGAAGCTAAGCTTGAAGCGCGTGGTGAAATCACCGCCCCACCACATGGGGAAGTTGGTGCCCCATTTGTTGTTGTGGATGTTGAAGCGGACACCGGCGGAATAGTCAGGCAGGTCCTTGCAGAAGGCCATGAACGGCCAGGACTGCGGCGCCACCAGCGGCGTGTCGAGGTTTTCGACCATCAGCTCGACGCCCGGTTCCGAGCGCCCCCTCACCGCCGTGACCGCCTGCAGCTGTGCACCGCCCGCGCGGGCGAAATTGTCGGTGGCGTGCCAGTGCCCCATCTTGCACACATCCCAGGCGGAACGTCCCTCGGGCGTGAACGACAGAAAGCTCGCTTCCGGCATACGGTTGGCGTTCTTGCCATAGAGGGACAGCCGGACATCGAGCCCGTCCTTGCCGGCGGAAAATTCGATGGCGATTTCGGCAGGCGCGCCCAATTGCTCCACCGCTTCTGCCGGCATGACTGCAAGGACGGATGTTGCGGTCGTGCCGCAACGCTTGGGCGCGTAGGCCTGCGAGCGCGCTTCCGCAACCTTCGCAAGCCCGGGCTTGTCGTGGTCGAGCACCGCCCAGTCCATCCAATGGGTAAGGTACGTATCCATGTGGCGGCGAACGTCGCCGGCGTCATAGCTTTCGTAGCGATAGGCGATCAGCGAACCGTTGGCGCCACGGACCGTCCGGCCGTCGGGCGCAGTCAGCGCGGAAACGTCGCCGGTTACCGGATCAAGCTCGATGATCCAGCCGCCGACATCGAGCCGCGTAGCAGCCTCGGTCGCCTCGGGCCGTGATGGAACGGCAATCTCGGCAAGGGCCGCCTCGGCGCGGACCGCATCCTCGCCGTCCAGCTCTGCAACCGCCTGGTCGAGATAGGCCCGCTGCTCCGCCCAGGACGCTTCGGTATAGTGGAAGCGAGGATCAGTCTTTCGCGCCGCCTCGAAGGCGGGGCGTGCCCAGGCCTTCTCGTCGCGCAGGAAGGATTTGATGTCGACGCCGCAGGTGTGTTCGGCGACCAGCGCCAGCTTGCGGCCGAAGGCCTGGCGGCTTGTGGTCATCCGCTCGCCGGCAAATTGGTCGTAAAGCCGCTGCAGCGCCAGATAGCGGGCGATCTTTTCCGGATCGGTGCCGCTGCCGTGGATCCAGCTGTCGCCGAGTTCCTTTTCCACCACCGGGAAACGCTCGCGCGCCTCCCAAATAAGCTTGCCGTAGTCCTCCAGTGTCGCCGCGCGCACGGCGGCACCTGGCTCGTGTTTCAGGATCTCGCGATAGGCTTCGGCCGTCTGCGACACGCTCTGCGGGCCGATGTTGTCGCTGGTATGGGCGAAGCTCAAGCCGTCGGAGAGACCCTCGGGGAAATAGGTCTCGCCATAGGAGCGCTGGTACATGACGACGATTTCCTCGCCGCCCGCCGCTCGCCAGCGAAAAATATCCGGGATTTCCGGCGGCGGCGAAGCGGAGTTCACGCCGATATGCAGGAAGCGCACGCCGGCTTCGGCCAGCAGCGGCACCATGCCGAGCGTATGGCCGGGCACATCGGTCATCTTGGCGGCGATCGTCTTCAGACCGAAGCGATGGTCCAGCTCCTGCGCATAGGAAAGCCCCGCCTTGAAAAGATCCGGCGACATCAGCTCCGTATGGGTGGTGAAGGGCAGCGCGTGCCAGCGGATCAGGCCGCGCTCGATCGCCTGCTCAAGGCGGGCGACCTCTTCCTTCGAGCGAGAATTCAGGTGATCCCAGATCAGCCAGGCGCCCGTCGTCCAGACGAACAGCGGCTCGTGCGGGTTCTCGTTGTAGAAGTGCGCGCCGGTCTCGATCGCCTGCGGGATGAAGCGCTCGTGATACTGCTTTCGGATCTTCTCGGCGTGATCGGTAAAGCCGATGTCGAGATGGGTCTTGAAGACGACGTGGATGCGTTTTTCGGTCATGTTCGCTACCTTCAGCCGACGGTGCCCCGCACGATCAGGCGGGTGTTGAGTGTCTCGGTAAACGGCTCGGCATCGGGCGCACGAAGCCGCATCAGGATGAGGCGGACGAGCGCACGCACGCGCTCTTCGAGGTCGATGCGCACGGTGGTGAGGTTGTAGCTCTTCCAGTGCGCCTGCGGGATGTCGTCGAAACCGACGACCTTGACGTCCTCAGGCACGGAAAGCCCGAGCTCGTGGCGCAGCGCGTCGATCGCGCCGAAGGCGCCGACGTCATTGGCCGCAAAGATCGCATCGGCACCTTCGCCGATGCGGAACAGATCGAGCGTCGCCTGGTAGGCGGTGTCGTAGGTGTAATCGCCGGCAAGCACGATCGGCGCATCCATGCCGCGCTCCGCGAGCGTCTCCTTCAGTGTGCGCTCGCGCTCGGCATTGGCGAGCGACTGCGCCTTGCCGCCGAGATAGGCGATGCGGCGCGCGCCATAGCCCTGAAGCAGGGCCACCGCCTGCTCGATGCCGTTTTTCTGCCGGACGAGCAGGCGGTCATAGAGCGTACCGGATGCGGCGCCTGCAAACTGCTTCACGTCGTCGTAGATCACGTAGATCGGCACCGCGCGGTCGAGAAAGCCGCAGAGCACATCGGGCAGGATGTTCTCGGTAAACGCGATCACGGAATCCGGATTGAAGCCGCGCATGTAGGTGAGCAGGCGCGGATCCATGCTGAAATCAGCCTTGGCCTTGAAGAGCAGCGTCGCGAAGCCCTCCGCCTGCAGCGCCGTCGTCAACGCGTCGATCTCCTGGCTCTCCCAGGGGCTGCAGACGTCGGGCACGATCATGCCGACGAGATGCGAGCGACCGGTCACCAGCGAGCGTGCCGCCATGTCGGGCGTGTAGTTCAGCTCCCGCGCCACCTGCAGGATGCGGTCGCGCTTTTCCGGCTTCAGCGACGCATTCGGATTGAAGGCCCGCGAGACCGCCACACGGGAAACATTGGCCTCGCGCGCCACCTGGTCTGCGGTGGCTCGGGCAGCTTTCTTGTCGGCGCGCTCGTTCATCTATCCGTCACAAAATGAAAACGTGTTCATTCACAAAAGAGAGCAACGCGACGATTTCGTCAAGCGGAATAGGTATTCCGCCGATTTTTACCAACGGAACACATGATCCATGTTGACAAAGATGAAAGCGTGTTCATTCTTGACCGTCGTCGGGACGCCGGACCTGGAGGAGGGACGGACTGTCGCAGCCAGACACATAGGTCCTTGAGTGGATCGACCGGGAGGAGAAAACATGCGTACCAGGTTTCATTCCCTATTGCTCGGCGCAGCCGCGGCCATCGCCTTTGCAGCACCAGTGAGCGCCACCGAACTCAACATCACCTGCCGCTGCATCATCGGCGGCGTAAACAGCGGCATGGCCGAGTGGATCGAAAAGAAGGTCATTCCGGCCTTTACCGAGAAGATGAAGGCCGAAGGCAAGGACGTCACCGTCAAGCTCACCCAGTTTGGCGGCGAGGACGAGCAGCTGACGCAGCAGCTCGCGCTCGATTTCTCCACCGGCGCCGGCCCTGATGTCTCCGGCTTCGACGGCTTCCTGATCCCGAGCTTCGTCCAGGGCAATCTCCTGAAGTCGCTCGAGGAAGTGGCCGGCCCAGACGTTCCGAAGTGGGAGGGCTGGCAGCATATCTCCGACGGCACCAAGGCGCTGATGAGCTACCAGGGCAAGCCCTATGGCATCGCGCTCGGCACCGACGCCCGCATGATCTTCGTGCGCAAGGACCTCTTCAAATCGGCTGGGCTCGATGCCGACAGCTGGCAGCCGAAGTCCTGGGATGAGTTGCTCGACGCCGCCCGCAAGATCAAGGCGGCCGCCCCCGACAGCTTCCCGTTGCAGCTCAACGCCGGCGTCTCCATGGGCGAGGCGACCACGATGCAGGGCTACTGGATGGCGCTGCTCGGCACCGGCGAACAGGTCACCGACGACAGCGGCAAATATATCGTTTCGAGCCAGGGCATCCTCGACACGCTGAAGCTCTACAAGACCATCTATGTCGACGACAAGCTCGGCGACCAGCGCGCGCAGCTGCTTGCCGACGGCCGCAACCGCACCTTCGCCAATTTCCGCGATGGCAAGACGGCGATGCTCGTCGAGGGCGACTGGTTCTATCGCTCGGTCACAGCGCCCGGCGCCGAATTCGCCGTCGCCGATCGCGACAACACCATGACCTGGAAGAAGATGCCCGCCGCAGCACCCGGAAAGGGCTTACGCGGCCAGGATTTCGTCACGATGTCCGGCGGCACCGGCTTCGTCATCAATCCGCATACGGACGCGCCTGCCGAATCCTGGGCGCTGCTCTCGTTCATGAACAGCAAGGAGCAGCTCGACGCGTTCCAGGAAATCCAGCCCGCCATCCGCATCCGCGACGACGTGGCGATCCCGAACTCGCCGTTCCTGACGGAAACGGCAACGACGCTGCTGCCGATCACCACGGCCCGTCCGAACGACGCCAATTACAACAAGGTCTCGACCGAGATCCAGCGCATGACCGAAAGCGTCGTTTCCGGCGAGCTCTCGCCTGAGGACGCGATGGCCCAGTACAAGGCGGCCGTCATCGCCATCGTCGGCGAAGAAAACACCGTCAGCACGCTCTAAAGCCAATGCGGGATGTGGCCGCAACGGTGCCCTCATCCCGCTTCGATCCAACGACAGAGCGCCCGGCTGCCATCCGTGGCCGGGCTCCCGATCCAGGATATGGGCATGAAACGCGCATGAAGAAATTCTCCCTGCTTTCGACGCGCGCCGGCGCGCTTTTTCTGGCACCGGCCACGGCCCTCGTCGGGGTCTTCGTCATCGTTCCCTTCTTCTGGGTGATTTTCGTTTCCTTCACCAACCGCACACTGCTCGGCCGCACGGCCGTCGACCCCGATTTCGTCGGCCTGCAGAACTATTTCGCGCTCTTCAATCCGGCGACCTTCTTTACCCGCGGCCAGTTCGGGTTTTCGCTGATCCTGACGATCCAGTTCGTGCTGCTCTCGGCGCTGATCGGCCAGGCGCTGCTCGGGCTGCTGCTCGCCTGGCTCAGCCAGACGGTCACGCCGACGCTCAAATCCTTCCTGCAGACCGCGGTCATCGCCGCCTGGATCCTGCCGGAGGTGGTGATCGGCTTTGCCTGGTTCGCCTTCCTCGACTATGACAACGGCACGCTCAACATGATCCTGCGCGGCCTCGGTCTGCCGCCGGGCGACTGGCTGCTGCAACAACCGTTCTGGGTGATCGTGTCTTTCAACACCTGGCGGGGCGCCGCCTTCTCGATGATGCTGTTCAACTCGGCCTTCCAGTCGATCCCGCCGAGTTACTTCCAGGCAGCCGATGTCGCCGGCGCCACCTCGTGGCAGAAGCTGCGCGACATCGCGCTGCCGCTGATCCGCGGCCATGTCGTCACCGACCTCATCCTCATCACCATGTGGACCTTCAACGTCTTCACGCCGTTCCTGCTCACCCATGGCGGGCCGTCCTATCGCACCGAGATCCTGTCGATTTACACCTACCGCATCGCGTTCAAGGATTTCGAGTTCGGCAAGGGCGCTGCCGTCGGCGTGGTCATCATGCTGATCAATCTCGCCTTCGCGCTCGTCTATCTTCGCCTTGCCCACAAGAAGCCGGTGGAGGCGGAATGATGCAGAAGACTCAGAACATCTTCGTGCGGCGCGCGATCTTTGCCGCCGCCGCCACCTTCCTCGGCACGATCTTCGCACTGCCGCTCGTCTGGTTCATCTTTGCGCCCTTCAATGCCCGTGCCGAACTCGGCCTTGCCATCCCCTCACCCTTCACGCTTTCTAATTTTGCCACCGTCTTCCAGAACACCTTCGCGATGCAGGCGCTGCTGAACAGCCTCATCCAGGCGGCGGGCGGCGTGGTGCTGGTCGGCGCGGCGGCGACGCTTGCGGCCTATGCCCTCTCGCGCTCGCCGATCCCGGGCAAAGGCGCCGTCACCTATATCCTGCTGCTCTTCTCGTCGGTCGTTTCAGGCTCGGCGGCGATGGTGCCGATTTTCCTCATCATCTCCGCGGCAGGCCTGATCGACACCCATCTTGCCGTCATTCTCGTCTTTGCCGGCGGGCTGTTGCCGACGGCGATGTTCATTCTTCGTGATTTCATCGACGCCATCCCGCGCTCCTATGAGGAGAGCGCGATGGTCGCCGGCGCCTCTCCGCTCCAGGCGTTCTTCGATGTGGCGCTGCCGGTCATCCGGCCGGGCATCGTCGTGGTTGTCGTCTGGGCCTTCGTCAACATCTGGGGCAGCTTCCTCATCCCCTTCATCCTGTTGCGCAGCGACAAGCTGATGCCGGCATCCGTCGCCATCTACTCCTTCTACTCGGAAGCCGGCACGCCGATCGTCACGCTGCTGGCCGCCTATTCGCTGATCTATTCGCTGCCGGTCATCGCCCTCTATCTCTTCGTGAATTGGAAATTCGGTTTCCGGTTCTTTGGTGGCATCAAGTCGTAATCGGAAACCCGTCATGGCCTCTGTCGAATTCCAGAACATCTCCAAGACCTTCGGCGCCTTCGTCGCCGTGCCCGACATCAGCTTCCAGATCGCCGACGGCGAGTTCATCTGCCTGCTCGGCCCGTCGGGCTGCGGCAAGACGACGAGCCTGCGCATGATCGCAGGTCTCGAAACGCCAACCTCTGGCCGGGTGATGATCGGCGGCCGCGACGTCACCTACCTGCATCCGAAGGACCGCGGCATCTCCATGGTCTTTCAGGACTATGCGCTCTACCCGCACATGAACATCGCCGACAACATCGCCTATCCCTTGAAGGTGCGCGGCGAGCAGGAGACCAAGCGCCACGCCCGCGCCAAGGAAGTGGCCGACGTCCTCAAGATCGGCGACCTGATGAAGCGGCTGCCGAGCCAGATCTCCGGCGGCCAGCAGCAGCGCACGTCGCTGGCACGTGCGCTCGTCTATCCGAGCGAGGTCTATCTTTTCGACGAACCGCTTTCGAACCTCGATGCCAAGCTGCGGCTCGAAGCGCGCGGCTTCCTCAACCACCTGCAGCGCGACATGGGCATGACCGCCGTCTATGTCACGCACGACCAGGCCGAAGCCATGGCGCTCGCAACCCGCATCGCCGTCATGGACAAGGGCCGGATCGTGCAGTTCGCGCCGCCGATCGAGATTTACCGCCGGCCCGCAACGACCTTCGTCGCCAACTTCGTCGGCAATCCGCCGATGAACCTCGTCCCCGTCGAAGCATCCATCGGCGATGGCGCCCTGCACCTGCGCGCCGATGGCCTGAAGCTCGCACCGATCGCGCTCACCGACGCCATCGCCAAGGCGGCGAAATCAGCCAGGATGACACTCGGTGTCCGCCCCGAACATTTGCGTATCGCGGCCGCAGGCGACCTGAACGTGGTTTCCGGCGAACTCTTCGCCAACGAGAACATGGGGCCGGAGAGCCTCGTCACGTTGGAGCGCGGCGACAACGGTCGCGTCACCGCGCGCATCTTCACCGACGACGAGATCAAGGTCGGAACCTCAGTCCATCTCGCCTTCGACGCCAGGCACATCACCCTCTTCGATGACAGCAGCGCCCGCATTCCCGCGGCAGACGAACGCTGAGGCCGCCATGCAGGAATTTGCCGTGCGCATCACCCGTAAGCATCAGGCGGCCGATCCCTATTTCTATCTGCCCTTCGAGGTGCCCGAAGGTGTAACGCGCATCGACGCGACGCTCAGCTATCCGAAGTCAGAGGCATGCATCATCGATCTCGGCGCGCTTGATCCGCGGGCGACCGAGTATCCGACCGCCCAGGGTTTTCGCGGCTGGAGCGGTGGCGCGCGTGACCGTTTCTTCATCGCTACCGACGACGCCACGCCCGGCTACATTCACGGCGAGATGCCGCCCGGCCAGTGGAAGGTGATGCTCGGCCTCTACAAGATCCCCGAAGAAGGCGCCGAGGTCAGCGTGACGGTCGATTTCGACAGAAGCCCGCGCTCCATCGTGCCGCAGCCGGAAAGAACGTTCCCCGTGCGCAAACAGTCCGGATGGTATCGCGGCGATCTGCACTGCCACACCTTCCACTCGGATGCGGCTGGCTCGCCCGAACTGCTGCACGCCGCCGCCAAACAGGCGGGTCTCGATTTTCTTGCGGTCGCCGACCACAACACCATCACCCAGCGGCGCTACTTCCATCCGCATTCCTCCGCCGACCTCATCTTCATCCGCGCCATGGAAATCACCACCGCCGTCGGCCACGCCAATGTCTTCGGCGTCGACGATTGGGTCGATTTTCGCATGACGAAGCCGGAGCATGCCCGCACGCTCGCGAGCATGGTGCATGAGCGCGGCGGCCTGCTCTCGGTCAACCACGACAAGCCGACCATCCCCTGGGACTACGAACTGCCTGAGATCGACTGCATGGAGGTCTGGCAATCCCATTGGCTCGCCTGGAACTGGGTGTCGCTCGAGCGCTACCAGCAGCGCCTCGCCTCGGGCCTGAAGATCTCCGCCATCGGCGGCAGCGACTTCCACCAACCGGCGCGGCTATTGCCGGAGGGACCGCTGGTGCTCGCCCGCCCGACGACGGTGCTCTGGCTCAATGAACTCTCCGAAGACGCCGTGCTCGCCACGATGAGATCGGGCCACGGCTACGTGACGGAAAGCCCCACCGGCCCGCATCTCGAACTGATCGCCAACGGCCAACCGATGGGATCGACCGTGGTTGGCCCAGTGACCGCAGAGGCCTTGGCTCGCGGCGCCCAGGGCGACCGGCTGCTGTGGCTAGACGCTTCCGGCATCGTCGGTGAAGAGACCATCGAAGCTGACGACTGGACCGCCCACTATGCCGGTTCGCCCGATCGGTTCCTGCGGACCGAAATCGCCGCGGCCGCCAACCGGAGCGCGATCGTCGAGACATTCCGGGAGGCCCTCCACGGCAAAAATTTGCCCTGGGCGCTCTCGGAGGACGATCTCTCGAAACAGACGATCCGCCGGGCCATCAGCAATCCGATCTATTGCCGGCCCAACTGACGGCCGCTGCACTCCGCAACTGATCTCATTCTCAAAGTATGGGGCATCCGATTTTGGCACGCTCATATTTTCCGCTTTACCGACACATTTTACGATTGCAGCAATTTTAAGCAGAAAATTTCCGTGCTAAGAAAAAAGGCAGAGACTACCGCGACAGCACGTTAGGACCCCCATGGCGGCACGCCAGCGCATCATTCCCGTCCGGCGGGAATACAATCGTTGGGTCGCCAACCAGACGCTTGAAGACTATGCGCTGCGCTTCACCGCCAAGAGCGCCCGGCGCTTCTCTTCCGAACGCATTTCCCAGACCGCCATCGGCGCGATCTCCTTTCTGGCGCTGGAAGCGATCGGTGGCGCCATCACCATGTCCTATGGCACCACCAATGCGATCGTTGCGATCGTCGTCGCCAGCCTGATGATCCTGACCGTGGGCCTGCCGATCAGCCGCTATGCGATCCGCCACGGTGTCGACATCGATCTGCTCACCCGCGGCGCCAGCTTCGGCTATATCGGCTCGACGGTGACCTCGCTGATTTATGCCAGCTTCACCTTCATCCTCTTTGCGATCGAGGCCTCGATCATGTCGGGCGCACTCGAACTGGCGCTCGGCATACCGCTCTGGATCGGCTACATCCTGAGCGCCGTCGTCGTGATCCCGCTCGTCACCCATGGCGTGCGGCTGATCAGCAAGTTCCAGTTGATCACGCAGCCGTTCTGGATCGTGCTCAACGTCCTGCCCTTCGTCTTCATCGCCTTTGCCGATTGGGAGAAGGTCGGCGCCTGGCTCGCCTATGCGGGCATGCATCACGCCTCGGGTCCTCCGGGTACCTTCGCGCCTTTTGACCTCGTCGAATTCGGTGCGGCCTCTGCCGTCATCTTCGCGCTGATGGCGCAGATCGGCGAACAGGTCGACTTCCTGCGCTTCCTGCCGCCGGACGGACAGCGCAAGCTGCACCACCGCATCGCCGTCTTTCTCGCCGGTTCCGGCTGGGTGATCGTCGGCGCGCCCAAACTGCTCGCCGGCTCGTTCCTGGTGGTGCTGGCGCTTTCTGCCGGTGTGCCTTCGACCAAAGCCGCCGATCCGGCGCAGATGTACTACACCGCCTTCGGCTACATGATCCCCTCCGATACGGCAGCACTTCTCCTGATGGTCGCCTTCGTCGTCGTGTCGCAGTTGAAGATCAACGTCATGAACGCCTATGCCGGGTCGCTCGCCTGGTCGAACTTCTTTTCACGATTGACCCACAGCCACCCGGGCCGCGTCGTCTGGCTGGTCTTCAATGTAGCGATCGCGCTCCTTTTGATGGAGCTCGGCATCTATCGGCTGCTTGAAGAAACGCTTGGCGTCTTCTCCATTATCGCCATGGCCTGGCTTTGCACGATTTCGGCCGATCTTTTCGTCAACAAGCCGCTCGGCCTGTCGCCTCCCGGCATCGAGTTCAAGCGCGCCCATCTCTACGACATCAACCCTGTGGGTCTCGGCGCGATGGCGATCTCGGCGACCGTGGCGCTGACAGCGCATTTCGGTGCCTTCGGCGAGATTGCCGCCTCGCTCGCGCCATACATCGCGCTGGTCGTCGCCTTCATCGCCTCGCCGCTGATTGCCTGGGGCACCGACGGCAAGTTCTATCTCGCGCGCAAGCCGCGCAGGAGCTGGGCCAACCGGATGGACATCACCTGCTCGATCTGCGAGCATCCGTTCGAGCCGGAGGACATGGCCTGGTGCCCCGCCTATGCAGCGCCGATCTGCTCGCTCTGCTGCTCGCTCGACAGCCGCTGCCACGACATGTGCAAGCCGAAGGCCCGCTTCAACGCCCAGGTCGCGACCGTCGCGACCACGTTGCTTCCACGCACCGTCACGGAAAAGCTCGCGACGCGGCTCGGCCGCTACGCGATCTCTGCGGTGCTGTCGATCGCCGGCATCGGCCTCATCCTCGCGATGATCGCCCACCAGACCGCCGGCACATCTCCCGAGATCGCTGCGGTCGTCGAGCGCACGGTCGCCGTCGTCTTCTTCGTCTTTGCCGTGCTCGCTGGTATCGTCTCCTGGTTCTACGTGCTCGCCCATGACAGCCGCGTCGTCGCCGAAGAAGAATCCTCGCGCCAGAACACCCTGCTTCTGAAGGAAATCGCCGCCCACAAGAAGACCGACGCCGCACTCCAGCAGGCAAAGGAAACAGCGGAAGCAGCCAACCGCGCCAAGAGCCGCTATGTCGTCGGCCTCAGCCATGAGCTTCGCACGCCTCTCAACGCCGTGCTCGGCTACGCCCAGGTTCTGGAGCGCGACGAGACGATCCCCCCGGCGCGTCAGGGCGCGATCAAGGTGATCAAGCGCAGCGCCGACCATCTTTCCGGCCTGATTGACGGCCTCTTGGATATCTCGAAGATCGAGGCCGGCAAGCTGCAGGTCTATTCCAATGAGATCAACATTCACGATTTCCTCGACCAGATCGTCGAAATGTTTCGGCCGCAGGCATTGGCCAAGGGCATCAGCTTCGAGCACGAGCGCGCTAGCGGCCTGCCACGCCATGTGAAGACCGACGAAAAGCGCCTGCGGCAGATCCTCGTCAATCTCCTATCCAACGCATTGAAGTTCACCGAGCGTGGCGGCATCCGCCTGGATGTCGCCTATCGCAGCCAGGTGGCGACCTTCACGATTGCCGACAGCGGCCGCGGCATTGCCGACAAGGATTTGCCGCGCATCTTCGATCCGTTCCAGCGCGGCGAGGCCGAACATCTCGGTAGTATGCCGGGCCTCGGCCTCGGCCTGACGATCACGCGGCTCCTGACGCAGACGCTCGGCGGCGAAATCGCAGTCACCAGCACGCCTGGGCAAGGCACCACCTTCCGCGTCCGGCTGATGCTGTCGGCGGTAGATCGTCCGCTACCTCCCGCAGCCCCGCGCCGTATCACCTCCTATCTCGGCCCGCGCCGCACCATCGTCATCGTCGACGACAATGCCGACCATCGCGACCTCATGCGCGAGATCCTCGTGCCGATGGACTTCACGGTGCTGACGGCCGCGTCCGGAGCCGATTGTCTGGCGCTGCTTCAAGACCTCGGCGCCGACCTCTTCCTGATCGATATCTCGATGCCGGGCATGAGCGGCTGGGAGCTTGTCGAGCGGCTGCGCCAGGGCGGGCAGATCGCGCCGATCATCATGCTTTCGGCCAATATCGGCGATGGCTCGGCGACCGGAGCATTCCGCGGCCACAACGACACGCTCGCCAAGCCCTTCCCCGTCGGGCAACTCGCCGACAAGCTCGCCGTGCACCTTGGCCTCACTTGGGTTCACGAGGGAGAGGAGAAGCAAGCACACCCGTCGCCGGCGGCCGAACCGTTGACGCGCCCCGACGCCTATCACGTGGAAGAGCTGATCCGCCTTGGAGAGATCGGCTATGTCAGGGGCATCGAAGCCAAACTGACGGAGATTGCCCTGCAGCCCGAACACCAGCCCTTCGCTGAGGCCGCCCGCGCCTATGTGCAGGCCTTCGACCTCTCGGGCTACGACGCCTTCCTCAAGAACAACGCAGCCAACGGAGACGATGCCCATGGCTGAGACCAACGACCGCCGCGACATCGTGCTTCTCGTCGACGATTCCCCGGAGGCGCTCGGTTTCTTGACGGAAGCGCTGGAGCAATCCGGCTTTTCCGTGCTGATCGCGACCTCCGGCAGCGCCGCCCTTTCGATCGCCGAGCGCATCACGCCCGACGTCATTCTGCTCGATGCCGTCATGCCCGGGATCGATGGCTTCGAGACCTGCCGACGCCTCAAGGGCAACGCCGCCGTCGGCCAGACGCCGGTGCTGTTCATGACCGGGCTGACCGAGACCGAACATGTGGTGCGTGCGCTCGAGGCCGGCGGCGTCGACTATCTGACCAAGCCGATCAACATCGATGAGCTGAGGGCGCGCATTCGCGTCCATCTCTCGAACGCGCGTTCGGCCCAGAGCGCACGGGTCGCACTTGACGCGGCCGGCCGCCATCTGCTCGCGGTGCGCAGCGACGGAAGCGTCTGCTGGTCGACGCCGCAGGCGACGCGTCTCGTCAACGCCGCAACCGGCCGCGACGATGGCATGGCGATCGTCACCCGGCGCATCGCGGGCTGGATGGCAAACCGCCTGCGCACCGGAGCGCCCGACGACGGCACCTTCACGCTCGACCAGCCCGAGCAGTCGTCCCTGCAGATATCCTTCCTCGGCTCGATCGGCCCGAATGAACATCTCTTCCGCCTCACCGCCGAAAACCGCCGCTCCGACGATGCGGTGTTGCGCCAGCACTTCGCATTGACCCCAAGGGAATCGGAGGTGCTGCTGTGGATCGCCAAGGGCAAGGCGAACCGCGACATCGGCGAGATCCTCGGCTTGAGCGCGCGCACGGTCACCAAGCATCTGGAGCAGATCTATGTGAAGCTCGGCGTCGAGAACCGGGCGTCTGCCGCGGTGAAGGCGACGCAGGTTCTGCACAGTCTGTAGGCAGGCTGCGGTCCGATTTCCGTCCCGCTTCTTGCTGCCGCACGTCCAGCGTCATGGGCGGGTCAGCACCTGCTGAAAGCGACAGCCGACCGGCACGCGTCGCAAGCAGCAATCTGCACGCGCTCAGGCCGCGCCCGCCGTTCACCTTGCCTGCAACGCTGCCCAGGCGAAGGCTTCATCGAGTGCGGCAAACTTGACCGCTTGCCAATGGCGGTAATCGTCGACCAGGTCACGCGAAATCCAGAGCGGACCGCGGCTGCCGGAACTCTCCCAGCCGAGAACGCCGAGATCACCGGCACGCGCGAAAACCCTCTGCGCATGGGTGCGCGAGATGATGTAGCGGCTGGAGATCTCACCTGGCTTCAGGGGCCCGATCCAAATCCGCTGATCGGGCAGGACGCCCGTCGGCAGCCGCGCCACCAGGTCGTGCAGGATGTTGCTGCCTGACTCCGTCGAGACGAAAGCGGCGATGCTTTCGGGTGGCTCGCACCAGGCGCGATCCGCGATGAGCCGCCGCATCGCACGCGGGAGCGCATGATGCATCAAGGTCGGCTCGGTTTGCGACTGCGCCAGCCTTGTCCCCTCGTCGAGCCTGTCGAGCGACGAAAGGTGCCCCTCGAACCACTGCCGGATCAGGCCCTCGGCGACATCGGAAAGGATCAGGGGCCTGATCCGCTTGTCACCGCCCTGTTCCGCATCGAGAAGCAGTCGATAGTTGCGCATCTCGGCCAGGTGCGCCGCTGCCGTGTTCTTGCTGGCTACGTTGTTGCCGGCGATAAAGTCGATCAGCCTTGCCGCCGTCAGTTCGGGGCGGGATGGGTCGGTCAGACGCTCGAAATGCAGCGTCAGGATGGCCTGGGTGAGCAGCCATTTTCTCAGGCTGGCGGTGTAGCGCACGATGCGCGGAGCGGCGTCATGGATCGCAACCATATGAAGGGCCGCCTGACGCAACGCCTCCCCAAAGAGCGGATCGCCGACGAGCCGCGCAGGCGTGAACGGCATTTCGCCGTCCGGGGATCGGACACATTCGGATCGCGCCGTCACGGGCAGTCTCCAGACAGCGTAACCGCTGTTCGTTGCTTGCGACCGCGTGAAATGAACCGGTGGCTGGCGGGTGCCTTTAGGCGGACCCGGGCACCCGGATCGGTTGAAAAAGGCAAAAAGCGCGTAGCACCGAACATAAACCAGTCCCCCTCCCGCCCCGGTGGCCAATAACTAAATCGGACAGACAGCGCAGATCGAGGTCTATACTTACAAGGTAACGAAGTCTTTACCCGTTTTTACGGATGGGGACGACGAGACGCTGTTTCAGAGATCAACGTTAATACGGGAAATTGAAAACAGCAGCGCACGTGCAGGCAAATCTGATAAAACAGCGCCAGCGATCACATTTTGATGGCTACCCGGATGCGTGCCCGATTGTTGATCGATCGTAAGATCCGGCCAGATAATGAAGCCAATGAGGAACTTCGCCGCCACATGTTGCGTTGACGCTCATGTGCGGCAACGGGGTGTTGCAGCATCCACGCAAATGGGAGGTGCAAGGCATGTGGCGATGGCTCCTGATGGCCGCACTCATCTTGCCGTCCACGAGTGCCTCACGGGCAGACGAGGGCGCGTTCTTGAAGACCCTCGGCGGCAACTGGGCAGGCACCGGAACGGTGCGCATCCGTGCCCACATGTCTCCGATGAACATTTCCTGCAACTTCAGTTCCAAGGCGAGCGACGCCGCTCTATCGATGGAGGGCGTCTGCCGCGGCATGCTGCTGATCTCGCGATCCATCGACGCGAAGCTGCGCTTTACCGGGTCCACCTATAGCGGCTCCTATCTCGGCCCCCGCGGCGGCCGCGCCGGGCTCAACGGCACACGACGCGGCGATGCGATCAACCTCACCATTCGATGGGCGAAGGAAGTCAATGGCGACCGCAGTGCCGACCTGACCTTACGCAAGGTCGGCACCAACGGGATGCAGTTGAAGACGATCGACGTCGATCCCGCTTCCGGCAAGCGGATCGTCACGAGCGAGATCAATCTCAAGCGAAAATAGCCTTGGGCCACCATGCCCCCTTCGGACCGGAACCGGGGCGGAGTTGGCGCGTTGCCGGCGCCGTCAGGCTACCGCTGCCACCCGGGCATCGAAATCCGCGGTCCATTGTAGCGACGGCCGCGCGCCACAGCGCTCGACCCAGTCCTTGATGACGGCGCTATCCGGCGTTGCCGCGGGATACCAGGCGAAGGGCGAATGCAAGAGCAGGTCGGCCGCCGAGTAGTGCTCGCCCATCAGATACGGACTGTCCTTCAACGCGTCTTCCAGGCGTGCCGCCATCTCTGTCGGGCCGCGGAAGGTGGCGTCGAAATAGGGATGCGAAACCCCCGCGGCTTGCGCGATCAGCACCGGCTCGACCACACCGGCATACCAGGCAAGCCAGCTGAGATAACGGCCACGCTGCGGATCGCCAGCATGCGGCGCCATCCCCTTTTCCGGGAAGAGGTCGGTCAGGTATTGGATGATCGCAATGGTTTCCCAGAGCACCACACCGTCATGAACGAGCAGCGGCACCTTACCCTCCGGGTGCGGGTTCGCCGGATCCTTTCGACCGCTGCCGTCACCGCGAGTGATGTCGACGATCTCGACTTCCACCTTGTCGAGAGCATCGAGTTCGCGAAGCAGGGTGATGATGCGCGACGAGCGCGAGCGCGGGGCGTGAAAGAGTGTCAGCATAGTCTGGATCCTCGGTTGCGTTTGGCGATGCGGATCTTATACAGTCGGCCAACTGCCAGTTTTCGTCAGTAGGGTTCGTCTATCTTTCAGCCATGGCCCGTAGTGATCGTCTGTTCCGCCTGCTCCAGGCGCTGCGCACACTCCCCTCCCCGGTAACGGCGGCCCGCCTTGCCGAGGAAACCGGCGTGTCGTTGCGCTCGCTCTATCGGGACATCGACAGCCTGCGCGCCGCCGGCGCCGTCATCGATGGCGAGCGCGGCTTCGGCTACCGGCTGACGGAGGATATCGCCTTGCCGCCGCAAACCTTTACCCGCCTGGAGATCGAGGCGCTGGTGCTCGGCCTTGCCGAGGTGCAGCACATGGGCGAGCCGGATCTTGCCGCGGCGGCACGCGCCGTCCTTTCCAAGATAACGGCGACACTGCCCGATCGGTTGCAACGCCAGGCGCTTCATGCAGTCTCGCAGGTCTATCGCTTCGACAGGAGAGGGCCGCCAACCGTCGATGTCTCCCTGCTGCGCGAAGCCTCCTGGCAGGAACGCGCCGTCATCATCGGCTATGTGGATGCCTTGGGGCAGCGGACCGACCGGCAGGTTTTGCCGCTTGCCATCGTCTATCTGGAACGGGTTCTGGTGCTTCTCGCCTGGTGCTGCCTTCGAGAAGGTTACCGCAAGTTCCGCGTCGACCGCATCGTCGATATCAGCACGACGGAGGAGAGCTTCCGTCCGCGTCGGGTGCCGATGCTCCGGGAGTTCATCGGCTTCTTGAACGCTGGCGCGCCGGACACATCGAAGATGACGCTGAGCGGCCAATAGCCGCAAACGACGACGCGGCCCGTGTTGCCACGGACCGCGTTCGGACTGCTTTTTTGCAGTCATGCCTTGGGAGGCAAACTCATTCCGCCGGCTGCAAGGCCGGCTGCGGCAGCGCCTCCGGCGCACGGCCGCCAAGGACCGCGGCCATCTGCGCTTCATCCAGTTCGCCTTCCCACTTCGCAACGACGATCGTGGCGACCGCATTGCCGACGAAGTTGGTGAGCGCGCGGCATTCCGACATGAAGCGGTCGATGCCGAGGATCAGCGCCATGCCGGCGACCGGCACCGCCGGGACGACCGAAAGCGTCGCAGCCAGCGTGATGAAACCGGCGCCGGTGATGCCGGCAGCACCCTTGGAGCTCAACATCGCGACGAGAAGCAGCAGCACCTGATCGCCGAGCGACAGCGGGATATCCATCGCCTGGGCGATGAAGAGCGCGGCCAGCGTCATGTAGATGTTGGTGCCGTCGAGGTTGAAGGAATAGCCGGTCGGGATGACCAGACCAACGACCGAGCGCTTGCAGCCGGCCTTTTCCATCTTGCTCATCAGACCCGGAAGAGCGGCTTCCGACGAGGACGTGCCGAGCACCAGGAGCAGTTCTTCCTTGATGTAACGGATCAGCGCAACGATCGAGAAGCCATTGTAGCGGGCGACCGCGCCAAGAACGACGAACACGAAGAGGAAGGACGTGATGTAGAAGGTGCCGATCAGCATCGCCAGGTTGGCGATCGAGCCGACGCCGTATTTGCCGATGGTAAACGCCATCGCGCCAAAGGCGCCGATCGGGGCGGCCTTCATCAGGATGCCGACGAGCTTGAAGACCGGCAGCGTCAGCGCGTGCAGGAAGTCGACGACGGGCTCTGCCTTCTTGCCGACCATGGCAAGCGACAGACCGAAGAGCACGGAGATGAACAACACCTGCAGGATGTCGCCATCGGCAAAGGCGCCGACGAGCGTCGTCGGGATGATGCCCATCAGGAAGCCGGTGATCGTCTGCTCATGCGCCTTTTCGGCATAGGTGGTCACCGCCTTGACGTCGAGCGAGGCCGGATCGATGTGCATGCCGGCGCCCGGCTGGACGACATTGGCGACGATCAGGCCGATGATCAGCGCGAGCGTCGAGAAGGTCAGGAAATAGATCATCGCCTTGCCGGCGACGCGGCCGACCTTGGCAAGATCGGTCATGCCGGCGATGCCGGTCGCGACTGTCAGGAAGATGACCGGCGCGATGATCATCTTGACGAGACGGATGAAGGCGTCGCCGAGCGGCTTCAGCTCGGTGCCGAGCGACGGATAGAAATGGCCGAGCAGGATGCCTGCGGCGATCGCCACCAGAACCTGGACATAGAGATGGCGATAGAAAGGTGTCTTGCCGCGCGGTTCCGCGGATTGTTCGATAATCATGAGATCCTCCACTGGACCCAGTCCGGCGTCATGCCGGGCCTCCCGGGTCAATTTCCGATGCGCGACAGCGCGGGCTGTCATGAGGATGTCATTTGCAACGGTCGTGCCAGTTGGCCGCGGCAGGAACCAAGCCTTTGAATTGATGAGGATGTTTTGTGCAGGCGGCTCGGTGCGCACAAAGAGTTGAGCGGATTTCCGCACAAGCCATCTGGAAGACTGAGCGAAAAAATGCACAATTGGGCCATGTTCAACGCCCTGTCCGCCCCCCTCAATCTGGCAGATCTCGACCAGTCGATGCGCCGCACCTGGCTGGTCTTTGCCGGCCTT
The DNA here is from genome assembly GCF_014852035.1 of Ensifer sp. ENS03. Lineage (NCBI taxonomy): Bacteria > Pseudomonadati > Pseudomonadota > Alphaproteobacteria > Hyphomicrobiales > Rhizobiaceae > Ensifer > Ensifer sp. ENS03. The sequence goes on along the minus strand of NZ_JACVAV010000003.1, from coordinate 595,134 downwards.
GCCGTCGCGCTGCTTGTCGCCGCGCTCCTGCTTGCCGGCGAGTACGGCCGAAGCCAGGCGCTCGAAACTGTCGATGCCCAAAGCCGGATCGATGCCAATCTGAAGGCCTCGCTGCTGCGCGCCGTACTCGAACGCCAACGCTCGACGCCGCTGGTGCTGGCCGACGATGTCGAGGTGATGGCAGCCCTTTCGACCCGCGGCACAGAGGCGCTGCAACGGCTGAACGAGAAGCTGCAGGCGCTGGCGACCAACACGGACGCCGCTGTCATCTACGTGATCGGCCCCGATGGCGTCGCCGTCGCTGCCAGCAACTGGCGCGAGCCGACGAGTTTCGTTGGCAACGACTATGCCTTCCGCGAATATTTCCGCATGGCGATGCGCGACGGCAAGGCCGAGCATTTCGCCATGGGCAACGTCAGCAAGCGGCCGGGCCTCTACATTTCGCGTCGGGTCCAGGGTCCTGACGGCCCGATCGGCGTCGTCGTCGCCAAGCTCGAATTCGACGATGTGGAAGCCGAATGGCTCGCCTCCGGCAAGCCGGTCTACGTCACCGACCGGCGCGGCATCGTGCTGATCACCAGCTTCCCCTCCTGGCGCTTCATGACGACCAGAACAATTCCACGCGACCGCGTCGCCGCCATCCGCGACAGCCTGCAATTTGGCGATGCCTCGCTGCTGCCGCTGCCCTTCCGCGACATCGAGCCGACCAGCGATGGCTCCAGCGAGTTGCGCGCACTGTTGCCGGGCGAAAGCGAACGTCGGTTCCTCCGGGTCGAAACCATGGTTCCGACCACCAGCTGGCGGCTGGAGCAGCTAGCACCGCTCGATGGCGCGATCTCGGCGGCAACCCGCGAGGCCCGGCTGATTGCCCTGGCCCTCCTCGCACCGCTGCTCGCTTTTACCGCGGTCCTCCTGCGCCGCCGCCAGACGCTGGCACTGGTGTCTGCGCGCGATCGCGCCGCGCGCGACGAGCTGGAGACCCGCGTGGCGGAGCGCACACATGACCTCAGCCTTGCCCGCGATCATCTCGAAACGGAGATCGCCGACCACCGGCGTACTGGCGAGAAGCTGCAGGCGGTGCAGCAGGAACTGGTTCAGGCGAACCGGCTGGCGATCCTTGGCCAGGTGGCGGCCGGCGTCGCCCACGAGATCAACCAGCCGGTCGCGACCATCCGCGCCTATGCCGACAACGCCCGCACCTTCCTCGAACGCGGCCAGCAGCAGACCGCGGTCGAGAACCTTGTCAGCATCGCCGAACTGACCGATCGGGTCGGCACCATCACCGACGAACTCAGAAGCTTCGCTCGCAAGGGCCGCTTCGTCGCCGAGCCGACGCCCATGCGCGACGTGATCGAGGGGGCGATGATGTTGCTGCGCAGCCGCTTTGCCGGCCGCATGGATGCGATCGTCATCGACCTGCCGGAAAATGGCCTCAGCGTCCTCGGCAGCCGCATCCGGCTCGAGCAGGTGCTGATCAACCTTTTGCAAAATGCCCTGGAAGCGCTCGGCACGCGCAGCGGCGCCGAGATCCGCGTGCGCTGCGAGGACGGTCCCTCCGGGACGGTTTTGCTCGTCGTTGCCGATAACGGCCCAGGCATTCCCCTGCACATCCACGAGGATCTGTTCACGCCGTTCAACACCTCGAAGGATGAAGGGCTCGGCCTCGGCCTTGCCATCTCCAAGGAGATCGTCGCCGACTATGGCGGCGATATCACCGTCGAAACCAGCGACAGGGGCACCGTCTTCACGGTTCGCCTGAAGAGGGCCTGAGCGATGCAGCCGACCGTCTATCTCGTCGACGACGACAACCATCTGCGCAAGGCGATGACGCAGACGCTGGAACTCGCCGGCCTCGCCGTTACCCCTTTTGCCAGCGCTGCCGAAGCGTTGAAGACGCTGGATGCGAATTTCGACGGCGTCGTCGTCAGCGATATCCGCATGCCGGGCATCGACGGCCTCGCCTTCTTCCGCCGCATCGAAGCTTTCGACGCGGATCTGCCGGTGATCCTGGTGACCGGCCATGGCGATATCCCGATGGCAGTGCAGGCGCTGCAGGATGGCGTCTACGACTTCATCCCCAAACCCTTTGCCGCCGACCGGCTGGTGCAGAGCGTGCATCGCGCGCTGGAAAAACGCCGGCTCGTGATGGAAAACCGCGCGCTGAAACGGGCCGCCGAGACGGCCGGCGACAACCTGCCGCTGATCGGCCAGACGCCGGTCATGGAACGTTTGCGCCAGACGATCCGGCACATTGCCGATACCGATGTCGACGTGCTCGTCGCCGGCGAGACGGGCAGCGGCAAGGAGGTGGTGGCGACGCTGCTCCACAATTGGAGCCGACGCCGCAACGGCAACTTCGTGGCGCTGAATTGCGGGGCGCTGCCCGAAACGGTGATCGAAAGCGAACTCTTCGGCCACGAACAGGGCGCCTTCACCGGCGCCTTGAAGAAGCGCATCGGCCGGATCGAGCATGCGAGCGGCGGCACGCTGTTCCTCGACGAGATCGAGGCGATGCCACCGGCGACTCAGGTGAAGATGCTGCGCGTTCTGGAAGCGCGCGAAATCACGCCGCTTGGCACCAACCAGGTTCGTCCGGTCGATATCCGCGTCATCGCGGCTGCCAAAATCGATCTTGGCGACCCGGCGCAGCGCGGCGATTTCCGGGAAGACCTCTACTTTAGATTGAATGTCGTAACGCTGTCGATCCCGCCGCTGCGCGAACGCCGAGACGATATCCCGCTGCTCTTCTCGCACTTCCTGACCCGGGCGGCCGAGCGCTTCAAGCGCGACGCGCCTGTGGTCACATCGGCCGTGCAGAGACATCTGATGACGCATGCCTGGCCGGGCAATGTGCGCGAGCTCTCGCACTTTGCAGAACGCGTGGCGCTTGGTGTCGAAGGTCCGCTGGGACAGCCGATTGCGCCCGCCGAACAGTCTGGATTTGCGCTCCCGGAACGGCTCGAACGCTACGAGGCGGAGATCCTGAAAGAGGTGTTGCGGGCTCAGCGCGGCGACGTCAAGGCGACGATCGAGGCGCTCGGCATTCCGCGCAAGACCTTCTACGATAAGCTCCAGCGCCACGGCATCAACCGTGCCGATTACGCCGAGCGGGCCGCACCGGAAAAGGCCGGCCGCTAGCGTCAAATCCGAATCCGCAAACACATGCAATAGGTGCATCTTTGTCGGCAGGCGAATTCACGCTTGACGACCCGGGCCGATCGATGGCTATGATCTAGGCATTCACCAGGGGGGTCCCGCAAGGGGCTGAGATTCTGCTGGATGGCCGGATTGCCGGCTGTGGCGCAGTGACCCGTTGAACCTGATCCAGTTCATACTGGCGTAGGGACGGTGCAGATATCGAAGCCAGGATTCCGTGCGTCCAGCATCTGGCGGAGCGTCTTTCATCCTTCCGGCATCAGAACTGGGTCTCCAATTGCAAACTTGGAGCCTTGTCATGAATATTGCCACCAAACCCGCAGCCCTCACGGTCACGCAAGGACCGCTTCCCGCCTCCCGCAAGATCCACAAGCCGGGCGTGCTTCATCCGGATATCCGCGTGCCGATGCGCGAGATTGCGCTCCACCCGACGTCGGGCGAGCAACCGGTTACGGTCTATGATTCCTCCGGCGCCTACACCGCCGACGACGCCGAGATCCGCATCGAGGACGGCCTGCCGCGGCTGCGCCGCAACTGGATCGTCGACCGCGGCGATGTCGAAACCTATGAGGGACGCGTGGTCCGCCCCGAGGACAACGGCTTTGTGAGCGGCGACAGGCTGACACCGACCTTCCCGTTCCAGCATGCGCCGCTGAAGGCCACGGGCGGCCGCGCGGTGACCCAGCTTGCCTATGCCCGCGCCGGCATCATCACGCCGGAAATGGAGTTCGTGGCGATCCGCGAAAATCTCGGCCGCGACGCGGCGCGTGCGAAGGTCCGGGACGGCGAAAGCTTCGGCGCCCACATCCCCGATCACGTGACACCCGAATTCGTGCGCCAGGAAATCGCCAGCGGCCGGGCGATCCTGCCTGCCAACATCAACCACCCGGAATCCGAGCCGATGATCATCGGCCGGAACTTTCTGGTGAAGATCAACGCCAATATCGGCAACTCCGCCGTCACCTCGTCGATGGCGGAAGAGGTCGAAAAGATGGTCTGGGCGACGCGCTGGGGCGCCGACACCGTCATGGACCTTTCGACCGGCCGCAACATCCACAACATCCGCGAATGGATCATCCGCAACTCACCGGTTCCGATCGGCACCGTGCCGCTTTACCAGGCGCTGGAAAAGGTCAACGGCATTGCCGAGGACCTCACCTGGGAAGTCTATCGCGACACGCTGATCGAGCAGGCTGAACAGGGCGTCGACTATTTCACCATCCATGCCGGCGTCCGGCTGCACTACATCCCGCTCACCGTCGATCGCGTCACCGGCATCGTTTCGCGCGGCGGCTCGATCATGGCCAAGTGGTGTCTGCATCACCATCGCGAGAGCTTCCTTTACGAGCATTTCGAGGAAATCTGCGACATCTGCCGCGCCTATGACGTCTCCTTCTCGCTCGGCGACGGCCTGCGCCCCGGCTCGATCGCCGATGCCAACGACGCGGCACAATTCGCCGAACTCGAAACGCTCGGCGAGCTCACCAAGATCGCCTGGGCCAAGGATTGTCAGGTGATGATCGAAGGCCCCGGCCACGTGCCGATGCACAAGATCAAGGAGAACATGGACAAGCAACTCGCCGTCTGCGGCGAGGCGCCGTTCTACACACTCGGACCGCTGACGACGGACATTGCGCCCGGCTACGACCACATCACGTCGGGCATCGGCGCGGCGATGATCGGCTGGTTCGGCACCGCCATGCTCTGCTACGTCACGCCGAAGGAGCATCTCGGTCTTCCCGATCGCAACGACGTCAAGGTCGGCGTCATCACCTACAAGATCGCCGCCCATGCCGCCGATCTCGCCAAGGGCCATCCGGCCGCCCAGGTGCGCGACGACGCGCTATCGCGCGCGCGCTTCGAATTCCGCTGGGAGGACCAGTTCAACCTCTCGCTCGACCCGGAGACGGCCCGTAACTTCCACGACGAGACACTGCCGAAGGAAGCGCACAAGGTCGCGCATTTCTGCTCCATGTGCGGCCCGAAATTCTGCTCGATGCGGATCTCGCACGACATCCGCGCAGAAGCGCAGAAGGAAGGCCTGGAGGCAATGGCCGCGAAATACCGCGAGGGCGGCGACCTCTATATGCCGGTGGAAGGGGCGGCTGGCGCGGCCGAGTAGACGACAGAGACTCGTTGAAGGGGCCAGTCACGGCCCCTTCAGTTCACTCAGGGCTCCGCCTCCCGCCTCGGAAGCGGAAGCGGCGATCGCCAAGGCTCTCCTCCTCCGTCATGCTTGGGCTTGAGCCGAGCATGACGGAGGGTGGGAGGCGCGCCAACGACCCCGTTCAATCAACAAACATGCAACGTCCTCTGTCCCTCTCGCGACGCCTCAGCGATGAGGGCGATCATCTGTATGTCGTGGCCGCCGCCAGAGGCCCGCACCTTGCGCTCCGTGTCGCCCGTCCCCCCAATTGCTTGTCCCCACATCGATTGAACGATATGCAAGGCGCACGCAAAAGTCGCTGTCGGCGAAATTCATTCGCGGCGGGCAGCCGAACTGTACCCGCGCAAAAGTCCTGCAGGACGACGCAAGAACGCCGTTTGCACAAGGAGAATGACTTGAGGACATGCCTGTTGAGACTGACGGCCTTGTCCATAGGAGCCCTTGCAGCATTCGGCGGAGATCTGCCGCGCCTCAACGGTGACCGGGGCTTTGCCGGGGGCCTTTCCTGGATTTCCGCTGCCCATGCGGACGACGCCGATGCCGGCGGCACGAATGGTGAAGGTGCCGCGGGCGGCAGCGACCAAGGTAGCGAAAACGTCGGGAGCGGCGGAAGCAACGGCACAGAGGGTGGCGGCGATTGGGGCTCCGGCGATGGTAGCGGCGTGGGCGGCGAGCCCGGCGGGACCGGGGCTGGCGGTGGAGGCGGCGTCATCGACGGAAGCGGCCTGAGCGGCGGAGACAGCGAGCGCCACTCATCCTCTTCGCGCGACGGGCGGGATTACGGACCAACCGGCAGCGTATGGTACGGCGGCAGCAGTTTCCTCAATCTTTTTCGCCGGACACCGGAAGAGCCTCCCGAGGGGAGCGGGCCAGAGTCTTCCACCCGGCAGAAGAGCGATGCGGGATCCCGCAAAAGCGCGGGTCACACCAGAACAGAGCCCTGAAGAGATGTCTGCTTCGTCGCGCCGAAGGATGCCGTGTGCTGTTTATCGCGGACATAGAAGCGTCTGCGCCTGGATGCTTGGGCCAAGCCCTGGCATAACGGAGCAGCGGGAGGCGCGCTATCGATCCCGTTCGATCAACGAACGCGCAACGTCCCTATAGCCCTATAGCCCTCTAGCGACCACTCACCATCCGCTCGACCACATCGAGCAGCACGTTGGCGCCGGCGACCAGATCATCCGGCTCCGTGTGTTCGCGCGGATTATGGCTGATGCCGTCGCGGCTCGGAACGAAGATCATCGCCGTCGGCGCGATGCGGGCGATCATCTGGGCGTCATGACCGGCGCCCGAAGTCATGCGCCGGCTCTTGAGGCCTCGCGCCTTCGCCGAAGCCTCGACCGCTGCGACGATGCCCTGATCGAAGGCGACCGGCTGGAAGCGTGCCAGCCGCTCGACCGAGATCGTTACCCCCTCTTCCGCGCCGATGCGCACCAGAAAGTCCGCAAGCGCCGCTTCGAGCGCCTGCAGCCGATCCTCGTCCGGATCGCGCAGATCGACGGTGAAGGCGGCACGCGATGGGATGACGTTGATCGCGTCGGGCTCGAAACGCATGGTGCCAATGGTCGCGACACTCGGCGCGTTCGACCGGGCAATATGCTCGCGCAGGAAGAGGCCGACACGCGCGGCCGCGAGACCGGCGTCGGAACGCATTGCCATCGGCGTGGTGCCGGCATGGTTGGCGACGCCATCGATCGTCACGCGCTGCCAGGAAATGCCCTGCAGGTTCTCGACGGCACCGATCGAAAAGCCCTCGCGCTGCAGCACCGGCCCCTGCTCGATATGAAGCTCGACATAGGCGTGGGGCTTGAGGAACCCCGGCTCGATGTTGCCGGCATAGCCAATCCGCTCGAGTTCCTCGCCCAGCGACGAGCCATCCGTGCCGATGGTCGCGAGCGCTGCGTCCAGCGGCAGGCCGCCGGCATAGACGAGCGAGCCGAGCATGTCGGGCGCAAAACGCACGCCCTCCTCATTGGTAAAGGCGGCAACGACGATCGGTCGGGCCGGCGTCACGCCACGGTCCTTCAGCGTCTCGATTACTTCGAGCGCGGCGAGTACGCCGTAACATCCGTCATAGATGCCGGCATTGATGACCGTATCGATGTGCGAGCCGAGCATGATCGGCGCTTCGCCGCTGTTTTCCTCGCTGCGCCAGATGCCGAAGATGTTACCAATCTGATCCACGGCCACATCGAGGCCCGCCGCCTCGATCCAGGCGACGAGGCGGTTGCGGCCGGCCTTGTCGTTGTCGGAGCCGGCCAGCCGGGTCAGTCGCCCTTCTGCATCGCGACCGATTTCGCCAAGCTCGCGGATGCGCCCGATGAGGCGCGCGGCGTCGATGGAAGGAAATGACATGTTATTCCTGCTTTCATGCGGATTTTGGTTCATGGCCGGCTATCAGCCAACGCCAGTCTCTGCCGGATAATCTCGGCGTGATAACGCGCGCCGAAGATCAGGGCGTCGTCGTTGAAGTCGTAACGCGGATTGTGCAGCGGCGCCGATGTCTCGCCATTGCCGATGAAGACGAAGCAGCCCGGAACGTGCTCAAGGAAGCGTGCGAAATCCTCCGAGCCGGTCATCGGCTCGGCGGCCGTTGCGACATTCCCGGTCCCGAACACCGTTTCTGCTGCGGCAAAGGCGTGGCCGGTCAAGGCCGGGTCATTGATCAGTGGCACGAACTCGCGCGTGTAGTTGACCTCGACCTCGCAGCCATAGGCATCCGCCGTACCCTTGGCGATCACCCGCATCTCCGCTTCGATCCTGGTGCTGACCTCCGGGCGGAAGCTGCGGGCATCGCCGAGGATGCGGGCGAGACCGGGCAGCGCGTTGCGCGTGCCGTCGGTCAAAAGCTCGGTGACCGAAACGACACCGATATCCGTCGGCGAGAGGCGGCGCGACACGATCGTCTGCAGATTGACGACGGTGGCGCAGGCGGCGACCAGCGTCTCGTTACCCCAGTGCGGCCGCGCCGCGTGCCCGCCGACGCCTTTGAGCACGATCTCGAAATTGTCCTCCGCCGACATGATGGCGCCGACGCGGGTTTCGAAACGGCCGACCGGCAGCCCCGGCATGTTGTGCAGGCCGTAGATTTCGTCGAAGGGAAAACGTTCCATCAGTCCGTCGTCGAGCATCGCCAGCGCGCCCTTGCCCCACTCCTCGGCCGGCTGGAAGATAAAGCATGCGGTACCATCGAAGCCGCCGTCTTCGGCGAGCATCTTGGCGGCGCCAAGCAGCATGGCCGTGTGACCGTCATGGCCGCAGGCATGCATGGTGCCGGGCTTCGTCGAGCGATAGGGAAGCTCTCCCTGTTCCGGTATCCGCAGCGCATCCATGTCGGCCCGAAGCGCTATGGCGCGGTTGCCGCTGCCGCGTTTCAGCCGACCGACGACGCCGGTACCACCGACACCTTCCACCACCTCGTCGAGCCCGAATTCCCTGAGCTTTGCCGCAACGAAGGATGAGGTGCGTTGTTCCTCGAAACCGAATTCCGGGTGCGCGTGCAGGTCGCGGCGCCAGGCGGTCATGTCCTTCACAAGCCGGTCAAAATCCATTCCCGCCATGGTCATCCTCTTTCGTTCGATGTGTTGGCGACGGTCTCGGGCGACAGGCCGACCAAGGCAGCGTAACGCTCTGGGTCCGTCGCACCCTCGGTATTGATGACGAAGACGCGCGACTGCGCGGTCAGTCCGAGCGTTTCCCGCAGCGCTGGATCGCGGGCAACCGAAAGCAGCCCGGCCAGGCCGACGCCGCCGCTTTCGCCGGACACGATCGCCGGGTCAGAGCCTGTCGGCCGCGCAAGCCGGTTCATCACCGAAACGGCATCCTCCTCGTCGACGGTCATGAAGGCATCGGCGACGCGGGACAGGATACGCCAGGCGACAAGCGACGGCTCGTAGCATTCGAGCATCGCCATGATCGTCGGCTCGCCATGCGCCACCTTGACCGGATGTCCGGCTCTGGCGCTTTCGTAGAGGCAGGCGGCGCGCGCCGGATCGACGACGACGAAACGTGGACGCTCCGCGCCATAACGTAGCGCCATATGCCCCGCGGTCGCCGCCGCAATGCCGCCAACGCCCGCCTGCACGAACACATGCGTCGGAGGCTCTTCCATCTGCCGCAGCGCCTCGCTCAGCAGCGCCGTGTAGCCCTGCATCACCAGGCCGGGAATGTATTCGTAGCCCGGCCAGGTGGTGTCCGAGACGACGGTCCAGCCATTTTCGTCACAGACCCGCGCGGCCTCCCGGACGGAATCGTCGTAGGTCCCGGCAACGCGGACGATCTCCGCGCCATAGGCCGCGATCGCCTCGATGCGCGTTTCGCTGACGCCTCCGTGCACGAAGATCACCGCTTTCGCGCCGACAAGCCGGGCGCCCATGGCAACCGAGCGGCCGTGATTGCCATCGGTGGCGCAGCCGAAGGTCTGGGCGGCGGCAATTGCCCGAACCTCTGGCCGGTCGAGATCGTCGAGATCGATGCTGCGACCGAGACGCCGTTCCGCCTCCTCGACCACCAGCCGGATCACCGCATAGGAACCGCCAAGCGCCTTGAAACTGCCGAGACCCAGGCGATGGCCTTCGTCCTTGACGAAGACGCCCGCAATACCGAGTTCGTCCGCCAATGCGGGCAAGGCATGAAGCGGCGTCGGCCGATGGTCGGGGCGGCGCGCAAGCTGCTGCTCGACACGGGCGGCGGCGGCAAGCGACAGCATGTCGGCATCCGCGGGCAGTAGCGAGTGGCCGAAATCGGCATGGGAATTGGCGAGAAACATGGTGCAATCTCCGTAGACCACGAAAATCTATTTCATCGTTGCCGAGAAATGCGCTCTAAATGGCCGTCGAGAATGCAAGTTTGTAAAGTTAATGGGGTGCCGTGGCGTGGGGTTCCACCTTCAGGGCCCGGAGAGCAGGAACCGAAAGGCACTGGATGGCACCGTCGAAAAAGCCACAGGTCGAACTGGATCGCTTCGATCTTGCGATTCTCGCCATCCTGCAGAAGGACAATACGACGCCGCAGCGCCAGATCGGCGAGGCGGTCAATCTGTCGGCGCCCGCCGTCCAGCGGCGGATCAAGCGCATGGAAGAAACCGGCGTCATCCGCGCCAATGTCGCGCTGATCGATCCGGTCAGCGTCAATCAGGCGCTGACGATCCTGGTGGAGGTGGAGGTCGAAAGCGAGCAGATCGCCCTGCTCGATGCGGCCAAGGCGGCATTCACGGCGGCACCCGAAGTGCAGCAATGCTACTATGTCACCGGTGACGTCGACTTCATGCTCGTCGTCATCGTGCCGACCATGGCCGACTACGAGGCCTTCACCCGGCGCATGTTCTTCGGCAATGCGAACATCAAGCGCTTCCGCACCTTCGTGACGATGGATCCGGTGAAGGTCGGACTTTCGGTCCCGCTCTAGGACAAGTCCGGAAGCGGCGCAGCGATTGCCCGACGTTGGAATTCACGGTCTATTTCGTGCCGGAGAGCGCCTTCTTCTCGGCGTCCGCATCGAGCGGCTGCCCGGCGCCGATCGACGTCAGAAAAGCATCGACGGTCTCAAGCGAAGAGGCGGGCGCATAGCCGTCTCCGCCTTCCGGCCTAGTGACGGCGAGCCGCGTCTGCCAGGTCGACGCCTTGCGGCAGGCGACCGACACCAGACCGGGCTCACCGGGCTGGGCGAGTTCGTATTCGCGGCAGAGCTGCCCCGAGCCGAGCTCGAAGGCCGATACCAGCCGGACCGTCCCCTGCCCTTCTCCAACGGCGACTTCGTCTCCCGAAGCCGCCTTGTCAAGGATGGCGGAGAGCGCCGGGCCGACAGTGCCGGCCACCTGCATCGCGCCCGGCACCCCGCCTGGATCCGCCAGCCCACCGCCGCGAAGCAGGTAGCCGCCAGCGCCGCCGACGACCACCAGCAGCGACGCTGCCAGCGCCATCAGAAACCGCGAGGGGCTACCGTTCGGCGACGCCGGCTGATCCGCAGGGCGCCGGAAGGCCACGACATTATCGCCGGCTGCAGCCGGTGCGTCCGCCGCGCGCGCTGCGTCGCCCGCGGCCGCCGCCATGGCCCGCACCTTAGCGACCAGTTCGTCCGGCACCGGCTCGTCGAGCACCGGCTTCAGCGCCTCGCTTGCGGCGGCGCGCGTTTCCATGAACATCGCCACGCGCGCCATCAATTCGTCGTCCGTTTCCAGCGCCGCCTCGACACGGCGCATTGTCGCCTCGTCGAGTTCGCCGTCGGCGAACGCCATCAAGATCTCATCGCTGAATTCCGTGTCGCTCATCTTGTCCCGCCTCTCATGTCCTGTGAACGCGCGACCGGCGGTTCTATTCCCGTTGCCTCCGCAAGATTTTTACGCGCCCGGGCGAGCCTGCTCATGACGGTTCCGATCGGAATGCCGAGAACTTCGGCTGCCTCCTTGTAGGAAAGCTCCTCGACGCAGGTGAGGATCAGTACCTCGCGCTGTTCGAGCACCAGGCCGTCGATCGCAGCCGCCACGCTCTTCAGCGCCATGCGCGCCTCGCTCCCGGCCTCGCCCGAAGGAACGGCGAGTTCGGCCTGCGCCTCGATCTCCTCCGTCGGGCCGGCGGTCTTCTGCCGGCGCAGCTGGTCGATCCAGAGGTTGCGCAGGATGCGGAACATCCAGGCGTCAAAGCGCGTGCCTTCCTCGAAGCGGTCCGAACCGGCTAGCGCCTTTTCGCAGGCCGCCTGCACCAGATCGTCGGCCACGTCGCGCGACCGGCAAAGCGAAATGGCAAAGCGGCGCAGGTTCGGCAGAAACGCGACCAGGCGCTCGCCGAAGACGATGGTCGGATCCGTCATCGGGCGTTCCTTTTGGCGCTACCCTTCGTCACCGGTGGAATAATTTGTCCATTCATCCGTTGAGCGTTATGGGAACTACACCCGAAAGTCACCACTTATGGTCCGTCCGTTCACGGTAAGCTTTCGTTTTCGGATGCCGCTACACAAGGAGAAAACCTTGAAAAAACGCCTGTTTCGACTGACCGTCCTGTCGTTGTGCGGCCTGGCAACCGGTGCTGGGGATCTCTCCTTTGGCGGTAGTAACGATGGCAATTCAACCGTTCGCTTTGCCTCAATCAGTCAGGCCCAGGCGGACGACGACGATGACGATGGTGGCGGTGGCGGTTCGTCCCGCGGCTCAGGCGATCGCGACTCAAGCAACACCTGGCGGGGAGGCGGCAATCTGCTCGATCTCTTCCGCGGGACGTCGGAGCGCCGCGTCGTGCGCCAGCGTCCGGCAGCGCGCCGGGCAACGCATGTTCCCGGTGAAATCATCGCGCTCGGTCTCAACGATGCCGCTATCCAGCGCCTTGCGGAAAGCGGCTTCACAGTGCGTGCACGAGAGCCGCTCGGGCTTTCGACGACAGAGATCGTCAAGCTCGGCGCCCCCCGCGGCATGACGCTCGAGGATGCCCGCCGGCAGGTCGCGGATGCGACGCCCGGAGCAATCGCCGATCTCAACCACTATTTCGAGCCGAACGAAGGCACCGCCTCACCGGCTCCCTGTGCCGACGGCGGTTGCGCGCTCGTTCGCACCGCCATCGGCTGGCCCGACGCCGGCGCCGCGTGCCCGGCTGCCGGTCCGATCGGGCTGATCGACACGGCGATCAACCCCGCCCATCCCTCACTGAAAGACGTCAGGCTCGACATCGTCAGGCTGGCGGAGGAAGAGGCACCGGAATCCGGCCGCCAGCACGGAACCGCAGTCGCAGCTCTCATTGCCGGGCCGAAGGACAGTCGCGCGCCGGGCCTGCTCGGCAATGCCCACCTGATCGCCGTCGACGCCTTCCAGCGTAAGGGCGGCGAGAGCGATATCGCCGAGACCTACGATCTGGTACGCGCCATCGATCTCCTGGCCTCGCGCAAGGTCGCGGTCATCAACATGAGCCTCTCCGGGCCACACAATCTGCTGCTCGAAAAGACCGTCGCGCTCGTAGCCGAGCGAAACATCATCCAGGTGGCGGCGGCAGGCAATGACGGCCCGCGGGCTAAACCCGTCTATCCCGCCGCCTATCCGGCGATGATCGCGGTCACCGCGGTCGACCGCAACTTCAAGCCCTATCGCCGCGCCGGGCGCGGCGACCATATCGATGTCGCAGCACTCGGCACGAGTGTCTGGACGGCAGCCTCGATCGAGGGGGCAGCGCCCAAGACCGGCACATCCTTTGCCGCCCCCTTCGTCACGGCTGCCTCCGCCATTCTCAGGGCCTCGCATCCGTCGCTGTCGGCCCAGGAAGTTGCAAAACTCGTCACGGAGACGGCGCAGGACCTCGGCGCGCCGGGCAAGGATCCCGTGTTCGGCTGGGGCGTTCTCAATGCCCGCGAGCTCTGCCGCTCGTAGCAGCGTCGAGCGGGCAGCACTGAACTACGGCTTTTGCCAATCCATGACCAGGAACGAGGGGACCCTTCTAAAGAGGTCCCTTTGTTCCGGTTCGCCGCCACGCGGCAATGGTTCGTCGAAATAGCGCAACTGCAGGCCCGCTCCCAGCAACAGCGACATGTAGGTGCTGAGCGGCCGGTGCCAGTTCATGACCCGAAGATCGCCCCAGCCGATCCAATCGGACCGTTCATCCATGTAGTGGTCGATCATGAAACTGCGCTTGCCATCGCCGCCATCGCGCCAGCCGGTCGGGTTGCTGGCGCTGTAAAAGCTGGTCAGGTTCGCGATCAGCAGATGACCGCCCGGGCGGAGAACCCGGTTCATCTCGCCAACCGCCGCATCCAGATCGGCGATGTCGATGAGGCTGAGATAGGCAACGACCAGATCGAAAGTCTTCTCCGCGAAAGGCAGTCCTTCGGCCTGTGCGATGCGATAGTCACCATCGGGATGCAGACGCCTCGCCTGACTAACGAGCGACCCGGCGGGATCGATGCCGACGGTGCTCAGCCCCTCCGCCGTAAGCAGCCGGCAGAACCGCCCCTCGCCGCACCCGACATCGAGGACAGCCCTTGCCCCGCTTTGCCGCGCCCTTTCGAGCATGGGCGCATCGAGGACGAAGCGCCGCGCAAAATCCCCCTCGGCGCCCAGCCCGGAAATCCAGGCAGCCGCCGACTCCTCCCATCCATTTGACATTTTGCGTTTGGTCCTCGTGATCCGTCCTGCGTTTACGAAGACTGCGAGGACAACCTTGGCGATTGCATGACGTAGCCGCCGCGCGGCTCCGGCGGGAGACGGCAGCGCCGCCGTCCCGCCAGAGTGTGGCCGTTTTGTCAGGCAGCCAGTCCGCGTTCGTTGAGCAGCATTCCGACGCGCACCATGCGCACGGCATCTTCAGCCGCACGAACGAGCAGTTTCGGCGCGGCGTTGATGGCATCGTCGAGGGTGCAGGGCGCCTTCAGGATCGAGGCGAAAGCGTCGATGCCGTGCTCGAAATTGAGGGTCACGCCCTTGCCAATCGTACCGGCGAGAGCGATCACGGGGCGGCCCGCCTCCTTCGCCCTGTGCCCGACCTCGGCCGGCACCTTGCCGAACGGCGTCTGCCCGTCGAGGCTGCCTTCGGCGGTGATCACCAGATCGGCCCTGGCGATCATGCTGTCGAGATCGAGATAGCGCATCACGATGTCGTAGCGCGGATGCAGCGCGCCGCCGAGCAGCCCCATGACCGCCGCCCCGAGACCACCGGACGCGCCCGCTCCCGCTACGTCGCCGACCGCGATACCGGTTGCCGTCTCGATGGCTGCGGCATAGGTCTCCATCGCAGCCGCGAGCAGTTCCACCTGCTCCGGCGTTGCGCCCTTCTGCGGCCCGAAGACACGGGCAACGCCGCGTGCGCCGAGCAGCACATTGTGCCAGTTGACGGCCGCGTCGATGCGAACCTCGGCGAGGCGCGGATCGCGGCCCGAAATGTCGATGCGCGCCAGCGACGCCAGTGCCGCACCGCCGGGCGCAAGCGGTTTGCCCTTCCGGTCGAGCAGCTTCACGCCCAAGGCTGCGGCCATGCCGGCGCCGCCATCGTTGATGCCGCTGTCGCCGCAGCCAAGCAGGATACGGCGGGCGCCGGCGTCGAGGGCCGCCCGGATCAGCTCACCGACGCCGTAGCTGGTGGTGAGGCAGGGGTTGCGCCGATCGCGCGGGACCAGTCGCAAACCGGCGGCCGCGGCCATTTCGATGACGGCCGTGCGTTCGGACTGCCCGCCGAGGAAACCGAAATGCGAGGCGACGGGTTCGCCGAGCGGGCCGGTCACGGTCAGTTCGTGCAGGCTGCCGCCGGTGATAGCGACGAGCGCCTTGGTGAAGCCTTCACCGCCGTCGACCATGGGCACCTTGAGGACCTCGGCGCTCGGGCAGGCGCGCAGCACGCCCTTCTCGATGCAGTTGGCAGCTTCTTCCGCCGACAGGCTTTCCTTGAAACCGGATGGTGCAACCAGAATGGTAAGTGACATGTGACAATCTCCTTGCACTTTTGTGACAATGCGGATGCAGGGGAGAAACGGCAGCTCGCCACGTTTATTCCGGCCGAAATGCAGAATTCTTTCTTTTACGAAAAGAAAAAGAAAAGAGCCGAAGCGACAGACGCTTCGGCTCTTAAAATGACATTATATCAGATGCTTATCGTCATGTTTCCAACCCGACTGCAGGCCAGATCACAAGCGCGAACAGGGCAAGCAACGCGATGAACGGGAGCGCCAGCATCAAGGCCAAGCGCAGGAGATCGGAAGGGCTGAAAGCGGGTGGTTCCATACCTCCGAACAGCGCTACGGGCTTCGCCGAAACCATCAGCGTCTGGCAAAAGCCACTACCTATGGCTGTGACCATGATGAGGCTGGCGGGGCTGACCCCGAAGCCCGCCAGTGGCAGCGCAACGGCCGGAATGAGCACTGTCGCGCGAGCCGTTCGCGAGGCAAGGACGATATGGGCAAAGGTCGCGACCGCAATGGCGAGAAGCACGACCAGCCACGCCGGCGGCTTGCCGATCTGGCCGAAGGCACCGATCAGGCGATCGGCAAGTTCCGTCGCCGTGCCGGTCGACAGCAGCGCTTCGCCGATGACGAGCGTGCCGGCAAGAAACAGAAGCAGGTTCCACTCGACACCCTTCAGCGCCTTGCGAAACGGCATGCCGGAGATCTTTTCCGACGCAAGGACAAGAGCGCCGACGAGTGCCACCACCGGCAGCGCGATGCCGTGCAGGTCCGAGGTCGCGAGTGCTGCGACGATCGCAGCGGTCACGGCAAGGATTGCCTTGTCGCGCGCCGAAAACGGAGGTTTCTCCGTAGGCGCGGCCGGCAGGTCGAAGCGCGAGTTCCGGTCGGCATCGTCGAGGAAGAAGCGCAGGATCAGGCCGCAGGCAAGGAGGCTCGTCAGCAGCGCGAAGGGCGCGGCAAGCAAGGCCCAGCCGAGAAAACCCGGCGCCTCACCGCCGCTGCGGCGAATGAAATCGACGGCAACGAGATGGGCGCCAGCGCCGGTCAGCGAGGCGGCCGCCGAAAGCAGGATCACCGACGGGAACAGGAGGGCCAGCGCGCGGGTGACGCCAGGGCGGCCGATGGTCGAGGCAAGCCCCAGGAAGACCGGCATGAAGATCGCCGCCCGCGCCGAGGTCGAGGGGATGACGAAGGCAGTCACGAAGATCGTCAGCGTCACCACCCAGAACAGCCGGCTGACATCGCGGAAACGGGCAAGCAGCCGGAAGGCGAGCCGCTCAACGAGACCAGATGCCTGCAGCACCGCCGCGATCACCGATGCCGCCATCATCAGCCAGACGATGTCGTTGCCAAGCGCGGCATAAACCGCCTCTTCGCCGACGGCGCCGGTCACGGCCAAAGCCGCCGCCCCGGCAAGCGCCACCGGCGTTTCCGGCAGGTCGAAGATCGTCCAGCAGATCAGCGTCGTCGCAAACACCATCAGCGAAAGGCGCATCGGCAGCACCAGGCCGTCGGCCGCGAGAAAGATCAGGACGGCGGCAAAGGCGACGAGCATTGCGCCGACGAGCAGGCGCACCTGACTCACCGGCATATGGCCGTCAATGCGTTCGGCTACCGCCGCGTTCAGGGTGACGAGGTCTTTTTCCGAAGCGATCACCGGGCTGATGGTCATAGCTACGCTCCCTTTTTGCTGGCCCAGGCTCGCGCGGCAACCGCGCCGCACGAAAGCCACCGGGCTGATTTCGTGGGAGGGCAAACGGGGTGTCGGGCGGTTTATTCCGCTCGTGCCCGACAATTTTCGGCGCTGGAGGCCCGAAAGCCCGAATTGAGCGAGATCAATGCCTGTTCTCCTGACAGGCAGAGACTGGTGCCAGATGACCTCTTTCAAAAGGAGAGTTTCATGTTGATCAGGGAAATGTCGCGGCAGGAATGCATCGACCTCGTCGCCGAGAACCACATCGCCCGCCTCGGGTGCGTCCGGGATGGCCAGCCCTATGTCGTGCCCATCCAATATGCTTTTGCCGCCAACAGGCTCTACGGCTTTTCGATGCCCGGGCAGAAGATCGACTGGATGCGGGCCACTCCCCGCGTCTGCATTCAAATGGACACGGCAACGGACCGGAAGGACTGGCGAAGCGTCGTCATCTACGGCCGCTATCAGGAACTGCCGGATACGAAACAATGGCATCGCGAGCGCATGAACGCCTGGTCGCTTCTCGAACAGCGCGTGAACTGGTGGGAACCGGGCGGTCTGAAGCCCGGCGATCAGGCAATTACCGGCGCCTCGCCGCATCTCTTCTTCGAAATCGAGATCGATGAGGTGACCGGGCGGGCAGCCACTGTGGGTTGATGACCGTCGGCGCGCAGTCAGATGGCTGCGCGCTCGGCCGTGCCTGTCAATGGGCCATCAGCACGGGTACCACTGCGTTTTCGAGCATCGAGCGGGTGACGCCGCCGAAGACGCGTTCACGCATTCTGGAGTGGCCATAGGCGCCCATGACGATCAGATCGGCGGCCACGTCGGAAGCGAAGCGATTGATCACGTCATCGACCCGATGCCCGCCGCTCGGCAGCCGCTCGACGGAAACCGAAACGCCATGCCGGGCAAGGTAGCCGGCGATATCGGCACCGGGTTCCTCGCCGTTCTTGCCGTAGGCGGAACGCGGGTCGACCATCGTCACGTGGACGATCTTGGCGCCCTTCAGCAGGTCGAGCGCTTCGCGTACCGCACGGGCCGCTTCCAGCCGGGAGTTCCAGGCAAGCACCACCGTCCTCGGATCAAGCCGCGCGGGCTTGCCCTTGGGGAGGACGAGGACCGGTCGCGCGGAGTTGAACAGCGTCCCGTCGATGGTGCGCGACCGTAGCTCCGGGTCCAGCATCAGGCCGTCGCCCACGAGCGTCAGGTCGGCATAGCGTGCGCGCTCGCCGATCTCGTCATCGGCCCAGGCAGCCTCGGTGTATTTCGTTTCGACGCTGAACGAGATGCCTTCCCGGGTGAGAACGTCGGTTGCGCTTGCCACGCAGGATTCGAGCTTGTCGACCTCGCGCTGACGTTCGTTCAGCCAGTCAATCGAGATGGCGGCGGCAAAATCGCCGATCGGCGGAGAAGCGGCGAGCTTGACGATCAACAGGGAGAGGTGAGCGTTTGCCGAAGCGCAGACCTGTGCCGCGGCACGCAGATCGTCTGCGGAATGATCGACGCCGACCACGGCGAGAATTGTCTTGTATGTCATCGCGTTTCCTCCTCGCGACCGGACTTAAGAACTGAGTCAGCCTAGGCAAATGCGCACCCGGCGACATTGATCCCCGTCAACCGGGATCATGGAGGAAAGCGTATAATTATGGGGGGCTCTACGCGCAGGCGTCTACGCCGACCGCCCTCGTTGCGGGCGGGCCGGCGAAGACGGTCATTGCCTCCGCCGCCCAATTGCTCCGCAAACTCGGCCTCACGGCCTCGACCGCGCGGGCCTGAACTTCAGTCGTCAGGCACCCCGGCGCGCGACGACCGGCACGTAATGTTCGAGCTCCGGCGCCGGGAAGTTGAGCGTCGCGTTGATTTCTGCCGACCGGTAAAGCCCCATCAGCATCTCGACGACAGCAAGGCCGTCCTCGAAGGTTTCGAGCGGCTTTTCGCCCTTGCGGAAGCACTCGACCATGTGGCGGTTTTCGTCGGTATAGCCGTAGACGCCGGCCTCGTCCTCGAGCACCGGCATCAGGCCCTGCTCGGCATTCTGCTTTTCGACGAGATCCTCGCCCTCCGAGCCCTTGACCTCGCGCGACATGAAGATCTTCAGGCCGGTAGAGAGCGAATTGTATTCGAGCGCATATTCCGGTCCGAGCAATTCGAGCTGGATGCGCAAGCCGGCGCCGACATAGGCCCAGGAGGTGGTCGCCTCGATCATCAGCTCGTTGCCGTCCTGGTCTTCGAGCGTCACCGTGGCGCGGGCAAAATCCTCGGACGGCCGGTTGCGATAATCGACCTCGTTGCCGAAGCGATTGCGCAGTTGTTCGGCATAGTGGGGACGCGTCCATTTGAGGTTGGCGACGGTGCCGTTTACCGCCTTGATCTTCAGCGAATTGCGCGGCGCACCGGGCGCCGTCAGCAGGTAGCGCGCGACCTCGACGCTGTGGCACATCATGTCCGAAAGCACGCCGCCGCCCTGCTTGTCGCCCTGCCAGAACCAGGGTTCGTGCGGGCCGGAATGTTCCTCGGCCGCGCGCGCCAGATAGGGGCGCCCGGTGGTCGTCGCCGCGCGCCGCCAGATGATTTCCTTGCCACGCAGCACCGGCGTGCAGAAAACCTGGTTTTCCAGATAACCGTGGTTGAGGCCGGCATCCTCGGCCAGCGACAGCATCTCGCGGGCTTCGGCAACCGTGCGGGCAAGCGGCTTTTCGCAGGCAACGGCGAAGACCTTGCTGCGGCCGTCTTTGACGGCCTTGTGCAGCGAACGCATGACGTCGATGCGGGTGTAGTTGGGCGAAAGGATCCAGACCGCGTCGACGTCATCGGCGGTCAGCAGCGCTTCCAGGCTTTCATGCGTGCGGCAGCTGCCGAGACCAAGCGCCTCGACCTCATTTGCAAATTTCTCGCGGTTCTCGGCCTTGCGGCTGAAGACGCCGGTGACCTCGACATTACGCACGCCGATCATCGATTTCAGATGGAAATGGGCGATGAAGCCCGATCCGACGAAACCCACGCGCAGCGTCTGCTTCGGTAGCTGTGTCATTCTCTTCTCCCATTGATCGATTTTGGTAACGGCGGGGTGCGGGCGGAAAACCGCACGCGGCTTTCCTCGTCCCACCTCCGGCTATTTACGTGGCGGCGCGGTGCTGCCACGGATGTTGAGCGTGGTCGGCAGGACGATGGCCGGCTCTGCGGCGACGTCACCATCCGAGAGGACGTTGAGAAGCTGCGACATCGCCGTGCGACCGATGTCGGCGCGCGGCTGGCTGACGGTCGTCAGCGGCGGATAGAAGGCCTTGCTGAGATAGAGATCGTCGAAGCCGACGACCGAGACGTCGCCGGGCACCTCGCGGCCAAGCCGCCGTAGCGCATGGATTGCGCCGTAGGCCATCTCGTCGTTGGCGGCGAAAATCGCGGTCGGCGGCTCCGGCAGGGCGAAAAGGTCCGAGGCGCAGGCCTCGCCGCTTTCGAGCAGGTAGTCGCCGCGCACCTCGTACCCCTCGGGGACCGCAAGGCCGGCCGCTTTCATGGCGGCCCGGTAGCCGTCGCGGCGGTGGAGCGCCATGACCTCCGGCAGGGGACCAGCGATATGGGCGATGCGGCGATGGCCGAGCGCGATCAGATGGTCGACCGCAGCCTCAGCGGCGGCGACGTTGTCGATTTGCACATGCGGGAAGCCGGACCCCTCGATCATTTCGAGCGCGATAACGACAGGCAGATGCGAGAGATCGGCGCTTTCGCCCGGCTCAGGCGGCGGCAGCTTGCCGGTCATCAGGATCATGCCGTCGGCATGGCCGTCGCGCAGCATGTTGAAATACTCGACCTCGCGGTCCGGGTCGTTCTCGGTGTTGCCCATGAGGACGGCGTAACCGGCCTCGCGCGCCGTCGCCTCCACGCCCTTCAGGATCTCGAGGTAGAAGGGGTTGCCGACGTCGCGCACGACAAGCAGTACCGACATCGACCGGCGCGTTCGCAAGTTGCGGGCGCTGACATTCGGGCGGTAGTTGAGCTCGCGCGCCAGCGCGTTGATGCGCTGGCGTGTCTCGTCCGTCACCAGCGACGAGCCGCTCAGTGCCCGCGAAACGGTCGCAACCGAGACACCGGCGCGTTCTGCGATATCCTTGATCTTCGGCCGCTCGCTCATGCGCGCATCGCCCTCCCGCGGCCGTAGAACAGCATGAGCAGCAGCAGCGTCGCGCCGAACACCATCTGACGGCCGGACTCGTCGATGTTCACCGTCGTCAGGATGCCCTGGAGGATGACAAGCAGCAGCGCGCCGGCCATGGTCCCGGTGTAACCGCCCTTGCCACCGGCAAGCGACGTGCCGCCAAAGACGACCGCGATGATCGACGACAGCATGTATTGCTCGCCGACATTGGCGAAAGACGATCCGGAATAACCGAGCAGGCAGAGCCCGGCGATCGCGGCGAACATGCCCGAGATCATGAAGAGACCGATGCGCATGAGCCGAACCGGCACGCCGGCCATATAGGCCGCGTGCTCGTTGGAGCCGATCGCGTAGATCCGATGACCGAAGACGGTGCGGTTCAGCATGAAGGCCATGAACAGGCCGATCACGATCCAGAGCCAGATGATGCCGGGAATGCCGAGCGCCAGCGGCTGGGTCACGAAGGCGGAGAGGCCGGGCGCGGCGCGACCCGAGGGAATGCCCTGGCGGATGACCACCAGCAGGCCCTGCAGCACGCCCAGCATGCCGAGTGTCATCACCAGCGGCGGGATGCGCAGAAGCGTGACGCCGAGGCCGTTCAAAAGGCCGAAGAAGGCGCCGGCCGCCAGGCAGGCGAGCACCGCCGGCAGGATGCCGCCATCGGCACCGTTCATGACATTGCCGGCGATGATCGCCGAGAGCGACACGACGCCGCCGACGGAGAGGTCGATGCCCTCGCGGCCGCCGAGAATGACGACGTTCTGGCCGGCGGCGACGATGCCGAGCAGCGAGGCGACGATCAAGAGCCGGAGGATCTGATCGGCCGAGGCAAACCCCGGCGACAGGCTTTGGCCAAGATAGAGCAGCGCGACGATGAGGATGAGCGCCACGACCAGCGGCTGTTTGAAGAACGACGTAACCGAGCTCATGCGCGTGCCCTCCGACCGGCGAGCACGCCGGCCATCAAGACGATCAGAATGGCGAGGCCCTGGACGAAGTTCTGCCATTCCGACGGCGTGCCCATGAAGAAGACCAGGGAATTGACGAGGCCGATCGTCAGGGCGCCGAGCAGAGAGCCGACCACCGTCGTCCAGCCGCCGGCAAGCGCACTGCCGCCAAGCACGACGGCGGCGACGCTGTAGAGCGTCATCTTGCCGCCGACCAGCGGATCGCCGCTCGCTGTATCACCCGTGAGGCAGAAAGCGGCAAGCGCCGAGAACAGCCCGCACAGAAGGTAGCCCTTGATGCGGACGGCGACGACCGGAAGCCCGGTCTGATAGGCGGCCTGCTGGTCGTCACCGACGGCCAGCAGTTCGGTGACGATGCGCGTGCGCGACAGGAAGTAAAGCAGGACAGCCAGCGCCGCGAGCACGTAGAAGACGAAGGGCAGGCCCAAGAGGCGGCCGCCATAGGTGCGCCAGAACAGTGCCGGCGCCGGCGTACCGGCAACGGGCATGACATAGAGCGCCAGCCCGGTGAAGAAGATGCTGGTCGCAAAGGTGGCGACGATCGCCTGCAGCCGAAGTGCTGCGACGACCAGTCCGTTGACCAGCCCGCAGGCAAGTCCGATGAGGACGCCGAGCGCAAGTGCGAGCAGCACGGCACCGGCGCCGCCGCCCCAGCGCTCCATCAGGACGACGATCGCGACATTGACCAGCGACAGCGTCGCGCCGGCGGAAAGATCGATATCGCCGGCGGAGACGACATAGGTCTGCGCGATCGCCAGCATGATCAGCGCCATATAGGTGCTGAGCAGACCCGTCAGCGAGCGGTAGCTCAGGCTGTTGGGCGAAAAGAGGCCGTTCAGCGCCAGCAGCACGATGAGGATGACCAGTGCCGGCAGGAAGGGGTAGCGCTCGAGCCAGGAGCGCAGCCCACCGCTCCTTGGAGAGGAAATGTCTGTCGCGGTCGATGTCATCATGCGGCCTCGTATGCAGCCTGGTAGAGATTGTAGCGGGTGCGATCGTCACCGATCAGCTCGCGTGTCACCGAGCCGCCGTTGAAGACGAGGATACGGTTGGCGTTGCCGAGCAGCTCGGCGTCCTCGGACGAATAGAGCAGGATGCCGAGGCCTTCGGCCGCAAGCTGGCGAATGAGCGCAAAGAGATCGGCCTTGGCCTGGAGGTCGATGCCCTTGGTTGGGTCGTCGAGCAGCAGCACGTCGGGCCGATCGATCAGCCATCGGGCGATGATCACTTTCTGCTGGTTGCCGCCGGAAAGCGAATTGATCGGATGGAAGAGGCTCGCAAACTTGGTGTGCATCGCTTCGAGCGCCGGCATCGCCTTGTTTTTGAGGCTCGAGGGCCGCGCGAGCATCAGCCGGTCGCGAAGATAATGGATCGGCGTGACGTTCTCTATGATCGGACGGCCGCTGATGACGCCGTCGCGACCGCGGTCGCCGGAGACATAGGCGCAGCCACGGCGAATGGCGTCGCGCGGGCTTTTGGCATCATAGCGTTCGCCGCCGATCGTCACCTCGCCGGATGAAACGGTGCTTGCGCCGAAGATGGCCCGCAGCAGCGCCGATTGCCCCTGCCCGTGCAGCCCGCCGAGCCCGAGGATCTCGCCCTTTGCCACCTCGAAGCTGACATCGCGAAAGCCCTTGCCCGAGAGGCTACGTACGGAGATCGCCGTCTGCGCGCCAGTTTCCACCACCGCTGGTGCCGATGACCTTGCAGCCGGCATGTCGCTGGCGCCGCCGACCATCAGCCGGATGACCGTTGCCGGGTCGGTCTCGGAGAGTTTCAACGTCTCGATGGTCTCGCCGTCGCGGATGATCGTCACGCGATCGCCGATCGCGGTGATTTCGTCCATGCGGTGCGAGATGAAGATGATGCCGCGACCCTGGCCTTTGAGATCGCGCAGGATCTCGAAGAAGCGATCGACCTGGGCGCGGTCAAGTGCGGAGGTCGGCTCGTCGAAGATCAGGATCGGCGCTTCGCTGGCGAGCGCCTTCATGATCTCCACCAGTTGCCGCTGGTCCGCCCGGAGATTGCCGACCAGGGCCTCCGCGTGGAAACCTTCGCCGGAGACCTCCGAGAACAAGGCGATGTAGCGCGCCGCGCGCGCCTTCATTGCCGCCCGGTCGATGAAGAGGCCGGCCTTCACCGGCAGGGCGGAAAGGCAGATGTTTTCCTCGACCGACCGGTGGCTGGCGAGGCTGAGTTCCTGGTAGAAAATGCCGATGCCGGCGGCGCGTGCGGCTTGCGGCCCGGAGATCGTCACGCGCTTGTCGTTGATCAGGATCTGGCCGCCATCCGGCCGCACGCTGCCGGCGATGATCTTGCACAGTGTGCTCTTGCCGGAGCCGTTGGAGCCCATCAGCACATGCACTTCGCCGGCAGCGATCTCAAGGTCGCCGCGGCGTAGCGCCAGCGTTGCGCCGTAAGCCTTGCTCACGCCGTTCAGTCTCAGTTTCGACATCGGCTGTCGTCCATTTGGTTGCTTGCCGCATCTTCAGGGATGCTCGCGCTCGGCACCGGCTCCACTGCAGCAATCTTTCACGCCCGATCGGCCTTGGTCGGTGGCCATCGGCGGCATCGGTCGCCGGGCGGCTCAAGACAAGAGTCGCCCGGCGAAACCCGAACTTACTTGAACAACGCCGTGGCGTCGTCGATCGAAAGCGCGTTGGTGTAGGAGTAGTAGCCCGGCTTGCCGTCGAGCTGCTTGGCGGCGTCGCCGAGGTTCTTGCTGTCGATGAACGGGATCGGCAGATACATGGCGTTCTTGTACTGGCCAGCCGTTGCCGGCTCCTTCAGTTCCTTGCCCTGCAGCATCAGCACCGCGACGTTGAGCGCGCTTGCCATGACGCCCGGCGGGTTGACGGTCGCGCCGGAATTCAGCTTGTCCTTGACCCAGAGATCGATGAAATCCTTGCGGATTTCGCCGGTTGCGGCGATCTGGCTGGTCTTGCCCGCATCCATGATCGACTTCCAGGCGCCAGCCGCCATGCCGTCCTGCACGACGACGCCGTTGATATCAGGATAGGTCGCAAGAATGTTCTGCATCGCTTGCTGGCCCTGGGCCTGATCCCAGTTGGCGTTGACCTCGTTGACCACCTGCAGATCTGGATAATCCTTGAAGACGCTCTTGTAGCCGGCAACGCGCATTTCGTTGGCCGGATGGCCGGCGACGCCGTTGATGGCGACCACCTTGCCCTTGCCGCCGAGCGTGTCAGCCAGCCACTTGGCGCCGGCGGCGCCCCAGGCCGTCTGGTCGATGCCGACATAGGTCGCATCCGGCGAGGAAACCTCAGCGTCCGTCGCGATCACCAGGATGCCGGCTTCCTTCGCCTGGGCGAAGATCGGATCGAAGGCCGTCGGGCTGTTGGGGTTGATGATGATGGCGTTAACGCCTTCGGCGATGAAGTTGCGCACATGCGCGATCTGCCCGGGTACGTCGACATTGGCACTCTGGACGGAGACTTCGACGTCGACGCCCTTCTCCTTCCACTTCGCCGCGGCCTCCTTGGCCTCGTCGATCATCTGCGTGCGCCATTCGCTGCCGACCCAGCCGTTGGACAGGCCGATCTTGAAGGTCTCGGCATTGGCGAAAGAAGCGGAAATGGCAATGGTTGCGACAGCGCCTAGCGCTGCGGCGATAAATTTCTTCATCAGATCCTCCCAAATCTTGCGAAAACCATGAAGCCAGAAAATGTAATCGATTTCAATGGGCATTTTCGGGAATTTTGTGCGGTTTCGTTTTCCGCCGCCGGGAGGATCAAGGAGATAACGGAAAGCGTCGGGCGCGGGCAGAATAGACTTCGGAAAGTGTCTCACCGAGAGAAGCCAATAGTGCTTGGTTCCCCCTCCCCGCTGTGCGACAGCAAGGGCAGAGGCGGTGACGATTCGTCGTTGCGCCAACTGGAATGAACTGCAGGAATGACGCCATGACATGAAGGCGCTGCGGGATTGATCCCAATGGCCGCCCGAACAGCGGCCCGCCCGTTGCTCAAATCGCAACACTTCGTTGCTTGCCGGCCGGCTAGCCGCAATTTGCCCTCACCGCCTACTCTGAACGCTGGGCAAAGAACAACAACTGGCTCCCAACCAGAGGAGAACATCATGACCGGGAAAACCGGAGCCGCCTCGGGCGCGCTCTATCTGCATATCTTTGTGCTGGCGATCGTCATCGCCTCCGAGCTGATCGGCATTCAGCGTCTGCCGATCGGTATCGGCACCGTCATCTTCCTGCCGATCCTTTACGCCTTCGCGCTTGGCATCGCCTTCAATCCGGCCATTTTCAAGGCGACCGGCAAGTTCCTGTCGCGCGATGCGGTCAAGCTTTCCGGCGCGATGATCACCGTTGCCATCATGCCGTTCATCGCCAAGTTCGGAACGACGGTCGGCCCGCAGATTTCGCAGATCATCGAGGCCGGCCCGGCGCTGGTTCTGCAGGAACTCGGCAATCTCGGAACGATCATCGTCGCCTTCCCGGTCGCAGTGTTCCTTCTCAAGATGGGCCGTGAAGCCGTCGGCGCCACCTATTCGATCGACCGCGAGCCGAACATCGCGCTGATCGCCGACAAATATGGCCTCAACTCGCCGGAAGGTGCCGGCGCCATGGGCGTTTATGCGACCGGCACGCTGATCGGCACCTTCGTCTTCGCCATCATGCCGCCGATCGTTCACGGCCTCGGCATCTTCGACGTGCGTGCGCTCGCCATGTCCTGCGGCGTCGGCTCCGGCTCGATGCTGGCGGCCTGCACCGGCGGTCTCGTCGCGGCGGTGCCGGACCAGAAGGACATCATTCTCGCGCTCGCCGCCGCCAGCAACATCCTGACCTATGCCACCGGCCTCTATGTCGGCATGTTCGTGGCGCTGCCGTTGACGGAGTGGCTCTACAACAAGGCGCGCCCATCCGAGCGTCGCACCGCAGCCTGATCGGGAGAGAGAACCATGACCAACCAGAACACCTCCGCCAACTACGCCGACGATCTCCCGCTGAACCCCGAGGACGAACGCAAGCTCGATGTGATCGGCCATGCCGGCCTGCTGATCATCGCCTGTGCGATCGGCCTTGTCGCCAACTGGGTCGGCACCGGAACGTCGCCGCTCACCGCATTGCCGGGCATGGCGACGCTATATGCCGCCTGTATCGTCGGCCTGGCGCTCGCCCGCTTCGTGCCCTTCTACCTGCCAAGCGTCGCCTGGGTTTCGCTGATCGCGATCCTCATCACCATCCCGGGCGTTCCGGGTGCAGCCTGGGTCAGCGAACAGGTCGAGCACCTCAACTTCCTCGCATTGGCGACCCCGGCGCTTGCCTATGGCGGCCTTGCCTTGACGGCGAACGAGTTCGCGATCGCCCGCCGCTCGGGCTGGAAGATCGTCATCGTCGCGATCTGCGTGATGGTCGGCACCTATATGGGCTCGGTCGTCGTCGCCGATCTCTTCCTGCGTCTCGGCCAGTAACGCGGCACGCAATTCCAGGAAGCGGTTTTCCGTCCGGAATTGTGTAAGAGAAACAGGTCGGCCGCTCTGCGGCCGGCCATCCCCTCAAACGACAGGACGCACGCCATGACACGCCACGACATCAGCCCCGAGCGCATCGAGGAAACGATCCGCTGGCGTCATCACCTGCATGCCCATCCCGAGCTTGCCTTCGAGGAACGCCAGACCGCGGCCTTCATCGCCGGCCGGCTTGCCGAATGGGGCATTGCCGTGAAGGACGGTTATGGCGGCACCGGGCTTGTCGGCACGCTCAGGCGTGGCACATCGAACCGATCGATCGCCATTCGCGCCGACATGGACGCGCTGCCGATCATCGAGACGAGCGGCGCTGCCTACGCCTCGAAGACGACGGGCAAGATGCACGCCTGCGGCCACGACGGCCACGTCGCCATGCTGCTGGCCGCCGCCCGGCAGGCGAGCGAGATGGACTTCGACGGCACCGTGCATTTCATCTTCCAGCCGGCCGAAGAGGCCGAGGGCGGTGCCCGCGTCATGGTCGCCGATGGCCTCTTCCGTGATTTCCCGGCCGATGCCGTCTATGCGCTGCACAACTGGCCGGCGCTCGACGTCGGCTCGGTGGTGGCCCGCGACGACGCGATGATGGCCGCCTTCGGGGTCTTCGAAATCACCATCACCGGTCGCGGCGCCCATGGGGCGATGCCGCATGAGGGTGCTGACCCGCTCGTCGCTAGCGCCCAGATCGTCACGGCCTTGCAGACGATTGCCAGCCGTAACGTCTCGCCACTCGAAGCGGCCGTCGTCTCCGTCACACAGATCCACGGCGGCGACGCCTGGAACGTGATCCCGGAAAAAGCCGTGATCCGCGGCACCACGCGCTGGTTCGACAAGGCGGTCGGTGACACGCTCGAAAACCGGATGCGCACGCTCGTTTCGGCCCTTGCCGAAGGGCTCGGCTGCACGGCCGAGCTCGATTATCAGCGCCGCTATCCGGCGACGATCAACGATCCCGCAGCCGCCGCGCTCGCACGCTCGGTCGCCGCGGCAGACCCGGCCTTGACGGTCATCGACGCGCCACCAAGCATGGCGGCCGAGGACTTCGCCTTCATGCTCGACGAACGTCCCGGCTGCTATCTCTGGCTCGGCGCAAGACGCGAGGGCGTTAACCCCGGCCTGCACTCGCCGCACTACGATTTCAACGACGCGATCATCGGCCAGGGCGTAAACCTCTGGACACGCCTGATCGCGACCTCGCTTGGTCGTTGACCCCAAGGGGATTCCGTCGCATCCATGACCACCATGGACGTACTCGACGCGAAAGCGCTCAGGATCTTTATGGCGGTTGCGCGCATCGGTTCGATCCGGGGCGCTGCGGAGCATATGGGGCTGGCGCCATCGGTCGTCAGCCGCCAGATCGCCGACACTGAACGCGACATCGGCCTGTCCCTCTTCGAGCGCACCGCCCGCGGCACGGTCCTGACCGACGCCGGTGAACTGGTGCTCGAACACGGCAAACGCGTGCTCGAGGACAACGGGCTGCTTGCCGAGCAGCTCGACCAGATCCGCGGCGTGCAGCAGACCCGCATCCGCATTCGCTGCGGCGAAGGTTTCATGGCCGACCTGGTGGAGCACGGGCTCTCGTCGTTCTCAAAGGCACACTCCTATGTGCGCTACATCGTCGAACTCGGCAGCACCGAAGACGTCGTCGACGCCATCGCCAACAGCGACGCCGACATCGGCATCGCCTACAATCCCCTGACCGAACCGCGCATCCGGGCGCTGGCGATTGCGCGCCAGCCGCTCTGCGTCATCGTGCCGGCGGGCCATCCCCTGTCCGAGCGCAGCGACCTGAAACTTGCCGATTGCCTCGCCTTCCCGTGCGCGCTGCTCGGCAAGGGCAATGGCGTGACACAACTGGTGGCGCGGGTGGCGGCCGATGCGGGGCTGGCGCTGGCGCCGTTGCTCGAAACCCATTCGATCGAGGTGCTCCGCCGCTTCGTTGCAGCAAGCCTTGGCGTCACCTTCCTGCCGCGCACGTCCGTAACCGTGGAAATCGCGCGCGGGTCCATGCAGGCGATCGACCTCTCCGATCCGCTGCTGAGCGAGGCGAGCGCGCATTTGATGGTGCGGGCCCACCGCCGCCTGCCGCTGTCGGTCGAAAAACTCGGCCAGCATCTCGCGCGCGAGATGCAATCCTTCCAGACTTAGAAGACCGTCCTAGCTCGATGAAACCCGCGCGGCGCTAACGCTCGCCTTTCCCATCACCGGCGGTCGAGCAGACGTTGCCACGCCAGCAACGCATTGTACCAGGCGCGCCGTCTACCCGCTCGCCAGCCCGCATGCCACCTTCGCCGGATCATTCTGATCATACGAGGGTAAGCGGATCATGACGGCGGAACGAACGACAGTTGGCGTGGTGGGTTTGGGCGCCATGGGTCTCGGCATGGCGACGACGCTCGCCGGCAAAGGTTTTGCCGTCAAGGGCTTCGACCTCTCCGAGGCCCGGCGCACGCTTGCCGCCGAAGGCGGGGTGACCCCGGTCGAGGCTCTGACTGACGTCTTCTTCGACACCAACTTCATCGTCTTCTCGCTGCCGACCGCCAAGGACGTGGCAGCCGTCGTCGAGGCCAATCTCGAAGCGCTGAAGGCGGCCGGCCGCCGCGTCGTCATCATCGACACCTCGACCTCCGAGCCGGATGTCTCGCGTGATCTCGCCGCAGCCCTTGCCGGCCTCGGCCACGGCTTCATCGACGCGCCGGTCTCCGGCGGTCCGGCAGGTGCCGCAAGCGGCAAGCTGACGATGATGATCGGTGGCAGTGATGCGGACGTCGCCCTTGCCGGCCCGGTGATCGACGCGATGTCGGCCAAGGCCCTGCATGTCGGCCCGAGCGGCGCCGGCAACGTTGCCAAGCTCGTCAACAACCTGCTCGCCGCCGCCCATATGGTGACGACGGGCGAAGGGCTGAAGCTGGCGCTTGCCGCCGGGCTCGATGCGGACGAGGCGCTGAAGGTGCTCAACGCCGCGTCCGGCAAATCGATGATCAGCGAAGTGCATTTCCCGACCTGGGTGATGAACGGCCGCTTCGACAGCGGCTTCACCATGGGCCTGATGCGCAAGGACGTGCGGCTTGCCAGCGAGCTTGCGGCCCGCACCGGCGCCGATCTGCCGCTCTCGGGCGCGGTCGCCAAGCTCTGGGCCGAGAGCCCGCTCGAAAACGCCGAGGACTTCACCCGCATGGGCGCCTTCCGCCCGGTGGCCAACGACAACTGAGACTTGAAGGGAACGACGATGAACGACATGACCATGCCCGCCAAGGCCGAGCGCATCCGGGCGCTGTTCCACGGCATCATTCCCGGCACCGAGATCGGCAGCTATGTCGACGGCACGCTGGTGCCCGGTTCCGGCGACGAGCAGGCGCTCACCGATCCGGCGACCGGCGAAGTCTTCGCCACCTTCAAGGACGCCGGCGCTGATATCGTCGACGCCGCCATGCAGGCGGCAGCGCGCGCCCAGCGCGAATGGATCTCGATGACCGCTTCGGCGCGCGGCCGGGTGATGAACGAGATCGCCCGCAAGATCCGCGAGCGCGCCGGCGAGATTGCCGAGCTCGAAAGCCGCTCGGCCGGCCGGCCGATCCGCGACATCCGTGGCGAGGCTGTCCGGGTCGCCGAGATGTTCGAATATTATGCCGGCTGGTGCGACAAGCTGCACGGCGAGGTCATCCCGGTCCCGACCTCGCATCTGAACTATACCCGCAACGAGCCGGTTGGCGTCGTCGCCCAGATCACCCCTTGGAACGCGCCGCTCTTTACCGGCGGATGGCAGATTGCGCCTGCGATCTGCGCCGGCAACGGCGTCGTCATCAAGCCGTCGGAACTGACGCCGCTCAGCACGCTCGTGCTCGGTGCGCTCTGCGAGGCGGGCGGCGCGCCCCGTGGCCTCGTCAACGTCATCGCCGGCCAGGGCGTAACGGCGGGCCAGGCGATGGTCGCCCATCCGAAAACGGCACTCGTCGTCTTCGTCGGCTCGGCGCTTGCCGGTTCGGCCATTGCGGCAGCGGCTGCGAAGAACGTCGTGCCCTGTATCCTCGAACTCGGCGGCAAGTCCGGCAACATCGTCTTTGCCGATGCCGATATCGACCGCGCCATCGTCGGCGCCCAATCGGCGATCTTCTCTGGCGCCGGCCAGAGCTGCGTTGCCGGCTCACGCCTGCTCGTGCATCGCTCGGTGCACCAGCAGTTCGTCGAGCGTTATGCCGAGGCTGCCGCGCGCATCCCCGTCGGCGATCCCTATCTCGACAGCACGCAGATCGGCCCGATCAACAATGCACGACAATGGGCGAAGATCGCGGAAATGGTGCGCCAGGGCGTTGCCGAAGGTGCAACGCTTGCAACCGGCGGCGCCAAGCCGGCTTCTCTTCAAGCCTCCGGCGGCTTCTATTTCGCGCCGACCATTCTCGACAACGTCAAGCCGGACATGACGATCGCCCGCGAAGAGGTCTTCGGCCCGGTCGTCGGCGTCACCGTCTTCGACGACGAGGACGAGGCGGTCACCCTCGCCAACGACAACCCGTACGGCCTGGCAGGCGCCGTTTGGACCCGTGATGTCGGCCGCGCACACCGGGTCGCTTCAAGGGTGCGGGCCGGGACCTTCTGGATCAACGGCTACAAGACGATCAGTGTCATGTCGCCCTTCGGCGGCTTCGGCCGCTCCGGCTATGGCCGCTCCTCCGGCCGTGATGCACTGATGGCCTATACACAGACGAAGAGCGTCTGGGTCGAGACCGCGGAAAACCCGGCCGTCGTCTTCGGTTATTCGCCGGAAGCCTGATCGGCACGCCCCCCGAAACGAGAAACGGCCGGCAGAATGCCGGCCGTTTCTTTTTGTGACTGAAGCTCCTCTGGCTCAGAATTCAAACGCAGTCGACACCATGAAGGTGCGCGGCGCGCCGGCGGCAAGGAAGCCACGGGCGGACGAGGCCCAGTAGTTCTCGTCGAACACGTTCTGGACGGTCGCCCGGATTTCCACCGGCTTAGCGTTTTCACGCTCGAAGGAGTAACGCGCACCGAGATCGACCCGCGTCCAGTCCGAGACCTTCTGCGTG
Source organism: Ensifer sp. ENS03 (assembly GCF_014852035.1). Taxonomy (NCBI): domain Bacteria; kingdom Pseudomonadati; phylum Pseudomonadota; class Alphaproteobacteria; order Hyphomicrobiales; family Rhizobiaceae; genus Ensifer; species Ensifer sp. ENS03. Next base: position 562,079 of record NZ_JACVAV010000003.1, on the reverse strand, counting down.
TTCCTCTGGTCGTAGTAGGTGCTGCCGGTATAAACGAGGCGACCGGTGAGCGTCAGGTCCTCGACCCAGGGTGTGTCGTATTCACCATAGAGGCTGATCGCGGTCGTCGGGACGCCGGGCACACGGTTGCCATCGAACCGCTCTCCTGTTCTCGAGTTCTCTGCCTTATCGAGCTTGGCGTCCATGAAGGTGATGCCACCAAGCAAGCGAACGCCGTCAACCGGTTCGCCATAGGCTGAAAGCTCGATGCCACGGTTCACCTGCAGGCCGTCGACGGCGAAGACGCCGCCGGTTGTCAAACCGTTTGGCTGCCTGATCTCGAACAGCGCTGCGCCGAGCATTACTTCGCCGAGGTCGTATTTGAAGCCGATTTCCTTCTGCTTGCTGACAACAGGAGGGAAAATCTGGTCGCTGTTCAGAGCGTTGGACGGCGCTGACGGCCCTTCGGTCAGAGCTTCCACGTAGTTGCCGTAGACAGAGAAGCTGTCGGTGACGTTTACGAGTGCCGCGACGGCAGGGCTGAACCGGCCTTCCTCGTAATAGTAGGTCTGTTGACCGAGCGGCACGGCGCCGGGACGCGTATTGTACCCTCGTACACGCATTTCCTGATAGCGCCCGCCGACCGTCAGCTGGAAACGGTCTTCGGCAAAGGAAAGCGTATCGGAGATCGCGACGCTGGTCGCGAGCAGGTCCGAAAACGCATGCAGGTCGTTCGAGCGCGGAAGCCCGCCCGTATTGACCCAATCGCTCGGCACATAGATCGGATTGTAGATGTTGGTCATGTAGCTTCTGAAGCCGAGCCTGCCCGGATGGAAGTAGCCGCGGTTATTCTCGTTGAGCGCTCGGCTCACAGAAACGCTGAGCTGATGACCGACGGGTCCGGTATCGAACTCCGAGCGGAGACCAACCTCACCCGAGACCCCCTGGATCTCCTGCGGATTGTAGCCGAACTCGGCCAGCGCATCGCCATTGGGATTTTGAATGGTGTAGGACGTGCTCAGGAAGTCCTCGCGGTAGCGGCTGATGCCGCCGGCGGCGTAAACAGTGGTGTTCTCCAGCACGTCGAACTCGACGCGGCCAGCGACCATATTGTGTTCGCTGTCATGGTATTCGAACGGGTTGGACGTGTTGATCCGGCCGTCCGGCGCTTCCGGGATCTTGATGCCCGGCGCTGCCGCGTTGAACAGAGAGGCCGGCGCATTGATGTTCTGCTTGGAATGATTGAGGTCGAGCGAGGCACGCACCCGATCGCCGCGATAGTCGAGCCCGAGCGACAGCACGCCGATCTCGTTTTCGTTGTGGTCAAGCGCCGTGTCGCCGCCACGATAGGAACCGTTGAAACGGACGCCCCATTCGCCCTCGGGCCCGAAACGGCGACCGACATCGAGGTGCGACCACAATTGCGAGTCCGACATATAGGTGGTCGTCAGTCGCGTCAGCGGCTCGTCGGTGGCGCGCTTGGGCACCAGATTGATAGTCCCACCGACGCGGCCGACGCCGCCGTTGACCAGCGCGCTCGGGCCTTTCAGGACCTCGACGCGCTCGATACCCTCAAGGGGGCTGCGGCGCGGGTTGGTGATGTAGAAGAGGCCGTCATAGGCCGTATCCAGATTGGTGACCGAGAAGCCGCGAATGAAGAACGAATCACGCTCGCTGAACGCCGGCGCATCCATGCGTACCGAGGGATCGTTGAGGGTGACATCGGCGACCGTTCGCGCCTGCTGATCGCGGATCAGCTTATCCGTGTAGCTGGTGACGCTGAACGGGGTTTCCTTGACAGGACGGTTGCCGAGCGCGCCAAGCCGCGCACCGGTCGCCATCTGACCGCCCGCATAGGGAGCTGACGGCTGGCCGATGGTGCCGGTCTCAGGCGGCTGACCGCCCGCTTGCCCGACGGCCACGATGGGGGCCAGCTGCGTCGCGCCGCCCGAACTGCGTTCAGCCTGGGCCAGGCTTTCGACCCGGTTGGTCTTGCGTGCCTCCTGGGCCGACGCCGCCACGGCGGACATTGCCAGCAGCGACACGCCCGCCAGCACGACTTTGGCTCGCCGACGCGAAACCGAATTGAACCTGCCCCTTGCCATTCTCTTACCCCTGTAACTTCGATTAAGGTGAATTCCGTATCCGCCACTGTCGCCGGCCGAACCCAGCCGCTCAGAACGCGACGCACGCGCCTTGCCCGTTGAACAACGGTGCAGGGCGAGCCCCGGACATTGCGTTCAGTTGCGGCTATTTCGACCGACAGACGGGTCTCGTGCGCAGCAGCTCGCTTCGGCAAAGCGGGTGCGTAACCGGCCCTTCGGTCACGGCGCGTTCGGTTGCGCCCATGCAGACTGGCTGCCAGACAAAGTGTCGGCGATCGCGGGTCATCCCACGCTTGGGAGCACTCTCAAAACTGGACGAGATTGCGAACATCGACATTGAAACATCAACTATAACAATAGCATAAAACTTGAATTTCTAAGTCAAGTCTGCGCACGTATAGTCGGATTCGGTCGGGCGTCCACGCTTTTTGTGCGTGAATTCAGCGGTTAACGGTAAACCGGGCGTTGTTTGCCAGATGTGGAAAGACAGGCAAATCGGGGCGTAGCGGGCCGTCAGCCCGCGTCCGGCGCAGGACAGCCTCAGCCTGGCGCCTGCGCTACGATCGGTGGGCCGCGTCATGCAAAGATCGGCGGGAAAAGGATGTTTTAATCGAGCGACGCCCGCGTCACCGAAGGGCTTGCCCTGTCGGCCGCAGCGGCTCGTTCGCGTGTCAGGCCCGGAAGCGGTCGAAAGCGGTCAAGCGCTTGATCGGCGGATCGGCTTCCTTCCAGCGATAGATCTCCGAGCGGAGGTAGCCGAGTTCGTCTTCAAGTGCGGTTTCGGCGACTTCGACCCACCAGGATTTCGGACGGCCGTCACTTCCGTCAGACCAGCGGTAGCCGCGAGCTTTCAGATGATCCTTCATGTCGAAGGGGCTGTTTTCCGCAAAAATGCGGACGCGTGATCGCTGGCTCGCCTCGTAGAGTTCGGCAAAGGGCGTGCTGCCGGAGCCGCCATCCTTGGCAAGGACTTCGAGCAAAGCGAAACAGTCGTCGACCGCCCGGTGGCCGTCGTGGAAGTAACCGGCCTGCCCGATCAGGTAACCGAGCTTGGTGCCTTCGAAGCCGCGGGAAGACCAATCGATCTCGGAGACGGAACAGGCCCATGCCTTTCCTGCAAAAACGGGCGAGAAGGCCTCGCAGAAGGGACGGTCGAAGCCGGCATTGTGGGCGATGACAAGGTCGGCCTTTTCCATCAGCGCCCGCACTTCGTCGAGGTCGATCGTCTTTCCCGCGACCATCTCGTTGGTGATGCCGGTAAGACGAGTGATTTCCGCAGGGATCGGATTGGACGGCTGGCGCAAGCCGCCGAAAACGCCAGTCACGTCTCCCAGGTTTCCCTTCTCATCGAAGGTAAAGGCGATCAGGCCGATCTCGATGATCTCATCCTTGCGATGGTTGAGCCCTGTGGTTTCGGTATCGAGAATGACGCCATGCAGGGGGAAGCCGGGACGCGCAACAGGCACCACAGCGCGCGGCACAAGCCGCTGCAACAGGCGATAGCGACCCGTCGCCTGAAGGTGACGGACCATATCGTCCTCGGTCAGCGATGCCCGCTTGACCGCCGGTCCACCGCCCGCCTTTTTGGAAGTTGCCTCGTCCGAAACAAAGAGGTCGAACTGCTGCGTCATTCGGTTGTCCCGCAAATTAACGACTCACACGTCTGCGTTCCAGAATAGCGGCTAACAGGCATGCTTCCCAGCAAATCGGGAAGAAGGCGCAGGAGCGCCTGGATTTTCAGGCGCAAAAGATGGGGAAACGGTCTCGCGCTTCAATATGCTCGGCGGCACTGTTGTCCCCGTCCCCGTCAACACGGGGTGCAGAAACGACAGTGCCGCCGCAGCAAGAACTTCACTTGAAGTCGTGGCGATTACGCCGCTCGATCAGGCGGCGCGGCTCCAGCCTTCGCGGGCTGCAGGACCTTCCAGCTTGAACTTCGCCAGCATCGTGCGCAACTGACGGCTCTCTTCGGCGAGCGTGCCGCTGGCGGCTGTCGTCTCTTCCACCATCGCCGCGTTCTGCTGGGTCATCTGGTCCATGTGGTTGACGGAGGTGTTGATCTCCTGCAGTGCGGTCGCCTGCTCGCGCGCCGCCGTCGCGATCGTGTTGACGTGGCCGCTGACATTGTTGACCAGTGTCTCGATCTCCAGCAGCGCCTCGCCGGTCGAGCGCACCAGCGCCACGCCGTTTTCGACTTCCGACGCCGAGCTGTGGATCAGCGTCTTGATTTCCTTGGCCGCGTTGGCCGAGCGTTGCGCCAGCTCGCGCACTTCCTGGGCGACGACGGCAAAACCGCGGCCGGCTTCGCCCGCGCGTGCCGCTTCGACGCCGGCATTGAGCGCCAGCAGGTTCGTCTGGAAGGCGATTTCGTCGATGACCGAGATGATCTGGTTGATGCGGTTGGACGAACCCTCGATGCGGCCCATGGCATCGACGGCGCTGCGCACGATCGCGCCGGAACGGCCGGCGCTTTCCTTGGTGGCGCGCACCATCTCATGCGCCTCATTCGCCCGCTCCGAGGCGGTGCGCACGGTCGAGGTGATTTCGTCGAGCGCCGCTGCGGTTTCCTCAAGCGCTGCCGCCTGCTGTTCCGTGCGCTTCGACAGATCATTGGCAGCCGAGCTCAGTTCGGCGGAGTTGTCGTTGATGGTGCTGGCCGCGGTGCGCACGTTCTGCATGGTCGACCGCAGCGTCACCATCGTCTGGTTGACGTTCGTCTGCAGCTCGGCGAAGGCACCGTGGAATTCGCCGCGCATGTTCTGCGTCAGGTCGGCGTCGGCAAGCGCCGCAATCACGCGGCGGACTTCGGTGACGGTCTGGTCGACGCTGGAGACGAGCTCGTTGACGCTCCATGCGAAGCGGTTGAGGTCGTCGTTTTCATAGTCCTTGTTGATGCGGCCGGTGAAATCGCCGGCAACGGCAGAGGCGACGACGACGCTGATGTTGGACTGCAGGTCGCTGCTGCGCGCATGGAGGGCCGCTTCCTGCGCCTTCATCGCGCGCATGGCGATGCCGTTCTTGCGGAAGACTTCGACGGCACGGGCCATCTCGCCGATCTCGTCCTGGCGGGAAACGTCCGTCGCATCTCCATCCAGTTTTCCGTCGGCAAGTTCGCTCATGGTCGAGGTCAGGTCACGGACCGGCATGACGATGCCGCGGCGGGCAACGACGAGGCTGACGCCGACGCCGAAGAGCACGCAGGCCGCAGCGGCCGCGGCGAGGATTGTCATGGCGACGGACGAGGAATTCAGCGCCTCTTCACGAGCGGCGGAAAGCGCTTCGCCGGAATAGGTGCTGTAGGTCTTGACTGTTGCCGTCACGGTCTTTTGCGCTTCGAGCGCCTTGTCGAGTGCGGCCTTGACGGCACCGGCATCTCCGCCCTTCTCGGCGGCGACGGCGACCATGGCGCGGATCTCGTCGAAGTAGCTGTTGAGCGTCAGGCGGATGTCATTCAGCAGCTTGTCTTCGGCATCGTCGGCGACCGCCTCGATCTTGGTCAGGCGGCCGAGCATTTCGGTCGCACGCTTTTCGGTTTCCGCGCCGAAGTCGGCGGCGTTCTCCGGGGCGGCGGCGAGCTGATAGGTCATGCGGCTGATGGCGATGATGTCGACGCGCAGGTCCATTGCCTCGCGCGCTGCTTCCTCACGCGCGCCGACATCGACGATCGTCGCACCGAGCGAGGAAAGACCACGCGCACCGGCAAGCGCGATCAGAATGGAGGATATGCCCATGACCACGACCACAAGGCCGACCTTGGTCAAAATCGAAAGGTTCTTGAACGTCACTGCCGTGACTCCTGTGATGTCGCAATCGCGCTGATGGGAGGGGACATGGTCAGCCAAACCGGCGGGAGGAGGACCGGATGTTTGCGGCCCCGCAAGGGGAGGAACTGGGGCGCGCACTGACCAATAAGTACTTAGTAATTTCGAATTTAAATTCGGGTTAAAAAAGCGATCGCGTCTTTTCGCATATGCAGCAATAGTTGTTGTGCATATGCCGGAACGAAAAACGGGCGGACGATCGCTCGCCCGCCCGCAGACCACCGCAGCAGTCTTGGGAGATTTCAGTCTTTCCGGCCTATGACCGGCCGTATCCACCGCCGGTCGGCGTCACGACGGTAAAGGCTTCGCCAGCTTCGAGAACCGTATGGGCGCAGCCCGACAGTTCCTCCGTCCGGCCGTCATTGCGGCGCACGAGGTTGCGGCCGAGTTCACCCGGGCTGCCGCCCTTGATGCCGAAGGGTGCGACGCGGCGATGGCCGGAGAGGATCGCGAAGTCGAGCGTTTCCCGCGCCCGGATCGTGCGCTTCGTGCCGTTTCCGGCGTGCCACTGGCCGCGGCCACCGGAACCGACGCGAATGTGGAAGTCTTCGAGCACCACCGGGAAGCGGGTTTCGAGGATTTCCGGATCGGTGAGCCGCGAGTTGGTCATGTGCGTATGAACCGCATCGGCACCGTTGTAGCCGGGACCCGCCGGCGCGCCGGAGCAGATCGTCTCGTAATACTGATAATTGTCGTTGCCGAAGGTCAGGTTGTTCATCGTCCCTTGCGCGCCGGCCTGGCTCTGGACCGCGCCGAACAGGCAGTTCGTCACGGCCTGGCTGACCTCGACGTTGCCGGCAACGACGGCCGCCGGATAGCGCGGCGTCAGCATCGTACCCTCGGGGATGACGATGTGGATCGGCCGCAGGCACCCGGCATTCATCGGAATGTCGGCCTCGACCAGCACGCGGAAGACATAGAGTACGGCGGCGCGGGTGACAGGCGCCGGCGCATTGAAGTTGTCGCCGCGCTGCTCCGACGTGCCGGTGAAATCGACGGTCGCCTCGCGCTTGTCGCGGTCGACCGTGATCTTGACGACGATGCTGCAGCCCTGGTCCATCTCGTAGGAGAATTCGCCGTCTGGCAACTGGTCAAGCACACGGCGCACGCTCTCAGCAGCATTGTCCTGGACGTGGCCCATATAGGCCTCGACCACGTCTTCGCCGAACTGGGCGATCATCTTCTTGAGTTCGGCGACGCCCTTTTCGTTGGCCGCCACTTGAGCCTTCAGGTCGTTGACGTTCTGAAGGATGTTGCGCACCGGATAGCGCGCGCCATTCAGAAGCGCTTCAAGCTCGGCCTCGCAGAAGCGACCTGCATCGATGAGCTTGAAGTTGTCGATGTAGACGCCCTCCTCCTCGATGTTGGTGGCAAGCGGTGACATCGAGCCCGGCGAAATGCCGCCGATATCCGCATGGTGGCCGCGGCTGGCGACCCAGAAGCGGATCTCTTGTCCGGCATCGTCGAAGACGGGCGTGCAGACGGTGAGGTCAGGCAGGTGCGTGCCGCCGTTATAGGGCGCGTTGATCAGGAACACGTCGCCGGGCTTGATCACCGGGTTCTCGCGGATCGCGGTTGCGACCGAGGCGTCCATGGAACCCAGATGCACCGGCATGTGCGGCGCATTGGCGACGAGGTTGCCGCGGTTGTCGAAGACGGCGCAGGAGAAGTCGAGCCGCTCCTTGATGTTGACCGAATAGGCGGTGTTCTGCAGCGTCACGCCCATCTGCTCGGCGATCGACATGAAGAGATTGTTGAAGATCTCCAGCATGACCGGATCGGCATGGGTACCGATCGCGCTCTGCTGCTGCAGCGCCTTCACGCGGCGCAGCACGATATGGTCTTTCGCCGTCAGTTCCGCCTGCCAGCCGTCCTCGACGACGACGGTCTGGTTCGGTTCGATGATGATCGCCGGACCGTCGAGCCGCTGGCCGGGGCTGAGTTCGGCGCGCAGCAGGACCGGCGCATCGTGGAACTGGCCTTGCGAATAGAACTGAGTGCGGCGTGAAACGTCGGGCGTGCCCGAGGTGACGGATGCGCCTTCGCGCTCCATCTGGGCAGCACCGCCGCCGACCGTCTCGACTTCGACGGCGTCGATCACCAGCGCCTTGTTGTCGGCGACGAAGCCGAAGCGGCGCTTGTGCAGCTCTTCGAACTCGGCGCGCAGGCGGGCGATGTCGTCATGCGCCGGGAAGGTCGCGTCGACCGCAAGCACCGTGTCGGTGCCGGCATAGCGGATATGGGCGCGCAGATGGGTGCGAATCTCGTCGCGGGCAATTCCTTGTGCTTCCAGTTCGCCGAGGCAATCGACTTCCAGCTCGGCGCCCAGCGTGCTGAGGGCTGCCGGCGCCTTGTCGTCGAGCGCGACGCCGAGCGCCTTCTGGCGAGTCGAGCGGATATCGGCAAGTCCCATGCCATAGGCCGAAAGCAGGCCGGACATCGGATGCACGAGAATGCTCTTCATGCCGAGCTGGTCGGCAACGAGGCACGCGTGCTGGCCGCCGGCGCCGCCGAAGCAGCTCAGCGCATAGCGCGTCACGTCATAACCGCGCTGCACGGAAATCTTCTTGATCGCCTCGACCATGTTGGCAACGGCGATGCGGATGAAGCCGTCGGCCACATCCTCGGGGCTGCGGCCATCGCCGATCTCGGTCGCCATGGCAACAAAACGGCCGCGCACGGTCTCGACGTCGAGACGTTCGTCCTGGTTCGGACCGAACAGCGCCGGGAAGAAATCCGGCATCAGCTTGCCGAGCATGACATTCGCATCGGTGACAGCAAGCGGACCGCCATTGCGGTAGCAGGCGGGGCCCGGGTTGGCGCCGGCCGAATCCGGGCCGACGCGGAAACGTTCGCCGTCGAAGTGCAGGATCGATCCGCCGCCGGCGGCAACCGTGTGGATCAGCATCATCGGTGCACGCACGCGCACGCCTGCAACTTCGGTCTCGAACGCCCGCTCATATTCACCATCGAAATGGGCGACGTCGGTCGAGGTACCACCCATGTCAAAGCCGATGACGCGATCGAAGCCCGCGGCTTCGCCGGTCTTGGCGAGGCCGACGACACCGCCGGCCGGGCCGGAGAGGATCGCATCCTTGCCCTGGAACATTTCAGCCGCCGTCAGGCCGCCGGAGGACATCATGAACATGACGCGTGCGCCGGTACGGGCAATATCGAGTTCGCCGGAGACCTGGGCGACGTAGCGGCGCAGAACCGGGGAGAGATAGGCGTCGATGACGGTGGTATCGCCGCGGCCGACATATTTGATCAGCGGCGAGACTTCGTGGCTGACGGAGACCTGCTCGAAGCCGAGTTCGCGGGCGATGCGGGCAACGGCCGCCTCGTGCTCCGGATATTTGTAGGCATGCATGAAGACGATGGCGACGGCCTTGTAGCCCTTGCCCTTCAGGTCTTCGAGGGCCGCGCGCGCCTTCGCCTCGTCGAGCGGCTGCTCGACAATACCGTCAGCCAGCACGCGCTCGTCGAGTTCGACGATATCCTGGTAGAGCGCTTCCGGCTTGATGATTTCGGTCGCGAAGATCTTCTTGCGTTCCTGGTAGCCGATCTTCAGCGCATCGCGAAAGCCCTTGGTCGTCACGAGAGCCAGGGGCTCGCCCTTGCGCTCGAGCAGCGCGTTGGTGGCGACCGTCGTGCCCATGCGCACTTCGCCGATGAGGCCGGTCGGGATCGGTGCACCGGTCGCAAGGCCGAGATGCAGGCGGATGCCTTGCACAGCGGCGTCGCGGTAGGCTTCCGGATTTTCGGACAGCACCTTGCGGGCATGCAGGTTCCCGTGCGGGTCGCGGCCGATGACATCGGTGAAGGTGCCGCCACGGTCGATCCAGAAGTCCCAGCTGCCGGTTTCGCGTGCGCTCATTGTCCATCCCTCTCATTCGCGAGCCGCTTCATTGTGCAAGCCCGGAAATTCATCAAAGCAGTTCGTTGACAAAATGTCGATAAAATGATGACATAAAATCGTCAAGATGAGGAAGAGCTGAATGACGAAGAAGTCAGAGGATAGCTTCGAAGGACGGGAATGGGCCGAAAATGCCCTGCCCGAACATCTAAAGCCGGTCGCGGCCATCGGCCCGATCGTTTCCTCCGCGCACCTTGCTGAAGGCGGCTCTCCCGGCCTCTCCGAGGTCGAATACGGGTTGATCCTCGCGTCGCATGCCTTTCATCGCTGGATGATGCGCTGCATGGCGGCCGCCGGCGTACCCGGTCTTTCCCCGATCGAGATCCTGATCCTGCACACGATCCGCCACCGCGATCGCGGCAAGAAGCTCGCCGACATCTGTCTCGTGCTCGACATCGAGGACACCCATGTCGCGACCTATGCCATCCGCAAGCTCGAAGCCGCAGGCCTCGTGACGACGGGCAAGGAAGGCAAGGAAAAGACCATCCTCATCACCGACAAGGGGTCGGACGCCTGCACGCGCTACGCAAAAATTCGCGAGCGGCTGCTGGTCTCCTCCACCGCCAAAGCGCGTCCTTCCGAGGAGACGCTTTCCGAGATCGCCGCCGTCCTGCGTTTCATGTCGGGCGCCTATGAACAGTCCGCGCGCGCCGCGACCACATTGTAACAAGGAAGACCGCGTGACCGTCGATACGCCTGCGCCCCTGCTCGCCGTTGAGAAGCTTTCCGTCGCCTTCAACGGCAATCCTGTCGTCGAAGACCTGAGCTTCACGGTGACGCCCGGCCGGACGCTCGCAATCGTCGGCGAATCCGGCTCCGGCAAATCGGTGACGTCGCTGTCGATCATGCGGCTCTCGGACATGATGGGCGGCCAGTTTCCGACCGGCCGCATCCTGTTTCGCGGCAAGGACGGCGAAATCGATCTGACGAGCGCCCCGCAGAAGACCATGCGCGCGATCCGCGGCAAGGAGATCGCCATGATCTTCCAGGAGCCGATGACGTCCTTGAACCCGGTCTTTACCATCGGCGACCAGGTCGCCGAAGTGTTGATGCTGCACGAGAAGATGACCAAGGCCGAAGCGCTCGTCGAGACGCGCCGCCTGCTCGACATGGTGCGCCTTCCTGATTCTGCAGAACTGATCGGCCGCTATCCGCACCAGCTTTCCGGCGGCATGCGCCAGCGCGTCATGATCGCCATGGCGCTTGCCTGCCGGCCAAAACTGCTGATCGCTGACGAGCCGACGACGGCCCTCGACGTGACGATCCAGGCGCAGATCCTGACGATCATCCGCGACCTCCAGAAAGAACTCGGCATGGCGGTGATCTTCATCACCCATGACATGGGTGTCGTCGCCGAAATGGCCGACGACGTCGTCGTCATGTGGAAGGGCCGCAAGGTCGAGGAAGGTCCGGTCGGAGAGATCTTCGCAAGCCCCAAGCACCCCTATACCCAGACGCTGCTTTCCGCAGTGCCGAAACTCGGCAGCATGACCGGCGAGGAATTCCCGAAGCGCCTGCCGCTGACCATGATGGTCGACGGCGAACCGAAGCGCGTCGGCGAAACCCATATCCAGCGCACCGCCCGCTACGACGCGGCACCGATCCTTTCGGTGCGTGATCTCGTCACCCGCTTCGACGTGCGCAAGAACCTTTTCGGCAAGGCGACGCACCGCGTGCACGCCATCGAAAACGTCAGCTTCGACATTTTCCCGGGTGAAACGCTGGCGCTGGTCGGCGAGAGCGGCTCGGGCAAGTCGACGATCGGTCGCACGATCCAGCAACTGCAGAACGCAACCTCGGGCGAGATCCTCTTTGGCGGTCGCCCGGTCTCGGCCATGAGCTATGCCGAGCGGCAGCGGCTGAAGCAGGAAATCCAGTACATCTTCCAGGATCCCTTCGCCTCGCTCGACCCGCGCAAGACCGTGGGCTTCTCGATCGCCGAACCTATCCGCACCCACGGCCTGATCCTCGGTGAAAAGGACATCGAAAAGCGCGTGCATGAATTGCTGGAGCGCGTCGGACTGACGCCAGCTCACGCCAAGCGCTATCCGCACGAATTCTCCGGCGGCCAGCGCCAGCGCGTCTGCATTGCGCGCGCGCTTGCCTCCCGTCCCAAGCTGATCATCGCCGACGAGGCGCTGTCGGCTCTCGACGTCTCGATCCAGGCGCAGATCATCAACCTGTTCATGGAGCTGCAGGAACAGGAGGGCCTCGCCTATCTCTTCATCAGCCATGACATGGCGGTGGTCGAACGCATGAGCCACCGCGTCGCCGTGCTCTATCTCGGCCAGGTCATGGAGTTCGGCAGCCGCCAGCAGGTCTTCGAGACGCCGTCCCATCCCTATACTCGCCGGCTGCTTTCCGCGGTGCCCGTCGCCGAGCCCGGCAAGGGTCGCGAGCGCGCCATGCTGGAGGGCGAGATCCCGAGCCCGATCCGCCGCGTCGGCGACGAACCCGCGGTGCTGCCGCGCAAAGAAATCGCCCCTGGCCATTACGTGGCCAAGGGTGCGTGAGCCGCTTTCTCTTCTCAGGAAGGCTGTCGAAACAGGAGTGAGTAAATGATCAACAAAAAGGGGATCCACGCCGCTTTCATCGCCCTTGCGATGGCGGGTAGTTTCATGACCGCAGCCCCGGCCTTTGCCGCCGGCACGCTGACGGTATCTTCGCCGCAGGATCCGGGAAGCTGGGACCCGGTCGACACCTTCCTCGTCAACTGGGCGTCGGTTGCCACCAATATCTATGACGGCCTGACCTATCGCGGTCCGGATCTGAAGCTCGTGCCCGGCCTTGCTACTGCTTGGGAAGAGCTCGACGGCGGCAAACGCCTGCGCTTCACGCTGCGCGAGGGCGTCAAGTTCCACAACGGTGAGCCCTTCAATGCAGAAGCGGTGAAGTTCACCTTCGACCGCCTGCTCGGCGAAGAAGGCTCCAAGGGTCCGCAGAAGTCCAACTATGCCGTGATCGAAAAGGTCGAGATCGTCGACGAAAAGACGGTCGACCTCGTCCTGAAGACGCCGGATCCGGTGCTTCTCACCAAGCTCGCCGGCTATGGCGCGATGATCGTGCCGCCGAAGTACATCCAGGAAAAGGGTGAGGACTACTTCAACGCCCATCCTGTTGGCACCGGCCCGTTCAAGTTCGTCTCCTACGAGCCGAAGGTCGGCATCAAGCTCGAAGCCTTCGCAGATCATTGGGGCGGCGCGCCGAAGCTTTCCAATCTCAACTACCGCTTCATTTCGGAGCCGGCGACCGCCGTTGCCGAGCTGCAGGCCGGCCGCGTCGATCTCGTCATCCCGCCGACCATTCCGATCGGCATGATCCCGACGATCCAGGGCGACAGCAATCTGGAGATCGTCTCCAGCGCCGGCCCGACGGTCTACGCGCTGCGATTCAACACGCGCGACGGCATCACCAAGGATCCGAAGGTCCGCAAGGCGCTGATCCTCGGCGTCGACCGCGACACCATCATCCAGTCGATCCTCGCCGGCCAGGCGGATCCGATCGCCAGTTTCCAGGGCAAGCTCTCCTTCGGCTTCGACCCGGCGATGAAGCCGCTGCCCTACGATCCGGAACAGGCAAAGGCGCTTCTGAAGGAAGCCGGCGTTGCGCCGGGCGCTTCCGTGCAGATCGACGTTCGCGGTAACGACGCGACCTTCAACGAGGTCGTGCAGGCTATCGCAAGCTACCTGCAGCTGATCGGCATCAACGCGACGATCAAGCCCTATGAAACCAACGTTCTCTTGAACGACATCATCCCGGCCGGCAAGACCGGCGCGCTGTTCCAGCAGTCCTGGGGCGGCTGGACGCTCGACTACGACAACACCGCCTACTCGATGTACCACTCGGGCGAAAAGTGGAACCCGTACGACAAGGACGCGGAACTCGACAAGCTGCTCGAGTCGCAGCGTTCGATCACCGACCAGGCAAAGCGCGAGGAGATCCTCAAGCAGATCGCCAACTACGCCGCAGACCGTTCGCTCGAAATGCCGCTCTATAACCTCAACGCCATCTTCGGCGTGAGCAAGCGCGTCAAGAACTTCACGCCGGTGCCGGATAGCCGCCTGCGGCTGACGGACGTGACGGTCGAGTAATACAGGCCGGTCCGCCGCCTCACGCTTGAGGCGGCGGACCATTTTTCCAAAAGGGCGGGTCACTTGGCCGGATTTCTGATCAAACGTTTTCTGCAGGCGGTCTTCGTCGTGTTCGTCGTGACACTGACCGTCTCCTATGCCATCCGGTTCACCGGTGACCCCGCGCTAATGCTGGCGCAGGGCGCTGGCAGCGTCACCGAGGCCGACCTCGTGCGCATCCGCGAGGGGCTCGGCCTTAACCAGCCTTTCCTGGCGCAATATGCCGATTTCATCACGGGCATGTTCAGGCTCGATTTCGGCCGCTCCTTCATGGGCGGTACGCCTGTTTCGCAGCTGATCGCCTCTGCGCTGCCGGCGACCATGCTGCTCGCCTTCGCCTCGCTGATCGTCTCGATCGCGATTTCCATTCCGCTCGGCATCCGCGCCGCCGTCGCCCGCGGCAAGTGGGCCGACCAGACAATCCGCATTCTGTCGCTCGTTGGGCTTTCCTTCCCGAACTTCTGGCTTGCGATCATGCTGGTCCTGTTGTTCTCGATCGTCCTCAAATGGCTGCCGCCAAGCGGCATGGACGGTTTTGCAAGCTTCATCATGCCGGCGCTGACCATGGGCATCATCCTGACGGCGACCAATGTGCGCCTGGTGCGCACCGCGATGCTGGAAACCTTGCAGTCGCAATACATCATGGTCGCGCGCGCCAAGGGCCTCAGCGAAAGCAAGGTGCTCTACAAGCACGCACTTCGTAACTGCGCGATCCCGCTGATCACCTATTTCGGCCTGCAGTTCGGCGGCCTGCTCGGCGGCATCGTCGTCGTCGAGCTGGTGTTCAACTGGCCGGGCATGGGCACGCTCGCCTTCGACGCGGTCGCGTCGCGCGATTACCCCGTGCTTCAGGCGGTCATAACCGTGCTTTCGCTAATGATCGTGTTCGTCAATCTTCTGGTCGACATCGCCTATGGCCTCGTCGATCCGCGCATCCGGACGGAGTGAGCCGATGTCGTCAAAGGCTTCCAGCACCCGCTTCGCCCGCTTCCGCAACCTCGAATTCATCCTCGGAGCGCTGCTCACCGGCGGCATCTGCCTCGCCGTTCTCTTCTCTGGCGTGCTCTTTCCCGGCGGCGTCGACAAGATCGACCTGATGGCGCGGCTGACGCCGCCCTTTGTCAATTGGGCCCATCCGCTCGGCACCGACCCGCTTGGCCGCGACGTGCTGGCTCGCGTGGTTGCCGGCGGCAAGATCTCGCTGCTCGTCGGCCTGACGTCGGTTGCCGGCGCCGTCGTCGTCGGCGTGGTCATGGGGCTTGTCTCCGGCTACTATCGCGGCTTCTGGGACATGCTCGTCATGCGCTTTGCCGATGTGCAGCTGGCGCTCCCCTTCATCCTGCTGGCGATCACCTTCATCGCCATCGTCGGCGGTGGGCTTGGCAACACCATCACCCTGCTGATCGTCTCGCAGTGGGTGCAATATGCCCGGCTCGTGCGCGGCTCGGTCCTGTCGCTGCGCGAGCGCGAGTTCATCCAGTCGGCCCGCGCCATCGGCGTTCGCGACTACAAGATCCTGTTCCAGCACCTGTTGCCGAACCTGATCGGCCCGGTGATCGTGCTGATGACGCTCAACGTCGCCAACAACATCCTGCTCGAAAGCAGCCTCACCTTCCTCGGCCTCGGCGTCGATCCGCTGATCCCGAGCTGGGGCGGCATGCTGGCCGACGGCCGCACCTACCTGCAGAACGCCTGGTGGGTCAGCGTCTTCCCGGGCCTTGCGATCCTGCTCACCGTTCTCGGCCTCAATCTTCTCGGCGACTGGCTGCGTGACAGCCTCGACCCAACCGGTAGAACTTCACGATGACGACGATTTTCGAAGGCGCCTTCGAGCGCACCCTCGACACGCTTCTGACCACCTACGGCAAGGAGGCCGCCCGCGGAACCAAGCTCGAAGCCTGGTTGTTCGACGATGCTGCCAGCCGCAAGGCTGCCGAACAGAAGCTTGCAAGCTTCGGCGTCAAGGCGGCGCTCAGGAGCGCCTACAAGCCGCTGTTGCATTTCTTCCTGGAAGAAGTGGATCGCGCAGCCCTCGCAAGCGTCGTCGTCCGCTATCCCCAGCATGAGGGCGCGCCTCAGAACCGTTTCCTGCTCGAAGCCTATCCGCTCGCAGCCCTCGTCGGCGATGCCGAGATCCGCTTCGAGGCAGGCAGCGCCAAGGCATTCATCTATGACGTCACGCTTACCTTCCGTGACGGGCGCCAGGAAAACCACGCCGTATTCGCACCGAACCGCATCCACACCGATTTCATCGGCGAGACGCTTTTGTCGCCGACCGGCTGGATCCGCCTCGACGAGGGCTGCGACAAGCATCGCGAATGCCACCTCGATACCGACTATGAGCGGCTTTTTGCCGGCACGATGCAGGCGATCTCCGATCATGCCTGGGGTGACAGCGAGCCCTATTTCGAAGAGCTCAACATCCGCGTGACCCTGCCGATCACCGACTTCCGCCTGCCCGTCGGCGAGGAAGTCATCAGCCTTCGCGAAGCGCTGCACGAGGACTTCTATTTCTCGCTGCTCGAAGTCTTCCAGAAGAAGTCCGGTCGCCCGCTCGGCGACCGCGGCCTGAAGCCCGGCCAGATCGTGCCGGAGATCGTCTTCGGCGTCGGCAAGCCCACCGTCGTCGTCAAGGCGCGGCCGCTGCAGGCGACGGATGTCGAAGGCGAAACCCTGCCGCTCGACACCGCCGAGGCACCGCTGGCGGTGGCGCAGATCCATGCCGAACTCGCCGCGATCGACGGCCAGCCCTTCGAGGCCAGGTCGCGTGCCGGCCGGCCGGTGAAGGCCCGCTATCACAAGGGAAGCGATGCGCCGGTCATGATCAGCGGCGGACAGCATCCGAACGAGACGACCGGCATCGTCGGCGTGCTTCGCGCCGCCCAGGCGCTCGCCGCCCGCACCGGTAGCCACTTCACCATCTCGCCGCTCGAAAACCCCGACGGCTATGCCGTGCACCAGCGGCTGCGCATCGACAACCCGCTGCACATGCACCATGCCGCCCGCTACACCGCCCTTGGCGACGATCTCGAATACCGCACCGGTGCAGCACTCAACGAGCGCGAGATCCGTAAGGAGGCGGAGCGGCTGACCGGCGCGCAGCTGCACGTCAACCTGCACGGCTATCCCTCGCATGAGTGGACGCGGCCGCTTTCGGGCTACGTGCCGCGCGGTTTTGCCATGTGGACCCTGCCCAAGGGCTTCTTCCTGATCATGCGCCACCACGCCGAATGGGAAGCGCGCGCCGAACAGCTGATCGCGGAAGTCACCGAGCGGCTTGCGGCCGTTCCGGGCCTGCTCGCCTACAACGACGCCCAGATCGCGCTTTACGAGACGCATGCCGGTGAAACCGGTTTCCGCATCATCAACGGCTTCCCCTGCATGATCTCCGTCGACGACCGCCACACGGCACCGCTGACGCTGATCACCGAGTATCCCGACGAGACCATCTACGGCGATGCCTTCATTGCCGGCCATGAGGCTCAGAAGGAAACGGTGCTTGCGGCCTATGATGCGTTCCAGCGGATCATGGCCGTCGCCTGACCTCCGTCATCGGCCGGCCCATGGCCGGTCCTGTGCCGCTGCGTACCCTTGCGCAGCGACACATCGTTTGACGGTCTGCGCCTTGCGCGGCAGCGCCCGCCCGGCGCTGCCGCGCAAGGCGATTTTTGAGGGCTCTTTTCCGATCGCTCGCCCCGCAAATGCGCGGCTATTCTCTCCGTCCCATCCGAATGCGGTAAGCCCCGGCCGCTCTGCATTGCCGGGCGCCCGTTCTCGCCGCTAGAAAGGCAGCGAAAGGCCGCAACGTTGTTGCAATCCTCGTCCACCAGACGTGAACGAGATACGCCTATCGGATTCGGAGATATTCAATGCGCCTGCTCCTTGTCGAGGATGAGCTGGAAATGGCGGCAGCACTCAGTGCCGCACTCAGCCGCTATGACATGATCCTCGACCATGCACCGTCGATCGACCATGCGATGGCAGCGCTGGCCAGCCAGGTTCACGACGGCATCATCCTCGACCGGCAACTGCCCGACGGCGATGGCCTGTCGCTGATCCCGCGGGTGCGTGCGTTACGATCGGGAATCCCGGTAATCGTGCTGACGGCGCGCAGCGCCATCGACGAACGGGTCAGGGGGCTCGACATGGGCGCCGACGACTATCTCGCCAAGCCGTTCGCCGTGGAGGAATTGCTGGCGCGCATCCGTGCCCTGATGCGACGTTCACCTGATATTGCGCCGATCACCGCCCGCATCGGCCAGCTGATCTTCGATTTCGAGGGCAGGCAGGCTCGTGTCGACGGCCGGGTGCTGGACCTGCCGCGGCGGGAGCTGCTGGTGCTGGAGGCTTTGGCGCGCCGGCAGGGGCGCACGGTGCAGCGTTCGACTCTGGAGGAATCCGTCTATGGCTATGACGACGAGATCCAGTCCAATTCTCTCGACGCGCATGTTTCGCGGTTGCGCCGCAAGCTCTCGGAAACCGGTGCCGGCGTTGAAATTCACAGCATCCGCGGCGTTGGCTACCTTCTGAGACCCTCTCCATGACGAACGCTTCCACCAACTCGCTGAAGAAGCGTCTGATCTGGCAGATCCTGACCTTTCAGGTGCTGCTGTTGATGGCGGTCATCGCCGGCTTCATGGCCTTGCTGACGCGCGCCGATCTCGGCGGCAAGTTCCTCGACGCCGACGCCGCGTCGATCGCGGCCGGGGCAATCCGGCCGGATCCCGCCGGTGGACTGACGCTGGTTGAGACGCCGCAACTGCTTGCCATGCGGGCCGAGTCCGCCGATTTCTGGTTCGTCGCACGCAACGAACGCGGCGACATGATCCGCAGCGGACCGGTGCCGGACGCCTATCGCAGCATTGGCGAGCACCTCGACCGCATCGCCTTTGGCGATATGCGTGACAGCATCGAGCCCTATACTCTCTCGTCGATCGTGCGCTCGGTAACCACGGACAACGGCACCTATACGGTGCTTGCCGGTGGAGGGCGGCTCTGGAGCGCGTCCTTCGCGGTGTTCATCCTGGCAAACCTTCTGCTTTTGCCGATCGTCTTGATCGTGGTGCTGATCCCGGCCTTCGCGATCCCGATCATCGTAAGGCGCGCCTTTGCCGGTCTTGCCGAAGTGGTCGACCAGGCAAAGACGATCGATGTCGAGCGCCGCGGTGCCCGGCTGCCCGATCATCGCATCCCCGGCGAAGTGCGACCGCTCGTTGAGGCGTTCAACGGCGCACTGCAGCGGCTCGATGAGGGGTACGAGCGCCGCCAGCGCTTTATCCTCGACGCGGCACACGAGCTTCGAACCCCGGTTGCGATCCTGCACACGCGCCTGGAAAGCATGGAGGCCGGCCCGCTCAGGAACCGCCTGCTGATCGATTCCAATCGCATTGCCGGGCTTGCCGAACAGTTGCTCGACCTCGAACGCATCGATCGCGACGGCACGGATTTCGGGCAGCTCGACCTGGTTTCGCTCTGCCGCGACGTGACGGCCGACCTCGCCCCGCTTGCGCTTTCGGCCGGCTGCGACCTTTCCTTCGCTCCGGGCACGGAGCGCGTCGTCGTGCGCGGCGATACCGGCGCCATCGAGCGGGCGGTCACCAACCTCGTGCGCAACGCCATCGAACACGCCGGCGGCCTGATCACGATCCGGGTGGAGCGCGGCGGCGTGATCGAGGTTACCGACGAAGGTCCCGGCATTCCGGAACGGGAACGGGCCCGGATCTTCGAGCCCTTCCATCGCCTGCAGCCGCGGGACCATGGCGCCGGCCTCGGCTTGCATCTGGTCAGCGAGATCATCGGCCGCCACAAGGGTCACATCTCGGTGGTCGATGATCCCAAGGGCGGCGCCTGCTTCCGCATCACCTTGCCTGCCGGCTAGGATTTTCCTCAGTCGGCGTATGGTTAACAGTTAACTAACAACAAAATCAGCAACTTAGATAAGTTGCGCAATGTTGATGCAATCCGTGGGGCCGACAAAGGCCGTGTACCGTCCAAACATCGCCATCCCACCCCAAAGGTGAAGCGCGCATGGGAGGACGCAAGCGCCATCAAGGCGCGTTTCCTATGCACGGAGCAAGAAAATGCGGCAGTCCAGCAAGTTTTCCATCTGGTCGGGTCTTACCCTTCTCGCCCTCTGCGGCGCACAGCCGTCCCAGGCGGCTGATTTCTCGGCCCCCACCTATCAGGACCCGCCGGCCTTCAGCTGGAGCGGCGCCTATGTCGGTGCCCATGGCGGCCTTGGCTTTACCGGCAGCCCCAACCCGTTCGCCGACCGCAATGGCGTCGCGCTCGGCGTCCAGGCCGGCTACAACATGCAGGCCGGCCCCGGCATCGTCGGGGCGGAAATCGAAGGCTCCTATCTCGGCGACACCGAGCACAAGGTCAACGGCGGCAAGCTCAAGGAGAAATGGCGCGGCGCCATCAAGGCGAAGGCGGGTCTCACCTTCGACCAGACGCTCGTCTACGGCACGGCCGGTTACGCCATGACCAGCTACAAGAAGGGCGGCGACGTGCGTAACGACGTCGGCTTCAAGGGCGGCTACCTGCTCGGCGCCGGCGTGGAACAGGCCTTTGCCGGCGGCCTCTCCGCCAAGCTCGAATACAACTACATCACGACGCCCGATGTCCGCACCCACACGAGCTCAGGCTCCAGCGAGAAAGACATCAACAGCCACGTCATCAAGGCCGGCATCAACATGCGTTTCTGACGGGTCCGACGGTTTGCGGCGGCGCTGCAACGTTCCTCCCAGCAGCGCCCCGACAGACCGATGCCCCTGCCCTGATCACTCCGCCGCTTCCCGCGCCGATCGCTCGGGCGTTGCAAGCCGGCGCCAGATCGGCGCCATGGCAGCGGCGATCTCGCCGTAAAGCGCAAAGCGCCTGTCATAATGCGCGGCAAGTGCAGGGTTTGGACGGTAGTGGCGCTCGGTCTTGACCATCGCCGCAGCACCGGCGGAGATATCGGCGAAAAGGCCGATGCCGGCGCCAGCCGTAATCGCGGCGCCGAGTGCGCCGGTCTCGCGTGAACGGGCGACCGTCACCGGCACGTCAAGCACGTCGGCGAAGATCTGCGGCCAGATCAGGCTGCGCGATCCGCCACCCGAAAGCACCGCCTCCTCGAAGCGAGCCCCAGCCGCGCGCAACGCCGCGATATGCTGGCGATGGCCGAAGGCGACGCCTTCAAGCACGGCGCGGACCAGATGACCCTTGCCGTGCCAGCCGGCGACGCCGTAGAAGCCAGCGCGCGCGTTGCCGTCCTGCTGAGCGCCATAGAGAAACGGATGGTAGAGCGGGTCATCAGAGGCCGGCGTGACCTCGGCTGCCAGCTGGCAGCAGAGATCGAAGGGCGACCGGCCATCCTTGCCGTCGTGCGGAAAGAGCTCGCGCACCAGCCATTCCAGATTGGCCGCCGACGTGGCACTCGCCTCGATCGCCATGTAGCGCTTGCGATCGAAGGTCGAGGACATGAAGAGCGGACGTGAGAGATCAGGCTGGTCGATGATCACCTGGTTGGTGCTCCAGGTGCCGGCGATGATCGAGGCAGCACCGGTGCGGGTGACGCCCGAGCCGATTGCCGAAGCGACCACGTCGAAGAGCCCACCGACAACGGGTGTGCCGGCAGCCAGACCCGTCTGCGCCGCCGCTTCCTCGGTAACGCGTCCGACGATATCGGCGCTTTCGGCGAGATCGGGCAGCAGGTCCATGTCTTCGCCGAGGCCATAGGCCTTCATTAATGCCGCATCGTAACGCCTACCGGCGACATCGAGCAGGCCCGCGCCGCTCATGTCCGAGACGTCGCTGACGCGCGCGCCGGTCAGGCGATTGATGACGAAGTCCTTGCAGAGAAACACCGTGCCGATTTTTTCAAACTGGTCAGGCCGATGGCGCTTCAGCCAGGCAAGCAGGGTCGGCGTTTGTGATGGCCAGGGCTTCTGCCCGGCGATCGGATAGGTTCGCTCGCCGACGCCTGCGGCCTGCCACTCCTCGACGAGGCCGGCGGCGCGAGTGTCGAGCGACTGTATGCCGACAAGCGGTTCTCCGTCTCGATCGAGCGCGTAGAGACCGTTGCCGTGCCCGGCGCAACCGATCGCCGCGATCTCGCTGGCATCGATGCCGGCGCGCTCGATGCAGGCGCGGATCACCACCTTGGCATGGCCCCACAGTTCGCCAAGCCCACGCTCGACATGGCCGGGCATCGGCACATGGCTGTGCCCTTCTTCCGCGGCCATCGCGATCTCGTTGCCGTCACGATCGAAAAGTACCGTCTTGATCACGGTGTTCCCGGCGTCGATCCCGAGCAGATACTTACCCATTGCCGAACCCCTCCCCAAGGTCCTTAATCCATTTGCCGGAACGCCGCCGGTGTCCTCACAGCGGCAGCGTTCCTCTTGCGCCGGAGCATCGCTGGTGAAGCGGTTCCGGCTGAGCGATTTCAACCGCGCTGGTAGAGCGCGTAGGCTTCTTCGCCGCTTACATCCTCATGGATGATCGCCATCAGGCCGCGCACAACGGCGCTCGGATTGGCGTGCTGGTAGATGTTGCGCCCATAGACCATGCCCATTGCGCCCTGACGCATCAAGGCCGCCGACTTGTCGAAGACGTTGCGCAAGTCCTCCTTGCCGCCGCCACGCACGAGAACCGGGCAGCGCGCAGCCTCGACGACCCGGTGGAAATCCTCGGCATTGGTGGTCGGGTCCGCCTTGACGATGTCAGCGCCCATCTCGCGCGCAAGCCGGGTCAGCGTCACGATCTTCTCGGCATCGCCATCGACCATGTAGCCGCCATGCTCGGTCACCGGCTGCATCACCAAGGGCTCGATCATCAACGGCATGCCGTACTTGTCGCAATCGGCCCGCACGCGCGAGATGTTGGCGACGCATTGGCGGAAGAGATCGGGCTCGTCCGGCAGCATGAAGAGGTTGACGACGACGCAGGCCGCGTCCATCGCCAGCGCGCCGATCAACGGTTCGGCCTCGTTCTGCAACACGGCCCACATGTGCCGGTGGCGGATGCGGTTATAGGGGTTGCCCATGTCGAGACGCATGACCAACGCCGGCTTGTCCTTGCCCGGCACCTCCTGCAACAGATCCGCCTGGCCAAAATTCATCTGGATCGCATCCGGTGCGGCCGCGACCAGCGCCTTGACCACGGCTGACATGTCTTCAAGACCATTGAGGAAGGAGGGTTCGTTGCAGACGCCATGATCGATCGCGACGTCGAGGCAACGTCCACCGCCGAACAGACGGTTCATCCGGACCTTGCTGTTGTTTCGCATAATGCACTCCTTTGTTCGTTCCGTACGGATAGGGTTTCCTCGTCGACGCCATGGCGCTCGACGAGAAGGGCAAGAAATCGCTTACGCTCGACCGCGACACGCGGCGGCAACCATTGCTTTTCGACGGCAAGCAAGGCGAGCACCGCATCCACCATGTCGAGCGAGAGCTCGCCGGTGATTGCAAGCGTCGTGCGGCGCAGCAGCAGGTCCTCGAGATGTTCGACGGCTTCGCTGCGGATCAGGTATTGCAGCTCGCGCGCGGAGTAATCCGGATGCGGCAAGGCATGGTCAACGCCGGCGGCGATGAGATCGGCAACGTCTCGCGCGCCCGTTCCATAGCGGACGAAAAGCACTTGCATGCGCTCCCGCGAAAGCCCGGTGGCTGCCGCAACATCATCGACCCATCGGTCGCGATCGGAGGGATAGTCTTGCCCGCCACCGATGGCACGTTCTCCGGTGCTGACATGGCGCTGTTTTGCGAGCCGTTCCAGGGTGAGGTCGGCCGCCATTTCGCCGAAGGAGCGGAACGTCGTCCATTTGCCGCCGATCATGCAGAGCACCGGCGGACCGCCCTCAACACCCTCCACGAAGGTGCAGAAATGGTCGCGCGGGATGCGACCGGTGAAGCTGTCCTGGCTCGCCGGCAGCGGCCGTACGCCCGAGAACTGGAACACCACCTCTTCCGGCCGGACGCGGATGTCTGGCAGGACGAAGGCGAGCGACTGCAGGATGTAGTCACGCTCGTCGGCTTCGCAGCGCACGGTTTCGGGATCATCGACACGAATGTCCGTCGAGCCCACCAGCACCTTGCCGAGATATGGAAAGAGGATGCAGATGCGGCCATCCTCGTTCTCGTAATAGATCATGTGGCCGTTAAGCGCTTCCATGAGTTGGGCATTGTCGATGATCAGATGCGAGCCCTTGGTGCCGCCCATCAACGAGGCCGGCTTCGACGTTGCGGGAAACAGTGCGCCGTTGGCGATATCGATCCAGCCGCCGGTGGCGTTGATGATGAGGCCGGGCTCGATCGCAGCGACCGCGCCGGTGACATCGTCCTTCAGTTCGTAGCGTCCGGGTGCGGCCAGCGTCAGTTCGGCGTAGTTCAGCGCCTGCACGTGAGAACCGGCGGCAAGCCCGTCCTTCAACAGCTCGATGCCGAGACGTTCCGGCTGGCTGACCCAGGCGTCGTAATAGGTCGCGGAACTCTTGATGTCGGGATTGAGCGCCGGCCAGCGTGCAAGCGTCGTGCGCCGCCCGCGGAAGGCATGCTTCGGCATCAGCGCCCGCTTGCGCGTCAGGAAATCATAGATGCCAAGGCCCATCTTGACGGCGACGGCGCCACGGCGGCTTGGCCGCCGCGTCAATCCCAGGAAGCGAACCGCGCCATTGGCAAGGCCCGAGAAGATGTCGAAGATCGGCACGGTCGTGGGCAGCGGCGCCACATAATGCGGCGCGTTCTTCAGCAGCCGATCGCGTTCGACCAGCGATTCCCTGACCAGGCTGAACTCGCCATTTTCGAGATAGCGAAGACCGCCATGCACCATGCGTGACAGCGCCGCACTCGCGCCCGAACAGTAGTCGTGCTTTTCGACGAGCAGCACGTTCACCCCCTGCAGCGCCAGTTCACGAAAGACGCTGAGGCCGTTGATGCCGCCGCCGAGGACGCACACGTCCACCTTCGGGCTCTTGGCGAGCCCGTTGAAAATCTCTTCCCGGTTCATGATGGCAGTCCGTTAGCTGTCCATGTTGACGAGCGTCGCCGCGATGGCCGCGTCGATCCCCGCGAGATCATCGTGATCGAGCCGGATCGTCCCGGCCCTTGCATTGTCGAGCGCTTGCGCCGGATTGCGTGCGCCGCAGAGCGCGAAAGTCACGCCCTCCTGGCAGAGCGTCCAGGCAATGACGATCTGGGCGATTGTCGCGCCATGCTTTTCTGCGACCGGCTGGATGGCCTTGGCAAAGGCCGCGACCTTTTCGCGGTTGCCGACCGAGAAGCGCGGATTGTCGCGCCGCTGGTCGTCGCCTGAAAACACCCGTTCCGGGCCGATGCCGCCGGAGAGAAGCCCGAGCGCCAACGACGAGTAGCTGAGCGTGGCGACGCCGTTGCGCCGCGTCAGCGGCAAAAGCTCCGCCTCGATCTCGCGATCGATCATGCTGAAGCGTTCCTGGATCGCGTCGAGCCCGCCGATCGCGATGTACTGTTCAAGGTCGCTACGGCCGACATTGCTGGCGCCGATCGCCCGGATCTTGCCCGCCTGGCGCAGCTCTTCGAGCGCGGCCATGGTCTCCTCGATCGGCGTCGTCGGGTCCTGCCAATGGGTGATGTAGAGGTCGATGTAATCGGTGTCGAGCCGCTTCAGGCTCTGCTCGACCTCGTGATGGGTCGCATCTCGGCCGAGGTAGCGGTGCACCGGCTTGCCGTCCTGGTCGAAGAAGTGCTTGCCCTTGTCCGTATGCCAGACGAGCCCGCACTTGGTGGTGATGATTGCCTTGTCGCGGCGGCCGGCCAAAGCCTTGCCGACGATCTCTTCCGAGCGGCCGAGGCCATAGGCCGGCGCCGTATCGATCAGCGTCACACCGGCGTCGAGCGAGGCCTGGATCGCCGCGATCGATTCCCGCTCGTCCGTGCCGCCCCACATCCAGCCGCCGATCGCCCAGGTGCCGAGCCCGACGGCCGAAGCCTTCACGCCCGATCGGCCGATCTCCCGCATCAATTGATCCCCGCTCATGCCAGAAGTCCCTTTTCGCTTGCCATGGCGAGCACGCGCTCGCCGGTCGCCTCGTCCGTCACCAGCGTGTCGAGGTGGTGTCCCCGCATGACGCTGAGGATCGGTCCGGCCTTGTTCGGTCCACTTGCCACGCCGATCTTCGTCGGGATCGAGGCGAACTCCTCGAGCGTCAGTGACACCAGCGAACGGTTGAGGCTGTAGTCACAGACACGTCCCTCATCATCGAGCAGATGGGCGAGAAGTTCGCAGCTTGCGCCAGAGCGCTCGATTGCCGCTCGGTCGGTGCTCGAAGACGGATGCAGGTCGTAGTAGCTCGAATCGTCCGAAAGGATCGAACCGATGCCGACCACCGCCACCTTCGCTTCGCGCGCCCTCCCGAAGACATCCGCCACCGAGCGCATGTTGATCAGCATCGCCCGCTCGGCGGCACTGTCGGCAAAGAGCGGCGCGTGGATCTGGAAAGACCGCCCGCCGAGCCTGTCGGCCATCATCGTCGAGACGTGGTTCACATCCGTATAGTGCTTGCCCTGGACGCAGCCGGTGCCGGGGATAACCTCGACATCGAAGCGGCGCGGCGCCTGCAGCCCCGCGACGACGGCACTGACGCCCTTGCCGCCGGTGATGCAGATCGTGTCGCCATCGCCGATCTCTTCGAGCAGCAGCCGGGCTGCCGCCTCGCCGACCGCCTGGAGTGCGGTCTGCTGATTGTCGGAAACGGTCGGCACGACGATCGCCCGGCGGATGCCGCCGATCGCAAGCAACTGCTCTTCCATGTCGACCAAGGGCTCGATCGGCGACTTGATCTTGATCTCGACCAGGCCAAGCTGACGGCCGCGCTTGATCAGCCGGTTAACGGTCGGCTGCGAGATGCCGAGCCGATCGGCGATCTGCGACTGGGTCAGTCCTTCGAGGAAATGCAGGACGAGCGCCTGATGCATCTGCCGCGCGACGACGAGTTCTTCTCGCGCACTTGAGGCCTGGGACAAAATGGGTTTGGCAATCGGCATGGTCAGGCTGCCTTCCGCTTGTGCAGCAGGTGGTCGATGGAAACGGCAGCCAAGAGAATGCACCCCTTGATCATGTCCTGCCAATAGACGGAGACGTCGAGCAGGATCAACGAGCTGGTGACGACCGAGAGAAGAGCGATACCGAGGATGGCGCCGAGGATGGTGCCCGGGCCGCCGTTGAGCGAGGCGCCGCCGATGACCGCCGCAGCGATGATGTTGAGCTCCATACCGACCCCGAAGGTGGGCGTCGCGGCGCCGAAGCGCGACATGTAGATGACGCCGGCGACACCTGCGAGCGTCGAGCAAAGCACCGTAACCCAGAATTTCACCTGCTTGGTCTTGATGCCCGAATAGAGCGCCGCCTTCTCGTTGCTGCCGGTATAGAAGACCTTGCGGAAGGCGGTCGCCCGGCGCAGCAGGAAGTCGAAGAGCACGACGACGGCGACGAAGATCAGGATGACATAAGGCACGCCGTGGAACGTGCCCTGCCCGACCGCCTTGAACGACGCCGGCAGCGTGAAGAGCGACAGCGGCGTGCCCTTGGTGATGACGAGGCAGAGGCCGCGCACGATCACCATCGCCGCCAGCGACGTGATGAAATGATTGAGCCCGACGACGGTGACGAAGAAGCCCATGATCATGCCGATCATGCTGCTGGCGAGGATGCCGACCAGCGAGGCCGTCCAGGGATCGACACCGGCGAGAAACAGCGAACCGGCCAGCACCATGGCAAAGCAGACGACCGAGCCGACGGCGAGGTCGATGCCGCCGACAATGAGCAGGATCGTCATGCCGACGACGACGATGCCTTCGACCGAAAAGCTCATCAGCATGGCGCGCATGTTGCCGAAGGTGAGAAAATGCGGCGAGGCAAAGCTCATGATGATACCGAGCGCCAGGATGATCGCGATCAGCCCCGCCTCACGCATCGTGCCGATGCGTTTCCAGGCGGGCGCCTGCGCATGCGTTGCAACCATCGTATCAACAGCCATTTCCGCCTCCCCGGCTCTATCAGTTCTTTCAGGCGACATGATCCACCATCCGGCCAGCGTCGGCCGTTTGCGTCACCCCTGAGGCCAGGCGGATCACCGCCTCCTCGCTCATTTCTCTGTCGTCAAGCTCGCCGGCGATCGCGCCTTCGCGCACGACCAGAACCCGGTCGCAAAGCCCGAGCAGCTCCGGCAGTTCCGACGAGATCACGACAATGCCGATGCCGGTTTCTGCAAGCTCGCGCAGCAGCCGGTGGATTTCGGATTTGGCGCCGACATCGATGCCGCGCGTCGGCTCGTCCATCAGGATCACTTGCGGGCGAACGGCGAGCTGCTTGGCAATCGCCACCTTCTGCTGGTTGCCGCCCGAGAGCGACGAGACCGGCATATCGATGCCGCCCATGCGCACGCCGAGCCGGCGGACGAAATCGCGGGCGAGATCGGCCTCGGCCCTGGAATTCAGCAATCCGAGCGACCCGGTCAGCGTCTTCAGATCAAGCACCGAAATATTCTGCGCGATCGACAGGTCGACGAAGACGCCGGAGCCCTTGCGATCCTCCGAGAGATAGACGATGCCGGCATCGACCGCGTCGCGGTAGTTGCCGATGCGCTGCGGCTTTCCGCGCAGCGTAATGTCGCCCTTCGACTTGGCCCTCAGACCGCAGACCGCTTCGGCGATCTCGGTACGACCGGAGCCGATCAGACCGCCGATGCCAAGAATTTCGCCCCGCTTCAGATCGAAGGAAACGGTGTCGATGCGGTCGCCATCGCTCAAGCCACGCACAGAGAGAATGGTCTCGTCCGTCCGCGCCTCCGGCGCCTGCTTTTGCGGATAGAGCTGGCTGATCTCGCGGCCGACCATGCGGCGTACGACATCATCAGCAGTCACGTCGGCGATCTTCTCGGTGACCACATGGCGGCCATCACGAAACACGGTGACGCGGTCGCAGAGCGAAAAAATCTCGGCCATGCGGTGGCTGATATAGATGATCGATATGCCCGCGGCCTTCAGGTCGCGGATGATGGCGAACAGCGCCTGCGCTTCGGCTTCCGTCAGCGCCGCGGTCGGCTCATCGAGGATCAGTACGCGGCAGTCGAGCGTCAGCGCCTTGGCAATCTCGACCAGCTGCTGGCTGGAAATGGCGAGGTCGGCGACCTTGCGGCGGACGTCGATCGGCGCCAGCCGGTTCATCACTACCTGGGCTTCGCGTTCGAGCGCGCCGTAATTCATCAGCGGCGAGCGCCGGCGGTTGGTGGCCGCCATGAACATGTTTTCCGCCACCGTCGCATCCGGGCAGAGCGCGATTTCCTGGTGGACGAGGCCGATGCCGAGCGTCTGGGCGGTCGCCGGCGAGGCGATTTTCACGGACGCTCCATCCACCAGCACCTCGCCGTCATTCGGCTGCAGCACACCGGCAATGATGTTCATCAGC
The DNA here is from genome assembly GCF_014852035.1 of Ensifer sp. ENS03. Lineage (NCBI taxonomy): Bacteria > Pseudomonadati > Pseudomonadota > Alphaproteobacteria > Hyphomicrobiales > Rhizobiaceae > Ensifer > Ensifer sp. ENS03. Next base: position 532,696 of record NZ_JACVAV010000003.1, on the reverse strand, counting down.
GTGGATTTGCCTGCGCCGTTTTCGCCGCAGAGTGCGTGGATCTCTCCCCGCTCGAGGCGAAAATCGACCTCCGTCAGCGCCTTCACCGCACCGAAATGCTTGGTGACGCGCCGGACCTCCAGAACCGGTTGTGCTGTCATGCTGTCCTCCACCCGCAGTCCTGGCTGCCCGGAAACGACCGGGCAGCCAATTCACAATCTTACTCGTCGATGCCCTTGGTGCCACGACGCTTCAGGTACTTGTCCCAGTAGAAGTCATCGGCATTTTCGGCGGTAACGATCGAAAGGCCGTTGTCGACGAAGGGGATGCTCATCGGGTTGAAGCCGGAACGCTTGGCGTCGTTCATCGGGTCGATCAGTTCCGGGTGCTTGGCCATCCACAGGAGCATGAAGCCCATATAGCCCTGCATGCCCTGGTTCGGGTTGATCGAACCGAAGACTTCGCCGGCCTTGATCATGTCGAGGATGTTGGCGTTGACGTCGGCGCACATGACGAGGACCTTGCCGCCGCTTTCCTTGCTGGCCTGGGCCGCACCGATCGCGGAGTTGGCTTCCGGCATGAACACGGCGCCGAGGTTCGGATTGGCCTGGATGAGGCTCATCAGACCCTGATAGGCCTTGTTCGGATCCTGGTTCGAGGCGGCGCGACCGACGAGTTTCATGTCGGGCCACTTCTCGGCCATGCGATTGACGAAGGCGGTAATGCGCTTGTCGTGGTTGTCCTGGCCGGGGTTTTCAAGAACGGCATATTCGCCCTTGCCGCCCATCTTCTCGGCGATCGCGTCGGCGGCATAGATGCCTTCGCGGGTGTTGTCCGAGGTGATGAAGGAGACGCGCTTCGACAGCGGCGAGTCCGCAGCGAAGGTGACGACTGCCGTGCCCTGTTCGATCGCCCGGTTGATCGGCTCGATGAACGGATCGGAGTTCATCGGGTGCACCAGGATGCCGGCCGGGTTCTGGGCAAGCGCCTGGTCGAAAGTGGCGATCTGCTTGTTGACGTCATATTCCGGCGTGCCGGTATATTCGGTCTCGCAGCCGAACTGCTGGCCGGCCTGTTTGAACATTTCATAGACCGGGAACCAGTATTCGACGCCGGATACCATGACGTTCATGACGTATTTTTCGCCGGGCTGGCAGCGAAACGGGTTCGCCGTTTCGGCGCTTGCCGAACCTGCCCAAAACGAAGCTGCAATGACCGCCAGAGCGGTCGTGCTGAGAAATTTGCGCACGCGTCCTCCTCGAGGCCGAAGCCCCTCCCAAAAACCGATAGGGCCGTTTGTTTGCGGCCGCTGAATGTATGAGTTCGCCGGAACTCCTCCTCGACTTCCGACGATTGCGATTTAAGCCGCGGACTCAGCTTCTGTCAATATAATTCACAGCATGAATAATAATTCACGTGCGGCGTGGAAAACCTCGGGGCCGGTCCTTCAATCAGCTGTCACGCAGACCCGTTAGAGCGCGATCATGGTTACCCTGCAACAGATCGCCTTTCATGCCGGCTGCTCGCTGGCAACCGTATCGCGGGCGCTGAAGGGCGAAGGTCCCGTCAGCGACGAGATGGTGCGTCGCGTGCGCCGGGCGGCGGCCGAACTCGGCTACCGGCCGTCGCCGGCCACGGGACGCGCCACCAACCGCAGCCAGCCCGTCGTCGGCGTGCTGGTGCCAAGCGTCACCAACCCGGTGTTTGCCGCCTCGCTCGGCGGCATCCAGCACCGTTTGCAGGCGGCGAACCATGGCGTGCTGATCGCCCAATCCAATTATGATCCCGCACTCGAGGCGCGCGCCGTGCGCTCGCTGCTCGAACAGCGGCCGACCGGTCTGATCCTGACGCTCTGCGACGCCAAGACCAGCGAGGCGCTTTCGGCGGCGCTGCCGCCGACGGTGCTTCTCAACAACCGGCCGGTCGCACGCTTCGCTGCCGCCGTCACCGTCGACAATTACCGGGCCGGTTTCGATCTCACCCGCCACATCCTCGACCATGGTCACCGCCGCATCCTCGTCGTCTCCGGCCACTTCCGTTCATCCGACCGGGCGCGCCTGCGCTATGACGGCTATTTGGCCGCTATGCAGGAAGCCGGCGCCCGGCCGATGGAGGCGGTCGAGATCCCCTTCGTCGACGGCTATGAAAACCTCGACCTCGCGACGGTTCTTGCGCAGCACCGCCCGACCGCAATCATCGCTTCCAACGATCTGCTGGCGCTCGGCGTGATAGCAGCGCTGCGGCGTGAAGGCCTTTCCGTGCCTGACGATGTCTCCGTCGCCGGCTTCGACGGCATCGCGCTTGGCCGGCTGATGACGCCAACACTCACCACCATCTCGATGCCCGACGGCGACATGGGGCTCGCAGCGGCGGCGCTGTTGCTCGATATGGCCGAGAATGCGTCGGGCTGCCGCCATCTCAATCTCGACTGCCGACTCTACGCAGGCGGGACTGTTCGCCAGCTCGCGTGAGCAAACACGAAAACACCGCCTCGAAGTTTCCTTCGGGGCGGCGTCGATCGATTTGGTTACAGGATCAGCTGCGCGGCAGCAGGCTTTCGACTTCGGCCGCGGCCTCGTCCAGCGCCTCCTTCGGCGAGGCCTGCTGCTCGACGATGCGCGACAGGTTCTCGACGATCGTCTGCGTCACCTTCACCCCGTTGCTACCGGGGAAGGCATACCAGGGGCGCATCAGCGCCATCTGCTCGAGACCCGCGCGGAACAGCGGGTTTTCCTTGTAGAAGTTGGCGAGATACTCAGGCGACTTGGCGGCCAGCTCGTTGTTCGGCACATAGCCGGTGCCGGGAACGACAACCGAGGCGCCATAGGGGCCGGCTGCGAACTTCGCGAACTTCCAGGCGGCTTCCTGCTTTTCGACGTCGCGCGTCAGGATAACGACGGCGTTGCCGCCGGTCGGCAGCTTGCCCTTTGCCGGGTCGATGAGCGGGATATGGGCAGTGCGCAGGTCGAACTTGTCGCCGACATTCTTGATGGTGTTGCGCAGCGCGCCCGTCGTCTGGAAGGCGAAACCGACCTTGCCGGCAACGAAGGCCTGCTCGCCGGCCTGCTTGGTCAAAACCGGCAGACCGCCTTCCTTGACCATGCGGTCCAGCACTTCGACGGCCTTCTCACCTTCGGGACCGTTGAAGGCAACCTTGCTTTCGTCTTCGCTCAGCATCTCGCCGCCGGCGCCGAAGAGCAGCGCGGAGAACATCCAGTCATCGCCCTGCCAGCGGAAATCGATGCCCTCGTTGCCGTCGCCAAGCGCCTTGATCTTGCCCCCAAGCGCAATGACCTCGTCCCAGGTCTTCGGCGGGTTTTCCGGGTCGCCGCCGGCTTTGCGCACGAGATCGGCGTTGTAATACATGATCGGGTTGGAGGTGGCGAAGGCAAGGCCCACCTGCTTGCCGCCCACCTGGGCGAGCTTCAGGATGTTTTCGGAAAAGCCCTGCTCGGCCATGTTGCCGTCCTTGGCGATGAACGGGCCGAGATCAACGGGGACGTCGCGCTCGTTGACCATGCGCAGGCGGTTGAGGCCGATGAAGGTGAGATCGGGCATCTCGGCCGTTCCGGCCTGACGCATGATCGTCTGGATGCCTTCCTCATAAGTCGCCGACGGATTGGCGAAGGTGATCTTGATATCCGGGTTTTCGTCCATGAACTTCTTCGAGATCGTATCCATCACGTCCTTGAAGAAGCCGGGCATCGGATAATGCACCGTCAGCTGGGTCTCGGCGTTGGCGGGGACTGCGAGGATCAGCGATGCGGCAGCCGCGGTGAAAAGCTGTCTCAGATGTGTCATGGGTTGCGCTCCAGGTTGGACCGTTCAGCCTTTGAGACCGGTCATGGTGATGCCCTCGACAAAGCGCTTCTGCGCCAGCAGAAACGCGGTCACGAGGGGAAGGGTGATGATGAGGGTCGCGGCCATCAGCGCGCCGTAGTCGTCGCCGGCTTCCGCGGCGCGGAAGTAGAGAAGGCCGAGTGGCGGGGTCGCATAGTCCTGGTTGGTGACGACGATCAGCGGCCAGAAGAGATCGTTCCAGTGGGCGACGACCGAGAAGATTGCAAAGGCGGTGATCGCCGGCCAGGCGTTTGGCACGATGACGCGCGCGACGATGCCGGCTTCAGACATACCGTCGAGGCGTGCCGCATGGATCAGATCGTCGGGCATGGCGCGGAAAAACTGCAGGAACAGGAAGATCGCGAACACCGAGATCGAGAACGGCGCCACTAGCGCTGCGTAGCTGTTCAGCACCGACAACCTGTCGAAGGCCACGTAAATGGGCAGCGCGGTTGCGTGGATCGGCACCAGGAGGCCGAGCATGACCAGCACCATCATGGTGCGGGCCGCCCGAAACTTCAGCTTCGCCATGGCATAGGCGCAAGGGATGGCGACGACGATCTGGATGACGAAGATCAGCGCGCAGACGACAACGCCGTTGAAGAGCAGGGTCGTCATCGAGACGCGCGACAGCGCCTTGGAAAAGTTCTCGATATAGGACCACTGCTCAGGGATCAGCGACAGCGACGAGGAGAAGATCTCGCTCTGAGCCTTGCCGGCGGTCGAGACCATGAAGATGTAGGGCGCGAGGAAGATGAGCGCGCCAAACGAGAGAACGGCGAGGCGAATGAGGCGGGTGACGGAGATGGTGTTGGTCATGCGTAGTGAACCTTCCGGTCGAGCACGCGGTACTGCAGGAACATCAGGACGACGAGGATGGCGAGGAAGACGACGGTCATGGCCGAGGCATAGCCGACGCGCAGATAGACGAAGCCCTCCTGGTAGATGGTGAAGAGCAGCACCTCCGACGCCTTGTTCGGACCGCCCTCGGTCAGCGTCTTCACCGTCTCGAACACCTTCACTGAGTTGATGATGCTGATGGTGGTGACGAACAGCGTCGTCGGCCCGAGCATCGGCCAGGTCACCAGCCGGAAACGATCGAACCAGGTCTTGGCGCCGTCGACTTCCGCTGCGGCATAGAGCTCGCGCGGGATGGCGGTGAGACCGGCAAGGAACAGCACCATGTTGAAGCCGACCGACTGCCAGATGCCGATGATCGACAGACCATAGAGCACCGTGCCGGAGGCCCCAAGCCAGTTGGGGCCGGCAATGCCGAAAACGGCCAAGAAGGTGTTGATCGGGCCGATGGTCGGGTGAAACAGGAACTGCCAGACCGTCGCCATGGCGACGAGCAGCGAGGCCACCGGCAGGAAATAGACCGTGCGGAAGAACGCCCGGCCCTTGGTTTCCGCCTCGATCAGCATGGCGATTGCCAGCGCCAGCACGATCGAAACCGGTGTGACGATCGCGGTGTAGATGGTGGTGTTCCAGAGCGAGCGGCGGAAGGTGCGGTCGCTGAAGAGTTCGGCATAGTTCTCGAAGCCGACAAAGCGGAAGCTGCCGTAGCCGAGCTCGAAATCGGTGAAACCGAGAACGATCACCGCCGCGGTCGGTAAAAGGATGAAGAGGACGAGCAGCGTGATGGCCGGCAGCGCTAGCAGCCAGGCAATGCGGGCCTCGCGGCGATCGGGATCGGTGGTCGCGGCACCGATCGCCGTCTGGGTCCGCAGCCGCTGCGCCGGCTGGGCGCCGTCTCGCAGAGATGAATGCTGAGGCATTGCCTCCAGCCGATCTCCCCCCTTGTGGGGGAGATGCCCGGCAGGGCAGAGGGCGGTATCCACGAAATCCGCCGCCCCTGCCGCCGTATCCCGATTGGAACCCGCCTTAGCCATGGATCTTCTCCAGCGTCGCGGCGATAGCGACCCGCTCGGCTGGCAGCCGGGTGCCCTCGCCGTCGAACAGCATCGCCCGTTCCGGCATGAACTCGACGTCAACGGGCTGACCGATCGCGAGCGCCGCGGCCTCGGCAGGTGCTGACTTGGCAGTGACCACCTCGCCGATCGCATCGAGGCGGGCGTGAACGATTACCTCAGAGCCGAGGAACTCCATACGCTCGACCCGCGCGCTCAACCGGCCGGCGCTTGCCGCATGGAAGCGCACGAATTCCGGGCGGATTGCGAGCTTCACTGAAGCATCCGGCGCCTGTCCGCGGCTTGCCAGAAGCACCAGATCGCCGAAGCGCACGATGCTCGCCGTATCCGTGCGGGTCTCCAGCACGTTGATCTTCGGCTGGCCGAGGAAGCGTGCGACCTCGATATGGGAGGGGTTGTCGTAGATCTCCTTCGGGGTCGCCAGTTGCAAGAGATTGCCGCCGATCATCACCGCCACTCGATCCGCCATCGACAGCGCTTCCGACTGGTCGTGGGTGACATAGAGCGTCGGCACGCCGGCGCGGCGGTGGAGATCGACGATCTCGCCGCGGGCATGGACGCGCAGGTTGGCATCGAGATTGGAGAGCGGCTCGTCCATCAGGAAGACGGCCGGTCGACGCACCATGGCGCGGGCGAGCGCCACGCGCTGGCGCTGGCCGCCGGACATCTGGCCGGGCTTGCGGTCGAGCAGGTGATCGATCTTCAGCGCCAGCGCCATTTCCTTGACCTGGCGCTGGATATCGCTGCGGATCTGCTTCTGCCCCGGCATCAGATTGCCGATCACAGGCAGGCGCTGCGCCGCCGTCAGCCGCCGCATCGCAAGCGGCACGGCGATGTTCTCGCCCGTCGTCAGGTGCGGATAGAGGGCATAGGACTGGAAGACCATCGCGACATTGCGATCGGCCGCCGCCATGCGCGCGACACTGCGGCCGCCGATGACGATCTCGCCGCCGTCGCCATGATCGAGACCAGCGACGATGCGCAACAGCGTGCTCTTGCCGCAGCCGGAAGGACCAACGAGCGCGATGAACTCACCCGCCTCCGCCTGCAGGCTAACCCCCTTCAGGATCGCGTTGCCGCCATAGGACTTGGTGATACCCTCTAGCGAAAGCACGCTCATTGCGCCGCCTCCACACGGACCGTCTTCTTGGCCGCCAGCGGGTAGACCTCTTCGACGATCGGATCGAGCAGGTGGCTGGTCAGTCCCGGCACCGCGATGATCTCGCTTTTGACGTTGACGTCGCTAAACTCGTGTACGACGGCGCCGACCAGCCGCTCGCCCGGCATCGGCCGTTCCAGCGTATCAATGATGAAGGAGGTCGGCGGCGCCCAGACGAGAGACGTCCCGGCGTGCTTGCCCGACCAGGCCCAGTGCAGGTGGCCGCTTGCATGGAGCGCCACCTCGGCTTCGGCGAAAAGATCAAACAGGCGTTGGCGCTGGCGCGGACGGATGCCCCAGTAGCCGGTGTCGCCTTCCTGCGGATCGTCAACGAAAAGCGGCTTGTGGGCAAAGACGGCCACCCGGCGGCCGTCGCGGCTGAGCAACTGTTCCTCCAGCCAGGCAAACTGCCTGTCTTCTTCTTCGTCCTCGAAGCCGATCAGCAGGCTGTTGAGGCCGAGCAGCCGCCAGTCGCCATGGTCGCGGCCCCAGTAGTCCGGACCGGCGAGCCGGCGCCAGCGGGCAAGCCGAACTGGATCCACCGGCTGGTGCGAACCCGGCAGATGGCCGACATCGTGATTGCCGGGAACGATCAGCACCGGCATCGAGAGCTGGCCGATCAGATCGAGCGAGAAGGTGATGTCGTCCTCGTGGTCGGCACCATCGATGGTGACGTCGCCGGTGTGGATGACGAGATCGGGTTTTACCGCCTCGATCCAGGCGCGAACCGGTTCCCAATTGCCATTGAAGTGGCTTTTGGCGGGGCTGAGATGGGTGTCGCTGATCTGGACGATTTTCAAGGAAACGGGCCTCCGACGATGGCGTGCGGTATCCGCGTCGGAGGGCTGATACTTCCCTTCTCTGCGGTTGGCCGCAGTCTTTAGGGAGCCGCCATGTCAGTTTGGTAACAGCCGTTCTCAGCTGATTTTCAGTTTCTCCATGAAAGCGTCATCTTCAGAAGACCGACGGGCCGAGTGGGCCCCGTTGTGTCTCTACATTGCGCCGTGGTCGGTCCGACGCGACGCCGGACAGGATTGCTCCATCACGGTCGAAAGCATGGCGTTCGACGCATCGGCCTCGGCGACGACCCAGTCGCGAAAGGCCTGGATCTTCTTCTGCCGCCTGGTGCTTTGCGGATAGACGAGCCAATAGGCGCGACCGTCGCGCACCACATGCTCGAACGGCCGGATGAGCCTGCCGCTCTTCAGTTCATCCATCAGGAAGGTCGAGACGGCAATCGCAATGCCGTGATCCGCAAGGATTGTGGCGACATCCATCGCCTGGACATCGAAGATCAATTCGGTGCCATTGCTTGCCGGCGGTTCGACGCCGGTTTCGATCATCCACCGCCGCCACCAGCTGGCGTTGCCGAAACGCCGGACTCTCAGAACGTCCGCGGGCTCCTTGAGCTGGTGCTTTTCCAGGAAGGACGGCGTGCAGACAGGCACGTAATCGAGCGGAAACAAGGGAAAGACATCGTTGCCCGGCCAGTCGCCGGCGCCGCTGCGCACCGCGAGATCGATGGCGTCACGTTTGAAATCGACCAACTCGGTCGACATGTGCACCCTGATGCTGATGTTGGGATGCGCGGTCTGAAACGACGCGAGGCGCTGACCGAGCCAGCTCGACACGACGGTTGGCAGCACCGAGATGTGCAGGTGATGTTCGGTCTTGTCGGCGATCTCCGAGAAGGCCGCCCCTAAGAGATCGATCGCTTCGGTCACCTTCGGCGCTAGCTGCCGCCCGGCGCCGGTCAATCGCACCTCGCGCGGAAGCCGGACGAACAGCGGCGCGCCGATGCGATCTTCCAACAGCCGGATCTGATAACTGACGGCCGCCTGCGTCATGCCGAGCTCTTCGGCGGCGCGGGTGAAACTCAGGTGCCTAGCGGCGGCCTCAAAGGCGCGCACCGCACTCATGGGAGGAATCTTGCTCATGGAACTGAGATAAGCATTCTTTATGCCAGCATGCGAGAAATCGCTTTGCGCGAAACGGCAAAAACCCTCACTTTTTTCGCGAACACACGCCCTTGAGAGAAGTGAGGATAGCAATGCTTAGCGCAGTGCGATCAACGATTTACCATGTCCTGAACTGGGCCGATAAAACCCTCGGCCCTCCGGTTGCCATCGACACGTTCAACGAGTTCCAACTCCGGGATATCGGCCTGACGCGAGATCAAGAGCATATCCGCGCGCGCGTCGGCGACGCGGCGGATCCGTGGCAGTGGCCGGAGGAGGACGCTTGGACCAAACCGCAACCGTCCCGTGAGCGGAAAGCAATGGAAAGACCTCGTCCTGCCACTGTCTCGCCGCGGGCGGCGGCGGGAGAGAATAAAGACATAAGCATTTCTTTATGCGATTGACGAAGAGCTCGGGACAGGGCATTGTCGCCCCATCGTGGTTCTTCGCCCGCCTTTGGAGGGACGGAGCTAAGAGGGAATTCGGTGCGGCGCCAGACAAGCGCCCATGCCGGAGCTGCCCCCGCAACTGTAAGCGGAGAGCGGCCGTTCGAAGATGTCACTGAGGGAGACGCCTCGGGAAGACGGAACGGTCCGTGACGACCCGCAAGCCAGGAGACCTGCCGCGATGAACAACGTCCACGGGCGGGGTGTCCGATGAGGCGCGTTGAGGACGCGGGATCGCTCTCGCGCCGCGGCTGCGTCGCATTCAAGCCTTGCCCATAACCTTCGGGGTAAGGAAATGACCATCAAGACTGCCAATCTCGGTTTCCCGCGCATCGGCCGCCGTCGCGAATTGAAATTCGCGCTCGAACGCTATTGGGCCGGAAAGGCCAGCCGCGGCGAACTTCTCGATACCGGAGCCAAGCTCCGCGCTGAAAACTGGGCCGCGCAGAAAACGCGCGGCATCGACATCATCCCCTCCAACGACTTCTCCTTCTACGACCACGTGCTCGATACCGCCGTGCTTGTCGGCGCAATCCCGCCGGCCTATGGCTGGACGGGCGGCCCGGTCGATCTCGACACCTATTTTGCCATGGCGCGCGGCTCGGCCGGAACGCCCTGCGCCGCCGGCTGCACCCATTCGGGAAGCAGCAGCGGCACTCCCGCGCTCGAAATGACAAAGTGGTTCGACACCAACTATCACTACATGGTGCCCGAGTTCGACAGGGATCAGCGCTTCGAGCTCACCCACAATCGGCCGCTGGAAGCCTTCCAGGAAGCTCAGGCCCTCGGCTATCGCACACGCCCGGTGCTCATCGGCCCGGTGACACTGCTGAAGCTCGGCAAATCGAAGGGCGGCGACTTCGATCCGGTCGATCTGATCGAACGGCTCCTGCCCGTTTACGTGAGGGTCCTGGCGGAGCTTGCTGACGCCGGCGCCGATTGGGTCCAGATCGACGAGCCTTGCCTGGCGCTCGATCTCGCGGACAAGGATCGTCGCGCTCTCGACCTCGCCTATCGCACGTTCGACACCGACGTGCCCGGACTCAAGATCATGCTGGCGACCTATTTCGGCTCGATCGGCGACAACACGGCAACGGCGTTGGCGCTGCCGGTCGATGGACTGCATGTCGATCTCGTGCGCGCGCCGCAGCAGATCGACACGCTCATCCAATCGGCTCCGGCGGACCGGGTCCTATCGCTCGGGGTCATCGACGGCCGCAACATCTGGCGGACCGATCTGGCCGGCCTGTTCCGCCGGCTGCAGCCTCTGACTTCGGCCCACGGCCGCGACCGCATCGAACTCGCACCTTCATGCTCACTCCTGCACGTGCCTATCGATCTCGAGCTGGAGCGTGCGCTTGATCCGGAACTTTCCTCCTGGCTCGCCTTCGGTACGCAGAAACTCGACGAACTCAGCCTGCTTGCCAGCGCCTTCGAGCCGGGGCTTGCCATTTCCGAGCACGTTTTCGCCGCCTCGATCGCGTCCGCCCAGGCGAGGCTCACCTCACTCAGGATCCATGATCCTCTGGTCGCCGGGCGCTTGAAAGCGCTGACGGATGCGGACAGCAAGCGGCAATCCCCGTTCGCGGGCCGCCGGGCACTGCAGGCGAAGAAGCTGTCATTGCCGCTCTTCCCGACAACGACGATCGGATCCTTCCCGCAGACATCGGAGGTTCGGCAGGCCCGTTCACTGCATGCGAAGGGCGAACTCAGCTATGTCGACTACACCGCCTATCTTCGCCGAGAGACCGAAGTGGCGGTGCGCTGGCAGGAAGAGGTCGGCATCGACGTAGTCGTTCACGGCGAGTTCGAGCGCAACGACATGGTGCAGTATTTTGGCGAGCAGCTCTCGGGCTACGCCTTCACCCAGAGCGGCTGGGTGCAGAGCTACGGATCGCGCTGCGTGCGTCCGCCTGTTATCTTCGGCGACGTTTCGCGACCAAACCCGATGACGGTCGAGTGGGCGACCTTCGCGCAGTCGCTGACCGATCGCCCGGTCAAGGGCATGCTGACGGGTCCGGTCACCATGCTGCTATGGTCCTTCGTTCGTGACGACCTGCCACGTTCCGTGGTGTGCCGGCAGATCGCGCTAGCACTGCGCGATGAAGTGTCGGATCTCGAGGCGGCCGGCATCGCCATCATCCAGATCGACGAACCGGCACTGCGCGAAGGCCTGCCGCTGCGAAATGCCGATCGCAAGACCTATCTCGACTGGGCGGTGGAGTGCTTCCGTCTCAGTGCAGCCGGGGTGGGCGATGCGACCCAGATCCACACCCATATGTGCTACTCCGAGTTCAACGACATCATGGCCGCAATCGCGGCGATGGACGCCGACGTCATGTCGATCGAGACGTCGCGATCGAAAATGGAACTGCTCGGCGCCTTCGCCGACAAGGCCTATCCGAACGAGATCGGCCCGGGCGTCTACGACATCCATTCGCCACGCGTGCCCAGCGTCGAGGAAATGGTGCATCTCATCGAAAAAGCGACCGAGGGCCTCACGCCGGACCAGATCTGGGTCAATCCCGATTGCGGACTGAAGACCAGGCGCTGGGAAGAGACGCGGCCGGCGCTCGTCAACATGGTCGCCGCCGCCCGCTCGCTTCGAGCGGCTTTTGCCGCCGATACGCGCGAAGCCGTCAAAGCATGACGGGGCAGCACGAAGTCACGACGGCGCCGGGGGAAACCCCGGCGCCACAAACCCTGATCGACATCGTTTTTCCAGGCGATACCAATCACCATGGCACGCTCTTTGGTGGCGCCGCCCTCGCGTCGATGGACCGGATCGCTTTCATCGTCGCCACCCGTCACGGGCGCGTTCCCTTCGTCACCGCATCCTGCGACCGCATCGATTTTCGTGCGCCTGCGCGCATCGGTCAGATCGTCTGCTTCAGCGGCCGTCCGGTTCGTGTCGGGCGCCGCTCGGTGGTGGTCGAGGTCGAGATGATCGCGGAAGATATCGCCACCGGCAGCCGCGCCCTTTGCAGCAGGGGCACCTTCACCATGGTCGCGATGCCCTGTGCCGATGAAACGGATTGGATGCTGCCGCCGCTCGATGTGGCAACGGACACGCCCGAAGAGGCGGGCACCCTACGCATGGTCGACATCGTCTTTCCCGGCCAGGCCAACAGCTTCGGCGCCATATGCGGTGGCAACGCCCTCGCGCATATGACGAAGGCCGCATTCGTCGTCGCGACGCGCCGGAGCCGCCGGGCGACCGTCCTTGCCTCCTGCACCGGTATGGACTTCAAGCACCGGATCATGATCGGTTCGATCATCGAACCCATCGCCCGCATTGTGCGGACGGGTCGCAGTTCAGCCACCGTCGAGGTCGAACTCTGGTCGGAAGAGCTCCTCACCGGTCTGCGACAGCGGACTGTTACCGGAACGTTCGCTATGGTCGCCGTCGACGATGACAACCGGCCCGTGGCCGCTTTCGCTGCTTGATGGAATGGGGCGTCCGCACCAGGGGCGCCCTATCCACAACCTTGGTGCCAACCGGCTGTTTACTCCCCGTTATCCACACTGCAAAAGAAACCACCCTCCTACCCCCGCCTTCCACATACGGAACCTATTGACGCAGATTTGCGATGAACTACTATATCTAGTGTTCGAGGTTCTTCCGATTCGCAAGGATTGGGAGCTAAGACGGGAATACGGTGCGCCGGCGGGTTTCCGCTGAGGCTATGCCGTAGCTGCCCCCGCAACTGTAGACGGCGAGCGACTGTCCGGATTTGGACCACTGAGGCATGAGGCCTCGGGAAGGTCGGGATGGAAGCTTTGACCCGTAAGCCAGGAGACCTGCCTCGATCACCAAACGTCCACGGGCGGGGTGTCCGGAGGGGTTGAGTGCGTGGCAGGATGAGCCTGCCCGATCGTCTCGACGTCTCCCCGGCAGCCCGTCGAAAGCTTCGGGGTGAAGTCATGCCAGTTTCTTCCAGTTCAGATCCACCTTCTGCGGACGGGTGCGCGTTGTTGCGCGCCTGATTGAAAGGCCGCGCCTTGAAAACCCGCATCCGCGGAATTCCTGAGCGCCCGACCAAAACGAGCCGGCCCGGTTGCGTAACCGACCTTGGGCCAGCTTGACGACGTCAACTCCGGTCGAGGCGACCGGGGAGCGATGTTTCGTGTCCAATCGCCAACACCACGGTTCGCGTTCGCGCGATCCGACGACTTTTTGCGCCCATTTGCCAGACCCCCACGAGGAACCCATGTCGATCACCGTCTACAGCAAACCAGCCTGCGTCCAATGCACCGCCACAACCCGTGCGCTCGACCGCCAAGGCATCGATTATCGCATCGTCGATATCTCCGAGGATTCCGATGCATTCGCGCTGGTGCAGGGTCTTGGCTATCGGCAGGTCCCGGTCGTCGTCGCCGGCGAGCGGCATTGGGCGGGTTTCCGCCCGGACATGATCAGCGCGCTTTCCTGAAGGACGCTGGCGATGGGCCTGATCGTCTATTTTTCCAGCCGCTCGGAAAACACCCATCGCTTCGTCGAAAAGCTCGGCCTTCGCGCCGCCCGCATACCGCTCAGGGAAGGTAAGGACGCACTTACGGTCGCAGAGCCCTACGTGCTGATCGTGCCGACCTATTGCGGCGACGATGGCCGCGGGGCGGTGCCGAAGCAGGTCATCCGCTTCTTGAACGACGCGGGCAACCGCTCTCACATCCGCGGCGTGATCGCAGCGGGCAACAGCAATTTCGGCGCGACCTACGGGATCGCCGGCGACGTGATTTCGGCCAAGTGCCGGGTACCCTATCTCTACCGGTTCGAGCTGCTCGGGACCGACGAGGACGTCGCCAATGTCAAAAACGGGATGGAACGATTTTGGACGTCACGACACTCGAACGCCCCTTGAAGGCGACGGAAGCAGCGCTCGACTATCATGCGCTGAACGCAATGCTGAACCTCTATGACGAAGAGGGACGGATCCAGCTCGACAAGGACCGGCAGGCGGCGAAACAGTACTTCCTCCAGCACGTCAACCAGAACACGGTGTTCTTCCATAACCTCCGGGAAAAACTCGATTATCTGGTGACCGAGGGCTATTACGAGCAGGAAGTGCTGGACCAGTATTCCTTCAACTTCGTGCGCGATCTCTACGATCATGCCTATTCAAAGAAGTTCCGCTTTCCGACCTTCCTCGGGGCGTTCAAATACTACACGTCCTATACGCTGAAGACCTTCGACGGAAAGCGCTACCTGGAACGCTACGAAGACCGTGTCTGCATGGTGGCGATGGCCTTGGCGCGCGGCAACGAGGGGCTTGCCCGCGATCTCGTCGACGAGATCATCTCCGGCCGCTTCCAGCCGGCAACGCCGACTTTCCTCAACGCCGGCAAGAAGAGCCGCGGCGAGCTCGTCTCCTGCTTTCTGCTCCGGATCGAGGACAACATGGAGAGTATCGGCCGCGCCATCAATTCGGCGCTGCAGCTTTCCAAGCGCGGTGGCGGCGTGGCGCTGTCGCTCACCAACATCCGCGAGATGGGCGCGCCGATCAAGCAGATCGAGAACCAGTCATCCGGCGTCATCCCGGTCATGAAGCTGCTCGAAGACAGTTTCTCTTACGCCAACCAACTCGGCGCGCGCCAGGGAGCCGGTGCTGTCTACCTGCACGCCCACCACCCCGACATCATGCGCTTCCTCGATACCAAGCGCGAAAACGCCGACGAGAAGATCCGCATCAAGACGCTGTCGCTCGGCGTCGTCATCCCCGACATCACCTTCGAGCTCGCCCGCAACAACGAGGACATGTATCTGTTCTCACCCTATGACGTGGAGCAGGTCTATGGCGTGCCCCTCACCGAGATTTCGGTGACCGAGAAGTACCGCGAGATGGTCGAGGATGCCCGCATCCGCAAGCGCAAGATCAAGGCGCGCGACTTCTTCCAGATCATCGCCGAGATCCAGTTCGAAAGCGGTTATCCCTACATCATGTTCGAGGACACGGTGAACCGGGCAAACCCGATCGCCGGGCGCATCACCATGAGCAATCTCTGCTCGGAAATCCTGCAGGTGAGCGAAGCGAGCGCGTTCAACGACGACCTCTCCTACAAGCACATGGGCAAGGACATCTCCTGCAATCTCGGTTCGCTGAACATTGCGGCTGCGATGGACAGCCCGGATTTCGGCCAGACGATCGAGACCTCGATCCGCGCCCTCACCGCCGTCTCCGAAATGAGCCACATCTCGTCCGTGCCCTCGATCGAAAAGGGCAACGACGACAGCCACGCGATCGGCCTCGGGCAGATGAACCTGCACGGCTATCTCGCCCGCGAGCGCATCTACTACGGCTCCGAGGAAGGCATCGATTTCACCAACATCTATTTCTACACGGTGACCTATCACGCCATCCGCGCGTCGAACCGGCTGGCGGTCGAAAAGGGCAAGAGCTTCGCCGGCTTCGAAAACTCGAAATACGCGTCGGGTGACTATTTCGACAAATACACCGAGACCGAATGGCTGCCGGCGACCGAAAAGGTGAAGGGCCTGTTCGAGGAAGCCGGCATCTCGATCCCGACTCAGGAGGATTGGCGGGAGCTGAAACGGGCAGTGATAGAAGGTGGCCTTTACAACCAGAACCTCCAGGCCGTGCCGCCGACCGGTTCGATCTCCTACATCAACCACTCCACTTCCTCGATCCACCCGATCGTCTCGAAGATCGAGATCCGCAAGGAAGGCAAGATCGGCCGCGTCTACTATCCGGCCGCCTTCATGACCAACGACAATCTCGAATATTACCAGGACGCCTACGAGATCGGGCCGGAGAAGATCATCGACACCTATGCGGCCGCCACCCAGCACGTCGACCAGGGCCTGTCGCTGACCCTGTTCTTTCGCGACACGGCAACGACCCGCGACATCAACCGTGCTCAGATCCATGCCTGGAAGAGGGGCATCAAGACCATCTACTACATCCGCCTTCGGCAGATGGCGCTCGAGGGTACGCAGGTCCAGGGCTGCGTTTCCTGCGCGCTGTAACCTCGCATTCCAGTAACGGCCCCTCACCCTAGCCCTCTCCCCGCAAGCGGGGAGAAGGTCCCGGCAGGCGGATGAGGGGCACCCCCTCACCGCGCGATGAGGCATACACGATCACAAAGGTTCAACGACATGAACATGCACACCAAACCCGCAAGCCGCATCCGCGCCATCAACTGGAACCGCATCGAAGACGACAAGGACCTGGAGGTCTGGAACCGTCTGACCGGCAATTTCTGGCTGCCGGAGAAGGTGCCGCTTTCCAACGACATTCCCTCCTGGGCAACGCTGAAGCCGGAGGAGCAGACACTCACCATCCGCGTCTTCACCGGCCTCACCTTGCTCGACACGATCCAGAACGGCGTCGGCGCCGTCCGACTGATGGAAGATGCGGCCACCCCACATGAGGAGGCGGTGCTTTCCAACATCTCCTTCATGGAGGCGGTGCATGCCCGCTCCTATTCCTCGATCTTCTCGACGCTCTGCCTGACACCCGATGTCGATGACGCCTATCGCTGGTCGGAAGAGAACGAGTTCCTGCAGAAGAAGTCAGCGCTGATCATGGCGGAGTATGCCTCCGGCGATCCCCTGAAGAAGAAGGTCGCGAGCGTCTTTCTCGAAAGCTTCCTGTTCTATTCCGGCTTCTATCTGCCGATGTACTGGTCGAGCCGCGCCAAGCTCACCAACACCGCCGACATGATCCGGCTGATCATTCGCGACGAGGCGGTGCACGGCTATTACATCGGCTACAAGTTCCAGCGCGCGCTGGAGCGCTTGAGCGAGGAACGCCGCCAGGAGATCAAGGATTTCGCCTTCGACTTGCTGCTCGACCTCTACGACAACGAAGCGAAATACACCGAGGCGCTCTATGACGGCGTCGGCCTGACCGAAGACGTGAAGAAGTTCCTGCACTACAACGCCAACAAGGCACTGATGAACCTCGGCTACGAGGCGCTGTTTCCGGCGGAAGCCTGCAAGGTCAACCCGGCCATTCTCTCGGCGCTTTCGCCGAATGCCGACGAGAACCACGACTTCTTCTCCGGTTCCGGTTCGTCCTACGTTATCGGCAAGGCTGTGGCGACCGAGGACGAGGACTGGAATTTTTAAGGACGGTCCATTCGGTCATACCTGACAACAAAGGCCGGCGAGGACGCCCTCGCCGGCCTTTGTTCAGCAATAGCAGCGCCTACTCTGCCGCGACCACCCGGCTGCGGCCGATCGTTGCTTGCGTCAGCAGGAAGGCGGCAAGGGCGCAAGCGGCGATCGCGCCGGCCATCGGCAGGGCCGTTCCGTCGAAGAAGATAGTCGCAACCACCATGGCGACGGCGGCGGTGACGAAGTGTAGCGTACCCATCAGTGCCGAGGCCGTGCCGGCGATCTCGCCGTGGTCTTCAAGCGCCAGCACCGCCGAGGTCGGGATAACCAGGCCGAGCACGCCATAGCCGACGAAGAGGAACGCGGCCATGACAGGCAACTGGTTGAAGCCGAGGCTCATGACGATAAACATCGTGACCATGGTCAGCGCGAACGCGCCGACGGCAAGATGCATGACCCGCACCAGACCGAAGCGCTCGCCGAGCCAGCCGGTCGCCTGCGACACAGCGAAGAACGACACGGCATTGATCGAAAAGGCGATGCTGTACTCAGTCGGCGTCAGCCCATAATGGTCGATCAGCACGAAGGGCGAATTGGCGAGATAGACCAGGAACCCGGAAATGCCGAGGCCGCCGATGAAGGTGAGCGTCAGGAAATTGCGGTCGGAGAGAAGCAGGCGATAGGCGGCAAGCGCACTTGCGATACTGCTGTCGGCGCGATCCTTCTTCGGCCGGGTTTCCTGCAATTGCGTCGACAGCAGGATCAGGCCGATGAAGGCGGCGATGGTCACCGCATAGAACACGCCGCGCCAACCGTAGAAGCCGATGACGGCGCTGCCGGCAAGCGGCGCCAGGATCGGCGAAATGCTGAAGACCAGCATCAGCATCGACATCAGCCGCGCAGCCTGGACGCCCGTGTGCATGTCGCGCACCACGGCGCGCGGAATGACCATGCCGGCGGCACCGCCGATCCCTTGCAGGAAGCGGAAGGCGATCAGGGTTTCGATGTCGGTCGAAAGCGCGCAGCCGATGCTGGCGACGGTGAAGAGGCCGATGCCGAGATAGAGCGGAGCCTTGCGGCCCCAAATATCGGAGAGGGGGCCATAGACAAGCTGCGAGATGGCAAAGGAGATGAAGAACGCCAGCAGGCTGAACTGCACCACGCCGTTTTCGGCCGTCAGGTCCTTGCCGATCGACGGCAAGGCCGGCAGATACATGTCGATTGCAAAGGGGCCGATCGCCGAGATCAGGCCGAGCACGATCGCCGTGCGGAGGAAGGACGTTGTCATGGCAATGAACTTTCAGAAATCGCGGCGCCGAAATCGCTGCCGCCCGGATTGAAACTCAAAGACATCGTCGTGCCAGGATCGAACGTTGGGGATACGCATCCTGCGCTGACTATTCCGTCCATTAATTTGGACATACGTGTCAAATTAGACAGCATTGTCTAAATCGTCAATGGCGCCTATCTTCGGTCCATGAAGAAATTTGATTTGGCCTCGTCTGACGCTCGCCCCCAGAAAGGGCAATTCGCGAAACGCCTCTCGATCCTGGAGGCCGCGGCCGATGTTTTCTGTCGGGAAGGCTTTTCCGGCGCCAGCATCGACGAGATCGCCGTCGCGGCGGGTGTCTCGCGTCAGACCATCTACAATCACTACCGCGAGAAAGAGACGCTGTTCATGGCGGTGATCCAGGACATCATGGATCGCGTGAACGGCGTGCTTTTCTCCATCCTCGCGACCTTTCCTGAAAACGGCGATAACCTCGAGGAAGACCTGGCCGAATTTGCCGTGCGCCTCAACAAGAACTGCAATTGCAACCAGGACGCCAAGTTCATCCAGAAGCTGATCTCGACCGAGGGCAACCGCTATCCGCATCTCTTCCAGTTCTGGCGGGAGCAGGGACCGGGCAAGACCGATCGGGCGCTGGCGGCGCTGTTTGCGCGCCTTGCCCACATCGCACCGCTCGACATCGACGATTTCGACCTCGCGGCGCGCCAGTTCATCGCACTGATCAAGGCCGACCTGCAGATGGGTGGGCTCTTCGGTGAAACGCCGAGCGAAGCAGAGCTGGAGATCAGCGCCCGCAGGGCGGTGAAGACGTTCCTGCGCGCCTATGGCCGGCCGTCAACGGTTTCGGAAGCCTAACGCCAACCGGCGCTAAAAACCAATCCCGGCCTATTTGGTGATGCGAAAGTCACCGATGTGCCCGGGCGGCTCGACAAATTCGGCAACGACCTTCGAAACCCATGCCGCCGGCGGCCCGTCATGCAGGCGCTCGAGCATGAGGGTGACCGCGTCCTCCGGGCCGCTGATCAAGGCGGCCACCGACCCGTCCGCCTCGTTTCGAACCCATCCCACCAGACCGAGCTTGCGCGCCTCGTCACGCGTCCAGACCCTGAAGCTGACGCCTTGCACCCGCCCAAGAATGCGGACCAACGCCGTCTTGCCGGTCTCAGCCATGGCTCGTCTCCTTTGCCGTTTGTCATGAAATCTGGCGCAAGGCTCCGGAAAGACAAGCCACCCGCAAAAGGACTGAAAGGACGACCGCTGCAACGTAGAAATTTCCACACTGCGCTCCAAATATTTTGTTCGTGTATTTTTAAAAGTTGACGCGCGAAAACTTTTATGATTTTTACGGCCTCACCAAGACGGCGGCGGGAGGGCCTCGCCAGCTTGGCTGAGACACAAGAAGGCCCGCGCCGTTTCCAGGGAGGAAACCATGAACATGTCCCGCATTCTGAAATCTCTCGTCGCCGGCACGGCGCTGTCGCTCCTTGCCTCCTCGGCTTTTGCCGACGGCATCGGCGCGTCGCTTCTGACCCAGCAGCACCCGTTCTACATCGAGCTCGCCGACGCGATGAAAGCCGAGGCTGAAGCCAAGAACGTCAAGCTCGAGGTCTCGATCGCCAACCAGGATCTGAACAAGCAGCTCGCCGATGTCGAAGACTTCATCGTCAAGGGCGTCGACGTCATCGTCATCTCGCCGGTCGACAGCCAGGGCGTGCGCGCTGCGATCGAAAAAGCCGAGAAGGCCGGCATCAAGGTGATCACCGTCGACGTTCCGGCAAATGGCGCGACCGTCACCTCGCATATCGGCACCGACAACTTCACCGGCGGCGTCAAGGCCGGCGAGCTGATGGCCAAGGTTCTCGACAACAAGGGCAAGGTCGCCGTCATCGACTATCCGACGGTCCAGTCGGTGGTAAACCGTGTCAACGGCTTCAAGGAAGCGATCGCCAAGCATCCGGACATGGAAATCGTCGCGATCCAGACCGGCATCACCCGCGCCGAAGCATTGGCCGCCGCCCAGAACATGCTGCAGGCCAATCCTGATATCACCGGCATCTTCGGCTTCGGCGACAATGCCGCCCTTGCCGCTGCCGTTGCGGTCAAGGCTGCGGGTCTCGAATCCCAGGTCAAGGTCATCGGCTTCGACGGCATGAAGGAAGCGCGCGACGCCGTCGACACGAACCCTGTCATGGTCGGCGTCATCCAACAGTTCCCGGACCAGATGGGCAAGCAGGCGGTCGACACCGCCGTCAAGGTTGCCGCCGGCGAGACCGTGCCGGCCGAACAGCCGATCGTCCCCGGCGTCTACACCGCGAAGTAAGTCCTCCCAGGACAGCCGCCGCCTCACCTCAGGGGCGGCGGCAACCCATCAGGGTCCGTTTCCGTCCTCTGGCCGGAGGCGCTGCTCTCGGCTGACCTGAAGGAGGCCGCCATGTTTGGTTCGACCAGCGATACCATTCTCGAAATCGACGACGTCACCAAATCCTTCGGCCAGGTCGCGGCGCTGAAGGGCATGCGCCTCAAGGTTCGGCGCGGCCGGGTGCACACGCTGCTCGGCGAAAACGGCGCCGGCAAATCGACGCTGATGAAGATCCTCGCAGGGGTTCACGAGGCGACCTCGGGGGAAATCGCCCTCGATGGGCGCCCCTACCAGCCGCGCAACCCGCAGGATGCCGCCGCCCTCGGTCTTGCCATCGTCTTCCAGGAACTCAGCCTCTGCAGCAATCTGACGGTGGCCGAAAACATTCTCGCCTCCCGCGAGCCACGCCGCTTCGGCTTCATCAACGACAAGGAACTGGTCGCCAGGGCCCGCGCGATCGTCGCCGATCTCGGCCTGCCGATCGATGTCAGCGAGAAGGTCGGCAATCTCTCGATCGCCCAGCGCCAGCTGGTCGAGATCGCCAAGGGCTTAAGCCACGAGGCCAAAGTCGTCATTCTCGACGAGCCGACGTCGTCGCTCAGCGACAGCGAAGCCGAGATCCTCTTCGACATCATCGCGCGGCTGAAGAGCCGTGGCGTCGCGGTCATCTACATCTCGCACCGCATGGAAGAGATCATGCGGCTCAGCGACGACATCACGGTCATCCGCGACGGTGAATATGTCTCCACCCATGATCGCGACGACGTCACCATCGAGGCGCTGATCGCGCTGATGGTCGGCCGCCGCATGGACGAAATTTATCCGCCAGCGGCACACGAGCAGAAGCCGGATGCCACGCCGGTTCTCTCCGTCGACGACCTCACCCGCGACGGCGAGTTCGAGAACATCTCCTTTGACATCCGGCCCGGTGAAATCCTCGGCTTCTTCGGCCTCGTCGGCTCCGGCCGCTCCGAGGTGATGAACGCGCTCTTTGGCATGAAGGCTGCGACCGGAACTGTGCACTTCGAGGGGAAACCGGTCCGCTTCCGCTCGCCGGCAGAGGCAATCGCCCGCGGCATCGGCTTCGTCACCGAAAACCGCAAGGAAGAGGGCCTGGTCCTCAGCCACAGCGTCGGCTGGAACATCTCGATGGCGGCGCTCTCCGATTTCACCGGCCCGCTCGGCTTCACCCGCAGCCGCGCCGAACGCACGGCGGCAGCCCAGGAAGTCGGCCGGCTGGCGATCAAGACCCATTCGCTCGACACGCCCTCGGGTTCGCTCAGCGGCGGCAACCAGCAGAAGATCGTGCTCGCCAAGTGGCTGCTGACCCGGCCCAAGGTGCTGATCCTCGACGAGCCCACTCGCGGCGTCGATGTCGGCGCCAAGTTCGAAATCTACAAGATCATCCGCCAGCTGGCGGCCGAGGGAACGGCGATCCTGCTGATCTCCTCCGAGCTGCCGGAAGTGCTGGGAATGAGCGACCGCGTCGTCGTCATGCACGAGGGCGTCATCGGCGCAACGCTTTCCGGCGCCGAACTCAACCCGGAAACGATCATGGCGCACGCAACGGGATTTAAATCATGACGCAGCAATCCGAACTCCAGGCCGCCTTCCTGCGCGCCCTGAAACAGTATGGCGGCATCCTTTTGTCGTTGGTGATGCTCTGCGTCATCTTCTCCTTCCTCAACCCGCGCTTCATGTCGGTCGTCAACTTCATGAACATCCTGCAGCAGGTGGCCGTGGTGGCGATCGCCGCCTTCGGCATGACCTGGGTGATCCTGCTCGGCGAGATCGACCTTTCGGTCGGCTCGATCATCGCGGTTGCGGGCATGGTCGGGGCGCAATGTTTCGCCTTCGGTCTCGGCTTCGCGCCGGCGCTCGTCGTCACGCTTCTTGCCGGCGCCCTGATGGGCATGCTGAACGGCGTGCTGACGGCAAAACTGCTGCTTCCCTCCTTCATCGTCACCGTCGCGACCATGGGCATCTACCGCGGCATGGTCAGCCTGCCGACCAACGGCGCGCCGGCGATGATCGAGAACTCGACCTGGACCGCCATCGGTACCGAAAGCTTCCTCGGCCTGCCGATCATCATCTGGGTCGTCGCCGTGCTCTTCCTCGTCAACCACATCCTTTTGAGCAAGACGAGCTTCGGCCGCCGCGCCTATCTGACGGGCGGCAATCGCGAGGCAGCGGTCTATTCCGGCATCAAGGTCGACCGGCTGAAGATCACCATCTTCATGATCTCGGGCGTGATGGCGGCGATCAGCGGCGTGCTTCTCTCCTCCCGCCTGTTCTCCGCCCAGACCAATGCCGGCATGAGCTACGAGCTCGACGCGATCGCGGCGGCAGTCCTCGGCGGCACCTCGCTCGCCGGCGGCGTCGGCACCATGGTCGGCACGCTGATCGGCGCGCTCATCATCGGCGTCATGAACAACGGCATGAACATGCTGTCGGTCCCCTACTTCTACCAGCTCATCGTCAAGGGCCTGGTGATCCTGATCGCCGTCTGGCTCGACGTACGCGCCAAGCAGGCAAAGCGCTGATCTTTCCGAAGAGAACATACCCATGCACAAGATACTGACGATCGGCGAAATTCTCGTGGAGATCATCGCCACGGAAAAGGGCGACGGCTTTCGCCAGGCGACCCCTTTGATCGGCCCCTACCCCTCGGGTGCGCCGGCGATCTTCATTGACCAGGTCGGCAAGCTCGGCCAGGCAGCGGCAATGATCTCGCGCGTCGGCAACGACGATTTCGGCCACGTCAACCTTGATCGGCTCAAGGCCGATGGCGTCGACATCTCGGGTATCGCGGTCGATCCGCTCGGCACCACCGGCAGCGCCTTCGTGCGCTACCGCGCCGACGGCAGCCGCGCCTTCGTCTTCAACATCCGCCACAGTGCCTGCGGCACGATCCGGCTCGACGAGGCGACCCGGGCGCTGGTCGGAACTTGCAGCCACCTGCACGTGATGGGCTCGTCGCTCTACGCTCCAAGCGTGGTCGAGAGCATCATCGCCGCGATCGAGATCATCAAATCAGCCGGCGGCACCGTCTCCTTCGACCCGAACCTGCGGCCGGAAATCCTCGACAGTCCCGGCATGCGCGAGGCGCTGCAGGCGGTGCTCGCCAAGACCGACGTCTTCCTGCCGAGCGGACAGGAACTCTTCCTGTTCACGCAGGCAAAGACCGAAGCGGAAGCCATTGCCGAGCTGCTCGCCACCGGCATCAAGGTGGTCGTCGTCAAGCGCGGCGCCGAAGGCGCCAGCTATTTCGATCGTGAAACGACGCTCTCGCATCCGGGTTTTGCGGTCGAGGAAATCGACCCGACCGGCGCCGGCGACTGCTTCGGCGCGACCTTCGTCACCTTCTGGCTGAACGGAGCCAAGCCCGCTGAAGCACTGGAATTCGCCAATGCCTCGGGCGCGCGCGCCGTCATGATTTCCGGCCCGATGGAAGGCGCATCGACGCGCGCCGATCTCGAAACCTTCATCACCGCGAAAAAGGGCTGACCGCCATGCAACAGAACCTTCTGATCGACATCGCCCGCTGGTCCGAACGCCCCGGCCCCCGCGGCATACCCTCCGTCTGCTCGGCCCACCCGCTGGTGATCGAAGCCGCCATGCTTCGGGCGCTGAAGGAAGATGCCGCGCTTTTGATCGAGGCGACCTGCAACCAGGTCAACCAGGACGGCGGCTATACCGGCATGACGCCCGCCGATTTCACCCGCTTCGTCGCCGGGATCGCCGATCGTGTCGCCTTCCCGAAGGACAAGATCATTCTTGGCGGCGACCATCTCGGCCCCAACCCGTGGAAACACCTTGCGGCCGAAGAGGCCATGGCCAAGGCCGAGACGATGATCGAAGCCTATGCCAAGGCCGGCTTCACCAAGCTGCATCTCGATACCAGCATGGGCTGCGCCGGCGAGCCGGTGGCTCTGCCCGATGCGGTGACGGCGGAGCGCGCCGCGCGGCTGGCGGCTGCCGCCGAAGCCGCTATTCGCGGCGAAAACCACGCCGCTCCCGTCTACATCATCGGCACCGAAGTGCCGGTTCCGGGCGGGGCACTGGAAGAGCTCGACACGCTGGAAGTCACCGCACCCGAGGCGGCGGTCGAGACCGTCTCCATTCATCGCCAGGCGTTTGAAAAGGCCGGCGCTGCCGACGCCTTCGGACGTGTCGTGGGCGCGGTGGTCCAGCCGGGCGTCGAGTTCGGCAACGAGAACGTGATCGCCTATGACCGGGCGAAAGCGGCGAAGCTTAGCGCCACCCTGAAACAGCTCGACGGCGTCGTCTTCGAAGCGCATTCGACCGACTACCAGACACCAGAGGCGCTGCGCGATCTCGTTTCCGACGGCTTTGCCATTCTCAAGGTCGGCCCGGGCCTGACCTTCGCTTTGCGCGAGGCACTCTACGGCCTCGACCAGATCGCCGCCTTCCTTTTCCCCGAGGCGCGCAAGCAGACGCTGGCGGCCGTCACCGAGGAAGTGATGCGCGAGGAGCCGGCCAACTGGGGCAAGTATTACCACGGCTCGGCGGAGGCCCAGCGGCTGCAGCGGCACTTCTCCTATAGCGACCGCATCCGCTATTACTGGCCGCATCCGAAGGTCGCGGCAGCCGTCGAAGAACTTCTGGCACTGCTTGACGGCGTCGTCATCGCGGAAACGCTGATCAGCCAGTATCTCCCCGGCAATTACGAGCGCGTGCGCGACGGTGAAGTCGCGGCTCAAGCAAAACCGCTGGCACTTGCTGCCGTCGATCGGGTTCTCGAGGATTACTTCAGTGCCTGCCGCGCTTAGCGCCCGGCCCTCTGTTCGGTGAATATTTGCGAGCCGGTACTGCCTATCCCCTCGAAATGAACCTATAAACGAAATCAAAACAATATGGGGCACAGCGACCGTGGACAGACAGATCAAGACCATGGAGGATTTTTCGGAGTTCGTCGGCTTGTCGCGCCCGACGGTCTCGAAATACTTCAATGATCCAGGCTCGGTCCGCAAGAAGACCCGCGATGCCATCGAGGCTGCGATCAAGCAGTCGGGTTTTCGCCCGAACATCTTCGCCGTCAACCTGAACCGCCGCCGCACCAATATCCTCGGCGTCATCGTCCCGAACTCGACCGATCCCTTTTACATGGCGCTGACGCGCCGGATCGAACACATCGCCAACCAGGCAGGGTTCCTTGCCTTCGTGCTCTCCTCCGACGGGCGGCCGGAAATGGAAGAGCGGGCGATCGAGACCTTCAAGTCGATGAACGTCGCCGGCGCCATCATCGCGCCGCTCGGCGTGCAGTCGCATCACCGGACGCTGACGGCGCTCGGCGCCAGCATTCCGCTGATCTATGTGGACTCGCCACTCGACGACAGCTCGTCCTTCGTCGGCACCGACAACCGCCAGAGCTTCCGTCTGATGGTCGACTATCTTTGCCGCTCCGGCAGCCCGCCCTGCTACTTCGGCATGCCGCCGGTCAACAACAACGCGATGGCCCGGCGCGACGCCTATCTGGAAGCGATGCAGCAGCTGAAGATGGAGCCGGCACTGGTCGAAACCACGCCGAATGCCGCCTGGGATTTCGAAAAATTCGGCTTCGACGAGACGCTGCGCATCCTCGGCTCCGGCGGCTTTCCAACCAGGACGGTGCTTTGCGCCAACGACCGCGTCGCCTTCGGCGTCATTGCCGCCGCCTTCCAGTCGGGCCTCAAGGTCGGACGCGATGCCGATGCGGATCTGCGCGTCGCCGGCCACGACGACCATCCGCTGTCGCGCTACACCTGCCCGCCGCTGACGACGGTGGCGCAGAACTACAACGAGATTGGCCGGCTGGCGATCGAGCTCCTGCTGTTCAAGCTCGGAGAAACCACCGACGACGGCGGCGCCTTCCCCGAGGACGAGCGCATTCTCTTGAGCGCCGAGATCATGCTGCGCGGTTCCGCCTAGCAAGGTCGGGCGAACCGTTCTGTCCGGATGCGACCTCTCAGAAAAGCTCGCTCCAGACAGGCCCGGTTGCGCCGATCAATCAGGACCGGCGCGCCAGCGCCAGCACCTGATCGGTCGTCAGGATGTCGCCGAAGGTGTCATCGATCGTCGCCAGCGACACACGGTGCAGCAGCGCATGCGGAACAACGTCACCTTCCCCCGTATCGAGATCGCGTGTGGCGCAGGCATCCGAAGCGACGATGACGTTGAAGCCGAGCGGCACGGCATCACGCGCTGCACCGGCAACGCAGGCATGGGTCATCAGCCCTGACATGACGAGCGTATCGACGCCAGCCTGCCTCAACTGGGTGCCGAGATCCGTGCTGGCAAAGACGCTGACGGAGGATTTGCGCACCACCGAATGGTTGGCGGCGGGCTGAATGTCCCGGTGAAACGCCGAAGTCTCGCTGTCCTCGGCAAACACCGGGCTGCCAGCCGGCGTGACATGCTTGACGTGATAGACCTTCATCCCATCGGAATCGGCGCGTTGGATCAACCGCTTGGCATTGGCGAGCGCCTTCTCGCCATCGGGGATCGGCATGCGGCCGGCAAAATATTCGTTCTGGAAGTCGATCGCCAGCAGCGCCGTCTTCCTGGGATCGAGGCTGGTGGGGGCAGCGGCACCGGCGATCGTACGGATGGTCGGGTGTTGTGTCATGGGAGGTTCCTTTCGCGTTTCGACGCCCGCGAAGATCGTCAAAGCGGCCTCATCACGAAAGTGGCCTGAATGACAATATGTGATAGGTTCCGGCCAACATCATTTGCTTGAGTATCGGCCAGCACATGCACACCGTCGCCATCGTCGCCTTCGAGGGCATCAGCCCCTTTCACCTCTCGGTGCCCTGCATCGTGTTCGGCGACGACCTGTTGAAGCTCGGCGCGCCACGTTACCGGCTTGTGATTGCCGGAGAAAAGACCGGTACCGTTCGCACCATGTCCGGTTTCAGCATCGAGGTGGAGCACGATCTCGCAAGCCTGACGGAAGCGGACACGATCATCGTGCCGGCCTGGAACGATGCGGGCAACCGTCCGTCGGAAAGCCTGCTTGAGGCGCTGCGCGACGCCCACGCCCGTGGCGCCCGGCTCGTCGGCCTCTGCCTCGGCACCTTCGTGCTCGCCGAAGCCGGGCTGCTCGACGGCCGGGCGGCCTCGACGCACTGGGCCTGGGCGGACGAATTCGAGCGCGCCTACCCGCAGGTCGCGCTGAACCGGAACGCGCTCTATCTCGACGAGGGCGATATCCTGACGTCCGCCGGAACGGCCGCGGCGATCGACTGCTGCCTGCACATCGTGCGCAGCGACCACGGCGCCGAGATCGCCAACCGCATCGCCCGCCGGCTGGTCGTCGCACCTCATCGTCACGGCGACCAGGCGCAATATATCGAAGCGCCGCTCCCTGCCCCCGGCAGCGGCGACCCGCTCTCAGCGACGATTACCTGGGCGATCGAACATCTCGACGAGCCACTGTCGCTCGAACGGCTGGCCGATCACGCCGGCATGAGTCTC
Source organism: Ensifer sp. ENS03 (assembly GCF_014852035.1). Lineage (NCBI taxonomy): Bacteria > Pseudomonadati > Pseudomonadota > Alphaproteobacteria > Hyphomicrobiales > Rhizobiaceae > Ensifer > Ensifer sp. ENS03. The sequence continues at coordinate 504,180 of NZ_JACVAV010000003.1, read as the reverse complement.
CGCAGCTTCACCCGACATTTCCGCAAGAAGACGGGAACGACGTTCACGCAATGGGTTCTGGCGCAGCGGTTGGCGGTGGCGCAGCGCCTGCTGGAGACCGGCTCCTGTTCGGTCGATCACGTAGCGCAGATGGCGGGTTTTGGCTCCACCGTCTCATTCCGCCAGCATTTCACCCGCGCCCTCTCCATCTCGCCAGCCAGCTATCGCCGACAGTTCCGCAACCGGCCAGCACGTGCATCCGCGCCCTGACCGGTCCCTTGCCCGTGTACATCAGGGAGCGCCGGCGTCAGGGCAAGGCGCGCTGCGCGTCGGCCGCATCGGCGGCCGCACGAGGAACGCCAGCAACGGCACCGCAACCGTTGAAACCCCTGCCGCGCAAATAAAGAAGGCGGAATAGCCGAACCGTTCGGCGATCCAGCCGGCGCCCAAGCCCCCGGCCATGCTGACAAGGCTGTCCATGCATTGGAACAGAGTGAAATCGACGCCCGCCTGGCGCGGATCGGCCCAGCCCATGAACTGTGCATAGAGCGCGACGAAGCCGATCGCCATGACGCCGGAGGAACTGGCGACCGCAAGCGTCATCACCAGCGGTCGCGAGACATCGCCGGAGGCGCCGACATAGGCGAACGCGACCAGCATCGTCACCTGCAGGAGCAGCGCGCCGATCAGCACGGCACCGGCACCGCACAGGCGCACGAGCAGACCGCCGAACAAGGCGCCACCGAAGCCGACGAGCATGCTGCCGACACCATTGAGCATACCGACAGAGGCGAGGTCGAACCCGTAGTCGATCAGGAAAGGGCCGAGCATGGCAAGGCCCCATTTCTGCGCGGACACATAGATCGCTGCGAGCAGAAGGCCTTTGCGCACCTCCGGCCGGGCGAGCGCAGCCTTGAGCGACGGAGTGTGGCTGCGCGCCTCGTTCGTCGGGCGCGAACCGGGCCCGAGCAGGAAAGGCAGACCGAGCCCCAGCACGACGGCGGCCATGATCCACACCGCCGGGGCCCAGCCGAGCCGATCGACGAGCACGAGGAACAGGCCGGCACCGATCGCCGAGCCGACATAGGAGCCGCCGACCTGGGCGGCATTGCCCCAACCGTGATGCTCTTCGGCGAGCGTCTCGACCGCAAAACCGTCGCAGGCGATGTCGACGGTCGAGGTGAAGAGCGCGATGAACACGAGGCAGGCGAGAACGGGGAAGAGCCGCTCCGGGCCGATGAACCCGAGAACCGTAAGCATCAGCGCCGACAGCGTGCCGCCGACGACAATGATGACCGCCGAGCGGTTGCGACCGACCACCGGCAGGCGGAAACGCTCCACCTGCGGCGACCAGAGGAACTTCAGCGCCCAGGGCAGCACCGTCAGATAGACGAGGCCGATCTGGTCGAGCGGGAGGCCCTGCGTCCGCAAGACCGCCGGCAGGCCGAGCATCGTCAGCCCGCCGATCACGCTCTGCGCGACATAGAGCCCACCGACCGCGAAGAAGATCGCGGCGGGCGACGGCCTTGGCTGGACTGCCTTTTCCGACGCCATCAGAAGCGGTAACGCAGGCTGGCGACCGCCTTGCGGCCTTCGTCGAAGTAGCAGAAGCCCGTTGTGCAAAGCTGCTCGACTTCGTCGAAGAGGTTGGTCGCATTGAGCTGAAGCCGCACGCCCTCGAAGTTCGGATTGGCAGCGCCAAGATCGTAGCGCACCGAAGCATCGACAAATGTGCGCGCCTGGTTGTTGAGGACCGGCGTGTGGACGTTGTCGCCGAAGCTCGAGCCGACATAGCGCACGCCTGCGCCGACGCCGAGCCCTTCGAGCGGTCCGGACTGCACCTCGTAGTCCGCCCACAGCGAGAACATGTGGTAGGGCGAGGAGTTCAGCTGGTTACCGAGCGTTTCCGACGTCAGCTTGGTGATTTCGACGTCGTTGTAGGAGTAGGACGCGATGAAGTTCCAGCCGTTGTCGAGCGAGGCCGTGCCCTCGAGCTCGAAGCCGCGTGACTTCAGATCGAGCTGGCGCAGGAGGTTGAGACCCGATGACGTCTCGTAGACGGTGGCGTTTTCCTGGTCGATGTTGAAGATCGCGGCCGTAATCGTCGCGTTCTGGCCGGGGATCTCGTACTTGACGCCCGCCTCCCATTGCTTGCCGAGCGTCGGCATCGCCGGCGTATCGGTGCCGCCGAGATTGAGGATCACGCCCGGGTTGGAAACGAAGGCCGTCCCGTAGCTGACATAGGGCATCATGCCGTTCGGCAGCACGTAGCCAAGGGCAGCGCGCGCGGTCGTCTCGCTGTCGTCGCGGTTGAAGCGCCTTCCGTCGACGGAATATTTGTTGTCCACCCAGTCGTGGCGCAGGCCCGCCGTCAGGCGCCAGGCCTCATACTCGATCTGGTCCTGGATGTAGATGCCGATGCCGCTTTGCGACTGCTTCTGGGTCGAAGTCAGCTTCGGCACATAGGTGAAGTCGTCGGTGAAGAGATCCGGCCCGCTGCCCTGCTGCGATGTATACTTCATGTAGCTGTAGTCGATGCCGGCGATCAGCTGGTGCGCGGCGGCACCCGTGTCGAAGTCGAACTTCAGATAGGTGTCGCTGGCAAGGCCGCTGTTGTCCTCGACGGTCAGGCCCGGATACTTGGCGAACACCCATTCCTGCCGCGTCGAAATGTCGGAGTAGCGCAGCTTGTGGAAGAGCGTGACGCTGTCTGTGAGCTCATGCTCCAGCTCGTAGCCGATGCGCGCCTGCTTCTGGGTGAAATCGTTGAAGCGGGCGTCGCCGCCATAGGTCGGGATCGCGCCGATCGACTTGCCGTCCGGCCCGTAGCGGTTGAGGTAGCCCCAGGTGCCGCCGGTGGTCGAATCCATGTACTCGCCAAGCAGCGTGAACTTGGTGCCCTCGTCCGGCTGCCAGGTGAAAGCGGGCGCGATGAACAGGCGGTCGTCCTTCACCGCCTCGATCTCGGTGCGGCCGTCGCGCGCAAGACCGGTCATGCGGTAGAGCATGGTGCCTTCGTCGTCGAGCGGTCCGGAAACGTCAAAGGCGCCCTGCACGCGACCGAAGGAACCGTATTGCACCTCGACCTCGCGCAGCGGGTCGCTGGTCGGGCGTTTCGAGACGATATCGACGATACCGCCAGACGAGCTGGCGCCGTAGATGGAGGCGGCCGGGCCGCGCAACGTGGCGATTGCCTCGACGCCATAGGGCTCCAGCCGGAACAGGCCGTTGGGGCTTGCGATCTGGCGCATGCCGTCGCGGAAGATGCCGGTCAGCGTCAGGTCGATGCCGCGTACCTTGAAGGCGTCGAAGCGCGGCTCGGCGCCGTACTGGCCGACGCGGGCGCCGGGCGTATAATTCAGCGCCTCCATCAGGTTCTGGGGCTTCAGGTCCTGCAACTGTTTCTGGCTGATCACCGACATCGACTGCGGCGTCTGCATGACCGGCGTATCGGTCTTGGTGGCGATCCTAGCGGATTTCGCCACGTAGCCGTCGGTCTCGACGATGCCTTCGGCGCCGGTCCGCTCGCCGGTCGCGGTGATCTTTTCCAGTTGCGTTGCGCCATCCCTGACGACGGCGCCGGTGGTGATCGTCGCGTCCGCCGGATCGAAGATCTGCACGGTCGTTGCGCTGACGATGCGGAAGCGAAGCCCGGTCCCGTCGAGCAGTTGCACAACCGCCGCCTCGGTCGCGAGCCTGCCTTCAACGCCCTTGGTCACCTTGCCGCTGGTGAGCGCGCTCGGATAGAGCAGGCGCAGGTCGGCCTGCCGGCCGAGCTTGAGAATGCCCGTTTCAAGGGAGCCCGCGGGAACGGAGATCGCTTTGGACGCCGTGATCGCGGACGGTGCCGCCGTCGCCTGCGCCTGCACTGCGCTCGCGCAGGCGATGAAAGAAACACTGGCGAGCGCCAAGCATGCAAAAGACCGGCGTCGCGATCCACGACCCTGCAAAATTCTCATCCGAGATCCCCTACTCCAACTCCGGGCGGGCCACCTCGAACCAGGTGCAGCGCCGCCACTGCTGACTAAGAGTGTGGGGAGCGCGTTCTCCTGACGTCACCGGACGATTTTTGTCAGAAAAGATTCTTGTAAGGCGCGAAACCGCCTTGCCGCCGGCGTCAACCTAACGCGACTGGACGAGGACCATGAGGCCCGAGAGCCGCAAGACACGGAGCGGCAGACTGGCTTCGAGAACGCTCAGTGCGTCGTCGGTATCGTGCAGATCGAAGATGCCCGACACTTCGAGCGCGCCGGCCTTCTCGTCGATGAGCAGGATCCGGCCGCGGCGGTAGCGCTCGAGCGTCGAAAGGACCTCACGGAGCGGCCGACGGGAGAAGACAAGCTTTCCGTCGCGCCAGGCCGTCCCGGCGGCAACATCCGTCTTCGTCAAGGACAGGCGACCCTGCCGGTCGATCGTTGCCGCTTCGCCGGCGCCGAGGATGGCTTTCTGCCCGGCCGCCTCGACTTCGACACGGCCCTCCTCCACTTTAACGTCGGCCGCTCGGTCCGCCCCCGTCGCGCCAACCGAGTAGCGGGTTCCGAGCGCCGTCGCGCTGATCGAGCCGTCTTCGACCACGAAGGGCCTCTGCGGATTTTTTGCGACGGCAAAGAACGCCTCGCCGCGCAGCAGCCGCACCTTTCTTTGCCCCTGATCATATCGGACGACGAGCGCCGTGTCGGTGTTGAGGTCCACCTGCGTCCCGTCCTCCAGCGCGATGCGCCTGACCTCGCCGACACCGGTGTAGTAGTCGGCGCGCCAACGGTCGCCATAGGGCGTCGCCAGCGACAGGATCGCGACGCCTGCGGCAAGACAGAGCCCGACAAAGCCACCGACGCGGCGGCGGCGCTGTGCGCGCAACTGCCCGAGCCGCCCTTCGGGGATCGGTACCTCGCCGAGATCGCTCCACAATGCCCGCAGTTCTTCGTAGGCCGCCCGATGATCCGGATGCTCGTCGAGCCAGCGCTCGAATGCCTGGCGGTCGATAATGGTCGCATCCTCGGACTGCATTCGCGCAACCCAGCCGGCAGCCGCTTGCAGAACGCTGTCATCGATTGTCTGGCGATCGCCACTCATTCCTGTCTTCCGGTCGAACTGAAAATGCCTTCGGGCGGTCCCAAAGAATCGCTCCCATCATCTTAGAGTTGAATGGATGGTTTTGCCTGATGTCGGCTCAGAAAATAATTTCGGCGCGCATTTTCCGGCATTCGAGCAGCGCCCGGATGATGTGCTTTTCGACCATGTTTCTCGATATGCCGAGCTGCTCGGCAATCGCGCCGTTGCTGAGGCCGTGCAGGCGGCTGAGGATGAAGACCTGCTGGCAACGGTTCGGAAGCCCCTCGATGGTGCGCGCCATGATCAAAAGGCACTGGCGGGCATTGACGATGCGATCCTGGATCGGCCTGTCTTCGGCATGCTCCATGCCGTCCTCGTCGGCAACGAACAGCGCCTGCTCGCGCGCGGTGCGCTCGGCAGCGACCCGCGCGACGGAGCGCGCGACCTGGAACAGATAGGCTTGCGGGTTCTCGATCAGCGTCGAGCGCGATGCCTCCAGCATGCGCATGAACGTTTCCTGCGTGGCGTCGACGGCATCCTCGCGACTTCTGAGGCGGCGGCTGAAGAAACGGCGTATCCTGCCCTCTTCCCGTTCGTGGAGCCCCTGCACCATCGCATCGGTCATCAATCTGCCTCTCCATCGCGGGAGCCGCGCGGCCGCCGCCGGAACCAGCGGTGGCGCCGTGCGCCACCGATTATGTTGAATGTGTTACTCATGTTTTATAAGTGAAGCCGCGCGCGACCGCAATGCGCTGGCATGCCGCATTGGAAAACGGGGGGCGGTACTGTTGCACGACGGCCACGTCGGCAGCGGCCACGGGCGGACGTGTCGCCGGCCCTATGCGTCTCCAATGCGCGTCAGGACAGTCTCGATCGAACCGAGTTCCGAAGCGATCCGCTCGATCAACAGCCGCACCCGGCGTGGCTGGACGTTCGCCGGCGGATAGACGATCTGCAACCCGGTTTCGCCGACTGCAAAATCCTTGAGAAGCTCGACCAGCGCGCCGGAGGCCAGGTCCTCGGCGATGTCCCACACCGACTTCAGGGCGATGCCGTGCCCCGCCCTGCACCACGCCCCCACCAGTCCGCCGTCATTGGCGACGCGACGCCCGCGCACCATGACCTTGTGCGGCTTGCCATCCACCTGAAAGGCCCATTCGCGGTCGAGATTGGCGCCGAAGCGCATGACGATGCAGTCGTGGCGGGAGAGATCGTCGGGATGCTCCGGCCGACCCATAGCTTCGAGATAGGACGGCGCCGCACAGACGACGCGCCGGTTCTCCCCGAGCGACCGAGACCTCAGCGTGCTGTCGGCCAGCACGCCGTGCCGGATCGCGAAATCCATGCCCTGGCCGACCAGGTCGAGGTAACCGTCGGTGAGATTGAGATCCACCGTCACATCGGGGTGCTCCGCGAGAAAGCGATCGAGGATCGGTACGATGTAGCGCCGCCCCATATCCTCAGGCGCGCTCAGCCGGATCGGCCCCGAGATCGTGCGCGTGCCCGACCGGATGCCGCTCTCCAGTTCGTCGGCCTCCGCCAGCAGCCGGCGGGCGCCGTCCACCAGCAGGCGGCCCTCCTCCGTCAGGCTGATCGCCCGCGTCGTGCGTTTCAGAAGTGCGGCGCCATAGTGGGCCTCGAGTGCTGCCAGCCGCTCGGAGACGGAGGCTGGCGACAACCCCTTCTCGCGGCCGGCGGCGGAAAGCCCGCCCTTTTCGACGATCAGAAGGAACAGAGCCAGATTGTCCAGCAGCATCTTTCGCTTTCTCCGAAATATAATTTTGGAAATAAGCCAATTATCCGGATGCGCCGCAAGCGCTAAATTTGCTGGCGAAAGGAGACGCGTGATGCACATCGACCACGTCACCATCCGCACCACCGATATCGACGCCACACGCGCGTTCTTCGAGACGGTCTTCGACCTGACCGTCGGCGAGCGTCCGGCAGCTATCCGCCGAATCCCCGGCTGCTGGCTCTATGCCGGAGGCAAGCCGATCGTCCACCTCATCGGCAGCCGTGGCGTGGGCTTCGAGCGTGCGGCCGAAGCGATCGATCATGTCGGCTTCCGGTTCGAAGGCTACGCCGCCTTCCGCGCCAAGCTCGACCGGCTCGCCATTCCCTATTCGACCATGGACCTTGCCGACATCGGCGAGCGGCGGTTGTTCCTGCGCGCGCCTGGCGGACCGCTGCTCGAAGCCGTCTTTTCCGAACCCTTTCCCACTCTTCCTCCGGAGAATGACCATGACTTTCACTGACACCACCGTCTCCGTCGTCATCGGCGGCACCAGCGGTATCGGCGCCGCCGTCGCCAAGGCGCTTGCCGAGCGCCCGGGCCGGGTAGAGATCGCCAGCCGCGCCACCGGTCTCGATCTTGCCGATGCCGCGGCAGTGGCCGCCTATTTCCAACAGCTCGGTCCGTTCGATCACCTGATCGTCACGGCTGGCTCCTCGGCGCCGGGCGGCACCGTCGTCGATATCGACCTCGAAGCAGCCAAGGCCGCCTTCGACGTCAAGTACTGGGGCTCGATCCTGCTTGCCCGCGAGGCGGCCAAGAGCATTCGGCCCGGCGGTACGATCACCTTCACCTCGGGTTTTCTCGCCCGCCGAACGGTGCCGGGCACCTTCGTCAAGACGGCGATGAACGCGGCACTCGAAGCAACCGCCAAGGTGCTGGCCAAGGAATTGGCACCGCTGCGGGTGAATGTCGTCAGCCCCGGCCTGACGCGAACGGAAGCCTATGCCGGCATGGCCGGCGAGGCGCGCGACGCGATGTTCGATCGCGCCGCTGCAACACTGCCTGCCGGCCGCGCCGGGCAACCGGAAGATATCGCCAGCGGCTATCTCTTCGCCATCGACAATCCCTTCGTCACCGGCTCGGTCATCGACATCGAAGGCGGCGCACTGATCAACTGACGTGCTTCCCCGTGCTTGGCCCTGCCGCTATGCGACTGCCCCTCACAAAGGATCTCACCATGCCATCGCTCTTTTCTCCGATCCCGCTCGGGTCCTTGACCCTACCCAACCGTATCGCGCTTGCGCCGATGACGCGGGCGCGAAGCAGCCAGCCGGGCAATGTGCCCAACGCCCTGATGGCCGAGTACTATGCCCAGCGCGCCTCGGCCGGCCTCATCGTCACCGAGGCCACCCAGATCTCGGCGCAGGGCCAGGGCTACTCGTTTACACCCGGCATCCACTCTCCCGCGCAGATCGCCGGCTGGCGGCTCGTCACAGAAGCCGTACACCGGGCCGGAGGCCGCATCATGCTGCAACTCTGGCATGTCGGCCGCATGAGCCATGAGAGTTTCCACGACGGCGGACGCCCGGTCGCACCGTCTGCGATTTCGCCGGACGCAAAGGTCTGGGTGGCCGATCCAGAAACCGGCATCGGCGCGATGGTCGACAGCCCCTTGCCGCGCGCCTTGGAGCTGAGCGAGATCGCCGGCATCGTCGAAGATTTCCGCCAGGCGGCGGCCAACGCCATCGAAGCCGGCTTTGACGGCGTCGAGATCCATGGCGCCAACGGCTACCTGATCGACCAGTTCCTGCGCCGCTCGTCCAACCGGCGCGACGACCGCTATGGCGGCCCGGCCGAAAACCGCATCCGCTTCCTGGTCGAGGTCGCCGAGGCGGTCGCCGGCGAGATCGGCGCCTCCCGGGTCGGCATCCGGCTGTCGCCCTATATCACCCAGCGCAACATGAAGGACGACGAGATCATCCCGACGATCCTGAAGGCCGCGGACGAAATCGACCGCATCGGTCTTGCCTATATCCATCTGGTGGAAGCCGACTGGGACGATGCGCCCGTCATCCCCGACGACTTCCGCCGCGAGCTACGCGCCACCTATTCCGGCCGCATCATCGTCGCCGGCCGCTATGATCGTGAGAAGGCCGAGGCGATCCTTGCCGCCGGTCTTGCCGACATCGTCGCCTTCGGCCGCCCGTTCATCGCCAATCCGGACTTGCCACGCCGACTGAAAGACGGGCTGCCGCTCGCAAGCTTCGACGGGGCCACGCTTTTCGGCGGCAGCGCCGAAGGCTACTCTAGCTATCCGGCACTCGAGCGCGTGGCATGACCGCGGCAATCACACCTCTTCACCCCACAAAGGAGCAACTCATGAAAGCTGTCGCCCTCACCCGCTATCTCCCGGTTTCCGACCCGGAGAGTTTCCTCGACGTCGAGCTCCCGAAGCCGGAGCCCAAAGGGCATGATATCCTGGTCGCGGTCCGCGCCGTCGCGGTCAATCCCGTCGACGTGAAAATGCGCGCGCCGAAGGACAAGGTCGAGGAAACGCCGCGCGTGCTCGGCTGGGACGCAAGCGGCGTGGTCGAGGCCGTCGGTGCTGATGTGACGCTGTTCCAGCCGGGCGACGCCGTCTACTACGCCGGCGACCTGACTCGATCGGGATCCAACCAGCAATATCAACTGGTCAATGAGCGCATCGTCGGGCGCAAGCCGAAGAGCCTGTCCTTTGCGGAAGCGGCCGCCCTGCCGCTGACGACGATCACCGCCTATGAGGCCTTCTTCGACCGGCTCGGCATCGACCGGGACGGCGCCGACCACGGCCAGTCGATCCTCATCGTCGGTGGCGCCGGCGGCGTCGGCTCGATCGGTATCCAGCTGGCAAAGCGCGCCGGCCTCACCGTCATCGCCACCGCCTCGCGGCCGGAAACCATCGCCTGGGTCAAGGAACTTGGCGCCGACCACGTGGTCAGCCACCGTGAACCGCTGGTCGCGCAGGTCCGCGCGCTCGGCTTTCCCCATGTCGACCACATCGCCATCTTCAACGACATGCGCCACTGGGACGACGCTGTCGAGCTGATCCGGCCGCAAGGCGGCATCGTTTCGATCGACAACACCGACGTGCCGATGCCGATGGCCGGCATGAAGACCAAGGCGGCGAGCCTGCATTGGGAGTTCATGTTCGCCCGCCCGATGCACCAGACGCCCGACATGATCGAACAGCATCGTCTGCTGAGCTTCGTCGCCGACGAGATCGATGCCGGACGGCTGAAGACGACGCTTGCCGAGGTGCTGTCGCCGATCAACGCGGCGAACCTGCGCGAAGCGCATCGCCGCATCGAAACCGGCGCTGCCAAGGGCAAGATCGTCATTGAAGGCTTTGCCGGCTAAGTGCACCAGCTGCCGATTTAAACGAAATCGCTTGCCGCGACATAGATTGCGGCAAGCACCTGTCACCTCTGAAATTTCCGCGGCACCCGCGCCGCGCCAAACGGCCGAGCGACATTGGCGGTCGCCGCGACCCGCGTCGCCCTGTGCACGGCAATCGCATCAACGCTCGCCCCGATGAAATTGCGATCGCGGCGCGATATCGATATATCCACGTAGATATATCGAATCTTCGAGGCTTCCCTTCAAACCAATCCCACAGATCCCCTCGAAAACGCTGAAACAGGCGGGCTTTGCAGGTGCGCCCAATACCGGCGTTAACGCCCACCGAAAATGCAAGGAGAATGCCCGTGCCTTATGAACTCGTCGTCTCCCAGGGACGCATCGCCGACAGAACGTCCGGCGCTATCCCCGGGGCGGCCCTGACGGCCGAAGCGCTGAGCAAGCGCACCGGGCTGCAGCCGACCGTTATCGGCAGCCCGTCACCGGCAAAGGAAGACGACTGGTCGGCAAGCCTGCCTGAGGCCGGGGAGACCCTGGCCGCTTTGCAGGCGGCGATTGCCGCAACACTTGCGCGTGGCAACAAACCACTTTTCATCGCCAATACCTGCTCCGCCAGCCTTGCGACACTGCCGGTCGTCGCGCGGGAACGCGCCGACGCGGTCTTGCTCTGGATCGATGCCCATGGCGATTTCAACACGCCGCAGACCACCGAAAGCGGCTATCTCGGCGGCATGGTGCTGGCTGCCGCCTGCGGGCTCTGGGATCGCGGCCACGGCAGCGGGCTGCACCCGGCAAAGGTCGTCATCGTCGGCGCGCGCGACATCGACCCCGCAGAGATGGATTTGCTGCGGCAGGCAGGCGTGTGCATCCTTTCGCCGACAGAAGCGACGCCGGAAGTCATTCTTTCGTTGATCGGCGATGCGCCGGTCTGGATCCATGTCGATTGGGACGTGCTCGAGCCGAAGCATGTGCCGGCCGCCTATGCGATCGGCGGAGGCCTCTATCCGCAGACCTTGCGCGCCATCTTCGCGGCAATCCCGAAAGAGCAGATTGCCGGCATCGAGCTCGCGGAATTCGAGGCGTCTGAGGCGGCGCTGAAGAATGAAGCTGCGATCGAATACCTGCTTGGCGTCGTGGAACCGTTGCTGGCTTGACGCGGAGCGGCGTCGAGCCGGCGCCCTGTCACCCGTCCGTTTCCGGATCGGCCTTTACATTCGTGATGATCTCGCCGAGCACCAGATGCAGCGCGTCGCGGTAGCCGTTGCGGGCCGACTGCCCGCTTTCGGCCGATGTCATCACCACCGTCAGATCCAGGTTCGGCACGATGTAGAGCATCTGGCCGCCATAACCCCAGGCGAAATGCACTTCTTCACCGGCGATCTGGCGCTCGAACCAGCCATAACCGTACTCGTCGCCGGAGAAGCGCGAATTGGTTCGATGCTGCCAGGAGGCCGCGACCCACCCTTCCGACACCAGTTGCTGGCCTGACGCCGTGCGGCCGCCATTGCGATAGAGTTCGCCGAAGGCAAGCAGGGAGCGCGGGCTCATCGCCATCTGGTTGCCGCCAAGGTAGATGCCTTGCGGATCGCGATCCCAGGCCCCGATGCGGAAGCCCTCGAGCGGCCCCAGCCACGCGCGCGCGAGCGCCAGGGTCGACTTGCCGCTGACCTTCGTCAGGATCGCCGAAAGCAGATGGGTCGAGGCGGTGGAATAGAGCATCTCACCACCCGGATCGTCGTCGAAGGGCTGGGCAAGCGCCGTGCGCACCCAGTTCCGGCTGGCGACCCATCGCCCATAGTTCGGCCCCGAGAGACGGCCGAGCCCGGCCTGCATCGAAAGCAAATGACCTATGGTGATGTCGTTGATGCGCGGATCAGGCGAGGCCGGCAGGTCCGCCTTCAGGATCGGCGCGATCTTCTGCTCCGGACCTTCGAGCAGCCGCTTGTCGATGGCGATGCCGACCAGCGCCGAGATGATCGATTTCGACGCCGACTTGATGTTTGTCGAGTCCGTCACGCGGTTGCGGCCGTAACCACGCTCAGCGACGATCTTGCCGTCGCGGGCGACGATCACGGTCTTCAGGGGATCAAGCTCTGACCGTGAGGCCAGTTCGTCCAGCAAGGCCGAAATCGGCGATGGCGTCTGAGCCGCGACCGGCAAGGCGACAAGCGTCGAGACGACGAGTGCCAAAGTGGCGATGCGGGCAACGAGGACTGCGACAAATCTGATCATGGATCAGCATCTAAGACCAGCTTGCGCCGCCGTCATCCACCGCACGGCCATCTCACGGCGATTTGACAGACCGGTGAGCACGCCACTGCCACAGTTGTCAGCCTGCCGGCCGTCTCGCAAAAGCTTCGACGAAGCGCGTCAGGCTCTGCTCGACAAAGGCCGTGACCGGCACCTGCGGGTCGAAGCTCCACCAGAGCAAGGATCCCTGCCATTGCGACGCCATCAGCAGACCGAGCCCCGGGCTCGCAGCGGGAAGGCCGGCGAGGCATTCGTCGAGCACGCCTGCGAGCACGTCGCGCCACTTTGCGCCGCGGGCACGGAGCAACGGATCGCGCAGGTCTTCCCGCAGAATCCTGAGGTCGTCGGCATAACTGTCGATACCGCCATAATCGCCCGAGAGGCCGACGAGCAGCGCGATGGCGCCCTCCGGCGTCCGCGGTACGCTCGCCATCAGCTCCGCCGTCTGCCCGTCCAGCCCGTCCCAGGCCTGGCTGAGCGCCCGCTGGATCAGCTTCGCCTTGTTCTCGAAGCGCTGCACCAGCGTGGCGCCGGAAAGGCCCGTACGTGCAGCCAGCGCCGCGAAGGTCAGGCGATCTGGACCATCGGCCCGCATCAATGCGAAGGCGGCGGCCAGCAGCTCTTCGTCAGGCATGGTTTTTGGGCGAGGCATCTTGACTCTCATTTATAACCGAACAATCATTTATATATCACACGAGCAGGAAAACGCCAGTCGGCAAGCGGCCGCGAAGGAGAAGAATCATGACACTCGAAGGACAAGTCGCCCTCGTTGCTGGCGCGACGCGCGGCGGCGGGCGCGGCATCGCGACCGAACTTGGCGCCGCCGGCGCTACCGTTTACGTAACCGGCCGCACCACGCGGCAACAGCAATCCGATTACGGGCGTCCCGAAACGATCGAGGAAACCGCCGAGATCGTCACCAGCCTCGGCGGCAAGGGCATTCCCGCCCAGGTCGACCATCTGCAGCCGGCGCAGGTACAGGCGCTTGTCGAGCGCATCCGCAGCGAACAGGGACGGCTCGACATCCTCATCAACGACGTCTGGGGCGGCGAGTTGCTGTTCGAGTGGAACAAGCCGGTCTGGGAGCACAATCTCGAAAACGGGTTGAAGCTCCTGCATCTCGGCGTCGATACGCACCTGATCACCGCCCACTATGCCCTGCCGCTGATGATCGAGAAGCCCGGCGGCCTCTTGGTCGAGGTGACCGACGGCACCGCCGAGTACAATGCCGAGAACTACCGGCTGTCGCCGTTCTACGACCTTGCCAAGGTTTCAGCGAACCGTATGGCCTGGGCCCACGCCAAGGACCTTTCGCCGCACGGCGCAACCGCGGTTTCGATCACGCCCGGCTGGATGCGGTCGGAGATGATGCTCGAACATTTCGAGGTCGGTGAAGACAACTGGCAGGACGCCACAAAGAACCAACCGCACTTCGTCATTTCGGAAACGCCACGTTTCGTCGGCCGCGCCATCGCGGCGCTCGCGGCCGATCCGGACAAGGCCCGCTGGAACGGCCAGTCGCTGTCGAGCGGCGGGCTGGCGCAGGTCTACGGGTTTTCCGATCTCGACGGCTCGCGGCCCGATTGCTGGCGCTACATGCGCGAGGTGATGGAGGCGAGCAAGCCGGCCGACGCAACCGGCTATCGTTAGGCGTTGCCGCCAAAACCCGTCACCGGCAAACTTGAAACGACGGGCGGCCTCCTATAGTTCGGTGTTTCGGGCAACCAAGCGCCGCCGCCCGCCATCCGGATGTGGCAGCGCTATCGAGTGTGATTGAACATGGCATCGCGGGATCGGTATTCGAGAAAGCTGGAATGCGCCAAATGCGGAGCCGCCGGCTTCGCCGAAGCGTCGGAAAACGACAAAGGCAAGGGCAGCAATCGCGGCTTCACCATCGACGTGATGCCCAAGGGCTTCTCGACTGAACGCACCTCTCCCGACCCCGCCAAGCACATGGTGCGCTGCCGCTGCGGCAACGTCTTTGCCTTCAAGCAGAAGACCGTCTATGCGCCCGGCAGTGAGCCGCGGGACTGACGCATCGGGACTTTTCCGGCGCCCGCGTTGAGAAAAAATTCACCATCTTGTCTCAACATCGACCCAATCGGCGGTCAGCTATGGCAGCGCGCGTTCAAGAACTTTTGATCGCGAGCGCCAGGGACAAAGGCTTGCAGCCAGGGCTGTCACCGCTTAATCGCTGAACTTGAGGCTGAACCGAACTGCGTCGAACGCAACCGGCCGGCACACACGCCACACGAAGGACGCTTGGTGGCGGAAGCATTTCCAGGAGCCCGCATGCGGCGCGAGACGATCAAGAGCCCTTCTTCCGAGACACCTCAGGCCGGCAGGATATTCGCGCAGGTGCGACGGATGCGGCATGCCTTGGCGATCGGCGCGATGGCCCTGGCGCTGTCCGGCTGCATGGCGCTCGACGCCGACGACGTGCGCGAGCCACCGCCGATCCCGGCCAAGCTGATCGCCGCCATGGCCAAGAACGGCAGCAAGCCGGAAAGCCCGGTGTTGATCCGCATCTTCAAGCAGGAAAGCGAACTCGAGGTCTGGAAGCAAAACAAACAGGGCCAGTACGCCCTGTTGAAGAGCTATCCCATGTGCCGCTGGTCCGGAAAGCTCGGCCCGAAGACGAAGGCCGGCGATCGCCAGGCGCCGGAAGGTTTCTACCACGTCTCCGCCGGCATGCTGAACCCGAAATCGCAATATTTCCTGTCGTTTAACCTCGGATACCCGAACCGGCTGGAATCGGCGCTCGGCTACACCGGTGAAGCGCTGATGGTGCACGGCGCCTGCTCGTCGTCCGGCTGCTACGCCATGACCGACCAGGGTGTCGGCGAAATCTATTCCGTGGTGCAACGCGCGCTCGCCGGCGGCCAGGGCACATTCCAGGTTCAGGCCTATCCCTTCCGCATGACGGCGGAGAACATGGCCAAGCACCGCGGCGACCCGAATTTCGACTTCTGGAAGAACATCAAGCAGGGTTACGACATCTTCGAGGCGACGAAGCGCCAGCCGAAGGTTTCGGCCTGCGGCCGCCGCTACGTCTTCAACACCGATTTCGCCGATGGCGAACCGTCCGACCCGCTTGCCGCCTGCCCGGCGGCGATCTCCACGCCCGATGCCGGACTGGTGGCACGACTGCAATCGGAGGACGCGAAGCTCGCCGGCATGATGACCAACCAGACGTCGGCGCCGCTGAACGCCTATGTCGATGGCGGCATGCATCCGAGCTTCCGGGCGCTTCTTGAGAAAAACGGTGCTGAAAAGCTGGCCGCGAAGATCTCGGGAACTAAGTATCCTATCAGCCGACCCGAAGCGGCGCTGGCGGACCCCTACGCCGGCCTGTGATCGTTCCGTCGGCTGGCGACGCACAATTGACTTAAAAGGTCGGTTGCATCGCCGGTAGCGAATAGAGGACGATCGAGGATTACATGCCCGAAAGAGAGTTCCGCCGCCGCGCCTTCCTGCAGCTTTCCGCCGGGTTGGCGGCCGTTGGTCTCGCCGGCTGCGCCTCGCCGCGGCCTACTGTGACGCGCTCCTATGCGCCGGAACCGGTTCCCGAGACCAACACGTTCCTGGCCGACATGTACGGCGAGAAGCCGAACGAGCCCTACCCGCTGCCGGCCATTCCCTACGAGAAGATCGATCCGCGCTTCTACCGCCAGATGGTCGCCGATCCGACCGGCGAAAAGCCGGGAACGCTGGTCGTCGACGTCGGCAGCCACTTTCTCTATAGGGTCTATGAAGGCGGCCAGGCGATGCGCTACGGCGTCGGCCTCGGGCGTGCCGGTTTCGCCTGGGCCGGGCGCGGCGTCATCCAGTACAAGCGCGAATGGCCCCGCTGGAAGCCGCCGAACGAGATGGTGGCGCGCCAGCCCGAGCTGCAGCAATTCAGCATCGAGGCGGGCGGCATGGATCCCGGCCTCAAGAACCCGCTCGGCGCCCGCGCCATGTACATCTTCCAGAACGGCGAAGACACGCTCTACCGCATTCACGGCTCGCCGGAATGGTGGACGATCGGCAAGTCGGTGTCGTCGGGCTGCGTGCGCATGATCAACCAGGACGTCGTCGATCTCTACAACCGCGTGCCGAACGGCACGCCGATCGTCGTCACCGATCTCTCGGGCGGCGGCATGGTGCAATCGCAGCCGATGCAGGACGCGCAGCCCCTGCCGGATGGGCAACCATTGCCGGACTCCCAGCCGGTGCAGCGGTCGCCCGACTATATGCTGATGGGGCCGGACGGGCTGCCGCTTCCGCAGCCACTTTGAGGCAATCCGTCCGGCAAGGGCGCAGAAATTACGCCAGATTGTCGCCCATCACAGGACGAGCAGCGGCGTCTTGCCTCTGACGCGATCATAGAGATCGATCGCGTCCTGCTGCAGCATCCGCACGCAGCCCGCCGACGCGTTCTTGCCGATCGAGCGCCACTGCGGCGAGCCGTGGATGCGGTAAAGCGTATCCTGGCCGTCCTGGAAGATATACATGGCGCGGGCGCCGAGCGGATTGTCGAGGCCCGGATCCATGCCGCCGGCATCGATGCCGTATTTCTTGAGGTGCGGCTGGCGTGCGACCATGTCGTCGGGCACCGTCCAGCGCGGCCACTTGCGCTTCCACTGCACGACGGCACGCCCCTTCCAGGCGCGGCCGGCTGCACCGAGACCGACGCCGTAACGGATGGCGCGGCCGCCGGGCAGGACGTAGTAGAGGAACATCGTCTGGGTATCGACGACGATCGAATGGGGCGGCTCGTTGGTGGCATAGGCCACTTCCTGGCGCAGGAACTGCGGCTTGATCTCGGTGTGCTGGATGCCCGGGACGTCGTAGCCTTCGTCCTTCACCGGCGCGTAGATTCTGGCATAGTCGAAGGTCTTCGTCGGCACGCCCGCCGCATCCGCCGCCTTTTCCGGCGAGCCGCCATCACCGCCGATCGGCTCGATCAGCTTCGGTTTCGGTTCGGGTTTCGGGATCTGCGTGCAGGCGCTCAAAACAGAGCTGGCGATCACCGCGAGCAGCGACCGGCGGGACAAATTCATCGACACTGTATTCAATTCCAGAGTTGGAGATTTCGGTTGGGAGGTCCGAGGGGAGGCCCAAGGCTGTTGGGCCGAACCGTGACCGAAATGTGGTGAAAATCTTTCTTTGGCGTGGATCGCTTGCGCGAGGCGGTACTCGTTTTCGAAGTGTTGCAGAATTCCCGCGCTCGCTGCCTGCCCTCACCTAACCGATCGCCATGTCGCCCTTGGTCGGATCCGGAATGACGACGATGGTGCTGCCGTCGCGGACCTGATCATGGAGGTAGACGACATCCTGATTGAGCAGGCGAATGCAGCCGGAAGAGACCGCCTTGCCGATCGAAAATGCCTCGGGACTGCCATGGATGCGGTAGAGCGTGTCCTTGCCGTCCTTATGGATATAGAGCGCGCGGGCGCCGAGCGGGTTCTTGATGCCCGGGGGCATGCCGCCATTGGCGATGCTGTAGGGCTGGAGTTTCGGCTGACGCGCGACCATCTCGTCGGGCGGCGTCCAGCGCGGCCATTTGCGCTTGTAGGCGACGATCGCCCGGCCCGACCAGGCAAAGCCCTCGCGCCCGACGCCGATGCCGTAGCGCATCGCCCGCCCGCCCGGCAGCACGTGATAGAGGTATTTCGCGGGCGTATCGACGATCAGCGTGCCGGGCCGCTCACTGGTCGGATAATCCACCTCCTGCCGCCAGAACTTCGGATCGACCTCGGCGATCTTCACCTCGGGGATCGGAAACTGCTCGTCGGGCATCGCATAGTATATCGGCGGCACCGTCCGGCCGGCTGAGGGGCGGACGGGCGTGACGGCTGCCGGCACCACCGCCGGCGTCGGGCGGGCGGTCGCGCAGCCGGTGACGAACAGCGAGGCCGCGCCGACGACAAGGCTGCGGCGGGTCAGCGTGATGCCGGTCTTGTGATCGGCCGTGGAGGAAGAAGGCTCGTGTGCTTCGGTCATATCGGGCATTCAACGATTCGATTGTTGCAATGCCGCCTCAGAGGGAAGTCCTACCTTAAGGCTGCCTTAAGGGAGTGATTAAAGGATCGCGCTCTCAGAAATGTTAGGAGTAGCGATGCGAGTCCTGATCGTCGAAGACGACGATATCCTTAGAGACGGCCTGAAGGTCGGCCTGGCGCTGGCGGGCTTCACCACCGATGCCGTCGGCACCTGCGATGCGGCCGCGACGGCGCTTGCCGCCAACGGCTTCGACGCGGTCGTGCTCGACCTGATGCTGCCCGACGGCTCCGGTCTCGACATTCTGCGGGACCTGCGCGCCAGGCAGAGCGACATTCCGGTGCTGTTATTGACCGCACGCGACACCGTGCGCGATCGCGTCGCCGGCCTCGACACTGGCGCCGACGACTATCTCGGCAAACCCTTCGACCTCGACGAGGTCGCCGCCAGGCTTCGGGCGCTGGCGCGACGCTCCAGCGGCCGGGCGAGCGCCGCGCTGGAATGGTCGACGCTCAGGCTCGATCCGGCCAGGCAATCGGTGGAACAGGCGGGCAAACCGGTGCAACTCTCGCGGCGCGAATATTCCATCCTGCATACGCTGATGTCGCACCCGGGGGTGATCTTCTCCAAGACCAAGCTGGAAGACAAACTCTACGGCTGGCAGGAGGAAATCGAGAGCAACGCCGTGGAGGTGCACATCCACCATCTGCGCAACAAGCTCGGCCCGGGACTGATCGAAACCATCCGGGGCATCGGCTACCGGCTGGGCGGAGCCGGCTGATGCAATCGCTGCGCGCCCGGCTTTTCGCCATCCTCCTGATCACGACGGGGCTCCTGTGGCTATCGGCCACCGTCTGGATCTTCCTCAGCACCCGCGCCGAAGTCGAGCGCGTGCTCGACGCGCGGCTGATGGAGGCGGCGCGCATGGTGAATTCGCTGATCGTCAGCCCAGACATGATGAAGGAAGAAGGCGACACCCATGCCAACCGCCCGGCACAGAGCGCAATCAGGATCCCGCTGCTGGAGCACCCGCATTACGACCGGCAGCTCTCCTGCCAGATCTGGTCGCTGGACGGAACTCTGATCGGTAAGTCGGACAGCGCGCCCGACACAACGCTTGCGCCCCACGCCATGGGCTTTTCCGAAACCGTCATCAACGGCGAGACCTGGCGTGTCTTTGCGGTGGAGAATGCGAGCCTCGGCGTGCGCGTTCTCGTCGGTGACAACCTGCGCATCCGCGACCGGCTGGTCAACGACCTGGTCAAGGGGCTGTTGCTGCCGGCGCTGCTGATCATTCCGCTTCTGGCCGTGCTGATCTGGCTCTGCGTCGGGCGGGGCCTCGCGCCGCTGCGCAAGCTTGCCGGCGACCTTGCCGCGCGTGAAGCCTCCGACCTGCACGCGATCGAGGACACCGGGACGACGCGCGAGATCAGCCCGGTCTTGAAGTCGCTGAACGGCCTTTTTGCCCGTGTCGCCGGCGCCCGCGAGCGCGAGCAGAATTTCATCGCGTTTGCCGCCCACGAGCTGCGTACGCCGCTGGCGGGCCTCAAGACGCAGGCGCAGGTGGCGCTCGCCAGCAACGACGGCGAAATCCGCGAGAAGGCGCTCGGCCAGATCGTCGCCGGTGTCGACCGGACCGGAAAGCTGGTGCGGCAACTGCTCGATATTGCCTCGGTCGAAGCCACCGAGAGCGGCAGGCCGGCGGCCGGTTTTGATGTCGGCGAGATGCTGACAAGTCTTCGCACCGAACTCGCCGGCCAGGCGCGTCGCGTCGATGTTGTCGTCGACGGGGCGATGTCCGGTCTCAGGATCAATATGGATCCGGACCTCTTCCGGCTCGCGGCGCGCAACCTGCTCGAAAACGCCATCAACCATTCGCCACCGGGCGCAATGGTCTCTTGCCACGCCGAGATACGAGGCCAGCATCTGGTCATCGCGATCGACGACGAGGGGCCTGGCATCCCCGAGGAGGAAATGCCGCGCGTGACCGAGCGCTTCTTCCGCGGCCGGTTCAAGGCGGCGGCCGGCAGCGGGCTCGGCCTCAGCATCGTCGAGCGTGCGCTTGACCGAACCGGCGCCGAACTCGAACTGCGCAACCGACCGACCGGCGGCCTCTCGGCTCGCATCGTATTGTCGCAAGCCCTCGCGCCGTGAGCGATCGGGATTGTTTCAAACAGAGGGGGATGCGGGCGGAGACCGCACCCGTGTTGTCGTCTCGCTCTAAGCGCTTTTCCGCATCGGCGGGTCCGGCAGCGGCACCGCGGCCATCAGCGCCCGGGTGTAGGCGTCCTGCGGATCCTCGAACACGGCGCGGCGCGTTCCCATCTCGACGATGCGGCCGCCGCGCATGACGGCGACATGGTGCGACATCCGCTCGATCACAGCCATGTCGTGCGAGACGAAGAGATAGGCAAGACCCATCGTCTCCTGCAGTTCGAGCATCAGATCAAGCACGCGGGCCCGCACTGACACGTCGAGCGCGGCCACGCTTTCATCCGCGACAATCAGCTTCGGATTGACCGCCAGCGCGCGGGCAATGCAGATGCGCTGCCGCTGTCCCCCGGAGAACTCGTGCGGATAGCGGCTGGCGGCATCGGGCCCAAGCCCGACACGGCGCAACAGATCGGCGACGCGATCCGTGCGTTCGCTGCGATTGCCGATGCCATGGATGAGCAGCGGCTCGGCGATCGCCGCCCCGACCGCCATGCGCGGGTCGAGCGAGGCATAGGGATCCTGAAAGATCATCTGCGCGGAGCGGCGCACGGGCCGCATCTGGCGTTGCGACAGCGCGCCGATCTGCTGGCCGTCGATCGCCACATCGCCATCGAATGGAATGAGGCCGAGTACCGCCTTGCCGGTGGTCGACTTGCCCGATCCGCTTTCGCCGACGAGCCCCAGCGTCTCACCGGGGAAGATGTCGAAGGAAACGTCGCTGACGGCGGCGGCCAGCTTCTTTTCACCCAACAGTCCGCTGGGCTTTTTTCCGTAGTGGACAGCGAGGTCACGCACGGACAGGACCGGGCTCGCCGCCCGCGGGACGGATGCCGCAGCCGTTGCGGCGATGCGCGGCGGGCCGTCGGTTCCGGCATGCGCGCCCAGCCTCGGTACGGCCGCCAATAACTCCTGCGTGTAGCGCTCGCGCGGCGAGCGGAAGATCGGCAATACGTCGCCCTGCTCGACGATGCGGCCCTGCTGCATGATGACCACGCGGTCCGCCATCTGCGCGACCACGCCCATGTCATGGGTGATCAGCACGATCGAAGCGCCGAATTCCCGCTTCAGTTCCTTCATCAGCGTCAGGATCTGCGCCTGCACGGTAACGTCGAGTGCCGTCGTCGGCTCGTCGGCGATCAGCACCTTGGGTCGGCACGATAGTGCCATCGCGATCATCACGCGCTGCCGCATGCCGCCGGAAAGCTCGTGCGGATATTGCGTCATGCGCCGCGCCGGCTCGGTGATGTGCACCGCATCCAGCATGCGCAGGGCGACGGCACTCGCCGTTCCCCCCTCGGAACCCTGATGTTCGCGAATGGCCTCGGTCAGTTGCTCGCCGATCGACATCACGGGATTGAGCGATGTCATTGGCTCCTGAAAGACCATCGCGACATCGCCGCCGCGCACGCTGCGCATCGCACTGTTGGAGAGCTTCGAGAGTTCGCGCCCTTCGAGCTTGATGCCGCCGGAGGCGATCCGCAGCGAGGCTTTCGGCAGGAGCCCCATGACAGCAAGCGAAGTCACGGATTTGCCCGAGCCGCTCTCGCCGGCAATGCACAGCGTTTCGCCGCTCATGAGGTTGAAGCTGACGGCATCAAGGACCCTTCGCGGCCCTTGCGGCGTCAGCGCATCGACGCAGAGGCCATCGATGCCGAGCACGGGTGCTGCCGTTGTCACGAAAAGACGATCCTCGGGAAGTAGAAGGAAACGACCCAGTTCGGAGCGTCGACGATCTCGCTGATGCGGAGGTCGCCGCAGACCGAGCAGAGCAGATAGGCATCGACCGGACTCAAGCCGTGTTCGGCGCCAAGCAGGTCGATCATGCGCATCAGGCTTTCGCGCGCGCCGGTCATCAGATCCGGGCCGATGCCGGTCGTCACCTCGTAACCGGCAGCATCCAGATGACGGGTCACCGGACCCGGCGTAGTGAACCGCGGGCTGGCGAGACGGGCATCCTTGACGAGCTCGATCGTGGCTTCGACCTCCATCTGGCTCTCGATCGCGGTGCCACAGACCTCGCCGTCGCCCTGGGCTGCGTGGGTGTCGCCGATGGAAAACAGCGCGCCCTCCACCTCGACCGGCAGATAGAGGGTGACGCCCGATGTGAGATCGCGAATGTCGAGATTGCCGCCGACCCGGCGCGGCGGCACCACCGAATGCAGGCCCGGTTCGGCCGGCGCGACGCCGATCGTGCCGGCGAAGGGCTTCAACGGCACGCGGCCGCCCGGTCCATAGAGCGCCGGCGCCATGGTATTCGCATCATAGGACCACATGTGCAGCGCCGGATCGGTGAACTGATCGGCGAGCAGGCCGAAGCCCGGAATGTTGGCCGTCCAGCCAACGCCCGAGGGCACGAAGCGGCGGATCGTCACCTTCAGCGCGTCGCCGGGCGCAGCACCTTCGACATAAACAGGCCCCGTCACCGGATTGATCTTCTCGAAGTCGAGCGAGGCCAATGTGTCGAGCGTCGAGCCAGCGCCGAGCTGCCCGCCGGAAGAATCCAGGCATTCGAAATGGATGGTCTCACCGGGCTTGGCGATCAGCGTCGGCTCGAAGTCGCGGTTCCAGCCGAAATGATGCTTGGCGCGATGGATGGTGTGTGTGCAGGCAACGCACATGAAATCTCTCCCAAACTCATGAAGAGGCTCCCCGAAGACGACCTCCGGAGAGCCTGACGCTTATTGCTTCACGAAGATCGCGTCGTAGTTGATGACCCGGGTCGGATCGACGTAGATCTCGCCCTCGCCGCCCATGCGCGGCGACTTGGCAACGACGCGGCGCTCGTTGGTGACAGGCACCCACGGCGCATCGGCCATAATGTCGGTGAAGATCTTGCCCCATTCCGCCTGACGCTCGGCCGCCTTTGCCGGATCGGACATGGAATCGGCGGCAACGGCGCGCTTGTCGAGTGCCTCGTTGCAGTACCACGACCAGTTCCAGCCGCCCTGGACCGCACCGGAGCAGCCGAGGATCGGGCCGTAGAAGTTCGACGGGTCCGGGAAGTCGGCGATCCAGGCCATACCACCCGACCAGATCATCGGCGCTTCGCCTTCGGTGCCGCCGGCGGCAATGACGTTGGCCTGGGCCAGCGCCCGCACCTCCGCCTTGATGCCGATGGCGGCCAGATCCTGCTGGATCGCCTGGGCGATGCGCGGCTGCGGGTCGGTGTTGGTCGAATAGAGCACCGTCTCGAAGCCATCGCCATGTCCGGCCTCGGCGAGCAGGGCCTTCGCCTTCTCGACGTCATAGTCATAACCGGTGAACGCCTTGTCGTAACCCGGCATCAGCGGCGGCAGCGGCTGGTTGGCGGGCGTCGCGCGACCATTGAGGATGCGGGTGATACGCTCCTTGTTGATCGCCATATTGACGGCCTGACGAACCTTTACGTCGTCGAAGGGCTTCACCTTGGTGTTGAGCGTGACATAGCCGGTATGGAGCTGCTGTCCATCGACGATAATCTCGGCGCCTTCAGGCGAATTCTTGATTTCGAGGAATTTTGCCGGCGGAATACCGTCCCCGGCAATATCGACCTCCCCCTTCTGCAGTCGCAGCAGCGCCACCAGCGGTTCCTGGCCGACCTCGACGGTGAACTTGTCGATATGCGGCATGTCCTTGACGAAATAGTCGGGGTTGCGCTCGAAGGTCAGGCTCTGACCGACGGTCCAGTCCTTGAGGACGAAGGTGCCGGAGCCGACCGGCTTCTTGCCGAAGTCGCCGGCGGCAGCCTCGACCGCTTCCTTCGGCACGACCGAGGCGAAGTTGACGGCGAGCACGTGCAGGAAGGTTGCGTCCGGGCGCGACAGGTGGAAGACGACAGTCGCATCATCCGGCGCCTCAATGCCTTCAAGCGTCGCCGCCTTGCCGCCCGAGAGATCGTCGAAGCCCTTGATCGCGCCGAAGAAACCGGCGCCCGGCCCCTGCGTCTTCGGGTCGACCGCCCGTTCGATCGAATACTTCACGTCCGAGGCGACGATCTCGCGGCCGTTGGTGAATTTCACGCCCTTGCGCAGCTTGAACGTATAGGTCAGGCCATCCGGCGCGACGTCGAAGGTTTCGGCGAGCGACGGCACCAGCTCGGTGGTACCCGGCTTGTAGTCCATCAGGCGCGAGAACAGGCTCTTGATCATCGACCAGTTGACCCAGTCGTAGCCGATGGCGGGATCGAGCGTGGCGATATCGTCCTTGTAGGTGATGACGATATCTCCGCCCTGTTTCGGTGCATCCTGTGCAAGGGCCGAGAGCGGTGCTGCGAGCAGTGCCGCAGCGACGGTTGAAGTTCGAAGCCAGCTTTTGAACATTGTTGTTCCCCTTTTTGGTTGGTTTCGGATTAGCGGGCGCGGATGCGCGGATCGATGAGCGGCGCGACGAGGTCGGCAAGGAGGTTGCCAAGCACGATCGCGAGCGCCGAGACGAGCGTCACCCCCATGATGATCGGAATGTCGACCTGCTGGATCGCCTGCCAGGCGAGCTGGCCGATGCCTGGCCAGCCATAGACGGCCTCGACGACAACGACCCCACTCATGAACTGGCCGATATCGATGCCGATCATGGCGATGACGGGTAGAAGCGCGTTCGGCAGCGCGTGGCGGAAGATGATGCGGAACGAGGACAGGCCCTTGGCACGTGCGGTGCGCACATAATCCTGGTTCAAGACGTCGATCATCGCCGAGCGCACCATGCGCGCATACCAGCCGGCACCGAGGATGCCGAGCGTCAGCGCCGGCAGGACCACATGGGCGAAGCTGCCGAAGCCGCTCATCGGGAACCAGGCGAGCGTGACCGCGAAGACATAGAGCAGCAAAAGGGCCGCAACGAATTGCGGTGCCGAGACGCCGACGAAGGATGCCATCATCACGAGCCGATCGACGAAACCGCCGCGCCGGATGGCCGCTACGACACCGAGAAACACGCCGAGCAGGACTTCGACGAAAATGCCGGCCGCCATCAGGATCAGCGTTGCCGGCAGGCGCGCCGCGATCAATGTGCCGACATCGGTCTTCTGCGCGTAGGAGCGACCGAGATCGCCCTGCACCAGCCCCTGGAGATAGCTCCAGAACTGAACGAGCAGCGGCTGGTCGAGCCCGAGTTCCCGGCGAATGTTGGCGACCGTCTGCGCCGTTGCGCTGCGCCCGGCGATCATGCGCGCCGGGTCGGCGGGAAGCGCATAGAGCAACAGGAAGGTGATGGCGGCAACGCCGAGCATGATGAGCGCGGTCTGCACGAGACGGCGCAGCAGAAGGAATGCCATCTCAGCCCCTCCCGCGTTGCGTCGGGTCGAGGATATCGCGGAGCGCATCGCCGACCAGATTGAAGGAGAGCGCGGTCAAAAGGATGACGGCGCCGGGGATGAACACCAGCCAGGGCGCGGCCTGGAAATAGCTCTGGCTCTCGAAGATGATGTTCCCCCAGGAGGGTGTCGGCGGCTGGACGCCGATGCCGAGGAAGGAGAGCGTCGCTTCGAGCAGCACCGTGGTTGCGATGCCGAGCGTGCCCCAGACGATCGCCGTCGGCACCAGATGCGGCAGGATGTGGTGAAACAGGATGCGCCCGTGGCCGGCACCGAGCGAGCGCTCGGCGAGGATGAAGTCGCGTTCAACCAAGCCACGGGTCTCGGTATAGACGATGCGGGCGACCTGGACCCAGTTGACGAGCGCGATCACCATGGCGACGATCCAGAGGCTTGGGCGCAGCAGTGCGGCAAGCACGATCGCCAGCAGCAGCGCCGGAAAGGCCATCATCAGGTCGGTGAAGCGCATCAGTGCGCTGCCGATAAGGCCCCGCATGTAGCCCGAGAGAATGCCGATCATGAGCCCGATCGAGACGGCAACGCCATTGGCGACGAGGCCGATGACGAGCGAAGTTCGGGCGCCGTAGAGCAGGCGCGAAAAGAGGTCGCGGCCGAGCGTATCGGTACCGAGCAGGAACTGAGCACTCGGCGGCAACGGCGCGCCTTCGAGCGTCAGCCCGTCGAACATCTGTTCGTCCGGGCTATAGGGGGCAACCAGCGGAGCGGCCACAGCGAGCATGACGACCAGTGCCACGACGACGAGACCGAACAGCGCCGCCGGCTGCCTGAACATGGATTTCAAAACCTGCATCAACCGGCCTCCGGCAGGGGCTCGGCACCGCCGAGGATGGAACCGGCGATCTGCTCCATCGACAGGCGCTTTTTCATCGCGCAATTGCGCAGGATTCCATAGGCTTGTTCTTCGTTGACATGGCAGGCCTGACCGATCTTCTGCACGGCGGCATGAACGAGCGGGCGCATGCGCACCCGTTCTTCGAGATGGGCGATCTTGTCGGCGACGGCGCGGCGCTCCTCGTGGATCCCAACCGCCAACACCAGGGCCGGGTAGACCGCCGAGGACGCGACCGGCTTGGCGATGATGGCCGCAACCCCCTGCCCCATCGCCCAGGCGACCCGGCCCGGTGCTTCCGAGCCGAGCAAGGCGATCAGCGGCCGTGGCGCCTGTTCGTCCTTCCAGGGCAAGAGCCCGCTCCAGCCCTGGTCAGCGTCGACGAGGATGATATCGGGCAGGTCGCGCGCATCGAGCGGCTGCCATTGTACGGTGACGTCGAAGCCGAACAGCGTGAGCTGTCGCACCAGCCGCTCCGTCGTCTGGTCTTCGCGGTGCAGGATTGCCGCACGCCAGCCGGTGAAGTTCGGTGTTTCCCTCATGAGACGATCCGCAATTGGGGCGCCTTGCGCTTGCGCTGGCCGGTCAGATAGGGGTCGGCGGCAATTGACGGCAGCGATGTGACGATGTCGAAGCCTCCGTCGTCGCTGATGCGGCCGAGATGGAACGGCAACGCCGCATGGTGGGTCTGCGGATCGATCCTGAGCGGGCCGAGCACACTCTGATGCGCCGCTGCCGAAACAAGCTGCGTGATCGTCGCGGGATCGTCGACGCCCGCCTCGATGATCGCCTCGGCGCAAAGCTTGACGGAGGCATAGGCGCTGGCAAACAGGCTGGAGATGCGCCGCCCGGGCCCGAAGCGACTAGCAACGCGCAGCTTGAAGGCCGCATTGTCGGGCGAAACCACCGTGTCGAAATAGGAGGCGGCACAGAGCTGGCCGGTCGCGACCCCGAGGCCGATATCCGTCAGCTCGCACTCCTGAAGGTCGCAGCTGACGACGGGGCAGTTTTCCGGTCGGAACCCCGGATCGCGCACGGCGAGCGCCCGGATCGCCGCGTGAAAGGCGTAGCTGGAAGGACCGACGAGATTGTTGAGGATGAAACTCGGCCGGCGCTGCTCGATTTCGGCGACGATCCGCTCGACCGCGGTTTCCTCCAGCGGCAGGTAACGCTCGCCGAGGATTGCGCCGCCGGCTTCCTCCACCAGCTCACGCGCCAGGCGGTTCATTTCCCAGCCCCAGACATAGTTTGCGCCGATCAGATAGGGCCGGTTGCCGAAACGCGGCAGCAGATAGTCGAGCAAGGGCAGCAAATGCTGGTTCGGGCAGCCGCCCGTATAGATCACGTTGTCGTTGGCCTCGAAGCCCTCATAGGGGCACATGTACCAGAGCAGGCCGTCGTGCTTTTCGACAAGCGGAATGACCTCCTTGCGAGCGAGCGAGGTGATGGTGCCGATGATGTGGCGGCATCCGTGGTCGCGCAGCAGCGATCTGGCGCCTTCGAGATAGCGGTCGATATTGGCTTCCGGATCGATGAAAACCGGCTCGATCCGGCCCGGATGGCTTGCCGCAATCTCCTCGATCGCCAATTCCGCGCCGTCGCGACAGTCGCGGCCCATCGTCCCGTAGGGCCCGGTCGTCGAATAGAGGATGCCGATCTTTACCGCGCCGCTCATGTACCCGCCAAAAACCAAAAACCCCACGACGCCGGGCCCATCGAAGATGGGGGCATCATGGGGCGAAACTGCCCGTCGACCATCGAGGTCATGTGAATGGATTGATCATGCTCAATCTGAGAGCATGATTAAGATACGGGCAATCGACGGCTGTCAAGCAAGGATTGGCAAGCTCGCAACCTATTATACGCAACTTTACAGACAGAGGCGGGTGGAGCACCGCAATCAAGCGCCACTGCTGCGCGGAGGCGCGTAGGAGGACATTCGGCCGGCCCGCATGCCGGCCGGCCGGGTCCATGTCCGGTCAGAACTTGCGGCTGATCGCGATCTTGAAGTTGCGGCCGGGCATCGCCGAGATCCCGTCGCTGAGATAGGGCTCGTAGTATTTGTCGAAGATATTGTCGACCGCGAGATGCACTTCGCCACCCTCCATGAAGCCCGATGTCGGCGTCCAGTCGAGGAAGAGGCCGTGCACCGCATAGCCGGCACTCGGCGGGCGCGCGTAGGTCTGTCCGCCCTGATTGTAGGGCGTGCGGTTCTGGTCGTCGACGAAGGTGCCTGTCCAGCCGAAGGCGAGGTCCTGATCCGGTACCTTGATCCCGGCCGTCGCGATCACGGTCAGGGGCGCCAGATCGTTGATATAGGTGTCCGGTCCCCAGACGTTGTTGACGGCGCCGGTCCGCTCGCCGGTCATCCAGGACACGCCGAGATCGGCGAACATACGCTCGGTCTCGTAGTGCGCCTGCCACTCGATGCCGCGGATATCGTAGGACGGCGTGTTCCAGTAAAATGGCACGTTGCCGGTAACGTCGGCGAGGTTGGCCGTGCCGAACCGGCGCGTTACCGGATTGGAGACGTGGTTGTTGTAGACCGAAATACGCGTCGACAGCATGTCGTCGGTCGTCAGCACGTCGTTGAAGCTCAAGTCGACACCAATGTTGAAGGTGCTGTTACGCTCGACCTCCAGATCACGGCTGGTGCCGGAAGCCTTGGTAAGCACGCTCTGGGTCGAATAGATTTCGTCAATGTTGGGCACCCGCATCGCATAGGCCCAGTCGGCAAAGAACCGCACCGACGGCGTGGCTTCCCATGACAGGCTGATCGCCGGCGTCACACCCTGGTGCGACACGGCTGAATAGTCGTGCCCGGCCAGCGGATTGTTGAACCGCGGCGCCTCGTTCGGCACGCCCTTCGAGCGCACATGGTCGTAGCGCAGGCCCGGCGTCACGGCAAACGTGTCCGTCAGTTCGATCCGATCGCGAACGAAAGCGGCAAAGGTCTTCTGCGAGCCCTCGGGCATGAACCAGGGGGCGTAGGAGCCGTAGTTGTACTGCGCCTGGGTGCGGTTGGCGATGTCATACATCCAGATGTCCCGGTCATGATCCAGGTACTGAATGCCATAGTTCAGGCTGTGCGACAGTCCGCCGAGCGTGAAGTTGGAGGTATTCTCCGCTTCGAACTTGATATCGGTGTAGGTGGCATCGTTTTCGTAGCCGCCGACGGATGCGCTGGGGTTGAGCCCCGGAATGTCGGGCCGCTTCGCATGCTGGCCGGTCGACGAGAAGCTCCCCATCATGCGGTAATTCGCCAGGTCGCTGTCGCCCGTATAGCTATAGGTAAGCGTCGAGGTGAAATCCTCGATTTCACGCCAGGTGAGAAGCCGGCGCATCGCTTCCTTGTAGCCGTAGCGGGTGATGTTGTAGTCCGACGGCGCCGACTGGCCGCGGATGGCGGCCACGGGTCCCCAATTGTCGTTTTGGCCGTAGGCGACCGTCCCCCTGATCTCGTGGCCGTCATATGCGGCACCGACATTGGCAAGCAGGGTGGTCAGCTTCGAGTTGGAATAGTTGTAGACCTCGCCGCCGCCGACGCGCATGTCGTCGCTTTTGCGCCATGTGCCGGCCAGAAGGCCATCATAGGTGATGGGGCCGCCGAAATCCGACTTTCCGTAGAGCGCGCCGGTTTCGAGAAACTGCTTGTTGGCACTCTGGAAACCGGACTTGGCCCAGACGCCCCATTCTTCGCCGGGCCTGAGCATGTCAGCCGCGTCCTTGGTCTCCATCAGCACCGTGCCGCCGAAGCCGCCATTGCCGTAGCGCACCGATGTCGCGCCCTTTTCGATCTCGACGCGCTTGAGCAGTTCGGGCTCGATGAAGACTGTGCCCTGGTCGTACTTCTCGAAATTCTTCGGCGCGCCGTCGAGGATGATCCGCACGTCAGACTGCCGGGCAAAGCCGCGGATGGCGAGCGTTTGTCCTTCGATGCGCACGCCACCGCCCATCGACACGCCGGGCGTCTTCTGCAGCAATTCCGGAAGGCTCGATGCCTGGGCCTTTTCGATGTCCTCAGCATCAAGGACCGCGATGTTCGGCGCGCGGTCACCGTCCTTGGCGTCGCCGCGGGCGACAATGGGCGCGAGCTTCGTGCCTTCGCCGTCTGCCGGCGTCGCGGCTTCCACCGCACCCATCAGTTTCACCGTCGAGCTGCCGACGAAACGATAGCGGACGCCCGTTCCGCTCAGCAACCGCGCCAGCGCCTCTTCGGCCGTCATCTCGCCGGAAAGGCCTGGCGTGGTGACGCCAGAGGCGACCGAGCTGTCGAACACCACCTGAAGCTTGAGCTGTGAGGCCAGGCGATTGACGGCCGTCGTCAGCTTGCCCGCAGGTACGTCGACGTGATGCCGCACCGCATCTTGCGCAAGAGCGATGGTGGTGGTGAGGGCAAACACGGTGCCTGCCATCAGCAGGTTGAGAATTCCGGATTGGCGGCGGCGGCCGGTCGTATTCGAATATGACATGATGGTTCCAGACAGAGAGATGGCCGAAACGGCCGGGGTCTGGTTTCTGGACGAACGAGGTGCCGGTTCAGGGACACCTCGTCCTCGATTTTTTTAGCGCAGGATCGTGACGTAGCGTCCGATCCGGGTGACCTTGACGTCGAAGGCTTCGGCAAGACCTTGCAATGCGCCGACGGGATCGGAGAGATCGAAGCTGCCGGACACCCGCCTGGCGCCGACGCCGGCATCGGCGATCAGGATCTTGCCGGGAACGTAGCGCCCGATTTCCTCGACGACGGACGCGATCGTGCGTTCCTCGAAAACCAGGCGCCCCTGCCGCCATGCTGCTGCCACGAATGGATCGACCGGCGTGACATCGCCGAGCCGGCCGTCATGGTCGTAGCTGACCTGCTCGTTGACCGCGACGCGGCGCGGCGGCATTGCCGCGTCCGTCGCGACCGATACGGCGTGTTCGAGAACGGTGACGCTGGTGCCGTCGTCGGTGAGGTTGACGTCGAATGCCGTCCCGAGTGCCGTCGTCGTGCCGCCTCCGGCCTTAACGACAAAGGGCCGTTGGCTGTCGGCCGCGACCTGGACGAAGGCCTCGCCACGCAGCAGCACGATCCGCCGCTCGGCGGAAGTGAACTGATAGGCGACGGCCGACTGGGCGTTGAGCTGCAGTGTCGAGCCATCCTCAAGGGTAAGAATCGGCCTTTCACCCTTGCCGGCGATGACGTCCGCCTGCATCCACAGGGCGCCGTCGAGCGCAACAAAAATGCCGGCGCCGACGCTGACGATGGCCGCCAGCGCTGTTGCGGTTTTTCGCCGCGTCCCTGTCCGCTTCACCGCCCTTTGGGCGAATTCCGGTTCGCGCCGGATCAAGAGCGATGCGTCACCGATCGCCCTTTGAGCGCGCGCAAAAATCTCGGCATGGGCAGGATCCTCCGCGCGCCAGCGTTCGAAGGCGAGCTGCAACGCTTCATCGTCGGGATCACCCGTCAGGCGGACGAGCCAATCCACCGCCTGCTCGCGCATCCTCCTGTCGCGCGCCGTCACAACACCTCCTCCAACCGGTCGAGGCAATGCAGATAGGCCTTGCGCAGATGCCGGTCGACCATGTTGCGACTGATCCCTGTGCGCATGGCGATTTCGTCCGAGGTGAGGTTGCCGATGCGGCTTGCGAGAAAGACGCGCCGCCGCTGCAGCGACATGTCCATGATCGCCCTCTTCAGGATCGCCAGCCGCCGGGGAAGATCGATGTTGGCATCAGGCGCAGTGATATCGCTGGCGACAGCCAGAGCGTCTTCTTCGCTACCGGAGAAAAGCTTGAACTCGAAGCGGTCGCGCCGCAGCCGGTCGATACCGAGATTGGCACAGGCGCGGCGCAGAAACGCCCTGAGCGACGACTTGCCCTCAAGCGGCGTGCGCCGATCGACCAACCGAACATAAAGCTCGTGAACGACCTCGTTCGCGGTTGCCGCCTGGTGACCACGCCGCCGCGTCATCGCGCAAAGCTCGTCGTAGTAGGCGACGATCGCGTCGTCGAGCATCAAATGCGAAGATGATTTCTCTGGCATGATAGGTTTCAGGGCCGATCCGGAGCCGTCGGCAGAGCGAAGATGAGAGACAGGGCGCGGTGCAGACGAGGCA
This sequence comes from Ensifer sp. ENS03, assembly GCF_014852035.1. Taxonomy (NCBI): domain Bacteria; kingdom Pseudomonadati; phylum Pseudomonadota; class Alphaproteobacteria; order Hyphomicrobiales; family Rhizobiaceae; genus Ensifer; species Ensifer sp. ENS03. The sequence goes on along the minus strand of NZ_JACVAV010000003.1, from coordinate 471,331 downwards.
GCGCCGGCGTTCATTAGCGCGCCCGTGCGGTGCGCACAACAAATATGAGTATTGTACTCATCTTTAATTTCCGAGGCCGTCAGCAGTGCAACTAGCTCGAAAGGAGGCGTTGACCTCAGGGCTCAGAGTGAGACCCTCAGGCAGGGTTCACGCCGGTTATCAGCAAGAGCCAGATTTCCGGGCGACAAGAACCGAAAGGAGAAAGTCATGGCAGCGAACGGCAGCCTCAACGGAAAGTGCTTCTGCGGCGCAGTCGAGATCGAAGTGAGCGGCGATCCGGCCGCCATGGGTTATTGCCATTGCAGTTCCTGCCGAAGCTGGTCGGCAGGCCCGGTCAACGCCTTTACGCTCTGGCCACCGGAGAAGGTCAAGATCGTCAAGGGTGCGGACAATCTGGTTGGCTACCAGAAGACGGCAACGAGCGTGCGCAAATGGTGCAAGGCCTGCGGCGGGCATCTCATGACCGAACATCCGCTCTGGGGTGTCACCGACGTCTTTGCAGCGGCAATCCCGTCGCTTGCCTTCAAGCCGATGCTTCATGTCAACTATCAGGAGACGGTGCTGCCGATGAAGGACGGCCTGCCGAAGTATCGGGACTTCCCGCCGGCCTTCGGCGGAACGGGCGAGATGATGGCGGAATAGCTCATTTTCTGAGCACAATTCCGGACGGAAAACCGCTGTGCGCTTTTCCTGGAATTGCTTTACGCCTGCGCGGCGCCGGCCAGATAGTGCTGGAGCGCCGTGCGGGTATTGACGAACAGGCGGTCAGGGCCGAGCTGATCGGCAAAGCCGGATGCGCGCACATAGGCAAGCACGTCCGGGTTCAGCTCGGCCAGCCAGACGGTGACGCCGTGTTCGCTGATGCGGCGCTCGCCCTCCATCATCATCTGCAGCGCCGAATATTCGATGTCGAAAACCCGGCTCATGTCGAGCACGACAACTCTGGGCTTCTGCTTTGCGACCAGCATCTGCGCCTGGTCGGCCACCTGCTGGGCATTGCCAAAAAAGAGCCGACCCTCCGGGCGTAGGATCAAAAGTCCCTCGAAGGTCTCGTCATCGGGGTGCGCGGACGAGAGCGGCCGCAGCCGATCGGTGCCGCGCTTGCGGCCGACGACATAGACCTTCGCCGAGGCCGCCTGGCGCGCGAGCCCGATGAAGGACAGCACGATTGCAACGATGATGCCCTGCAGCGTGCCGAAAAACAGCACGCCGAGAAAGGCGGCCAACGCCCAGTGAAACTCCATCAGCCGGACCTTGCGGACGGAGAGGAAGTCCGCGGGCTTGATGAGCCCGACCGAGTAGACGATGACGATCGCCGCAAGCACGGCCTGCGGCAGCAGGCCGAGCAGCGGCGCCAGGACCAGCATGGTCGCAGCCGCAGCCGCCGCGGTGACCAGAGACGCCATCTGGCTGTGGCCGCCGACCGCTCGCACCACGGCGGTTTGCGACGTGCCGCCGCCGGCACTCATGGCACCGAAAAAGGCGCCCCCGAAATTCGCGGCACCCGTCGCCAGCAACTCGCGGTTCGCCCGGATCGGCGGGTCGGACGGAGCGGCAAAGGCCCGGCCGGCGGCAATGGTCTCGGTGAAGCTCATCAACGCGATGCCGAGCGCGCCCGGCAAGAGTTCCTGAACAAGACCCAAGCTCGGAAGTGTCAGCGAAGGCAGCGATTGCGGGATGAAGCCGACGGTGGAAACGCCGAGCGCGGCGAGACCCGCGAACCAGGAAAGCGCGATGCCCGCGGCCACCGCCAGAAGCGGCGCCGGCGAATGCGGCCAGAGGCGCTCCATCGCAAGCAAAGCCACCAGAGCCGCGGCCGCAATCGCGAGCGTGAGCATCGAGGTCTCGGACAGGTGCCCGGCGATGCTGAGGATATCGCGGAAGAAGCCTTCCTTGGTGATGTGAATGCCGAGCAGCTTCGGCACCTGGTCGAGCACGATGACAAGGCCGATGCCGGCCTTGAAGCCGATCAGCACCGGCGACGATATGAAATTGGCGACAAAGCCGAAACGCAGCAGCGATGCCAGGAACAGTAGCGCGCCGGTGAGCGCCGTCAGCGTCGCGGTCGCCGTCAGCAGCTTGGCCGGATCGCCATCCGGGACGGCAAGGCCGAGCTGCGTGCCGGCGAGGATCGCAAGCGTGGTGGTCGACGAGACGCTGAGAACGCGCGACGTGCCGAGAAGCGCGTAGATGATCATCGGCACGAAGGCGGTGTAGAGGCCGACACTGACGGGCAGGCCGGCGACCGTGGCATAGGCCATCGCCTTGGGCAGGACCACGGCGGCGGCCGTAAGACCTGCGATCACGTCGAGCCGCAGGCCCGCGGAGAGAGAGCGGCCGTCGCCGGCAAGTGAATGCTCATGCGATGCCATCCGGGTGGTCCTTTGGCAGGAGCTTTCATGAGATTATTCTAAAGCGATAGCACTCGGCCAAAGCGGTTGCAAGAAATGCAACTGACGGCATCGCATCCCGTTTGCCGGCCGGAAAACAGGCGCTGGAAGCCGACCCGACTCAGGGCTATCTTCAGAGCGGCGGCGGTGCGTTCGCGAAGGGATTTCGACGGCGGCAAGCGAGCCTTGGGCCGATCGTCTTGGGGGCGCGGCTGGTTCGCCTTCCAGGCCTATCCGCGAGAGGGAGGATTGCGTGGCGGAATCTCAACGCCGGCGGCAGACGAAGAGAATGCGACGCCGGTTCTTCTCCAATCTCTACCAGCAGCTTCAGCTGCTCTGGCCGATCTTCTCAGCGATCCTGATCGTAATGGCAGGAACCGGCGTCGTCATCGGCCGCATCGAAGACTGGCGGCTCGACGAAGCGTTCTATTTCACCTTCGTCACGGGCCTGACCATCGGCTACGGCGACATCACGCCGAAGCATCTGAGCGCTCGGGTGCTGGCGCTGGTGATCGGTTTTTCCGGCATCGTACTGACCGGCCTCGTCGCTGCGGTCACCGTGCAGGCGCTGAATGAGACTAGCCGGGATGAGACCGACGACCACTGAGGGGGCAAGCCGGCAAGCCTTGCCCGCCCCCTCGTTTGACGGGTCAGCCGGCCACGAACCGGCCCTCGGATACGATCTCCGACAGCGCCTTGCGCGGGCTTGGCTGCTCGCGCTGCTGCAGCGCTTGCGGAAGCAGCGCCTTGTCGCCGAGACGCCCGATCGCAACGGCCGCTTCGATCCGGTAGTTCTCGGGCACGCCGAGCTCCGTTCGCGCGCGCTCATAGTCGAGACCGGCCATACCGTGCGCCTGCCAGCCGGAATGCGCTGCCTGCAGCGCAAGCGCACCCCAGGCGGCACCGGCATCGAAGGAATGGGTGTAGGACGCCACCTCTTCGCTACCGCCGGGCGGCAACAGTGAAGTCTTCGACAGCACGAAGATCAGCGCCGATGCCTCCGCCGCCCAACTCCGGTTGAACTCGTTCAGGAGGCCGAGCAGCCTCTCCCAGCCTTCACTGCCGCGGCGCGCATAGACGAAATGCCAAGGCTGGGCATTGTAGGCGGACGGCGCCCAGCGAGCAGCCTCAAGAATCTCGAACAGCTCGGGCTCGGAAATCTCGGCACCCGAATAGGCGCGCGGAGACCAGCGCTCGAGAAAAAGCGGGTTGATCGCATAATCTGCGACACGGGAATTTACATGCAACGTCATGGGGATGTTCCATTCATCGACGGCGTGCCGCCGTCACTTCAGGTAATTGTTGGCGGATTTGGTCACTGACGGCCGAAGCTTTGATAGCGTCCGCAGCGGCTTTTCAAGGTCGAGATCTCATCGGAGAGTTCGGCAATGCGATCCTTAAGCTCATGGACCGTGCCATCCTCGATATCGTCGAAACCAAAACAATCGCGTGCCTCGTGCAGTTCCAGCCGGCCCTGCAGGACCTCGCGGATTGCACTCAAACGCTCGTATTGCCGCAACATGCTCATCATGGACCTCATCTCAGGCGGCCGCCGCAAACTCGCGCCGGCCGACACCACCGAGATTATCCACTTAAACAGTAGATTAAAGGAATTCTGACCCAAAGAGCGGGCGGGACGTGGAAAACTGCTCCGCCCGGGCGACGACGCTGCGTCGCGGGCAAGAAAAGACCCAGGCGGTGGGAGGTCCGCCCGGGTCTTTTGAAATCATACGGTTGGGCGAAATCATGCGGTCGGGCGGTCGTGCCCGTCGGGGCGGTTGCCGTCGAGAAAGCCCATATCCCGCTTCAGGTGATCCGACAGATCCCTGACGTCGACGACATCGGTCGTCCGGCTCTTCCTCGCGAACAGGAGCGCCAGCCAGGAACCGACGGAAAAATCGTTTGTCGACGAAAAACTACGTACTTGAATGGTTGTCATAGCCGTCATCCTCTTCATCAATCCGTCTAATGGACGGACCTTGAAAATGGTTGTGGACGGCATCAACTTCCAATCGAATATCGGTCACCATGCATAAGGCCATTTGATGCATAAGACGCTTCCGCTTCCCCCATTGACGGCGATACGGGTCTTCGAGGCGGTCGCGCGCCATGGAAGTTTCACCAATGCCGCAAGCGAACTCGGCATGACGCAAGCTGCGGTGAGCTATCAGATCAAGGTGCTGGAAGATCGGATCGGCGCACCCCTGTTCCTCCGCCGCCCACGCCAGATCGCGCTCACCGAGGTCGGCCAGCGGCTTGCACCCGTGGTGACGCAGGTCTTCGAGCAGCTCAGCGAAGCCTATGTGAGCGCGCGCGGCGGCGCCCAGGGAACACTGGTCATCAGTACGATCGCGACCTTTGCCTCCAACTGGCTGGCGCGGCGCCTCGGCTCGTTTCAGATCACTCACCCCTCGCTTGCCGTGCGACTTCAAACCGAGCCGCATCTCGTCGACTTCAGTCGCGAGGAGGTCGATATCGGCATTCGCTCAGGCCGCGGCGAGTGGCCGGGACTTGCCGCCCACCGTCTGATCAACGCCGATTTTTCGCCGATGTTGAGCCCAGGCCTTGCGGCCAGCATCGGTGGCGTGAAAGAACCGGCCGACCTCCTGCGCCTGCCGCTTCTCGACCCCGGTGATCCCTGGTGGGCGCAGTGGTTTGCCGCCGCCAACGTGCCGGTGGAAGGGCTTGCGAGCCGGCCCGGCTCCAGCATGGGCGCCCAAGTCTATGAGGGAAATGCGGCCGCGGCCGGACAGGGCGTGGCGATCCTGACGCCGGCCTTCTTTGCCGCGGAACTCGCCGACGGGCGTCTGATCCAGCCCTTCGATCTGCTCTGCGACGAGAGCCAGGCCTTTTGGATGGTCTATCCGGAAAGCCGGCGAAACGCCCCGAAAATCAGCGCCTTCCGCCAGTGGATTCTCGGCGAGATCGGCCAGCAAAAACGTTGAGGGCGGCTGTCGGAGCGGGGTGGCCTTGCGTCTCGACCGCCCCGGAAATTTCTCCCGTTCTGGAACCCTTCGGGCCACCGGGGAGTTGCACCCCCGTAGCGACCAGAGCGAGGGAGTGCGGGAGCGAAGATGCAAAGCGAGCCGACGGAACAGTTCCGCTCAGCCAGCGAAACCACCTGGTGGACCGCACACCGCGGCGATGGGCCGATCGTCGGCACGGCGATCCACAACGGGCACGCGATGCGCAGCGACGCCCGCGCGCTCACCGCCCTGACGGACGAGGAACGGCTGCGCGAGGAGGATCCGTTCACCGAGTTCGTCATCCGCGATCTTGCCAACCGCATCGTCGTCCATAGGTCCCGCTTCGAGGTCGACCTCAACCGTGCCCGCACGGGCGCGGTCTATCTTCAGCCGGCGCAAGCCTGGGGCCTTTCCGTCTGGCGGGAACATCCGCCCGTCGAGATGATCGAGGCGTCCCTCGCCGTCCATGACGAGTACTATGCCATGCTGCATTCGATGCTGACGGCGATCGAGCGCCGCCACGGTCGCTTCATCGTGCTCGACATGCACAGCTACAACCACCGGCGACAGGGACCGGACGCCGCGCCTGCGGCTCCCGACGAAGCCCCGGAAATCAACATCGGGACCTCCTCGATGGATCGGCCCAGATGGGCCGGCGTCATCGATACGCTGATGTCGGCGCTCGGCACCGCCTCTATCGACGGCCGGCCGGTGGATGTACGCGAGAACGTCGCCTTCCAAGGACGCGGAGAGCAGACGCGCTTCATTCACGAGCATTTTCCCGAGACCGGCTGCGCGATCGCGATCGAGTTCAAGAAGACCTTCATGGACGAATGGACCGGCAAGCCGGATATCCGGGCGCTTCGTTCTCTGCGGGCACTGGTCTCTTCCCTCGTCCCGATCCTGACAGAAACGTTGGCGAGGCAGCGATGACGGAGGAGAAAGCGACGCCCGTAAGTCCGGCCCCGGCCTGGCTCGACGAAGCCATCGGCCGGCTGACGGATGGCCGCGCCGTGCGGCGCGATTTCGGCGAGGGCGGACGGCTGCACATCGACCGCCTCGTTCCCTTCCTCTGTGTGCACATCGCCGCCGAGCACCAACAGCCGGTGGCGCGCGACATCGCCCAGGCGAACGCCGCCTATCTACTGGCGCCCGACATCGATACCGCCGCCGCAATCATCGAACGTGTCGGGCGCGTAATCGAACAGCGACTCGGCCTTTTCATCGTGCTCGAATTCGGCGAGCTCGAAAGCGATGAACCGCCGGCCAAGGACGCGCCCTTCCTGCCGCCCTTTTTGATCGAGGTGGTCGCCGGCGCGCGTGCCGCCGAGCAGGTCGCCGCCAAGGCCTTGATCGAGACGGCGGCAACGATCGAAGGAAAATTCCGCACGCCGCATGTGACGCTCGTCGAGCGCCCAGCGGCGACGGCGACAGGCCGAAAGGCGCTTGCGCTCGACTACCCACACCTGACGGTGCGCTTCGCGCCGATCTACTGCGAGCCGGGAACGCGCCGCATCTATCCGCAACTGCGCGAGCGGCTGGTCGCGAGCATCTTCGACGCGGGGCTGAGAGCCGTTGCTGCTTTCGCCCGCGCAAAATCGGTCAGTTTTCGGCTGCCGACGCACCGCGCCTTCGGCCGAAAGGCCTTCGTCGATGCCGTCGTGCGCGCCGACCGCGGCATCGACGAGATTGCCTCCAGCTTCGACTTCCTTCTGGCGGTGACGCCAATCAACGCCGAAGCCGCTTGGGCGGAATTCGCTTCGGGCGGCTTCTCCAAGAGTCCGCGCCTCTACTACCGGCCGCTGACGCTGCAGATCGAGACGGCCAAGCGGAAGCTCTTCTCCCTCAACTTCGAACATCTCGAAGATCCGCTGCTCTACGCCCTCTACCGGGAAAAGCAGCAGGAGGTCGATCTGCAGCTGTCGATGATCTCGGCGCGGGAGACGCGCACCTTCGTCGAGTTCGGTCGCGCCCTCTATGGCCCGGTGGAAGCCACGCTTCATGACGCCGCCGCCGAAATCCTGGCGCGCACTGCACCCGACCGCAATGCACGGTCTTCGGCCGCAGACAGGCGCGATTGCGAGTACATAAGGGAGCGCGCCCAGGCGATGATATCGGCCTATCGGCGCCAGTCGGCCGATTTTTCCGCCTCCGTCGACATTCGCGACGACCTGCCGGCTGGCTTGCTCGTTTCGCGCGGCCAGCTTTTGATCGCCAGGAGTTCCGCGCTCGACGCCGATCGCGTCGAGGCGCTGCTCAACCACGAGATTGGCGTGCATCTGCTGACCTATTTCAACGGTTCGGCCCAGGGGCTGCGGATCCTTCGCTCCGGACTGGCCGGTTACGAAGGCATGCAGGAGGGGCTCGCGGTCTTTGCCGAATATCTGAGCGCCGGCATGACGATAGACCGGCTGCGCGTGCTGGCGGCACGGGTCGTCGGCTGCGCCGCCATGCTCGACGGCGCACCCTTTCCGCAGACCTACCGGCTGCTCGTCGACGGTCACGGCTTTGCGGCCACCGAGGCCTTCAACATCACGCTGCGCATCTATCGCGGCGGCGGGCTGGTCAAGGACGCGATCTACCTGCGCGGCCTCTTGCAGCTTCTCGATCACCTCGCCGGCGGCGGCACTCTCGAACCGTTCTGGATGGGCAAGATCGCCGCCTCGCATTTCGGCGCGATCCAAGAACTCAGCCTGCGCGGCCTCCTTGGTACCGCGGCGCTCCGCCCTATCTTTCTCGATGAGGTCAAAGCGCGCGACCGACTTCAGCGAGCCCAAAGGGGACTGTCCCCGCTCGACTTGATCTCAGAGTAGGAAACCGAATGCGCATTGCCTTTCTCGTCAACTCCATCGAGGGCGAAGAGACGTTCTATGCGACGACGTCGCTGGCACTCGCCGCCCTCGCCCGCGGCCATGAGATCGTCTACCTCACGCCAGGCGATTTCGTTCTAACACCCGACGGCCGCCTGATCGTCCATGCGCTTTCTCTCGGAACCGCAAAGCCGCGCAAGGCTGAAACCTTCATTGCGGCACTGCGGGGTGATGCGACGCGGCGCGAGGTCCTGGACATTACGGATATCCAGATCCTCTTTCTGCGCAACGACCCCTCGGAGGATGCCGCAACGCGTCCCTGGGCGACCCAGGCCGGCATCATCTTCGGGCGGCTCGCCGCCGAGCGCGGTGCGATCGTCGTCAACGACCCGGACGGATTGGCGGCAGCACAGAACAAGCTCTATCTGCAGGGTTTTCCCGAGGTCGTCCGTCCAACCACGCTGATCACGAAACACATGGAGGAGGTCCGGTCCTTCCTCGACGCCCATCCCGAAGGCGTCATCCTGAAGCCGCTGCAGGGCTCCGGCGGCAAGAACGTCTTCAAGGTCGGCTCCAGCCATGAGACGAACCTCAACCAGATCTTCGAGGCCGTCAGCGAGATGGGCTATGTGATCGCGCAGGAGTACCTGCCGGCGGCGACGGAGGGCGATGTCCGCCTGTTCCTGATGAACGGCCGACCGCTCAAGCGTGGCGACACCTATGCCGCCGTGCGGCGCGTTCCGGCGGAAGGCGAGTTGCGCTCCAACATGCATGTCAACGGCCGGCCCGCCGCGGCCGTCGTCACCCCGGCGATGCTTGCCGTCGCCGAAGAGATGCGCCCCAAACTGGTGCGCGACGGCATGTTCCTGGTCGGCCTCGACGTCGTCGGCGACAAGCTGGTGGAGGTCAATGTCTTCACGCCCGGCGCCCTGCCCGAGATCGCCGAGCTGACCTCGATCGATTTCAGCGAAGACATCGTCGCCGAGCTCGAACGGAAGGTCGAGATAAGGCGGGCCAATGATGGCGTGCTTTCCAATCGGGAGCTTGCGACCCTTTGATGGCGGCCAAGGTGGCTCTCACCCGGCGACGGCCTCGTGCCAGTGGCTGGCCGGCGGCACCACGCCCTTGGTGAAGAGGAAGCTGCCGAAGCGGCGCGCCTCGCCCGTCACGATGATACAATAGGCGCGCTTCGCTTCCTCGTGGAAGGCGAAACGCTCGATCGCATACATCTTCGAAAGAATACCATCCGCACGCACGAGCTCGGCCTGCACCTCGCGCTGGACCTCCGGCAGTTCGCCCGCCTCCCCGTCCGGCGTCAGCCGCGCCGCCGAAGGCTGCAGCGGCGTGTCGAGCGGCATGACGGAAAGAATGGCGCGCACGGCACGCGCGGCCGAGACATTCGCGATGTGCAGCGGTAGGCCGAGCCGGGTGTGGCGGGCGATCGTGTCGGCGGGAAAATTCGCGTCAACGATCGCGATCCGGTCTCCATGTCCCATTGAGCGCAGTGCATGCAGCACGTCGGCGTTCAGCGCCGGATCGATGTTCTTGAGCATCGGCCTAACCTTCTCCATTTGCTTCTGCGTGAAAACCAGGCCGCAGAGATCCCCCGGGGCGGGTCTATCGACCCGACCACCTTGTCCTTCACCGCGTTTCGTCGGTTGCGGCGGGCTGCGATCCGTCCGCACGTGGCTCCCGGTCTTAGATACCGGTCAGCCGCTCGCGATACTTGTCGATGATCACCGCGAGGATGATGACGACACCGGTGATCATCTGCCGCATGAAATCGCTGAGCCCGAACAGGATGAGGCCGTTGGCAAGCACCCCAGTGATGCAGGCACCGAGCAGGGTGCCGATCACCGTGCCGCGGCCGCCGTTGAGGCTGGTGCCACCGATGATGACGGCGGCGATCGCGTTCAGCTCGAAGCCGATGCCGATGATCGGGCTCGCGATGTTAAGGCGGGCCATGTAGACCATGGCGGCGATGCCGACGAGCGCACCGGCAATCGTGAAGGCCGCCACTTTGTAGAACATCAGCGAATGGCCGGCGAGACGCACGGCCTCCTCGTTGTTGCCGATGCCATAGAGCAGCCGGCCGAACACCGTCTTTGACAGTACGAACCAGGCGATCGCGACGAGCAGCAGCGCGATCAGGAAGACGACGGGGATGCCGAAGATCATCTGCGAGCCGAAGGCGTTGAAGCTCGGCGGAAACGAATAGATCGTGCGTGCGTCCGTCACCTGCAGCGCGGCACCGCGGGCGATGTTCAGCATGCCAAGCGTGACGATGAAGGAGGGCAGCCCCCAGAAGGCGCTGATCCAGCCATTCAGGAAGCCACAGACGACGCCGGTGCCGACAGCGGCGAGCGTTGCCAGCGCCACGGCCTGGAACACCGAGAGATCGGGAATCGTCAACACCGTGCCGCCGACGACGGCGCAGAAGGCCAGCATCGAGCCGACGGAAAGATCAATGCCGCCGATCAGGATGACGAAGGTCATGCCGACGGCGAGGATCAGGTTGATGGTGATCTGCGTCAGGATGTTGGAGATGTTGTTGGCCGTCAGGAAGTGCTCGGTCGAGACCGAGAAGAAGAGGATCAAAAGCAGGAGCGCCAAGCCGATGCCGGCATCGCGCAGGAGCACCTTTGGCGACCAGCCCGGCAGCTGGCGGGCATGGACGGTTTCGCCGGCTTGTGTCTTTTCGAGTGCTTGCATCTTACTGCCTCGCCTGTTGCTGCTCGCCCTGGTAGGCAAATTGCAGAATACGTTCTTCGGAGAATTCCGGCCGCGACAGCTCGCCGACGACACGGTGCTGCGACATCACGAGGATACGGTCCGACAGGGTCATCAGTTCCGGCAGCTCCGACGAGACGATCAACAGCGCCAAGCCACGTTCGGCGAACTGGCGGATCAGGGCATAAATCTCGGCCTTGGCGCCGACGTCGACGCCGCGTGTCGGCTCGTCGAGCAGCAGTACCTTCGGATTGCGCGCCAGCCATTTGGCGAGCACCACCTTCTGCTGGTTGCCGCCCGAGAGCGTCGCGGCATTCTTGCCGGGTCCGCCATATTTCAGCTTGAGCTCGGCACCGAGCCGTTCCGTCACTTCGATTTCCGCCTTCCTCTCAAGGATGCCGGCACGCGAGACGTCCGAGAGGGACGCGAGCGTGACATTGGCCGAAATCGGCATGTTGAGGATCAGGCCTTCCTCCTTCCGGTCCTCGGTCACGAAGCCGATACCGGCATTGATCGCCTCGCGCGGCGAGCGGAAGGAGGCGCGCTTCCCCTCAAGGAAGAGCTCGCCGGAGAGCGGCCGTTGAGCGGCCGCGATCGCCCGCAGAAGCTCGGTGCGGCCGGAGCCGACAAGCCCGGCGATCCCCAGGATTTCGCCCTTGTGCAGGTGCAGTGAAATGCCCTCGGCATGCGGCGATTGCGGCGGGCGAAACCGGGCAAGCGACAACGCCTGTGCCGGCCGAGCAAACGAGACCACTTCGCTCGCCATCTGCTGCTGCAGCTTGCGGCCCACCATGGCGCGCACAAGTTCGTCCTGATTGGTCTCGACGATCGGCCGCGAGAACACCGTCTCGCCGTTGCGCAGCACCGTCACCCGATCGCAGATGCGGAAGACCTCGTCGAGATGATGCGACACGAAAACGATCGAGACGCCGCGACGGCGAAGGTCGCTGACTATCTTGAACAGCCGCTCGGTTTCGCGCGACGTCAGCGTCGCCGTCGGCTCGTCGAGGATGAGAATACGGCTTTCCGTCATCAGCGCGCGCGCCACCTCGACCAACTGTCGGTGGGCGATGCCGAGGCGCGCGACCGGCCAGCGCACGTCGATGTCGCTGAGGCCGATGGCATCGAGTGCGGCCCGTGCGCCGGCATGCATCTCCTGCCGTCTGACGACGCCGAACGCATTGCGCGGCAGGTGCTCGATGAAGATGTTCTCCGCCACCGACAGATGGGGCAGAAGGTTGAATTCCTGGTGCACCACCTGGAGACCGTTGGCCTTGGCCTCCCGGGGCGTGGCCGGCGCATAGGCCCGGCCTGCAAGATTGATTGCGCCCTCGTCCGGACGGACGATACCGCAGAGAACCTTGATCAAAGTCGATTTGCCGGCACCGTTTTCGCCGATGAGGCCGTGCACTTCGCCCGGCTGAATGGAGAGGCTGACGCCGTTCAGTGCCTTGGTACCCCCGAAGGCCTTCTTAACATCGTGCAGTTCCAGAACCGGCGGCATCGAAACGCCAGCCGCTTCCGCCTGCACGGTTTGCGTGTTCATCATGACCTGGCCCTTTTGAAACGCAGCAATTGCGCACGCAAACCATTGGCCTGCGGCGGATGCTGTCCTTGCCGAAGCGCACCGGGCAGCGCCCGGTACGCACGCGTGGTCTCAGAGCTATTTCACGTTGTCCTTGGTCACAAGCTCGATGTCGGTCTTCACCCAACCTTCGAGCTTGGGCCCGCCGGCCACGACTTCGAGCGCCTTGTCGATTGCGTTCGCCGCCATCTGCGAACCGAACTGGTCGACTGTCGCCAAAAGCTTGCCGTCCTTCAGCATGGGGGCTACCGCCGGCACATTGTCGAAGCCGACGACCTTGATGTCGTTTCGGCCAGCCGCGTCGAGCGCCTTGACGACACCGATCGCCATGGAATCGTTGGCGGCGAGCACACCCTGGATATCGGGATGCGCCGTCAGCATGGTCGAGAAGACGGAATTGGCCTCTTCCGTTTCCCAATGCGCCGTCCGAGAATCGAGAAGATCGAGCTTGCCTGCCGCGATCGCATCCTCGAAGCCGAGCTTGCGCTGCGCTGCATTGTCGGCGCCCGGATTGCCCTCGAGGATCACGACCTTACCGCCGGCGCCGAGATCCTTGGCGAGCGCATCACCGACCATCTTGGCGCCGCCTCGATTGTCAGGGCCGACGAAGGCCAGATCGACGCCGGCATCCTTCTTTGCCTGCTCGTCGAGCGAAACGTCGAAATTGATGACGACAATACCCGCATCCATCGCCTTCTTCAGCGGCGCGACCATGGCGCGGGAGTCGGCCGGCGCAATCACGATCGCATCGACGCCCTGGGTAATGAAGTTCTCGACGCCATTCAGCTGGCTCTCGAAATCGGTCTCGTTCTGCATGCCGATGGCTTTAAGCTCGTAGTCGCCACGCTTCTGCGCATGTGCTTCGGCGCCTTCCAGCATGTTCTTGAAGAAGTCGTTTGCAAGCGACTTCATGACGAGGCCGACGACGGGTTTATCGGCAGCCATGGCAAGTGTCGGCAATGCGGTGGCAACGGTAAGTGCGACGATAGACGCATACAGGGAAAATTTCATGGGTTCTCCTCCGGTGAAAAGATGGTCCTCCAACCATCAATGAAACGTTTCATCACATGAGCATGCGTGGCCCGCTTCGACCTTTAGAAGATAGAAAGGCGGTATCGCTGTCAATATGAAACGTTTCATCACCAAGAAATTTGTGCTGGAAGCCGCTACCGGTCCGCGGCATTCTCTGATCTAAGAGGAAGGCCAGCTGCCGTCGGGCGGACCCGCGGTCGTTGGCGTAAGACTCTGATCCGTTGCATGATTTTTCCCTCCTGATCGATGCAGCGAACGTGATAGGGAGCCGACCGTTTGAACCCGACGATCAAGGATGTTGCCCAGCGCGCCGGGGTGTCCGTCGGCACGGTTTCGCGTGTGCTTGCCAAGAACAAGACGGTGAGCGAGGACATCAGGGCGAAGGTCGAAGCAACGATCGACGCGATCGGCTACCGACCGAACATTCTCGGTCGCAGCCTCCGGCTCGCCAAGACCGACATTATCGGCCTCGTCGTGCCTGACATCACCAACCCCTTCTTTGCCGAGCTTGCCAAACAGGTGGAGATGTTGGCTTCCGCCGAAGGCTACTCGGTGCTGCTTGCCAACACCCATGACGACCCGGACGCCGAGAAGCAGCAAATTGAAACCCTGCTCGGACGGTTGCCGGCCGGGCTGATCCTCGTTCCCGTCAGCAACAGCCTCGCCGATGGATTGGCGTCGCGCACGCGCACGGTGACCGTCGACCGGCCCTTGAGCGGCCATGCGCTCGTCTCCGTCGACAATCGTCAGGGCGGTTATCTCGCCGCGGACCACCTGCTTTCGCTCGGCCATCGTCGGCTTGGCTATATCAGCGGTCCGGGCACGACCGAAGTCTCCGGCGAGCGCCGCGGCGGTTTCGTTCAACGGCTCGAGGAATTCCGGAAAAGCCACCCAGGCGACTACGTTCCGCCGCAGATCGTCGAGGGGCACTTCGACTACCGCTCAGGTGAAGAACTTGGTAAGCAGCTGCTGACGCAACCCGTAGCAAGTCGCCCGACGGCGATCGCCACCGCCAGCGACCAGCAGGCAATCGGCTTGCTGCGCGCCGCCGACGACATGGGGCTTCGGGTCCCGAACGACCTTTCGATCGTCGGCTTCGACGACATTCCTCTGGCTTCGCTGGTGCTGCCGCGGCTCACCACCATTCGCCAGCCGATCGACGAGATCGCCCGGCTGGCACTCGAAGGCGTGCTCGGCAGCCATGCGCTGCAGGAGGAATACAAGCTGCAGCCAATGCTGATGAAACGCGGCTCTTGCGCCGCGCCCTCAACACCCTGACATCACGGCGCGCGCCCCAGGTTACGCGGCGTGGCTGCCGTCGACGCGTCATCAGATCGCGAGCACTGCCGCCCCTCCCGCAAGCCCCGCGCCGGCCGCCGTCAGCAACAGCTTTTCGCCGGAGACGAAGGGTTTTTCTCGGTGCGCCAGCGATAGCGACAGCGGGATGGTCGCGGCCGACGAATTGCCGTAGTCCGAGATCGTGCGCACCGTTTTCGACGGCGCGATGCCGAGACGATCGCAGACGGCGTCGAAAATGCGGGCATTGGCCTGATGCGGCACGAAGCGGCTGATGTCCGGGGCCACGCAGCCGGCGGCGCCCATGGCGTTCACGGCACAGGCCGTCATCATCTCCACCGCCTGCGCGAACATCTCGCGCCCGCCACGCATTGTCATCAGCAGATCCTCGGGCCTGGTGTCGGCGGAAAACGGCCTGTTGCTGCCGCCGGCGGCAATCGAGATCAGATCGTAGCGACTGCCGTCGGCGGCGAGGTCGGTGCCGACGAGGCCGGTTTGCGGATCATCGGACGGCGCGACGACGACGGCGCCGGCCGCATCGGCAAAGAGCACGGCGCTCGCCCGCTCGGCCAGATTGATCCTGCGGCTCAAGATGTTGGCCGCCACCACCAGCACCGGCTTTCCCTGAGCCCGCGCGAAACCATCGGCAAGCGTCAGCGCGTAGAGGAAACCCGAGCAGGCGCCGGCAAGGTCGATCGCACCAGCGTTGGAAAGGCCGAGACGATGGGCGAGCAGGGGTGCTGAAGGCGGCAGCAAGTGATCGGGCGTCGAGGTCGCAAGCAGGACCAGGGCGATATTGCCGGCCGGGGTGCGGGCATCCTCGAGCGCCATTGCACCCGCCTTTGCCGCAAGCCCCGACAGCGTGTCTTCAGGCGCGGCCCAGCGTCGCTCGCGAATGCCGGTGCGGCGCTCGATCCAGCCGGGCTCAAGCCCGAGCGTCGTCTCGATTTCGCCGTTGGCGACACGCCGCTCCGGCACCGCATGGCCGAAACCGACGATCCGGGATGAGCGAACAAGCCTCATAGCCGCCCTGCCCCGAAGAGCGACGCCGCCTCGTCGATCGCGTCATAGGCCCGCCCGAGATCGGCATCGGTGACGCAATAGGGCGGCATCAGGTAGATGACGTTGCCGAGCGGACGGATCAGCAAACCACGCTTGCGGAAAAACGCCCTGAGCTGCGGGCCGACCTCGGCGAGATAGCCGCCGGACGGCACCGGGAGGTCGAGGGCTGTAATGGTGCCGATTTGGCGAACGTCGCCGAAGCGAGGATCATCGGCGAAACGCGCCAGATGTCGACGCTGGCGCGCGACCAAGGTTTCGATACGCGCGCCCACCGGCTCCTGTCTCCAGACGGCGAGATTGGCAAGTGCCGCGGCACAGGCGATCGGGTTGGCCGTGTAGGAACTCGAATGGAAGAAGGTCTTGCGTCGGTCGGCCGAAAGATGCGCCTCGAAGATCTCCGAGGTGCAAAGCGTCGCGGCCAGAGGAAGCGCGCCGCCGGTCAGCCCCTTCGAGGTGCAGAGAATATCGGGCGCGATCCCGGCCTGCTCGCAGGCAAACAGGCTGCCCGTCCGCCCCCAACCGGTCATCACCTCGTCGGCGATCAGCAGGCTGCCATGCCGTTCGGCAATGCGTTTCAGCTCGGACAGCACGGAAGCCGGATAGGTCTTCATGCCACCGGCGCCAAGCAGCAGGGGCTCGATCAACAGGGCGGCAACCTCGCCGGAAGCGCAAGCCTGTTCGAAGGCGTCGAGCGTTGCCTGCTCCCGGCCCGGCTCCGGAAAGGGCAGGCGATCGACGGCGAAGAGCAGCGGCGCGTAGGCGGCATTGAAGACGCCTCTTTCGCCGGCCGACATCGTGCCGATCGTGTCGCCGTGATAGCCATGCTCCAGCACACAGATCCGGCTCCGCGGCTGGCCGCTGTTGTGGAAGAACCCGAGCGCCATCTTCAACGCGACCTCGACCGCAGTCGAACCGCTATCGGAATAAAACACATGGGCGAGCCCGGGCGGTGCGATCTCGATCAGCCCGCGCGCCAGGTCTTCCGCCGGTGCGTGAGTATATTCGGCGAAGATGATCTGGTCGTAGGTCTCCGTAGCCCTGCGGATCGCCTCCATGATCGTGGGGTGACGGTGGCCGTGGGTGATAACCCACCAGGACGAAATCGCATCGAGGATCGACGCGCCATCTTCGTCGACGAGATACGCTCCTTCGGTGCCGACGATGCGGCGCATCGCCGGTTCGAGGGCATGCTGGGTGAAGGGATACCAGACGGCGGAGCTCTTCATGCCGGCATCCCTCGAAAATCGGCGATGTTGAAATTCTCGGCGAAGGCGTGGCGCAGGCGGTCGGGCGTCAGCGGGTCGAGCCGCGGCAGCCGCCCGAGCCGGCGCACCCCGCCAAGGCGCGTGATGATCGCTTCGCTGTCCTCCTGCGCGTCGCCAATGAAGGCGACGCCGAGAACGGGAATTGCGCGGCGGCGCAGCGCTTCGAGCGACAAGAGGGTGTGGTTGATCGTGCCGAGCCCGGTGCAAGCGCAGACAACCACCGGGATCAGCCAGCGCGCAAAGACATCCGCAAAGACCGTGTGCTCCGTCAGCGGCACCAAAAGCCCGCCTGCGCCTTCGATCACCAGCGGTCGTTCCACCGCCTGCGGGGAAAGATGCTCCGGGTCGATGGTGACGCCGTCGATCCGTGCTGACAGGTGCGGCGACGCCGGTGTTGCGAGCCTGTAGGCTTCGGGCAGGACGCGGTCAGACGACAACCGACCGAGCCGGGCGACGGTCTCGCTGTCGGTTTCTTCGTCGAGCCCTGACTGCACAGGCTTCCAGTAGCAACCGTCGAGCGCATCGGTAAGCGCCGCGGAAAAGATGGTCTTGCCGATGCCGGTATCGGTACCGGTGACTACGATACGGGTTTTCATGGCCGCTCCTTCGCGATCGTGATCTTCAACTGCTGCAGCATCTGCACGATTGCGGCCCGGTCGACATTGAGGGTGATGGCGATCCGAAGACGCGCGGTGCCTTCCGGCACCGTCGGCGGGCGAATTGCCCTGACATCGTAACCCTCGGCCCGCATGCGGGCGGCGATGCGGACCGCTCGGCCGTTATCACCGATCGGGATGGGCAGGATCTGCGAGCCGCTGCCTTCGATGCCGAGCACCTCGGCGAGCGCCCGGTTGGCGAAAGACCTGAGGCCGTCGAATGCGGCGCGGCGTTCCGGCTCGTCGACGAGGGCGGCGAGCGCTTCACGCACCGCGGCCGCGATGAGTGGCGAGGGCGCGGTCGAATAGATGAAATTGCGGGCGCGGTTGACGAGATAATCGCAAAGCACGGCGCTTGCTCCGACCAGTGCGCCGGAAACACCGAGCGCCTTGCCGCAAGTATGCAGCATGACGACGTTCTCCCGGTCCTCCAGCTCAGCCGCGAGACCGCGACCTTCCGGCCCGAAGACGCCGGTCGCGTGCGCCTCGTCGATGACGAGAAAGCCGTCATGCTGCGCGGCAAGCGCTAAGAGGTCGGCGAACGGCGCCCGATCGCCATCCATCGAATAGAGGCTTTCGACGGCAATCCACGGGCGCCCTGTGCCGCCGGCGCGGCGCCATTGGCCGATCGCATCGGCAAAGGCGTCGATATCGTTGTGCGCTGCCGCAACCGAATCGGCCTTGCTCGCAGCGATGCCTTCATGGGCGCTCGCATGGATCAGGGCATCGTGGACGATGAGGTCGTCGCGCTGCGGCAGCGTCGAAAACAGGGCAGCATTGGCGGCATAGCCGCTGCCGAAGAAGAGCATTCGTTCCGCGCCGAAGAAGGTGGCCGCTTCCGCCTCAAGCGCCTCGTGTTCTTCGTGATTGCCGCGCAACAGCCGTGAGCCGCCGGAGCCGACCGGCACGCCGCGCGCGATGGCACTCGTTATCGCCGCCTTCAGCCGCGTCGAAGCGGCGAGCGCCAGGTAGTCGTTCGAGGTGAAGTCCAGGCCGCCAGCGGGGGCAAGTGCGCGCCGGCGGCCCTTGCGATCAAGGCCCTCCAGCGTCTTCTCATAGCGCGCAAACAGACCCAGGGTCATTCGGCCGCATCCTGCCTTGCCGCCGGAGCCATCGGCTTCAACCCCAGGCGTCGGAAGAGCGCCGCATCATGGTCCTCGCCGGGATTGTCGGCGGTCAGCAGGGTTTCGCCGACAAAGATCGAATTGGCGCCGGCGAAGAAACAGAGCGCCTGCGTCTCGTCGCTC
This sequence comes from Ensifer sp. ENS03, assembly GCF_014852035.1. Classification (NCBI taxonomy): domain Bacteria; kingdom Pseudomonadati; phylum Pseudomonadota; class Alphaproteobacteria; order Hyphomicrobiales; family Rhizobiaceae; genus Ensifer; species Ensifer sp. ENS03. The sequence continues at coordinate 452,292 of NZ_JACVAV010000003.1, read as the reverse complement.
ATGTCGGTCCGGCCGGCCGAAAGCCGGACATGCGATAGCGGCATCAGGATGCGGGCAAGCGCGATGGTGCGGACGAAATCGATCGGATCGACGGGCGCTGCATCGGCCAGCTTCGAGCCCGGGATCGGGATCAGCATGTTGATCGGCACGCTTTCGGGCGGCACCGGCAGATTGGCGAGCGTCACCAGCATGGAGATCCGGTCGTCGGCGGTTTCGCCCATGCCGAGAATGCCACCGGCGCAGACCTTGATGCCGGCGTCGCGGACATTCGCGAGCGTCTCCAGCCGGTCGGCAAAGCTGCGGGTGGTGATGATCTCGCCGTAGAAGCGTTCGGAGGTATCGACATTGTGGTTGTAGTAGTCGAGCCCGGCCTCGGCGAGCCGTGCGGACTGGTCCGGCGTCAGCATCCCGAGCGTCATGCAGGTTTCCATGCCAAGAGCCCGCACACCGCCGATCATGGCGACGATCGCGTCCATGTCGCGGTCCTTCGGGCTGCGCCAGGCGGCCCCCATGCAATAGCGCGTCGCACCGCCGTCGCGCGCCTGTCGCGCCTCGGCAAGCACACGCTCGACCTCCATCAGCTTCGATGCCTTGAGCCCGGTCGGATAGTGGGCGGACTGGCTGCAATAGCCGCAATCCTCGGCGCAGCCTCCGGTCTTGATCGAGAGCAGCCGGCTCATCTGGATGGCGTTGGGATCGAACTGCGCACGATGGACCGTGTGTGCGCGGTAGAGCAAATCGTTGAACGGCAAATTATAGATTTTTTCGGCTTCCGCTTGGGTCCAGCGGGATTCGCCCGCGTCACCCGGGGTAAAATTAGCGCCAGTTGATAGGGTTCCGTCCAGCATTTCGGCTCGTCCTCCAGGTCATTGCAAACGCGAAATAGATAGAATCTGATATTATCTATAATTTTATCGACCAACAAAGTTCGCAAGCACCCAGATGGAGAGTTTCTGTTAGAACATACCCTTATGGTTGTATTTTTGACCGTGAGTGAATCTGGAAACCGCCGAGACGGGGCAACAATCACCAATCAATCGGTCGCAGCTCCCATTTCCGAAATCGGGCGTACCGCACCCGAGAAACAAGGACGCGGCTGGGCTTCTCCGGTGTTTTTCGACCCGCTCCACCCGGTTGCCCTACCTCCTTTCATCACGCCGCCAACGCTTCCGCTTTCTTGTCGAAAAATTATAGATAATTTTTTCGGCAGATGAGATCACATAGCACACGAATGCTGGCTCTTGACAAAAACCGCCCCGAACGGTCAGCTTGGAGCATTCACCAGGGGTGTCCCGCCAAGGGGCTGAGATTCTGCTATGCGGTTTGCGCGGCGCAGTGACCCGTTGAACCTGATCCAGTTCATACTGGCGTAGGGACGGTGCAGACATCGCTGCCGCAAACGTCGCGTTCACGCGACCATTCAACGGCAAGGCGTCCTTCCCCTTCCTTCGCTCGTGAACTGGGTCTCCACAATCGGAGCCTCGGCATGCACACCGCCAACACCATCCCGCTTCCCTCACGACGGCCCGCCCACGCCTCGCGGGAACACTGAGCCATGCGGATCCTCGTCAAAGGTGCCGGCGTCGCAGGGCTCTGTCTGGCGCATGAACTTAGCGCCCGCGGTGTCGCGGTGACGGTTGTCGAGCAAAAGCCAGGCTTTGCCGGCGCGGCCTCCTGGTTTGCCGGCGGCATGCTGGCACCCTGGTGCGAACGCGAAAGCGCCGAAGAGGTGGTGCTGACGAAGGGCATCGGCGCCATCGACTGGTGGGACGACGCCCTGCCAGGCGAGGTTTCCCGAAACGGCACGCTTGTCGTCGCCCCGCCACGGGATGCGGGCGAACTCAAGCGCTTTGCCTCACGCACCTCCGGCTTCGAATGGCTCGACGCCGCCGCGATCGAACGGCTGGAACCGGCGCTTGCCGGACGTTTCCGCGAGGCGCTGTTTTTTCCCGGTGAGGCGCATCTCGACCCGCGCCGGGCGCTGAGCCGGTTGCGGCAGAAGCTTGTCGATCACGGCGTCACATTCCTCGATGAGACGAGCGACGATGGCCACCACGATCTCGTCGCCGACTGCGCCGGCGCGGCACGCGTCGGCGAAACGCCGGGCCTGCGGGGCGTGCGCGGTGAAATGCTCTACCTGCAGACAAGCGACGTGGAGCTGTCGCGGCCGGTCAGGCTCATTCATCCCCGCATCCCGCTCTACATCGTGCCGCGCGGCGGCGGCCTCTTCATGTGCGGGGCGACGATGATCGAGACGGATGACGGCGGACCGATCACCGCCCGCTCCCTCATGGAACTGCTGAACGCCGCCTATGCGCTGCATCCGGCCTTCGGCGAAGCGCGCCTCTTCGAAACCGGCGCCGGCGTCCGCCCCGCCTTCGCCAACAACCTGCCGCGCGCCCTGCGCACCGGGCAGACCATCACGATCAACGGACTTTACCGCCATGGCTTCCTGCTTTCACCGGCCCTGGCGGCGGAAGCAGCCGACCTCGCGCTTGCGCAGGACCTGAAGGGAGATGCCGCATGAGACTGACCGTCAATGGCGAGGATCACGACCTCGCCGTCACCACCCTCGCCGAGCTTCTGGCCGCCCTTGATTTCGAAGGCGACTGGCTCGCCACCGCCGTCAACGGCGAACTGGTGCACCGGGCCGACCGTTCGGGTCATGCGCTCAGCGACAGGGACCGAATCGAAATTCTCTCGCCGATGAAAGGAGGCTGAGACATGCTGACGCTTTATGGACAGGACCTGCGCTCACGGTTGCTGCTCGGCACCGCCCGCTACCCCTCCCCCGCCGTTCTGGAAGATGCGGTGCGATCGTCAGGCACTGAGGTCGTCACGGTCTCGCTCCGGCGCGAAACCGCCGGAGGCCGCCAGGGCGGCGCCTTCTTCGAACTGATCCGGGCGCTCGGCGTGCACGTGCTGCCGAACACCGCCGGCTGCCACTCGGTGTCAGAGGCGGTGCTGACGGCCAAGATGGCGCGCGAGGTCTTCGGCACCAACTGGCTGAAACTCGAAGTGATCGGCCACCACGATACGCTGCAGCCCGATGTCTTCGGGCTGGTCGAGGCGGCGCGCATCCTCTCGGCCGAAGGGTTCGAAGTCTTTCCCTACACCACGGATGATCTCGTGGTTGCCGAACGGCTCGTGGAAGCCGGCTGCAAGGTGCTGATGCCCTGGTGCGCGCCGATCGGCAGCGCCATGGGGCCGCAAAACATCCAGGCGCTCAGGGCAATGCGGGCCAACTTTCCCGATGTGCCGCTGATCGTCGATGCCGGCATCGGCCGGCCCTCGCACGCAACGAGGGTGATGGAGTTCGGCTTCGATGCCGTCCTGCTCAACACCGCTGTAGCCGGCGCCGCCAAGCCCGCGCTGATGGCCGCTGCGTTCGCGGGCGCGATCGATGCCGGCCGGCAGGCCTTCGAGGCGGGCATGCTCGAACCGCGCGATTTTGCCGTCCCTTCCACCCCCGTCATCGGAAAGGCGGTGTTTGCGTGAAACTTGACCCCTTCTATCTCATCGTCGACAGCGCGGATTGGATCGAGCGGCTGGTGCCGCTCGGCGTCAAGCTGGTGCAGCTACGCGTCAAGGATCGTACGGAAGCGGAGATCCGCCGCGAGATCCGCGCGGCCAAGGCCGTTTGCGACGAGCAGGGCTGCCAGCTCATCGTCAACGACTACTGGCAACTGGCGATCGCGGAAGGCTGCGACTTCGTCCATCTCGGCCAGGAGGACCTGGCGGAGGCCGACCTTACTGCAATCCGCGCCGCCGGCCTGAAGCTCGGACTCAGCACCCATGACGAGACGGAACTGGAGACAGCACTTGCTGCCAAGCCCGACTATGTCGCGCTCGGACCGGTTTACCCGACCATTCTCAAGGCTATGAAGTGGGCGCCGCAGGGACTGCCGCGCCTTGCCGCCTGGCGGAACCGTGTCGGGTTGCTGCCGCTGGTCGCCATCGGCGGCCTCAACGTCGAGCGGATCGCCGGCGTCTTCGAGCACGGCGCCGACATCGCCGCCGTCGTTACCGACATCACCCGCAACGCCGACCCGGAAGGCCGGACGCGCGAATGGATCGCCAGAACCGCGCCGTGGCGATAGGCACGTGCCGGACCGCGGGTAGCAGTTTCGCGGTCAGGCGATCTCCAGCTGCGAGAGCCAGGAGGCGTCCAGGCCACGCTTGCGACAATAGGTGGCGAGCCGCTGGCGGGTCGGCCCCGGCCGGTCGAGGCCGAGGTAACGGGAGGCGTTCTTCCAGAAGATGTTCTGCTGGTCCTCCTCGCTGACATTGGCCTCCTTCAGTTGCTGGGCGATCCGCGGGACGTAGGCGTTGTAGTCCTTCTCCAGCGCCATCATCGACCAGTCGGTGCCGAACATCAGATGGCGCGCATCGGGATCGTAGTCCCGCAGCCATTTGTCGAGCAGCGCGCGGATTTTTTCATGCAGCCCGGGCGTGTTGTCGGTGACGAGCTCGCTCAGGTAGCTCAGGTCGGCAAACAGGTTCGGCCGGCGCCCGTGGCCGATCGTCTTGCCAATGATGTCCTCCCAGGTCGGCGGACCGGAGAATTTGTCCTGGGCGCAGGACACCATGACCCCCGTCGGTGCGCCTGGGCGAATGACTTCATCGAAAGCGCCGAAATGCGCCAAATTGATCCGCAAGTCATTGTAACGGTTGGTGTCGAGCAGCTTCTTCCAGTAGGCGGGGCTCGCCATATTGCCATAGCCGCAGCCGGCGCCGATGCTGTTTTCCGCATGCGCCATGATCGGCACGCTGTTGTCGCGGCACCAGTCGTAGAGCCGCTTCAGCGCCGCATCGATCGCCGGATCCGCATTGCCCCATGCCTTGAAGCCCATCGGCGGGTAGATCTTCACGCCGATGAAGCCCTTTTCCATGATCGCGTAGCGGACGTTTTCCAGCGACGAGCCACGCTTCTGCGCCTCCCGGTGCGGATCGAAGCCGACGAAGCTGTGCATGTGGATGCCGTGCCGCTTGATCACCAGCTGCTGGATCTCGTCCATCACGTCGATCTGGTCGTGCTGCGGCGATGCCCTGCCGCCGATCGACTTCTCGAAATCGAGGATGCTCGGCGTGATCATGGAAAACCGGCATTTCGACGCGAAGATCCGGGCATAGGTTTCCGCCAGGTTTTCGCGGTAGTCCTGCATGAGGCGCACGAAGGAAAGGTAGTTGCCGATCTGTTCGTGGGCCTTGGCGGCCGACGCCAGGGCATCGACATCCGTCTCCTCCACGCTGCCGGAGCGCCGCTGCAAGCCCTGCGGCAGGCCGGGGGTGCCGCCGATCTGTTCCAGCAGGCCTTGATAATCCGGCGTTTCGGCGCCGCTTCGTGCGGTCAACGATGCGCGCTGCTCGCCGGCTAGCGCGACCAGTTGCTTGACGGCGATGCGCAACTGCTCGTCCTTCTGCCGCTCGAACTCGGCGTCGGAGGGGCGCGGCACCCGCTTCTTGAGAATAGCGTCCTCAGCCTTGGCCTTGGGCGCGACGTCGCCAAGCGCCGTCACGAGGAAGACCACCAGGGCGTTTTCCAGACGCTTCGACTGCAGCGGATCGGCGGAGAGTTTTGCTTCCGGCAGTTTCTCCCGCAGCGCCACATAGCGCACCAGCCCTTCCACGGGCACATCGGCCGCGTTGAAGAAATGGCAGTGAACGTCGACGATCGGGTAGGGAAGCTCGCAGGCCGCGGCCGGTGGCCAGTCGTGTCGACACCCGGAAAGCACATTTGCCATCACGCCTGCCGAGAACAACCGCAAGACATTGCGGCGTGTCACGGCGGCGACCGGACCAGCCCAGTCGACCCCCATCATCCCCTCCTGTTGCGAGACCCCCTCGAACAATCGGGCAAACATTACTCCGTTCGCAAGCGGCGTGGAACAGATATTTACTTGCCGTTACTGGAAACCCATAGGTCAACACGGGCGGCCTTTAAGTGCGAAAGGAGGCATGTTACTCTAAAATCTTGGGGAGAATTTTGCGTGGTAGGTGGCGCCGGCAAGAATGAATTCCAACGTTACCTGTCGGGAGCCCTGGTTCGATGGTCTGCCCCGGCGGCGACGGATTCGGCTGGCCCGACGCGCGAGGACTTTCCCGGCGCCTTGCTGTTCGCCGACATCTCCGGTTTTACCCGCCTGACCGCCAAATGGTCCGAAAGCGACCGCGCCGCCGGCGCCGAACGGGTGAGCCGGCTGCTCAACGGTTACATGGGGCCGCTCGTCCGGCATATCGAGGAACATGGTGGCACCGTGTTGAGCTTTGCCGGCGACAGCCTGCTTGCCGGCTGGCAGGCTGCCTCCGACAGCGAGCTGGAGCAGGCCGCCTGGCGCAGCTGCTATTGTGCCGGCCGCATCCGTGAAGAGATCGGCGGCCCGGGCGGGCCGGAGGACGCGCTGCAGCTGCGCATCGCCGTCGGCGTCGGCACCATCACCCTGCTGCACCTCGTTCCCCGCATCGACCAGCGCTGGCTGATCGTCGGCGGCGACTGCCTGGCGCAGGCGGACCATTGCGGCCTTTTGAGCGATGCCGGCGAAATTCTCGTCTCCGACGCCGTGTGGCAGCTGATCGGCAAGCGGGCAACCGGCCGGCCCGGCCGGGAGGGCACCGCCCGCCTCGAACGCATCGATCCCTATTCGACCGCAACCGGGCAGCCCCACCCCCTTTCGGGCTTCGCCAGCAAGCGGCTTGAAGCCTACCTGCCGCTTTCGCTGCGCGGTCGGCTTCTCTCGCCGCTTTCGGAGTGGCTGGCGGACCTGAGAACCATTACGGCCCTGTTCGTGCATATCGTTGGCCCGGACCTCGAGAAAGATCTCGATCGGCTGAACCAGCTCGTTGCGCGGTCGATCGCCGTTGTCGGCCGCACCGGCGGGGAAATCCTCCATACGGCCCTTCACGCAAACAGTCTCGAGATCTTCGCGGTCTTCGGTCTGCCCGGCCCCAAACATGCCGACAATGCGCGCCGCGCGATCGTTGCGGCGCTGCGTCTTTCAGGCGAGCTCGACGATCCCGATATCGGCCTTTCGGCCGGCATCTCCACCGGCGAAAGCTTCTGTGGCGCGCTCGGCGCCAGCCACCGCGCGGACTACACGGTGGTCGGCGCCGCCGTGAACATGGCCGCGCGCCTGGCAAGCGTTGCCGCCGGGCGCATCCTTGTCGACCAGGCGACGGCAAAGGAGACGGCCAGCCAGATCGCCTTCTCCGGACCGTGGTCGCTGGCCATACCGGGCGTGCGCGGCGGCGTGTCTGCCTTCGCGCCGATTGCCGAGACGGTCGCAACGATCGACACCAAGTCACCGGCACTCCTCAACCGTGCGGCCGAAATGACGGCCCTTTCCGCCTATCTCGAAAGCGCGCCCAGGGGGCAGTCCGGCATCATGATCGTCAAGGGCGATTCCGGCGTCGGGAAGTCGGCCCTTCTGCGCGCCTTCGTCGAGCGCTGTCGCGACCGCGGCAACCGCGTGCTCGTCGGCAATGCCGACGACATCGAAAGCGACGTCCCCTATTTCGCCTGGCGTGGGGTTATCCGCGACCTGCTCGGTATCGGCGATCTGCGCGGCGCCGAGGCCACGGACCAGGTGGCGCTCTTCTTTGCGGAAAGACCGGAGCTTGCTTCCCTCGCGCCGCTGCTCAACGATGCCATCAACCTCACTTTGCCGGACACGCCGGAGACCCGGGCCATGTCCGGCGACGGGCGCTCCCATCGGCTGCGCGAGTTACTGAGCGAGCTCATGGCCGACAGTCTCGCCGGGGGACAGGGCTTCGTCGTGCTCGAAGATGTGCACTGGCTCGACGAGGCGTCCGGCCAGCTGCTCGGGCGGCTGGTTTCAGGGGCGGCACCAGTGCCGGTGGTCGTATCGACCCGGACGACCCGCACACAGGAAGACCTGACCCGGTGGACCGGCCTGCACCACAACGGCGCCCAGACGCTCGATCTTTTGCCGCTCGACTTCGAGGGTACGATCGCGCTCGTTCGCGCATCAATCGGCAGCAACTCGCCCGCCGACGGCTTCGGCGAGGCGGTCTATGCGCAGTCGGCCGGAAACCCGCTGCTGATTTGCGAAATCTGCCGGATGATCGGCGAGCGCCGGCTGCCCAAGGCGGCCGAGCCTGCCGCAGCCGTCTCGCTGCTCTCCGAGCCCCGCTCGAACGATGCGACCCTGCTCAACACCGCCAAGGTTACCGTGATTGCCCGGACCGACCAGCTTCCGGCAGAGCTGCAGGTTCTCCTGAAGATCGCAAGCGCCATGGGCGCGACCTTCTCGCTTGCCGAGCTTGGCGCGCTGCCGCCGATCAGGAAGACGTCACTGGACATCGAGGCGAGCATCGAGCGGCTGCAGGCGGCGCATCTGATCAAGCCCGCCGACGACCGCCCGGGCCGGTTCATGTTCAGCCATGCCGTCATCCGCCAGGCGATCTACGAAAGCCTGTTGTCGGAACAGCGCCATGAAGCGCATCGCGCGATCGCCAAGGCGATGGAGGAAGGCGGGCAGCCGGACAATGCGGAAAACCTGCCGCGCGTGCTCAGCCACTGGGAGCGCGCAGGCGACGCCGCGCAGGCCTTCAACTATCTGGACCGCGTTGCCGAATTGCGGCTACGCCAGTTCGACAACGCCGCGGTTGTCGATCTGATCGAGCGCTTCTTCAAGACAGCGCGCGACCTTTCGATCACCATTCTACCGGCAAGACGGGCGGCCGCCTGTTTCCTGCTCGGCGAAGCCAGCCTCAATCTTGGCCGCGCCGAAGCGGCCCGCCATGCCTATGAGGAAGGCCTGCGGCTTTCCGGCCTGCCGCTGCCGCGCACCTCTGCCGGCCTCGCGCTGCATCTCGTACTCGATCTCGCCGAACAGGTGTGGCGGCGCACCATCCACCGCGACGCGGACTGGATCCTGAAGCGCGAAATCTCGCGATCGCCGTCCGATCCCTTCCTGCTTGCGGCGAAGGCGCATGAGGACCTGACGCGGATCTATTACTTCACCAGCGAGAAGCTGCGGCTGATCCATGCGACGCTGAGGGCGACGAACCTTGCCGAAAGAAACAAATACGTCTCCCCGACGACCGCCGCCAATTATGCCAGCCTCGGCGCCATATGCGGCGTGATCCCGCTGCACAGCCAGGCCGAACACTACAGTCGGCTGGCGGCAGCACTTTCCGAACGCGTCGACCAGTTGGGAACGCGCGTGCGGGTCGACTTACTGTCGGGCATGTACCAGATCGGCATCGGTCATTGGCACGCGGGCAAGCGGGCGTTCGAGGCCGGCCTGAACAATGCGGCGACGGTCGGCGACCTGAGGCGCTGGTGCGAAGTGGCGGTCGGGCTGGAGACAATTTCCGGCCCTTGGCTTTTGACCTCCGCCTTCGAGGGCATCGCGCCCTGGGAGATCCTCGTGCAGCGGATCTGCGAGGAAGGGCGCCGGCGCGGGGACATGCAGGTGCTCGGCTGCGGCCTGCTCGGCCGTCTCAGGGGCCACGCAGCACTTGGCCGCTGGAACGCGATCGACACCGACCTTGACGAACTCGAACAAATCCTTCGCGAAAAGGGTGACGGGCTGGAACTCGTCCATTCGATCGAAGGCGCATCGCTTCTGAGCGAGGCCGCCCGGCGACGGGGCAACAGCACGGAGGCCGCAAGCTGGCTCGAGCGCGCGCTTTCCTGGTGCGAGACGCTCAACCCGGCGATGAAGACGCGAACGCTACCGGCGCTCGCCCGTCTCTTCGATGTCGCCAGCGACCCTGACGGAGGCGACCTGCTGGCCGCACAGCTCGTTCTTAGAAAACTCGAGCGCTTTGCGCGGGTTTACCCGATCGGCCGACCGGTGGCAGCGCTCGGCGAAGCGACCCTGCATCTGCGCCGCGGCCAACAACGCCGCGCCGAGCGCGTCACCCAGTATGCCCTCGCGGAGGCGATCCGGCTGGAGATGCCGGCCGTCGCGCTTGCCGCCCTGCAGCATGCCGCCGGACCGAGAGACGCCGAAGCGCGCCAGGCGTTCGAGACGATGTTTTCGCTGCGCCGGGCCACGTGGTGCGAGGTTCTTCCGCTTGGCCAAACCGACCAGACGCCGCATGTCCAGTTTGCCAGATCTCAGGGGAGCCGCGCATGAACCGTCCCAGTCCTCCCCGCATCCTGATCGTGCTAGCCCATTTCGACGAAACCCGGAACCCCAGGGGCCGCCCCGACTTCATCCCCCAGGGAACCGGCCACCTGTTCCTGGCGGGCGCCTTTGCCCGCGACCGCGTGGACCTTCGCGCCTACAGCGAATTCCATGACGGACCGCTCGTCGACGAGGCAGCCTTTGCCGACCTCGACATGCTGGTGTTGACGGGCGTGACCGCAGCCTTCGACCGGATGCAGCACCTGACGGCCTATGCCCGCACCAAGTCGCCCAGTTGCGTCGTCGTCGCCGGCGGGCCGGTCGTGCGCAATCTGCCGGTTTCGAGCGCCGAAACCTTCGACTACGCCTGCGACGGTGACGTCGAGGAGATGCAGGCGGTCATCAGGGAGGTGTTTGGCGAATGGGCCGTCTCCGAGACGATCCTGCCGCGCTTCGACCTTGCCAATTGGCGCGGTCCGGTCAGCTACATCGAGACGAGCCGCTACTGCAATTTCAAGTGCAGCTTCTGTGCGCTGACCGCCGAAGGCAGACGCTACCACAGCTACGACCCCGCCTATATCGAGGCGCAGCTGCGCAACGCCCCGCCAAAGAAATACGTGCTGTTCATCGACAACAACTTCTACGGCAACAGCAAGGACGTCTTCTGTGACAAGCTCGACGTGATCCGATCGCTGTGGCGGGAGGGGCTGTTTCAGGGCTGGATTGCGCTCGTCACCGGCGACTTCTTCCGCGATCCCGCCAATCTGGAAGCCGTGCGGGCGGCCGGCTGTCTCGGCCTTTTCAGCGGCGTCGAAACGCTGAACGAAGCGCAACTGAAACGCTACCAGAAAAAGCAGAACCTGGTGGTGCCGCAACTGGAGGCGATCCAGACCTGCCTCAACGCCGGCGTCGCCTTCCAGTATGGCTTGATGTTCGATCCGTCGTCGCAGACGATCGAGGCGATGCAGGAGGAGCTCGCCTTCATCACCGGCGAAACCACGATGCCTCTGCCGGCGTTCCTGAGCCTGACGATCCCGCTGCTCGGCACGCCGCTCTTCGACGAGTGCGTCGCCGACGAACGCTTCCTGCCCTCGGCCAAGCTGCGCGACATGGATGGCTTCACCCTGATGACCCGTCCGCTCGATGGTCTTGAGGACGTGGCCCTCTTTGCCCGCAAGCTGTCGCGCCTCGACGGCAACCGCGCCCGTATCCTGCGCCATTGCCTGGGGTTCTACCGCAACTACCGCCACTCGCTTTCAGGGCGGCAGATGATCCACCTGCTGGCCAACAGCCTGCGCCTCGCGCTTCCTTCGGTCCTGCATCGCCACGGCCTGCCAACGCGCTCGGGAAGCGACGAAAATCTCACCTATGTGACGACGACACAGCCGCTCGGCCCGCTCTACACACCAGCCTTCCGGGTCGGCGAGGGTTTCCGTTCGCATTTTGCGCCGACGATGATCACCGACGCGTCCGGCGCGCTCGACGACACCATCGCCCGCAACCTCGAATTCCGCACCAGCCGCCGGCAACGGACAGGCACCGGCATCGAACATTCGTCCAGCTGACAGCGCCACCACGCCTGCGTCAAAGTGCCCGGCCCGATGCAACCTCCAGTGCGTGAAATTGGGTTCGCTTGGTAAGATTGGATTCAAACTTTTTGGGTAAGCTTCCGTTAGCTATTTCACACCTGTCGGCCGGCGATCGCCGTCGACCTTGTTTTGCGTACGGGTGCCCATGCGTCTTTCAGCTGCGACCGCAATCCTTTTTGCCGGCCTCATTTCGGGCTGCTCCTCCAGTTCGAGCCTGGACACCATCGCGCCGCCCTCGCGCGAAACCACGAGTTCGGTCGCGATGTCGGCCGCACCGGTGCCCGCCGCCAATGTCGGCGCGCGGGTCGCGCAGATGACGCCGCCGCAGAACGTTCAATCAGCACCGCCCCAAGAAATGCTCGCCTGGGCCGGACCGGTCCCGGAGCCGGAAGCCTTTGCACCCGCGGCAAACACCACGACGACGCTCGCCGCGCCTGTTCCGGACGCGCGGCCGGTCGCTTTCGTCGCGCCGGAAAATCCGGTGACCCAGGCGATGCCACAGGGCCGCTCGCGGATCTACGGTCATCGTTTCCGTGACGCCAAGCCGATCAACTTCGGCCGCGCCAAAAATCCGCGCAAGATGGCCGTGCATGGCGTCGACGTCTCGCGCTGGCAGGCTGACATCGACTGGGCTCGGCTGCGTACACAAGGGGCGAACTTCGCCTTCATCAAGGCGACCGATGGCGGCGACCACCTCGACCCGATGTTCAAGAAGAACTGGCGCGCTGCCAAGGCGGCCGGCATCCGCCGCGGCGCCTATCACTTCTTCTACTGGTGCCGCACGGCCGGCGAACAGGCCGACTGGTTCATCCGCAACGTTCCGCGTGAACCGGGCGCGCTGCCGCCTGTCATCGACGTCGAATATAACGGCGAATCGAGCTGCAAGCGTCGCCTGTCGCCCGAGCGCGTGCGCGAAAAGATGCAGGTGTTCATGGACAAGCTCGAGGCCCATTACGGCCAGCGTCCTATCATCTACACGGCGCCGGACTTCTACGCCGACAACCTGCAGGGCGCTTTCAAGAACTATCCGTTCTGGCTGCGTGCCGTCGCCCAGCACCCGTCGATCGTCTACCCGAACCGCAAGTGGCTGTTCTGGCAGTATTCCGGTTCTGGCCTTTCTCAAGGCGTCGATGGCAAGATCGACCTCAACGTCTTCCACGGCAGCGAGGACCAGTGGCACGACTGGCTGGAGGCACGGGCGAACTGAGCCGGCAGGCTCTCGCTAACCTGCCTTCTCAGTCTGCAATCTCTCAACCCGCGCGGGCCAGGTTCGGCCCGCCATGGTTGACGCGGTCGAGGAACCGCCGATAGCCGGCATGGTCGCGCAACAGGCGCTGGCCGAGATCCGCAAGAAAATCGACGTCCTTTTCGTTGAGGCTCAGCCGATTGTGCAGCCCGAGGATCCGCCGCGCCAGCACCGGGTCGGATACATCCGACAGCGCCAGCCGGATGATATCGACATCGAGATCGCCGCAGCCACGCTTGGCACCGCTGCTGCCGCACCGCCAAGTCACGAAGCTTTCCCGCCAGGCCGGCAGATGATCGCGCAGCGCATCGAAGCTCTGAAGATTGGGAATATTGATCATCGCGTCGATGGCGGCGACGATCGCATCGGGAGCCTTGGGGCCGTCGACTGTCTTCGAGATGTCCCCGCCGATCCGCGTGGAGGCATCGACGACGATGACAACCAAATGCCTGAGACGGAAGGCGCGCTCCGCTGGGATGGGTTCCGGAGCACCCCGGCCCATCACGTGCAGCAGGCTTTGCGTTCCGATGCCATCGACCAGGCCGCCATCGTAGAGCTTCAGATAGTTGAGATCCCTTGCCGTTTCATAGCGCCTGAGGGAGCCAGCGTATTCGCGCGCAACGAGCGAGCCCGGCGCGCGAACCCCTGTCTTCTGTGTTTTCGCTTCCGGCAACGCCTCGCAACCGCTTCGGAAGTTCTGCAAGGTCAGCGGCGCGAAAACGACCGGGACGGCGGCCGAGGCCGCAACCGCATAGGCGAGCGGATAGTCGTCGTAGCTGCTGCAGATGGCGGTGAACGAGGCACGGTCGAAGATGAACGGTGCGCGGTTATAGAGATCGGTCGCGTGGATCACCAGGCGCGGATGGCCGGAGCGCGAGATGTTGCCGAGCGTTGCGCCGTTAAACAGGTTGGCGTCGAGCCAGGCCGGAAAACCGGAGAGATCGTTCACCCCGCCGCGATAGCCGCGCAGGATATTGGGCGGTGAAAACGACGTCCTGAGCGAGGCCTCGACATCGCGTCCGAGAAACCGCTTGCGGAAATCCTCAAGGCCCGCGCGGCCGTTCAAGGCAAAATAGGAGGCGAGCACAGCACCTCCGGAGACGCCGGCAACAACCGCGACATCGTCGGCAAGCCGGCGCCCTCGCCCGCCCGGGGACGGCGCCTCGGACAACGCCGACAGGACGCCGTAGCCGAAGGCAGCAGAGCGGGCGCCGCCACCGGAAAAGGCAAGGATAATGCCGGTGTCGCTCACATCAAACGTCGACTGCGCAAGCGGCACGGCACCCGTCGTCAGTTCAAGTCGCCTGTTTGTGGGCGTCACGTCCGGGCCGGCGCAGCCGGCGGTGGCAAGAGCGAGCGCCAAGGTACCGTGACGCAGGAACCGACCTGCGCGCGCAAGTGCAACCGGATGCGCTGCACGCCAGCCAGCCGGCCTTTCCCTGCGTTGTCTGAGTGTAGGCGACGTCCGTTTACTGAATGTCATGCGCCGTGATCCGGGTTGGCTTTGCCCGCGAACCCCGTTCTTGAGGTTTCACTGCTGCACAGCCTAAGGATCAAGATTGAGACAGCATGTCATGCAGGGCGCCCGCAACGAATGATTGTGCGGCGACAAAGATCGGGATTACCTTGCGGCGGGATGACAGGTTCCCTCAATGAAGCGGCACTAGGATCGCGCGCGTAGGCACGTTGCACGGGGTAAAGCGCATTCATGCGGGTCTTGCTGGTCGAAGATGAGAAGGAGCTCGCGGGGGCGCTGAAGGCCGCGTTGAGCCATCACCGGATGATCGCCGATCATGCGCGCGATATCGCTGAGGCCGCGCTGATCCTCAACGACGCCGTCTATGACGTGGTCGTGCTCGATCGCAAGCTGCCCGATGGCGACGGGCTCTCGCTCATCCCAGTGATACGGGCGCGCGGCAACACCGTGCCGGTGCTGATGCTGACGGCGCTCGACGACCTCGCCGACCGGGTGGCGGGGCTCGATGGCGGCGCCGACGACTATATCGGCAAGCCCTTCGCCTTCGAGGAACTGCTGGCGCGGCTGCGCGCGCTTGCCCGTCGCCCGGTTCCGGTGCAATCCGATGTCGTCACCGTCGGTCGGCTCTCCTTCGATCTCGCCCATTGCGAGGCGAGTGTGGCCGGCACGCCGCTGAAGATGCCGCGGCGCGAGCTTCTGGTGCTTGAAACGCTGACCCGTCGCATGGGACGCATGGTGCTGCGCGCCGCCCTGATGGAAGCCGTGTTCGGGCTCGACGACGAGATCCAGTCCAATGCGCTCGACACCCATATCTCGCGCGTGCGCCGCAAGCTGGCAGACGCAGACGCGGGCGTGACCATCAACGGCATCCGCGGCGTCGGCTATCTTCTCAGAGAAGACCAATGAGCGGCCGCGCTTCCCATTCCTTCAAATGGCGGCTCGTCGGCTGGCTCGTGCTGTTCGAAACGGTAGCGACCCTTGTCGTCATCGCCATTGCGGTCGGCCTTCTCTGGGTGACCGGCTATCTCATCGACGGCTACGAGAACGGCAATGTTGACGTCTTAAAGGACGCGATCACCCGCAAAGCCGATGGCGGGCTCGAACTTCAGGAAACGCCGGAGCTGCAGCGGCTGCGCCAACAGGCGGGAAAGATCTGGTTCATCGTTCGCGACAGACAAGGGCACAGCCTCTCGGAGGGCACGGTGCCGGAAGAATTCGCCTTTGCGGTCGCCGGACTCGAGCGCATGAACGACGCCCGCTTCCGGCTTTCGCCCGACAAGAACGCCCGTCCGGAAGCGGTCGTCAAATGGCTCGAGTCGTCGGCCGGCATGGTCCAGATCTTCAGCGGCACGGAGGGACAATTGACGCTCGGCCGCCTGCTGCTCAGCACCACCGGCGCCTTCCTCAGCATCTTCGTGCCGATGCTGCTACTGCTCGCCTTTGCGACCGTGGTCGTCACCCCGATCGTCGTTCGAAGGATGCTCTCGGGCCTGTCGCACGCGGCCTCGCATGCCGCCCACATCGAATATGACCAGCGAGGCATCCAGATGCCGGTGACGGGTGTTCCCAATGAGTTTCTGCCGCTGGTGACGGCCGTCAACGATGCGCTGACAAGGCTCGATGACGGCTATACGAGACACAAGCGCTTCCTGGCCCAGGCGGCGCATGAGTTGCGCACGCCGGTTGCCATTCTCGGCGCTCGCATCGCCTCACTGCCGCCGGGACCGGACAAGACCCGCCTCAACGAGGACGTGACGCGCCTTTCCATTCTGGCGGGCCAGCTTCTCGATCTCGAACGTCTCGACGCCCAGAGGGATGATTTCAGGCCCATCGATCTCGCAGCGCTTGCCGAGCGGGTGATCGTCGCGCTCGCGCCACTTGGCTTCGGGGCAGGTTACGAGATGACATTCGAGGCCGATCAACACCCTGTCATGGTGGCGGGAGACGAGGCGTCGCTGGAGCGAGCGCTCACCAATCTCGTGCAGAACGCCATCGACCACGGCGGAAGGCGCGGCACAATCACGGTCAAGGTCGATCCTCAGGGCGTGATCGATGTCTGCGACGACGGCGACGGCATTCCGCGCAGCGAAACCGACCGGATCTTCGAGCCGTTTCAGCGGCTGCGCAAGGACGGCAAGGGCGCGGGCCTCGGCCTCAACCTCGTGCAGAAGATCGTGCACCTGCATGGCGGCTACGTCGACGTCTCCCGCTCGGCGTCCGGCGGCGCCTGCATGCGGATCGTGCTGCCGCTGGCGGCAGCCGTAACAGCTTGAGAAGAACAAGCCCCGGAACCGGCGCTGTCGGTCTTGCCCCGTAAATCGGCTAGGACATGGGGGAAAGACGACATGCGGTTCCGGGGCTCGACGCGGCCTGACCGGGAGAAAAAGTCAGGCTGCCTGGACCTTTTTCGACACGCGCGCCCATTCCGGGATCCAGTCGCGATGCGCGACGAGCAGGTCGTCGACGAGCGACCAGATCTGGTCGAGATCGAGTTCGGCCGCCGTGTGCGGATCCATCATTGCGGCGTGGTAGAGATGCTCGCGGTTCTCGGTCATAAGCGCCTGAACCGTCAGCTCCTGCACGTTGATGTTGGTGCGGATCAGCGCCGTCAGCTGCGGCGGCAGATCGCCGATGAAGGTCGGCTGGATACCCGAGGTATCGACCAGGCAGGGAACTTCAGCGGCGCAGTTTTCCGGCAGCGAGGTGATGCAGCCGTTGTTCCTGAGGTTGCCGTAGATGACGGAGGGTTCGCCGGTCCAGACCGAGTTCATGATCGAAGACGCGTATTCGTGGCTCTCGGCCACTTCGATCGTCTCGGCTTCCTTGAAGGCCGCCGCCTGCCCCTTCCAGCGTTCGATCTGCTCGACGCAGCGCTTCGGGTACTCGTCGAGCGGGATGCCGAACTTCTCGATCAGGTCGGGACGGCCGTCCTTGATGAAATAGGGCGTGTACTCGGCAAAGTGCTCGGAGCTTTCGGTGACGAAATAGCCGAGCCGCGTCAGCATCTCGTAGCGCACCTTGTTGGGGCAGCGCGGGTTCCAGTGGCTGGGCTTGGGGAAGCGGCCTTCGCGGTAGCCGCGCACCAGATCCGGATAGAGATCGCGGAAGCTGCCGTCGGCCTGTTTGTGTTCGAACTTGAGGAAGAAGGCCATGTGGTTGATGCCGGCGGCGCGGTAGCGGATCTCCGAAACCGGGATGTCGAGATCGCGTGAAAGCTCGTAGGCCGTGCCCTGGACAGAATGGCAAAGGCCGACCTGACGGATCGTCGGAAACTTCTCGGAGATCGCCCAGGTGTTGATCGCCATCGGGTTGACGTATTGCAGCAGGATCGCGTTCGGGCAGACCTGCAGCATGTCCTCGCAGATCTTCCAGAGATGCGGTACGGTGCGAAGGCCGCGCATGATGCCACCGACGCCGAGCGTATCGGCAATGGTCTGGCGCAGGCCGTACTTCTTCGGCACCTCGAAATCGGTGACCGTGCAGGGTTCAAAGCCGCCGATCTGGAAGGCGACGACGACGAAGTCCGCACCCTCCAGCGCCTTTTTCTGGTTGGAATGGGTCTCGATATTAGCCTTGACGCCGAGCGTGCGCACCAGCTTGCCGGCGACGATCTCGCTTTCGCCGAGGCGCTCGGGGTTCACGTCCATCAGCGCGATCGTCGCGGCCGACAGCGCCGGGCGCTGCAGCACGTCGCCGATGATGTTCTTCATGAAGACGGTGGAGCCGGCGCCGATGAAGGTGATCTTGGGTTGTCTGGTCATGGATTGCCTCTGCTTTCTAGCGGTCATGCTGCCACATCGAAGGCGGCTCTCACGAGCCTTTCGGTGTAGGCGGTCTTGGGATTGGACAGAATTTCGCTCACCGGCCCCTCCTCGACTATTCTGCCGTGCTGCATCACCACCACCCGATGGCAGAGCGCGCGCACGACCTTGAGGTCATGGGAGATGAAGAGGTAGCTCAGGCCCCGCTCGTCCTGCAGCTTGCGCAGCAGTTCGATGATCTGGGCCTGGACCGAGAGATCGAGCGCCGAAGTCGGCTCGTCGAGCAGGATGAATTCAGGCTCAAGCGCGATGGCCCGGGCGATCGCAATGCGCTGGCGCTGGCCGCCGGAGAACTCATGCGGAAAGCGCGACAGGATGTTGCCCGGCATGCCGGCGGCGTTAAGCGCATCCACCACCCGGTCGAGCCGGTCCTTGCGGTTCTCACCGATGCCGTTGACGACCAGCCCCTCCTCGATGATCTGGCCGATCGACATGCGCGGGTTGAGCGAGGCGAAGGGGTCCTGAAAGACGATCTGGATGCGCGAGCGCAGAGGCCGCATCTGGGTCCGGTCCTTGTCGTGGATCGGAATGCCGTCGAAGTAGATCTCGCCGCCATCGGGGTTGAGCAGGCGGATTAGCGCCTGGCCGAAGGTCGTCTTGCCCGATCCGGATTCACCGACCAGCCCCAGCGTTTCGTGCTTGCGCAGATTAAGGCTGAGCTTGTCGACCGCGACCAACTCAGAAAACTGCGAGCGGAAAAGACCGCCCTTCTTCAGCATGAAGGAGACCTTCACATCCCGCCCGTCGAGCATGATCGGGGCGTTGTCCGGTAGCGGTTTAGCCGCACCCGACGGCTCCGACGAGAGCAGCCGTTTGGTATAGGCATGCAACGGGTTGGCGAAGAGCGCGGCCGTGGTGTTGTGCTCCTTCACCTCGCCGTACTGCATGACGTAGACGTAGTCCGAGAACTGCCGAACCACCGTCAGGTCGTGGGTGATCAGGATCACCGCCATGCCGAGCTCGCGCTGCAGGTCTCGGATGAGGTTGAGGATCTGCGCCTGGACGGTGACGTCGAGCGCCGTCGTCGGCTCGTCGGCGATCAGCACATCCGGATCGTTGGCGAGTGCCATCGCGATCATCACCCGCTGGCGCTGGCCGCCGGAGAGCTGGTGTGGATACTGATTGATCCGGAGCTCCGGGTCCGGGATCCGTACGTGGCGCAGGAGCTCCAGCGCCCGCTCGGTCGCGGCGCGTCGGCTCATCCTGCGATGCGCCCGGATCGCCTCGATGATCTGCGTGCCGACCGTGTAGACCGGATTGAGCGAACTCATCGGCTCCTGGAAGATCATCGCAAGGCGATTGCCACGCAAACCGCGCCGCTCACGCGGCGAGAATTTCAGCACGTCCTTGCCGTCATAGTCGATGCGCGATTGCGGGGCGATCGTGGCACGCTTGGAGAGCAGCCCCATGACGCAGCGCGCGGTAACCGATTTGCCCGAGCCGGACTCGCCGACGATGGCGATGGTCTCGCCGCGGTAGAGCTGGAAGGAAACATCCTTCACCGCCTCCACCGTGCCATGTTCGACCTTGAATCGAACCGCGACATTGCGGGCGTCGATGACCGGCCGGCCATCGCGTTCGGCAAGGTCCCTGCGCTCAAAGGGCGCGGCAGCGAGGACGTCGATTGTCTCTGTCATGATGCGTCCTCCTCAATAGGGATCGATGGCGTCGCGCAGGCCGTCGCCAAGCGCATTGAAGGCGAAGACTGTGACAAGCACGAAGGCCACGGGCGACAGGATCCAGGGATAGGACCCGATGACGGAATAGGTGGAGGTATCCTGCAGCATCAGCCCCCAGGAAATGAGCGGCGGCTTGACCGCAAAGCCGAGGAACCCGAGGAAGGATTCAAGCAGCACCACCTGCGGGATCGACAGCGTGACGGCGACGATCACATGGCTCATCACGTTCGGCAGGATGTGCTGGAAGATGATGCGCCGGTCGCTGGCGCCGACGGCGATCGCCGCCCGCACATAGTCGATGCGGGCAAGCGCCAGCGTCTTACCGCGCACCTCGCGCGACATCTGCGCCCAGCCGAGCGCCGACATGACGATAATGACGAAGGCGAGGAAGACATTGGTCGGCGCCGTCACCGGGATTAGCGACGTCAGCGCCAGGTAGAGCGGCAATTGCGGGAAGGCGAGTACCAGTTCGACGAAGCGCTGAGTCCAGACGTCGAAGCGGCCGCCGAAATAGCCCGACGCCATGCCGACGGTCGTGCCGACGATGGTGACGATCGAGACGACGATGAGGGCGATCATCAACGAGATGCGCGAGCCGACGAGAATGCGTGACAGCACGTCGCGGCCAAACTTGTCGGTACCGAGCAGATGCACCGGCGAGCCATCGACCGCGCCAAAGAAATGGCGCTCGGCCGGGACCAGGCCGAAGAGACTGTAGGGGGCGCCCTTGACGAAGAAGCCAAGGATCTGCGGATTGTCGTAGTCGGGGCCGATGATCGGCTGAAAGGTGATCGGGTCGAGTTCCGTACCTTCGCTGAGCGGATAGCTGCGCGGCGAGAAAACGAGGTTGCCGTCCTTATCGGTAAAGCTGATCGCCTGCGGCGGCGCAAAGGCGACGCCCGTGGCCTTCGGGTCGACCGGCGACAGGAAGTCCGCAAAAATAGCCATGAAGAGCAACAGGCCAACGAGCACGAGGCCGAGCATGCCGGTCCAGGAGCGCTTCAGCCGGCGCCAGACGAGCGCAGGATAGCTTTCGTTGTGCTGCTCGTTCTTGGGTTCGACGACGAGCGGAAGGGTTGTTTGCATCTCGACGGTCATGCCGGGGCTCCTCCGAGACGCACGCGCGGATCGAGTGCGGCCAACAGCATGTCGGCGATGATGTTGCCGAGGATAAGGGTCGCCGACAGAACCAGCATGAAGGTGGCGGTGACATAGACGTCGCCCACCCACATGGAGCCGACGATAGCCGGACCGACGGTCGGCAGCGCGAAGATGATCGCCGTCTCGATCTCGCCGGTCAGCATGTAGGGCAGCACAACGCCCTGATACATGATCAGCGGATGCAGGGCATTCGGCACCGCATGGCGCATGACCACCGCGCCTTCGCTCAGGCCCTTCGCCCGGGCGGTTTCGACATATTGCGCGTTCAGCGTGTCGAGCAGATTGCCGCGCATCACCCGCATATTGTAGGCGAGGCCGCCGAAAGTGGCGATCGCCACGACCGGCCAGACATGTTTGACGAGGTCGACGAATTTGTCCCAGGACCAGGGCGCACCGCCATAACGGGCCGAGTGGAAGCTGTTGATTTCGCTCACATTGAAATGGAAGACGAGGATGTAGACGATGATCAGCGCCATCAGGAAGCGCGGCACCGTCATGCCGAGGAAGGCCACCGTCGAAAGCAGGCTGTCGATCCACGAATACTGCCGTGTCGCGGCGATGATACCGAAGGATATGCCGATGATGGACGCCAGGATGTGGCAGACGAGCGCCAATGCCAGCGTGCGCGGCAGGCGTTCGCCGACGACATCGGCAACAGGCTTGTTGTAGTAGAGGCTGTGGCCGAAATCGCCGCGCGTCAGGATGCCGGTCATCCAGTTGACGTATTGAACCGGCAGCGGCTTATCGAGGCCATGCTCCTTGCGATAGGCCTGCGCCTGGGCTTCGGCTTCCTCATAGGATGCGCCACCCTGGTTGATCAGCTGCGAGCGGATGTAATCGCTGTAGTCTCCGGGCGGCGCCTGGATGATGGCGAAGGTCGCCACGCTCAAGACAAGCAGCACCGGAATGGCAGAGGCGATGCGGACAAGCAGAAACCTGAACATGCCGTTTCCTTCTGTCGGTTAAGATGAGGCGCCGCCCCTCCGGCTTGAGGCCGGAGGGGCGGCCTTCGATCAGTTGCTCAGGCTCTTCTCGCCGGGCTTGCCCGGGAGCTGCTCGGCGAAGAGCTCGAAGTCACCCTGCTTGTCGGCGGGGACAAAGAGACGCTCGCGCATGATCGTGTCCTCGGCCCAGTTGAACATGAAGATCGGCGCTCCTGTCGGCACGTTGGCGAAGCGCTTGTTGATGATCAACGCGCCCGGATATTCGGTAAGGCCGACTGTATCGAGGTTCGTCGTCGCGACCTTCTGGTACTGCTTCATCAAGTTCGCGCGCTCGGCATTGTCGTTGGTGGCGATGAACTTGTTGATGATGTCGACGAGTTCCTGTTCGAAGGGCATCAGGTCAAGCTGACCGCCTTCCGGTGCACGGTGGTGCCAGCTGGTGCGCGGACCGGCGGCCGCCAGCTGCGGCGTGTTCTGCACGACGGAGGCATATTCGGCGGCGTTGCGGTGAACCATCCAGTCGAACTTGCCGGCGTAATTGGTCGCGTCCCGCTGCTTGCCGTCCAGCGAGTTCAGAACCACCCGGATGCCGAGCTTTTCCATCTGGCCGATAAGGCCTTCGGCCAGGTTGCGGTCGGTCGCATAGCTGTTGTCGATCAGAAGCACGATCTCCACGTCCTTGCCGCCGGCCTTGCCGTCCGCGAAGTTGACGAAGCCGTTGCCGTCGGTGTCCTTCAGGCCCGCCTTCTCAAGCAGAGCCTTGGCGCCATCGAGGTCGAAGGGATAGTAGACGGTCGATTCCCGGTCGTAGAAGCTGGTGCCGGAGGAAAGCCCGCCGGGATAGATCGCGGTGAAGGGGCCCTTTACGAGCGCCTCGCCGAGCTTCTTGCGGTCGACCGCCATGGTCACCGCCTTGCGGAAATCCTCGTTGCGGTTGAGTTCACGCACGGCCTGGGCGCGTTCGTCCGGCTCACCCCAGCCATTGGCCGAGAAGTTCATGTGCAGATTGTAGCCGATGAGGCGCGGGCCGAAGGCAAGCCGGGCGGGGGCCGTATCCTGGGCGGCGCGCTTCAGCGACTCCACGAAGTTTTCCGGCTGCTCGAGATTCGAGAGATCGGCGGAACCGGCAATCGCCTGTACGTCGCGGTCGGCCCAGGTCGAGAGCTTGTAGTGCAGCTCGTTGATGTAGGGCAGCTGGTTGCCGGCCTCATCGACCTTCCAATAGTACGGGTTTCGGCGCAGCACGATGATATCGTCGGGGCGATAGGCGACAGGGACCCAGGCACCCATGACCGGGATGTTCATGTACTCGGGCGGGAAGGCGTTCTTGTACTGGTCGTAGGTGGTGCCAGCGTATTTCGGATGCTTGGCCTTGAGAATATGCGACGGGCCGGGGCAGAAGGTGCCATAGGCCATGGCATAGAGGTGCTGGCGCGGGAAGGCCTCCTTGAAGGTCCACTCGACCGTATACTGGTCGATCTTCTTCAGCGTCGTGCCGGCGCCGAAGGTCTCCGGCGTCGCGCCGTTCAGCGGCGTCACACTCGGGTCGAGCACGTTGTCTTCCCAGTAGAACATTACGTCGTCGGCATCGAAGAGGTCGCCATCCGACCACTTGGCGCCCTCGACCAGATGCATCGTCAGCTTGTGGCCGTCAGAAGACCAGTCCCAGCTCTTGGCAAGGTTCGGCAGAGGCTCGACGTCCTTCGCTTCCACCTGGAAGAGCGGCGCCGTACGCGTCAGGCATTCGGACATGCCGATATCGATGCCCCCCCAACCCTGGCTCTGGCCGGCTGAGTAGTTCCAACCCTCGGGACGACCGCCGATGACGTGGCGTAGCGTGTCGCCGTAGACACCGACGCCATCAGGCATGTTGCCGGTCTTGAAGACCATCGGCTCCTTCGGCAGCCGTTCGGCGACCGGCGGCAGCTTGCCGGTCTTGACGTATTTCTCGGTAACCCAGGTCGGTTCCTTGTATTCCGGCAGCGCCTTGAACTCGGCGATCGAGTCGCGCGGCACATAGGTGATCTTGCCCTCGGCGGGAAAGGCCGGCTGCTGGGGCACGACGGTCGGCTCGGAAGCGGTCGCCTCCAAGGCAAAGGTCGAGATGCCGACAAGCAGCAGGCTCGCCATTTTCATCAGTCTGTGGCTGGTCATTGGCTTAGATTCTCCCTCTTTGCCGCGCCGGGACGCGGCCTCCTCCTTGAAAAGTCTGCACTTCAGGCAGCGCTGCAATCGATCAGCCGGCGGCGCGGACCTGACGCTCGGCGCGCAACTCGTCGAGCGAACGCACCTCACGCCGCGCAGCGCCCTTCCATTCGCGCGTCTTGACGGTTGCGCGGCCAAGCCGCTCCTTGGCGCCGTCGATGGCATGGGCGTATTGCGGCAGCCACTGGCTTTGAGCGACCACCATCTCGTCGACCATCTGCCAAACCTCCTCCGGTGTGCAGATGGCGCCGACCAGCGGATCATGCAGCATCGCCAGCTTTAGAAGATCGAGATCGCCGGTCACGGCCGCATGGACCGACATTCGCTGGACGTTGATCGAGGAAAGGCAGGTGGCGGCACAGGCCTCGGGAAGGGTGATGCCCGAGACCATGTTGATGCCGAAGCGATCGACGAAGCCGGGGGATTCGATGATGGCGTCGGCAGGCAGGTTGGTGATCACGCCATTGTTCTTGACGTTGAAATGGCCGCGATAGACCCGGCCCGTTTCCAGGGCCTCGAGAATATGGCTCGCATGTTCGTTCGAGCGCTTCTGATGGTCGAGCGGCCGGCCGGCTGCTTCGAGGAACTGCGGAAACTCGGTTTCGAACCAGTTGCGCGTCTCGGTCGAATGCCTGAGATAGCCGCCGGTCTCGCCGTGGATCCAGTCGGACATATCGATCCAGCGGGTAATTTCCTCCGGGCGCTTGCGATACCAGGGAAGATATTCGGAGAGATGGCCGTTGCTCTCGGTCGAATAGACGCCGAACCGCTTCAGCACGTCGATGCGGAGCTTCTCCTGCTTGGAGAACACCGGGTGCGCCTCGAAGGCCGCAACCAACTCGTCCTTGCCGATCCTGCGGCCCTTCAGCCTCACGTCGACGAACCAGGTCTGATGGTTGATACCCGAGCAGATGTAGTCGAGTTCGCCCTCGCCGGCTCCCAAGATTTCGGCGATCTGCTCGCCGCCGTGCTGAACACCGTGGCAGAGCCCGACCGTATCGACCTTGCCGTATTCGATCGCCGCCCAGGTGTTCATCGCCATCGGGTTGGCATAGTTCAGGAACTTGGCACCCGGTTCGGCGACCGCGCGGATATCCCGGCAGAAGTCGAGGATGACGGGGATGTTGCGCTGGCCGTAGAGGATGCCACCGGCGCAGATCGTATCGCCGACGCATTGGTCGACGCCATATTTAAGGGGGATGCGGATGTCGTCGGCATAGGCTTCGAGCCCGCCGACACGGACGCAGCTGATGATGTAGCGGGCGCCTTCGAGCGCTTTCAGCCGGTCGGTGGTTGCCGTGACCTTCGTCGGCAGGCGGTTGACTTCGACAATCCGGTCGAGGATCGCCTTGATCATCTCCAGATTGCGGGCGCTGAGATCTGTCAGCGCAACCTCGATGTCGCGCAATTCCGGCACGGCGAGAATGTCGGTGAAGAGCTTCTTGGTGAAGCCTATGCTGCCGGCGCCGATGATGGCGATCTTGAATGTTGCCATGCCCTCACTCCTCATGAACTGCATGCATCTCTGACAAAGGGTAAAATCAATTCACGGTTTTTCACCGTCTCTGCGCGCAACTTCGATGCATCCCCTCATTTCTTACGGGCCAAAAGCACCGCCTGTTGCGCTGTTGGTGGTCATTATGTGTATAATCGCCGACCCCGCCAGAGCGGTATTGTGCTTTCATGGGTAATTTTATGCTGCAAGAATTGATCGACAACGGCCCGGTTATGCGCACCGTTTCGCTGCCGCGGGGACGCCAGAGCCTGCACGCGATGCCGACCAGCACCGGCTATGAAATCCGCAACAATGCGACCTATGACTGGGACGGCAGAAAGCGCGGAAACACGCCCTTTACCGTGCTCCAGCATACGATCGCGGGTGCCGGAAACCTGCGATACGAAAACCGCAGCTATCGGGTGCGCGAGGGCGAGACGCTGCTCCTGCTCGTGCCGCACAATCATCGCTACTGGCTGGAAGACGGCGGGCGCTGGGAGTTCTTCTGGATCTCGATGAACGGCGACGAGGCGCTGCGCATCCACCGCGCCCTGCTCGCCGTCACCGGTCCGGTATTGAAGCTGCAACCGGAAACGATCGAGCATCTGGCCGACTGCAGTCTGCGGCTGATCCGCGGCGGCGAGACGCCAGGCAGAGCCTCGGCGATTGCCTACGAGGCGGCGATGGCACTCTACGACGACGTCTTCGGCTCGCACCCGGTGTTCAGCCATGAACACAGGACGATGCACCGCGTCGTCGACCACATCATGAACAACCTGCAGAACCCGCTTCCGGTGGAGGAACTGGCGCGCGTGTCGGGATTGAGCCGGGCGCATTTCTCGCGCGTCTTCGCCGCCAGCGAAGGCATGGCGCCGGCCGAATATGTGCTGCAGAAGCGCCTGCAGCGCGCGGTAAAACTGCTGACGAAAACCGCAAGCCTTCCGGTCAAGGAAGTGGCCATTCTCTCGGGCTTCGAAGACCCCAACTATTTCGCCAAGGTGTTCCGCCGCTCCTTCGGTCTGAGCCCGACGGAATTCAGAACCACCGGCATGTATGCCAGCATCGCCGCCGGCTCGGTGGAGCAAGCGGTCGACACGGCGGAGGACGCAACGGTGCTGCTGCCCGGTTGAGGACGCGAACGATCAGCCGGCGAGCTGCTGGCGAAAGGCCGGCACCCTCGGGAAAACCATGCCGAGGTCTGCATGCATGGCCCGCGCGATCACGCGGAAGTCACGCTCGCTGATGGCAAGATGACCAAGACGAAGCTTCTGGTCCCAGTTACGGTTGCCTTCGGCAAATTCCAGGCTGTCGAGCCACGGCCGAACCGGCGCCTCCATGCTGTCGGCCCAGTCGATGTCGCCACGATGCGGGGCGACACCGCCCATGGCAAAGAAGTAGGGCGGGCGCTCCTTGACGACACCGATGGCGGCAAAACAGGCAAGCCCCGCCCTGCCATTGAAGGCGGCGTTGGGCGCATAACCGATGAAGCCGTCACCCGCCTTCATGCGCGTCATCGCCTGGACATTGCCGTAGCCGTAGCCAAAGCGAGAGAAGCCGTCTTCCGCAGCATGCTGCAGGTCATCGCCGGAAACCGCGCCGATCCAGAAATTGCGCTCGCCCGACCTGTTTGCTGCACCCATCTGAAACATATCCTGCGCCGACATCTGCAATCCCTCGATCTCTTATCCTGGGACCACTTTACGCGCGACCCCTGCCAGATTCTGTCAGCATCGTTTTGACGACCGGGCATACCGTCAAGCCGCGTCTCAGCCGTCTTCGGAGGGCGCTTCCCATTGACCAAAAAGCGTCACGCCTACGGCTCCCGCAAGCGCCACCGACGCGTGGTTGTCGAGTTGGCAGCGATATTGCGGTTGGTAGCCCTTTTCGAGGGCGGCCCTGCTGATTGCGCGCACGACCTTGCGGGCGTGGCCCTTACCCCTATCGGACACAAGCGTCAGCACGCCGAGATCGGCGATCTGCCGCTCCTGCCAGGGATACATGCTCGCGGCACAGACCAGTCTGTCACCATCGAAGGCTCCGTAGACCAACCAGTGATCCAGTTCGACATAGGCTGCATCGAGATCCTCTTCCGAGGCGGAGCCCTGGAACAGGGCGAACGCGGCCGCATCCTTCGCCGTGAGCGCGCGCACATGGTCGCTCGAATTCTCCCGCAACAGCACAGCCTTATCCGCTTCGGTGAAGTAGAAGAGCTTGTCAGCACCGTTCAGGACGATGCCGGCATCGCACAGCCCTTGGCGAAGGGTCGCTTCGGTGAGCACCTGCCCCGCCGCTGACGAAAGCGCGGCGCCGAGCGCCGGGGACAGGGCCACGATCACGCCGTTTTCAGCCGTGTGCAGCACCATGGCCGGGCTGTCCTCGTCGAGGTCTGGATTGACCGTGACGGTAAACCGATCCGCGCTTGCGAGAACATCGCCCCCAAAGGACGCGTTCCAGAAATCGGTAATCTCAGGGGAAAACGGCGGCATGGCACTCAGTCTCTTGAACGAACACCGCGCCTGTCGGCGGCAAGCGGCGCGATTAATGGAGTAGTCGATTAATCAAATCGCAGTGCCAGCGATGTGTGGGACGACAATGGCGCAATGAAGGCGCCAAAAAGCAAAAGCGCCCGCAGGAGATGCAGGCGCTTGGCAATTATTCAGTCTTTAAGATCGCCTTAGCGGGCGAAGGCCGTACGTGCGACGCGGTCGATGTCGGCGCGTTCGATGCCGAGGTCGCGAAGTTCGCGGTTCGACATGCGGCCCAGCTCGGTGACCGTCTGACGGTACTTGCGCCAGTTGTTGATGGAGCGTGCGATGTTCATTTGATCCCCCTTTCAATGGGCTTTCGAAGCCTGGCTGCCAGTCCGTGGCGCCTCGTTTCGCTTCGATGAACACCTTATAGCTCAGGCTTTCCGTAAGTTGCAGCGCTCAAAACTCAGCGCTCCCATGTGGGAAACGCATGGGTCGCCACAACAACCTGTGCACGCAGATGCGGATAACAGCTTCGCGCAATGACGGCAGCGGAAACTGTTGATCCCGGCGACAGAGACAAGTATTTCTTTTGTCGACAAAGGAATCTGACATGACCGATATCGACACCGACAACAGCCCCATCCCGGAGCGCAAGCGCGGCTCCGGCGTAAAGATGGTCTATGACCTCTTGCGCGACGAGATCCTCGACCTGGTGCTGCCGCCGGGCAGCCCGATCGACGAAGTGCAGCTTGCCGAGCGGCTGAAGATGTCGCGCACGCCGATCCGCGAGGCGCTGGTGCGTCTTGCCGGCGAAGGGCTGATCGACACGCTGCCGAACCGCTCGACGATGGTGGCGAACATCGACTTCCTCAACCTCAATCCGTTCTTCGACGCGCTGGTGCTGATGTACCGCGTCACCACGCGGCTTGCGGCGCAGAACCACCGCCCAGAAGACCTGGCGATCATTCGTGGCTTCCACGAAGACTATGCGGCAGCCGTACAGACGCGCGACGCGCTGACGATGATCGCCACCAACGCCGCCTTCCATGCGGCAATCGCGGAAAGCGGACGCAACCCCTACTTCACCAGCCTGTTCCGCCGGCTGCTGGACGAAGGGCGGCGCATTCTCCGTCTCTATTATCAGTCCTATGACGAGCAGTTCCCCCAGCGCTTCGTCGACGAGCATGCGGCCATGATCGCCGCGATCGCCGCGCGCGACGTCGAGGCTGCGGATCGGCTGGGCAAGGCGCATGCGGAGCAGATCGTCGAGCAGGTGCAGAAGCTTTTTGCCCGCAACAACAAGCTCGATATCGCTTTGTAGCGAACTTTGTATTTTTCTTGTCGACAAATAAAATACAAACAGCTATTGTCTGGATCAAAGGCAAGGGCGCAGGTGCGCCGCTGCCCTAAAGACAAAGCCGAGAGGAGTTTCAGATGAAGGCTCAGATTTTCACCGGCGTCATCCCGGCGCTGATGACCCCCTGCAAGGAAGACCGCACCCCCGATTTCGACGCGCTGGTGCGCAAGGGCAAGGAGCTGATCGCTCAAGGCATGTCCGCCGTCGTCTACTGCGGCTCGATGGGTGACTGGCCGCTCCTGACCGACGAACAGCGCATGGAAGGCGTCGAGCGCCTCGTCAAGGCCGGCATTCCGGTTATCGTCGGCACCGGCGCCGTCAACACTGCTTCGGCCGTCGCTCACGCGGCACATGCCGAGAAGGTCGGCGCCCAGGGCCTGATGGTCATCCCGCGCGTGCTTTCGCGCGGCTCGGTTGTCGCTGCCCAGAAGAACCACTTCAAGGCCATTCTCTCGGCCGCCCCGAGCCTGCCGGCTGTCATCTACAACAGCCCGTACTACGGCTTCGCCACCCGCGCCGACCTGTTCTTCGCGCTGCGCGCCGAACATCCGAACCTCGTCGGCTTCAAGGAATTCGGCGGCGCTGCCGACATGCGCTATGCGGCCGAGAACATCACCAGCCGTGACGATGGCGTCTCGCTGATGATCGGTGTCGACACGGCCGTTTTCCACGGCTTCGTCAACTGCGGCGCAACCGGTGCCATCACCGGCATCGGCTGCGTTCTGCCGAAGGAAGTCATCCACATGTGCAACCTGTCGCGTGCCGCCGCCGAAGGCGACGTCGACGCACGTCTGCGCGCACTGGAACTGGAACAGGCGCTCGCCGTTCTCTCGTCCTTCGACGAAGGTCCGGACCTCGTTCTCTACTTCAAGCATATGATGGTGCTGAAGGGCGACAAGGAATACACGCTGCACTTCAACGAGAGCGACGTTCTCTCCGACAGCCAGCGCGGCTACGTCGAAGCCCAGTTCAAGCTGTTCAACAGCTGGTACGCCGAGTGGAGCAAGCTCCCGGGCGCGGTGCAGAAGTACAAGGCCTGATCGCTCGATCGGCACTCAAATAGAAAAGGCCCTCCGGTTGGAGGGCCTTTTTCGTTTGGCAGTCTCGACGGGTCGATGATCGACGAAAAGGTTAGCCGTCGCTTACGCGACGGCGTCCAATCCAAGAGCAAGCAGCCGCTCGAGCTGCTCGATTTCAGCCGTATTGAGAACGACACCTTCGGCTTCCGACTTGGCGCGTGCCACGAAGCGACGCTGCGACGGCAGGCGGGCGCCCTGGCCGACGATCGCCTCGAACAGCACTTCCGCACGGGCGAAGGGATTGCCCGGGCGTCCGGCCGCAAATTTCTCCGGCGAGAAGGCGACGATCAGTTCGCCATGGAACGGTGCAAGCGTCGTGGTGCCGAGATAGTCGAGCACTTCCGGGCTCGTCAGGTCGCCGATCATGATGCCGGCAAGAAGCTCGACCATGGTGCCGATCGCCGAACCCTTGTGGCCGCCGAAGGGCAGCATGGCGCCGGCAAGCGCTGCTTCCGGATCGGTCGTCGGATTGCCTTCGGCATCGATCGCCCAGCCCTCCGGCAAGGGCTTGCCGGCACGGCGGTGCAGTTCGATCTCACCGCGGGCGGCAACCGAGGTGGCGAAGTCGAAGACGTAAGGCGGCTTGTTTTCGCGCGGCCAGCCGAAGGCGAAGGGGTTGGTGCCGAGCAGCGGCTTGTTGCCGCCGGTCGGCGCAACGGTCGCATAGCTCGGGCACATCACGAGGCCGGCAAGTCCCTCGCCGGTCAGGCCTTCGACCTCAGGCCAGAGCGCCGAAAAATGGGTGCAATCATTGATGACGAGCGCGGCGATGCCCAGCGAGCGAGCGCGTTCGGCGAGAACCGGCAGGCCGAGCTCGAAGGCGGGATTGGCAAAACCGCCCTTGGCGTTGACCTTGACGATAGCGGAACCTTCGCCCGCTTCGAGCTCCGGTGTTGCATCCGGCTTCACCTTGCCCGCCTTGACGGTGCGAAGCGCTCCTTCGATGCGGTAGATGCCATGCGACTTGCAGGCATCCCGCTCGCCGGCGACGATCACGCGGGCCAGTGCACCGGCCTGAATGGCGTTGAGCCCCGCCTTCAGGAAGATCGCCTCGACGCGCTCGAAAAGTGCTGCGATCGTCAGGGTGTTGGTTTCGCTCATCTCTCTCCCTCTCAAATGCTGCGCCTGATCCGGAAGGGCCAGTCAGGCGATTGATGTTCTGCATACATATAGTATACAAAGATCCGACAAGTGCAATTCAGCCATGATCCCCTCTGCCAGAAAAGGCAATCCGGGATCGAACGAAAGGATCGGCAGATGGCCTTCACCCCCAAAGGAAAACACCTTGTCGCCGGCGAATGGCTCGACGGCGCGGGCACCTTCGCATCGGCACCCGCCCACGGTCCGGTCCATCAGTTCGCCACCGGCACCGTGGAACTGGTCAACCGCGCGGCTGAAGCCGCCGAAGAAGCCTTCCTGAGCTATGGCTATTCGACCCGGACCGAGCGCGCCGCGTTCCTGCGCGCCATCGCCGATGAGATCGAGGCACGCGCGGAGGCCATCACCGAGATAGGCACCCAGGAAACCGGCCTGCCGGAAGCGCGCCTGCAGGGCGAACGCGGCCGCACCACCGGCCAGCTCCGTCTCTTTGCCGACCACATCGAAAAGGGTGAATATCTCGACCGCCGTTTCGATGCGGCCCTGCCCGAGCGTCAGCCGGCGCCGCGCCCGGAAATCCGCCTTATCCAGCGCCCGATCGGCCCGGTCGCCGTCTTCGGCGCCTCGAACTTCCCGCTGGCCTTCTCGACCGCCGGCGGCGACACGGCTGCAGCCCTTGCTGCCGGCTGCCCCGTGGTCGTCAAGGGCCACTCGGCCCATCCGGGCACCGGTGAGATCGTTGCGCAGGCCGTCGAGGCCGCGATCCGCAAGACCGGCGTTCACCCGGGCGTCTTCTCGCTGATCCAGGGCGGCAACCGCCAGGTCGGCGAAGCACTTGTCCAGCATCCGCTGATCAAGGCCGTCGGCTTCACCGGCTCGCTCGCCGGTGGCCGCGCGCTCTTCAATCTCTGCGCCGCACGTCCGGAGCCGATCCCGTTCTTCGGCGAGCTCGGCTCGGTCAACCCGATGTTCCTGCTGCCGGAAGCACTGAAGGCACGCGCCGAGACACTCGGCCAGGGTTGGGCCGGTTCGCTGACCATGGGTGCCGGCCAGTTCTGCACCAACCCCGGCATCGCCGTTGTTGTCGAAGGTGCTGACGCCGATCGCTTCACCACGGCCGCCGTCGAAGCGCTCGGCAAGGTCGCGCCGCAGACGATGCTGACCGACGGCATCGCCAAGGCCTATCACGACGGCCAGGCGCGCTTTGAAAGCCGCAACACCGTGAAGCCGCTGCTGACGACCGAATCGTCCGGCCGCTCGGTCTCGCCGAACCTGTTCGAAACGACCGGCGACCAGTTCCTGGCCGACCATGCGCTCGGCGAAGAGGTGTTCGGTCCGCTCGGCCTCGTCGTTCGCGTCGGTTCGACCTCTGAAATGGAACAGCTTGCCCGCGGCTTCGAGGGACAGCTGACCACCACCATCCACATGGATGCGACCGATCTCGAGACCGCCCGTCGTCTGCGCCCGATCCTTGAGCGCAAGGCAGGCCGGGTGCTCGTCAACGGCTTTCCGACCGGCGTCGAGGTGGTGGATTCGATGGTGCATGGCGGACCCTATCCGGCCTCGACCAACTTCGGCGCAACCAGCGTCGGTACCCTGTCGATCCGCCGTTTTCTGCGCCCGGTCGCCTACCAGAACATGCCGGAAGGCCTGCTGCCCGAGGACTTCCAGGGCTAAGGCACTCGCCGACAGCTGCGGGCGCCTGCCGCCCGCAGCCGCAAGACACGACAGATCGCTGCGCAGGCATCCCATTTGACGAAACAAATGGGATGCCTGCGCGCGTTCTGCGTTACGAACTTATACTTTTTGTATACTAATTGTATTTTTCTATTGATTTGTGCTGTCTAAAACGGAATAGTGCCTCAGCCGTCAAACGGCACTAATTTCAGGGAGAGAGAAAATGAAGACTTCGGTGCTCGCGCTCGGCCTCGTTGCGGCCGCTGCTCTGACCAGCCAGGCCCATGCTGACAAGCTGGATGACGTCATCGGCTCGGGTACGCTGCGTTGCGCAGTCGTGCTCGACTTCCCGCCGATGGGTTCTCGCGACGAGAACAACAACCCGATCGGTTTTGACGTCGACTACTGCAACGACCTCGCAAAGGCACTCGGCGTCACCGCCGAAATCGTCGAGACCCCGTTCCCGGAGCGCATTCCCGCTCTGATGTCGGGCCGCGTCGACGTCGGCGTTGCCTCGACCTCCGACACGCTTGAGCGCGCCAAGACCGTCGGCATGACGATCCCCTACTTCGCCTTCGAAATGGCCGTCACTGCCAACGAGAAGTCGGGCGTCAAGTCCTTCGAAGACATGAAGGGCAAGGTTGTCGGCGCGACCGCCGGCACGTTCGAAGCGATCGCTCTCGAAAAGCAGGTCAAGGAATGGGGCGCCGGTGAGTTCCGTCCGTACCAGACCCAGGCGGACGTCTTCCTCGCGCTCAGCCAGGGCCAGATCGACGCTACGGTTTCGACCTCGACCGTCGCCCAGGCCAACGTGAAGGGCGGCAAGTTCGCCGGCATCTCCGTCGTCGGCAAGGCTCCGTTCGACACCGACTACGTCGCGCTCTTCACCAACCGCGAAGAATACGGCTTCATCAACTTCCTCAACCTCTTCATCAACCAGCAGGTCCGCACCGGCCGCTACGCTGAACTTTACGAAAAGTGGGTCGGCGGCGAACTTCCGGACCTTACGGCTAAGGGCGTTTACCGCTAATATGCCGTTTATCTGGCGGCGCGAAGTTTAGCTTCGCGCCGCTATTCGTTTCCGAAGAGGTGAGACGAAACATGTTCAGCTATACCTTTCATTGGAACCAGGCGCTGAAAGCCCTGCCACAGATGCTCGACGGAGCGCTGGTCACCCTGCAGGTGGCTCTGCTCTCGATGGTCATCGGCCTGGCACTGGCGCTCGCGCTGACGGCTTGCCGCCTGTCGGGCAATCGCATCCTCGGTGGTTTTGCCACCGCCTGGGTCGAGATCGCCCGCAACACGCCGGCGCTGTTCCAGATCTACATGGCCCATTTCGGCCTCGGCAATTTCGGTATCCACCTGAGCCCCTATACGGCGCTGCTCGCGGGGATCGCCTTCAACAATGCCGGTTATCTCGCGGAAAACTTCCGCGGCGCCCTCAAGGCCATTCCCGATACCCAGGCGCGGGCCGGCCGCTCGCTCGGCATGACCCCGGTGCAGGCCTTCCGCTACATCGTGCTGCCGCAGATGCTGCGCATCGCCTTCCTGCCCGTCACCAACCAGATGGTCTGGGCGATCCTGATGACCTCGCTTGGCGTTACCGTCGGCATGAACACCGACCTTGCCGGCATCACCCAGGAACTGAACGCCCGTTCGTTCCGCACCTTCGAATTCTTCGCGATCGCGGCGATCATCTATTACCTGATCGCCAAGGCCGTGACGCTGGGCGCGCGCCTGCTCGCCGCGCGCATGTTCCGCTACTAAGGAGAGGTGAGAGATGTTCAATACCGCCCTCACCCTCGCTGATCTCGGCTTCCTGCTGCAGGGCGCCTTGATGACGCTCGCGGTCACCGCCGTCTCGGTTACCGCCGGCACCGTGCTCGGCATCATCTTCGGCGTCGTGCGCAACCAGGTCGGCCCCTATTGGGCCGCTCCGCTCACCTTCGTGCTCGACATCTTCCGTTCGGTGCCGCTGCTGATCCAGCTGGTTCTTGCCAATGCCTTCCAGGCGATCGCCAAGCTCGGCTGGGCACCGTTCACGACCTCCTGCGTGGTGCTGTCGCTCTATACGGCCGCCTATTGCACCGAGATCGTTCGTGGCGGCATCTCTTCCGTGCCACCGACGACGCGCCGCGCCGCCCGCTCGCTCGGCATGACCTGGTGGCAGGACATGCGCTACATCGTGGCGCCGCTTGCGACCCGCGTTTCGCTGCCGTCCTGGATCGGCCTGACGCTCGGCGTCATGAAGGACTCCGCACTCGTCCTCTGGCTCGGCCTGATCGAACTCTTGCGCGCCTCGCAGGTGCTCGTCACCCGCCTGCAGGAACCGCTGCTGATCCTTCTGATCTGCGGCGCCATCTACTTCCTCATCAGCTTCCCGATCGCCCGGCTCGGCGGTTACCTTGAAAAACGGTGGTCCAATGATTGAGATCCAGAACGTTCGCAAATCCTTCGGCTCGCTGGAGGTTCTCAAAGGCATCGACCTCACCGTCAACAAGGGCGAGGTGCTGACCATCATTGGCGGCTCCGGTTCCGGCAAGTCGACCCTGCTGACCTGCATCAACGGTCTCGAGCCGATCGATGCCGGCCGCATCCTCGTCGACGGCACCGAGGTCCACGCGAAATCAACAAACCTCAACAAGCTGCGCAGCAAGCTCGGCATCGTCTTCCAGCAGTTCAATGCTTTCCCGCACCTGACCGTGCTTGAAAACGTCATGCTGGCGCCGCGCAAGGTGCTCGGCCTCTCCAAGGAAAAGGCCGAGGAGAACGCCGTCAAGCAGCTCACGCACGTCGGCCTCGGCGAGAAGCTCGGCGTCTATCCAACCCGCATGTCGGGCGGCCAGCAGCAGCGCATGGCGATCGCCCGCGCACTCGCAATGTCGCCGGAATACATGCTGTTTGACGAAGTGACCTCGGCGCTCGATCCGCAGCTCGTCGGCGAAGTGCTCGACACGCTGCGCATGCTGGCCTCCGAGGGCATGACGATGATCTGCGTCACCCATGAAATGAAGTTTGCCCGCGAAGTTTCCGACCGCGTCGCCTTCTTCCACAAGGGCGTGATGGCGGAAATCGCCGCACCGGAAGCGCTCTTCGGCGCGCCGAAGGATCCGGAACTCCAAAAGTTCCTCGCAGCGACGCACTGAGCCGATCATGAAGGATGCAGTTCAGCCTGACGTCATCGTCATCGGCGCCGGCGTTGTCGGCCTTTCTGCGGCGATCGCCGCCCAGGCACGGGGACTTTCCGTCACCGTGCTCGACCGGGAAGGCCCGGCAGCAGGTGCCTCGGCGGGCAACGCCGGGGCCTTCGCCTTCACCGACATCCTGCCGCTCGCGTCACCCGGCATCTTGAAGAAGGCGCCGAAGTGGCTGCTCGACCCGCTTGGGCCCTTGAGCGTGCCACCGGCCTATGCGGCACAGATCGCGCCGTGGATGTTCCGCTTCTGGCGCGCCTGCTCGGCAAGCCGCGTGGCCCATTCGACGACCGCCCAGACGGCGATGATGGACCTCTCCAAGGCCGAGCTCGAACCTTTCCTCGCCGAGACCGGCACCCTGCCGATGCTGCGCAAGGAAGGCAATCTGCAGGTCTATGAAAGCGAAGCCGAGCTGAAGGCCTCTCTTCCCGGCTGGACCGCGCGAGCCGAACACGGCATCGAGTTCCGGCACATGGGCGCGGCCGAGATGGCCGAGATCCAGCCTGGTCTCGCATCGCGCTTCACCCATGGCACCTTTACCCCCGGCTGGTATTCCATCGCCGATCCCAAGCTCTACACGCTGGCGCTGGCAGACCATTTCCGCGCCAAGGGAGGTGTGATCGAGCGTGCCGAAGTTACGGCACTGAAGCCGATCGAAGGTGGCGTCGAACTGACGGCCGACGGCAAGACGCGGCGGGCAGAACAGGTCGTGCTTTCAGCCGGCGCGTTCTCGCACCAGGTCGCCCGTACGCTCGGCGAGCGTATCCCGCTCGAAACCGAGCGCGGCTACAACACCACGCTGCCGCAGGATGCCTTCGATCTGCGCACCCAGGTAACCTTCGGCGGACACGGCTTCGTCGTCACCAGGCTTTCGACCGGTATCCGCGTCGGCGGCGCCGTCGAACTCGGCGGGCTGAAGCTGCCGCCGAACTTCCGCCGCTCGGAAGCCATGCTGAAGAAGGCGCAAGCCTTCCTGCCGGGCTTCAAGAGCGAGGGCGGCGTGCAATGGATGGGCTTCCGCCCGTCGCTGCCCGACAGCCTTCCGGCGATCGGCCGCGCCCGCGCCACCGGCCGCGTCGTCTACGCCTTCGGCCACGGCCATCTCGGTCTCACGCAATCGGCCGGCACCGCACGGCTCGTTGCCGACCTGCTCACCGGCCGGCGGCCGGCGATCGATATCAGTTGCTTCTCGCCCCAACGTTTCTGACAGAGTTTAGACCATGGCCAACCACACCTTCTCCTGCATCGACGGCCACACCTGCGGCAATCCGGTCCGCCTCGTTTCCGGCGGCGGGCCACGACTCGAAGGCGCCAACATGCTGGAGAAGCGGGCCCATTTCCTGCGCGAGTTCGACTGGATCCGCACTGGCCTGATGTTCGAGCCGCGCGGCCACGACATGATGTCGGGCTCTATCCTCTATCCGCCGACCCGGGCCGACTGCGATGTCGCCGTGCTCTTCATCGAAACGTCGGGCTGCCTGCCGATGTGCGGCCACGGCACGATCGGCACCATCACCATGGCGATCGAAAACGGCCTGATCACGCCGCGCGAACCGGGCAAGCTTTCAATCGACGCGCCGGCCGGCAAGGTCGACATCACCTATCGCCAGGAAGGCCGCTTCGTCGAAGAAGTGCGCCTCACCAACGTTCCGGGCTTCCTCTACGCCGAGGGGCTGACGGCTGAAGTCGAGGGTCTTGGCGAGATCGTCGTCGACGTCGCCTATGGCGGCAACTTCTACGCCATCGTCGAACCGCAGAAGAATTTTCGCGACATGGCCGACCATACGGCCGGAGAACTTGTCGGCTGGAGCCCGAAGCTCCGCGCGGCGCTCAACGCCAAATACGAGTTCGTGCATCCGGAGCACCCGGAAATCAAGGGCCTCAGCCACATCCAGTGGACCGGCAAGCCAACACAGGCAGAAGCGCATGCGCGCAACGCCGTCTTTTACGGCGAAAAGGCGATCGACCGCTCGCCCTGCGGCACCGGCACGTCGGCGCGCATGGCCCAGCTTGCCGCCAAGGGC
Organism: Ensifer sp. ENS03; assembly: GCF_014852035.1. Lineage (NCBI taxonomy): Bacteria > Pseudomonadati > Pseudomonadota > Alphaproteobacteria > Hyphomicrobiales > Rhizobiaceae > Ensifer > Ensifer sp. ENS03. The sequence goes on along the minus strand of NZ_JACVAV010000003.1, from coordinate 413,678 downwards.
AAGCTCAAGGTCGGTGACGAGTTCGTGCACGAATCGATCATCGGTTCGCTGTTCAAGGGCCGTGTCGAGGCAGCGACCAAGGTCGCCGACCGCGACGCCATCATCCCGTCGATTGCCGGCTGGGCCCGCATGACCGGCATCAACACGATCTTCATCGATGACCGCGACCCCTTTGCTCATGGATTTGTCGTAAAATGACCCAATCGATCTCCGCCCGCAGCATTCTTTCCGGCTCCGCCGATGGCCCCATCATCGCCACGGAGGAGGCGCTGAGCTTCTGGGGCGGGGTCGATCCGGCAACGGGTCGGGTGATCGACGTGCACCATCCGCTGCACGGCCTCTGTCTGACCGACGGCATCCTGATGATGCCGTCGAGCCGCGGCTCCTGCACCGGTTCGGGCGTGCTGCTCGACATGGCGCTGACCGGCCGTGCGCCGGCGGCCCTGGTCTTCTCGGAAGCGGAAGACGTGCTGACGCTCGGCGCGCTGATCGCGGCCGAAATGTTCGGAAAATCCCTGCCGGTGCTTCGGCTTTCGCGCGACGCCTTCAAGGCGCTGGCGCAGGCAAAGACCGCGCGCATCAGCGATACGGCAATCGAAGCCGATGGCCTGACAATTCCGGTCGCTCCGCCGGCAATGACGGCGCTTGATCTCACCGACGACGATCGCGCCATGCTCGACGGTCGTGACGGCATCGCCGTGCAACAGGCGATGCGCATCATCGCGGCGATGGCGGCGCAGCAGGGTGCGGAAAAGCTCATCGACGTGGTCCAGGGCCATATCGACGGCTGCATCTATGCGAGCCCGGCAAACCTCACCTTCGCCGAGAAGATGGCGGACATGGGGGCCAAGGTTCGCGTGCCGACGACCATGAATGCGATCTCGGTCGACTTTGCCAACTGGCAGGCGCAGGGCGTGCCGGAGAGCTTCGGCGATCCGGCAGCACGGCTTGCCGACGCCTATGTGCGCATGGGCTGCCGCCCGACCTTCACCTGCTCGCCCTATCTGCTCGACAGTGCGCCGAAATCCGGCGAAGCCATCGCCTGGGCGGAATCGAACGCCGTCATATTCGCCAACACGGTGCTCGGCGCGCGCACGGCCAAACACCCGGACTTTCTCGATCTCTGCATCGCGCTCACCGGTCGTGCACCGCTCTCGGGCGTCTATCTCGACGCGCCGCGCAAGGCGACGCGCGTCATCGACGTGGAACTGCCTGAGGATATCGACGATGCCTTCTGGCCGCTGATCGGTTATCTCGCCGGCAAGGCAGCACCCGACCGCATCCCGCTTTTGCGCGGTCTTGCATCGGCAAAGCCCTCGCGCGACGACCTCAAGGCGCTTTGCGCCGCCTTCGGCACCACGTCCGCATCCCCGATGCTGCATGTGGAGGGCGTGACCCCGGAAGCGGAAGGTGCCGCCGCCAAGGATGCCGACCACACGACGATCACGCGCGCCGACATGGCCGCGGCCTGGTCGCTCCTGAACGACGGTCCGGCGGAGGTCGAGCTTGTCGCCATCGGCAGCCCGCATGCGTCGCTCGAGGAATGCCGCGCGCTGGCCACAGCCTTCGACGGCCGCAAGCGCGATAGCAACGTCGCCGTGATCGTCACCGCCGGGCGAGACGCGATAGCCGCAGCGCGGGACGAAGGTCTGCTTGCCCGCCTTGAGGAGAGCGGCATCCAGGTCCTGCCGGATCTTTGCTGGTGCTCGATCTCCGAACCGGTCTTTCCGACCAAGACCCGGGCGCTGATGACCAATTCCGGGAAATACGCCCATTACGGTCCCGGTCTTTCCGGCCGCGCCGTGCGCTTCAGCAACCTCGCCGACTGCGTCGAGGCAGCGCTCACCGGCCGCGTTCCGGCGCGCCTGCCAGCCTGGCTGGCCTAAAGGCTCGTTCCCTGGCTCAGGCGCCGCTGTGCGGCGGCGCTATCGAGGCGCCGAGCTCGTCGCCTCCCGACCCCAACTGATCGGCGTGGGGCTCGATGAATCCCTGACGCCGCCTCAAGCGGTGGAACGCACCTAAGGCGAGACGCAGGGCCTATCGGCCGGCCGCCGTCGAAGACAACTTATCTTTGGTTGCAGCGCCGGGCATCGGCCATGTCGAGACAGCGACCATGCGCGACGCGGTTCTGGCCCTTCTTTTCCACCACCTCGGCGGACCCGGCGGCGGCTGACGCAACCGAACGTGGCGCTCGCACAGAAAACGCCTGGGCGCATGCGGCGCCAATCGCGCACGCCGGCGCTCAACGCCTTATGACCACCGCTTCGATCAGGTTTTCGTGATGCCACAGTCACGATTTTTCATTCATTGAAACAACCCCTTCGAGAATCACGAGAAAGCGAGTACTCTGAAGGAACATTGCGCATGGGACGCCGTTTATTCGAATGAGCGAGCCGATAAGCAGCGATCCCCGTCTCAGCCAGCGGCCGCGGGAGAGCATGATGCAAAAGAGCGAATGCGACGTCTTTGATCTCTTCTCGGAGATCTATACAAGTGCAGCGCAAGAAGAAATCAGTCTTCAGGAATACCTTCTGGCATGTCGCGACGACAAAAGTATGTATGCCACCGCACAGGAGCGGATGGTTACAGCCATAGGTAATCCAACCCTCATCGATACCAGCGCGGACGAACGTCTCGGCCGCATCTTCTCAAACCGGACCGTCAAGATCTATCCATCCTTCGCCGACTTCTACGGCATGGAAGATACGATCGAGCGCATCGTCGGCTACTTCCGCTATGCCGCGCAGGGGCTGGAGGAGCGCAAGCAGATCCTCTACCTGCTCGGCCCGGTCGGCGGCGGAAAGTCGTCGCTCGCCGAGCGCCTGAAAAAACTGATGGAACTTCAGCCGATCTACACGCTGGCGGTCGGCGGCAAGGTCAGTCCCGTCTTTGAATCACCGCTTGGCCTCTTCCATCCCGACCGCATGGCCGACCTGCTCGAAGACAAATACGGCATCGGCCGACGCCGTCTGACCGGCCTGATCTCGCCCTGGGCTACGAAGCGCCTCGACGAAGTCGATGGCGACATCTCCAAATTCAGCGTCGTCAAGCTGATGCCGTCGCGGCTGCGCCAGGTGGCTATCGCCAAGACCGAGCCCGGAGACGAGAACAATCAGGACGTTTCCTCGCTGGTCGGCAAGGTCGACATCCGCCAGCTCGAAAACTACAGCCAGGCCGATCCCGATGCCTATTCCTATAGCGGCGGCCTCAACCGCACGACGCAAGGCTTGCTCGAATTCGTCGAGATGTTCAAGGCGCCGATCAAGGTGCTGCATCCGCTTTTGACCGCAACCCAGGAAGGCAACTACAACGGCACCGAAAGCTTCGGAGGCTTCCCCTATCAGGGCATCGTTGTTGCGCACTCGAACGAGTCCGAATGGCTGCAGTTCAAGAACAACAAGAACAACGAGGCCTTCCTCGACCGCATCCTCGTGGTAAAGGTGCCTTACTGCCTGCGCGTCACCGAAGAGCGGCAGATCTACGAGAAGCTGCTGCGCGAAAGCGAACTGACCAAGAGTCCCTGCGCGCCGGAAGTGCTGGAAAGCCTCAGCCGCTTCACCGTCTCCACCCGCCTTGCCCGTCACGAGAATTCGCCGCTCTACACCAAGATGCGGGTCTATGACGGCGAGAACCTGAAGGACACCGATCCCAAGGCGAAGTCCGTTCAGGAATATCGCGACGCCGCCGGCGTCGACGAGGGTATGACCGGCATCAGCACCCGCTTTGCCTTCAAGGTTCTGTCGGAAACCTTCAACTACGACACCAAGGAGGTCGCGGCCGATCCCGTGCACCTCATGTACATTCTGGAACAGGCGATCCGCCGCGAACAGTTCCCGAAGGAGACGGAAGCGAGCTACCTCGACTTCATCAAGTCCGAGCTGGCATCGCGCTATGCCGAATTCATCGGCCACGAAATCCAGAAGGCCTATCTCGAATCCTACAGCGAATACGGCCAGAACCTGTTCGACCGTTACATCGCCTATGCCGACGCCTGGCTCGAAGATCAGGACTTCAAGGACCCGGATACCGGACAAATCCTCAACCGGGAGATCCTCGACAGCGAACTGTCGCAGATCGAAAAGCCGGCCGGCATCGCCAATCCCAAGGACTTCCGCAACGAGGTCGTCAAGTTCACCCTGCGCGCCCGCGCCAAGAACCATGGGCGCAACCCCTCCTGGACGAGCTACGAAAAGCTTCGCGACGTGATCGAGAAGCGCATGTTCGGCCAGGTCGAAGACCTGCTTCCGGTCATCAGCTTCGGCTCGAAGAAGGACAGCGCATCCGAGAAGCAACACGCCGAGTTCGTCCAACGCATGACGGAACGCGGCTATACGGAGCGTCAGGTCCGGCGGCTGGTCGATTGGTATATGCGGGTCAACAAGGCGGGCTGACGATGCCGAAGCAGGGGATTGGTATATGCCGAATTTCATCGACCGGCGGCTCAATCCGAAGGATAAGAGCCTCGGCAATCGACAACGCTTTCTGAAGCGGGCCCGCGAAGAGCTCAAGCGGGTCATCAAGGATCAGGTCAAGTCGGACAGGATCATCGACGTCGACGCCGCGCATGGCGTGCCGATGCCGACTGATGGTGCCAGCGAGCCCACGTTCCAGCCGTCCCGCGGCTCCGGCGAACGCAACTACGTGCTTCCCGGCAACAAGGAGTTTTCGGCAGGCGACCGCCTGCCGAAACCGGAAGCGGGCGGCGGTGGCGGCGGCAAGGGCAAGCCCGGAACCGGCGAAAGCGACGATGATTTCCAGTTCATCCTGTCGCGCGAGGAAGTACTGGACCTCTTTTTCGAGGATTTGGAGCTCCCCGACATGGTCAAGCTCAGCCTCAAGGAAACGGTCACATTCAAGCCCCGCCGCGCCGGCTTCGCCACGGCGGGAACGCCGACGAACATCAATGTCGGGCGCACGATGCGCAACAGTTTTGGCCGGCGCCTGGCGCTGCACCGGCCGAAGGAGAAGGAACTGACCGCGGTCACCGACGAGATCGCGCAACTGGAAGTGGAGCCGGAGCCGACGGCGAAGAGCCGACAGAGGCTCAAGGAACTGCGGGTCGAGCTGGAAAGGATCGAGAAGAAGCGGCGGCGCATCCCTTACGTCGATCCGGTCGACATCCGCTTCAACCGCTTCGAGCAGCAGCCGCTGCCGAACGCCAACGCCGTCATGTTCTGCCTGATGGACGTCTCGGCCTCCATGGGCGAGCGCGAGAAGGACCTCGCCAAACGCTTCTTCGTGCTTCTGCACCTGTTTTTGAAACGGCGCTACGAACGCATCGACATCGTCTTCATCCGCCATACGGACGAGGCGCGCGAAGTCGACGAGGAGACCTTCTTCTACAGCACCCAGAGCGGCGGCACGATCGTATCGACCGCGCTCGAAGAGATGATCAGGATCGTCGAGGACCGCTACCCCTCGCAGATCTGGAACATCTATGCGGCCCAAGCCTCCGACGGCGACAACATCATTGGCGACAGCGAACATTGTGCGGCACTGCTGCGGGAAAAACTCACGAAGCTCTGCCAGTACTATGCCTATGTCGAGATCATCGACGAGCGCGAGACGGAAATCTTCGGCTCGACGGACAACGGCACCGCGCTCTGGCGCGCCTATCGCACGGTGGACGGCGAGAAGTCGAATTTCCAGATGACCCGGATCGCCAAGCCCGCCGACATCTACCCGGTCTTCCGCAGGCTTTTTGCCCGGCAGCCGGCCGCACGCACCCGGAAGTGAGGGGGAGACCGGATGGCACGACGCACGACCTCAGGTCTCCTGTTCCAGGGGTCCGACTGGAATTTTGCGACGCTGTCGCGTGCTTACGACGCGATCGAGCAGGTCGCGCTCGAAGAAATGGGCCTCAGCGTCTACCCGAACCAGCTGGAGATCATCACCTCCGAACAGATGCTCGACGCCTATTCCTCGGTCGGCATGCCGCTCATGTACCAGCACTGGTCCTTCGGCAAGCGCTTTGCCTATGAGGAGCATCACTACCGTAAGGGCCACCGCGGTCTTGCCTATGAGCTGGTGATCAATTCCAATCCCTGCATCACCTATCTCATGGAAGAAAACACCATGGCGATGCAGGCGCTGGTGACCGCGCATGCCGCTTTCGGCCATAACCACTTCTTCAAGAACAACTATCTCTTTCGCCAGTGGACCGATGCCGGCGCGATCCTGAGCTATATGGATTTCGCCAAGAAATACGTGACCAAATGCGAGGAGCGGCACGGCACTGCCGCCGTTGAAGCCATTCTCGATTCCGCCCATGCGCTGATGGACCAGGGCGTCTTCCGCTACCGCCGCCCGCCACGCCTCTCCTCTGAAAAGGTGCGCGAAAGGGCGCGCGAGCGGCTGGAATATGAGGAGCAGACCTATAGCGACCTCTGGCGGACCCTGCCGCAGGTCGCCGAGAGCCGTGATCCGGCCGAGGCCGAGCGCGACGCTTCGGAGCGCAAGAAGGTGCTCAACCTGCCGGAGGAAAACCTGCTCTATTTCCTCGAAAAACACAGCCTGATCCTGGAGCCCTGGCAGCGCGAGCTGCTCAGGATCGTGCGTGTCATCGCGCAATATTTTTCACCGCAGCGCCAGACGAAGGTCATGAATGAGGGCTGCGCCACCTTCGTGCATTACACCATCATCAACCGCCTCTACGACCAGGGCAGGATTGGCGAAGGTCACATGCTGGAACTGTTGCAGAGCCATTCCAACGTCGTGTTCCAGCCGGATTTCAACGACCGGCGCTACCCGGGCATCAACCCCTACGCGCTCGGCTTTGCGATGATGCAGGATATCCAGCGGATTGCCACCGAACCGACGGAGGAAGACCGCGACTGGTTCCCGTCTTTCGCCGGCAACGGCGACTGGATGGAAACGCTGCGTGACGCCTGGGCGAACCATCGCGACGAGTCCTTCATCCTGCAGTATCTGAGCCCGGCGGTGATGCGCAAGTTCCGGCTGTTCCAGCTCTCCGATCGCTCGTCGGATCGTTTCGTCGAGGTTGCCTCGATCCACAACGAGCGCGGCTATTCCGCGGTCCGTTCGGCGCTCGCCAACAGCTACGACGTTGCTGCCAACCAGCCGGACATCCAGGTGATGGACGTCGATCTGCTCGGTGACCGGCAATTGCGGCTGCAGCACAATGTCAAGCACGGTATCCTGCTCGACGAGGGCAGCCGCGACGCGACGATGCGCCATATCCGCCATCTCTGGGGCTATGAGGTGAGCCTCGCCGGCGTCGATGCCCAAAGCGGGCGCACGGTGTACGAGTGCTCGACGGCAAAATCGTCCGAGTGAACGGATAAAAGCCGTGCGTCGTGGCCATCATTAGAATTGGTGGCAGACATTAGAATTATTGGGCCATAAAGACGCACCGCCGCGGGACCCGGTTGAGGCGCAGCTTGCGTTGAACTGCACTGTGGCGGACGTTCAGCCTGCGATAACGTCGGGCGTGGCCGGCAAGGCCGCTGCCTCCTGCTCGGCCGCCGCAGCGAGCCAATCGTGGAAGGCGGTCATCGCCGGCGTGACGGGACGCGATTTCAGCCGCGTCAGCCAGTAGCTTCCCATCGAGGTATGAACGTCGAAGGGCTGGCGCATCGTGCCGTTCGACAGCAGCCGCGAGAACATCAGCGGCGGCGCCAGCGCCACGCCAATCCCCTGGGCCGCTGCCTCCATCATCGCCAGCGAACTATCGAAGACGATGCCCTTGAGCAGGGGCGCCGGATAGGCGATGCCGGCTGCATCGAACCAGGTCACCCACTCGTCGGCCCGATAGGACCGGAGCAGCGTTTCGTCGAGCAGATCGGCCGGCGTCTTCAGCCGCTCGGCGATCTCGGGGATGCAAAGCACGGATAGCGGCGCCTCGAAGAGCCGCGTCGCCTCGATATTGTGCCACGAGCCGCCGCCGAAGCGTATAGCGAAATCCAGCCCCTCGGCCGCCATATCGACGCGGTTGTTGTTGGTGGAGAGGCGAACGTCGACAAAGGGATACTTCGCCTGGAAATCCGCGAGCCGCGGCAGCAGCCAACCGACCGCAAACGTGCCGACGGCGCCGATCATCAGCACTTCGCGAATATGCCCCGCCTCGAAGCGGTCGAGCATGTCCGCCATCCGGTCGAAGCTATCGCGCAGAACCGGCAGCAACGCCTCGCCCTCCGCCGTGATCATCAGTCCGCGCGGCAGCCGCTTGAACAGGGTCACGTTCAGGCGGTTTTCGAGAAGCTTGACCTGATGGCTGACCGCAGCTTGCGTAACGCAGAGCTCGATTGCCGCGCGCGTAAAGCTCAGATGCCGCGCCGAGGCTTCGAAAGCGCGTAGCGCATTGAGCGGAAGATATGGCCTGACCATGAATGCCCTAACTCACCTAATGGGTCTCGCAAATAAACGTGGTTTGTTGCGTAAGCACAATCCCTTTACGGTGAACTTTATCGGCGGTGCGTGCCGTTGCCCGGAAGCCGCCAACTCAGGAAAGGCGCGGTCAGCCGCACCGCTTTCGGAGACCTGATCCATGCGCCGTTTCATCTGGCCCTAGCGGCCGCAGGCACCGTCACCGAGCCAACGTCCGCGGACGTAGGCGCACCCCGATACTCCGCTCCGCATGCGCTGCCCGCCCCACGAACACCCGTGTCGGCGACGCTGCCTGCTGCCATGAAGGTCCGCTCTGCCCGTTATGAAGCTCCTCGTAAATCTGCTCGGCACATGCCTCAATCTTACTGTCGTCGTCGCGCTGGCCGCCGCCGCGCTCGTCGCAGCCCTGACGCGACACCTGCCCGATCACCGCACGCTCGCCAACTGGGAGCCGGCGGTGACCAGCCGCCTCTATGCCGCCGACGGCACGATGGTCGCGGAACTCGCGCGGGAACGCCGGCTGTTCCTGCCCATCGCCACCATCCCCGCACGCGTGCGCCAGGCGTTCCTCTCCGCCGAGGACAAGAACTTCTACACCCATCCCGGCATCGATGTTGCGAGCATCGGCACGGCGCTCTTTGCCAATCTCGCCAACTACGGCTCCGGTCGCCGCATGATCGGCGGCTCGACGATCACGCAGCAGATCGCCAAGAATTTCCTGCTGACGTCGGACCGGACTGTGGAGCGCAAGCTGCGCGAGGCGATCCTTTCGCTGCGGATCGACCAGACCTATTCCAAGGACCGCATCCTCGAACTCTATCTCAACGACATCTATCTCGGGCGCGGTGCCTATGGCGTGGCGCAGGCAGCGCTCACCTATTTCGACAAGCCGGTCAGCGAGCTCTCGGTCGCGGAGGCAGCCTTCCTCGCAGCCCTGCCGAAGGCGCCCAACAATTACGACCCGGACCGCCAGGCGGAGCGGGCAACCGGCCGCCGCAACTGGGTGATCGACCAGATGCGGCAGAACGGCGTCATCGACACCGCCGCCGCCGCCAAGGCATCCGCTTCCTCGCTCGGCGTCAGGCAACGCCAACAATCGCCCGCGGTCGCCAGTTCCGACTATTTCACCGAGGACGTCCGCCGCCAGCTCAACGCCCGATACGGCGAGACCGCCCTTTATACGGCCGGCTTTTCCGTGCGCACGACGCTCGATCCGCGATTGCAGGCCGCCGCCATGACGGCGTTGCGCAAAGGCCTCGTCGCCTATGACCAGGCAAAGGGCTACCGCGGCCCCGTCACCAGGCTCCGTTCGACCGGAAACTGGGCGCCGGCGCTTGCCAGGCTCCAGCCGCTCGCCGACGTGCCGGAATGGCGGCTCGGCGTGGTGCTGGCGACTGACAAGGATGGAGCAGAGATCGGGCTAAGGCCGACGGTCGCGGCACGAAGCGGTGCTCTTGGCACCAACGAGACGATCCGCCTTGGCCGGCCGGGCATGGCCTGGGCGCTCTGCCGCTCGGCCAAGGCAAAGCGGGGCTGCGCCGCGGGACCCGACGGGGCTCTGGCGCCCGGCGACGTCGTCTATGTGGAAAAGACGGGCGACGGCTACTTGCTCCGGCAGCCGCCGCTCGTGCAGGGCGCGCTCGTTTCCATGGACCCGAACACCGGCCGGGTGCTGGCGGTCGCCGGCGGTTTTTCCTATGCCCAGTCGGAATTCAACCGCGCAACCCAGGCCTATCGCCAGCCGGGCTCGTCGTTCAAGCCCTTCGTCTATGCCGCGGCCCTCGACAACGGCTATGCGCCGACGACGCTGGTGATGGATGCGCCGATCGCCCTTGCCGACGGCGCCGGGCGAATGTGGAAACCGAAGAACTACGACGGTCGCTTCAGCGGTCCATCGACCCTGCGCGTCGGGCTCGAAAACAGCCGCAACCTGATGACCGTGCGCCTTGCCCGCCATCTCGGCATGGATCTGGTCGCCGACTACGGCAAGCGCTTCGGCATCTATGACGAGCTGAGGCCTTACCTGCCGATGTCGCTCGGCGCCGGCGAAACGACGCTGCTCAGGCTGGTCTCGGCCTATGCGGTCATCGCCAATGGCGGCAGGGCCGTCACGCCTTCGATGGTCGATCGCGTCCAGGATCGTTACGGCCGCACGATCTTTCGCCACGACCAGCGCAAGTGCGACGCTTGCAACGCCTCCGACTGGACTGGCCAGGAAGAGCCCATGCCCGTGGACGACCGCGACTACGTGCTCGATCCGATGACCGCCTATCAGGTCACTTCGATGCTGCGCGGCGTTGTCGAACGTGGCACTGCTCGAAATGTCGGCTCGCTCGGCGTACCGATCGCCGGAAAGACCGGCACCACCAATGACGAGAAAGACGTCTGGTTCGTCGGCTACACGCCCGATATCGTCACCGGTGTCTTCCTCGGCTACGACACGCCGAAGCCCATGGGCTACGGCGAAACCGGCGGCGGCCTCGCCGCACCCATTTTCATCGATTTCATGAAGGTGGCTCTTGCGGGGCGGGCGGCGGCCGATTTCCACGCGCCAACAGGCATGATGGTCGAGGCGATCGACCGGAAGAGCGGCCAGCCGCTGCCGGCGGGCACGCCGGGTGCCATTCTCGAATCCTTCAAGCCGGGCACTGCCCCCTGCGCCGGCGGCTGCCCGGTCATCGACGGCTTCGAGACGGCGAGCACATCGGCCACGGCCGATGCGGATCTTACGCCCGAACAGCGGGCGAAGCTTCTCACCAACAGCAACGGACTTTATTGAGATGGCACGCAAGGTTCAGCTCCGGCCGGATCCCCGCGGCCGCCTCCTCCTCGTCATCGGCGCCTTCGCGCTCGTCTTCGGCCTCATGCTCGCGCGTCTCGTCCAGCTCGGCGCCGCCGACTACGAGCGCACCGGCTACATACCGCCGCCGCCGTCGCTCGGCCGTCCCTCGATCCTTGACCGCAACGGCAATCTGCTGGCGATCGACGTGCCGAGTTCCGGGCTCTACGCCGAGCCTCGACTGATCGTCGATGTGGACGAGGCAGTCGAGAAGCTGACCGAGATCTTCCCTGATCTCGACGGGCGCGACCTCTATCGTCGGCTGAAGAGCGGTGCGGCGTTTGCCTGGATCAAGCGGCAGGTGACGCCGGCCGAAGAGCAGGCCGTCTGGAACGCCGGCCTTCCAGCGATCGGCTTCCAGCGCGAGAAACAGCGCTTCTATCCCAACGGCACGCTTGCCGCCCACGTGCTCGGCGCGGTCGATATCGACAATATTGGCATCGCCGGCATCGAGCGCTGGATCGAGGGCCAGGGGCTGGAGGTGCTGCGCCAGAGCGGCATGGATCTCTCCCATCGCAACCTCGAGCCGGTGAGCACGACGCTCGATATCCGCATCCAGCATGCGCTCGAGGTCGAGTTGCGCAAGGCGATCGCCAAGTTCAGCGCCAAGGCCGGAGCCGGCCTGGTGCTCGACGTCACCAATGGCGAGATCCTGGCGCTCGTTTCTTACCCGGATTTCGACCCGAACCTGCCGGTGGACGCGCTGAAGCCCGACCGTATCAACCGCATCGCCGCCGCCACCTTCGAGATGGGCTCGACCTTCAAGGCACTGACGACGGCCATGGCGCTCGATTCCGGCCAGTTCACGCTCCGCTCCGTCATCGACGCCAGCAAGCCGCTCGCCTTCGGCCGCTTCCGCATCAACGACTACCGCGGCCAGCATCGACCACTGACGGTGCCGGAGGCCTTCATCTATTCGTCAAACATCTCGATGGCGAAAATGGCGATATCCGTCGGCCCGGAGAACCTGCGGGCATTCCTGACGCGCTTCGGGCAGATGTCGCGGCTGATGACGGAACTGCCCGAAAGCGCCCACCCACAATTGCCGCGACGCTGGGGCGAGATCGACACGGCGACCGCCTCCTACGGCCACGGCATCGCCGTGACGCCGCTGCAGGCGAGCATCGCGGTGGCGGCTCTCGTCAACGGTGGGCGCCTTATAAGGCCAACTCTGATCAAGGGTGCGGCGCTCGACGAACGCATCATCGCGCGCAATCTGATCAAGCCGGAGACCGGCGAGGCGCTGCGCTATCTGCTGCGGCTCAACGCCAAGACCGGCTCGGCAAAGAAGGCGGAGGTCAAAGGGTATTTCATCGGCGGCAAGACCGGCACCGCCGAAAAGGTGGTCAGCGGGCGCTACTCGAAGGAGCTGAACATCACATCCTTCATGGGCGTCGTTCCCGTCGACAATCCGCGGTATCTGCTTCTCACTTTGCTCGACGAGCCCAAGGGTCTGAAGGAGACCTATGGCTTCCGCACCTCCGGCTGGAATGCAGCACCGCTGGGCGGCGCGGTTTTCGAACGGATCTTGCCGATGCTTGCGCTCATGCCCGATTTCGAAATCGCAGACGTCAGCTTCCCCGAGATCAGCAGCCAGGGCGCCTTTGGCTCCCAGCTCTTTCCGTCGCCGACGAACAGAGGGGAGCGCAACAGCGGCGCGATCGACGGAGCGCTTTGATCCCTGCCGCCGCGGCAGGCAATGACGCGCGAGCCGGCAACCGAACCGTCGGCTATGCCTCAAGGAAAGCGCGGGAGAAACCCGGTTCGGTCACTTCGATCGTTCCATCCGGGAGCTTCAGAAAGCGCTCGATGGCGGTGCCGTAGGTTCGCATCCAGCCGTCGAGCATCGCAGCCGCGCCGTCGAGGTCGCCGGCCTCCTGCCGCTGCAAGGCCTTGTGCATCACTTTGGCGACACTCAGCCGCAGTTGCAGCAACATCAGGGCGGAAGCTTCCGGATCGGGCGCATCGAGCGTTCCGTCCGCGTGCCCACGCCGCAGCATTTCGGCGACCAGCGGTAGGCTGACGGCCATCAGCGCTTCGTCGATACGGTGATAGAGCGCGACATTTTCGGGCTTGAAGAGGGCGTTAAAGCTGTTCTTCAGCTGCGGCGCCATGTCGAGCTTCAGCCGCCGCGAGCCGGCGAAAAGCGCATTCAGCTGGCCGACTGCATCGAGCGACGGATCTTCGAAAAGCGGCTGCAATTCCTTCAGGTTCCGCTCAGCCAGGCGGGTCGCGACCGCCTCCAGCAAGGCCTCCTTCGAGACGAAATAGTGGTAGAAGGCACCCTTGGATAGATTGGCCTCGCGAATGACGTCGTTGACCGTCGTATTCTCGTAGCCGTGCAGAAAGAACAAGCGCTCGGCGCAATCGATCAACTCGTTCGATCGGACTTCCGGCGATTTCTTCGTTCTGACCATGAGCGCTCCCAGAACGGCGGCTTAGCACGGGTTTGCGGCGTGGTCCACGACGCTCCTGAAGGTCGAGGAAATCGGCAACCTTGAAACAAACCGACCGTCGGTCTATTTATACAGAACGGATTGGAAGCGTTCAAGGAGCGTCTCGTGCGGCTCACTCGTTATGCAATCGGAGCGGCCGTTGTCGTTGCCGTCGGTGCGGCAAGCGCCTGGTATTTTCTTCGCCCGGTTCCCGTCTCCGTCATTTCGCCGAAACGCGGCGATGCGGCGGAGATCATCTATGCGGATGGCGTGGTGGAGCCGCGCACCTGGGCGAAAGTCACCCCGACGGTCGCCGAGCGCATCGTCGAGCAGTGCAATTGCGAGGGACAGCGTGTCGCCAAGGGTGACGTGCTCGCCCGCCTCGACGACACCGAGGCACGGGCGGCGCTTGGCGAACTACAGGCGCGGCTGACGCTGGCGCAGGAGGAATATCGGCGCAAGCTGGCGCTCGCCGAACGCAGCACGATCAGCGAACAGGAAGTCGACCGGGCGCGCAGCGAACTCGGCCAGCTCGAAGCGCTCGTCGCCGGCCGCCAGGCGCGGCTCGCGACCTATGTGCTGCGCGCACCGAGCGCCGGCCAGGTACTCAGGCAGGACGGCGAGATCGGCGAGGTCGCGGATCTCGGCACGGTGCTCTTCTGGGTCGGAGAGCCGAAACCGCTGATCGTCACCGCCGACGTCAACGAAGAGGATATCCCGCGCGTCGAAGTCGGCCAGAAGGCGCTGCTCCGATCGGATGCCTTCCCCGACCGCAAGCTGGAAGCGACGGTCGACAGCATCACGCCCAAGGGTGATCCGGTAACGAAGACCTATCGCGTGCGCTTTCGGCTGCCCGACGACACGCCGCTTCGGATCGGCATGTCGACCGACGTCAACATCATCGTGCGGGTCGCCAATGGCGCCTTGATCATCCCGACCGTGGCGCTGGAAGGAGCGAAGGCCGCCGTGATCGACGGCAATCGCGCACGGATCCGAGAACTGAAAACGGGCATCCGCGGCGCCGACGGCGTCGAAGTCCTCTCCGGCCTCAAAGACGACGCGCGCGTCGTCTCGCCCTTCCCGACCGGTCTTGCCGATGGCACGCGGGTGAAGGCCACCCCTTCGCCGGAGAAATGAGCCCGCCATGCGCCTCATCCTCGACATCGCACTGACGCACATCACCGGCCGAGGCCGACAGACGATCGTCGCGATGCTGGGCGTGGCGGTCGGCGTCGGCTTCTCCATCGCCATGGCAGCGCTGATGCAGGGCGGCCAGGACGACTTCGTTCGCCAGCTCGTCGACACGATGCCCCATGTGCAGGTGACCGACGAGCAACGCACGGCGCGCCGCCAGCCGGCGGAAGACCTGTTTAGTGCCGCGGCCATTTCCGGCCTCAGGCCACGCGACGACCGCCGCGGCATCATCAACCCAACGGCAGCGCTCTCCTGGCTCGACGGCTGGATCCCCGGCCGCTTTGCAGCCACCCTCAGGGCGCAGGGCGTCCTTCGCTATTCCGGTCAGGAGGTCGGCGCCGCCGTCATCGGCATCGATCCGCAGGCGGAGCCGCGGGTCTCGCCGATCATCGGAGATTTCAGGGCGGGCAGCTTCGCCGCCCTTGCCGCCGGCGGCAACAATGTGGTGATCGGCGATACCATTGCCTCCCGGCTCGGTGCCAAGATCGGCGACACGATCACCGCCGTCTCTTCGGAAGGGCTCAGCCGCCGCTTCAAGATCGTCGGCCTCTTCCACACCGGCACGACGGCGCGCGACGAGGGCGAGGCCTATGTGCTGCAGAAAAACGCCCAAATCCTCTCAGCCCGGCCCAACGCGATCAACGTGATCAACATCAAGCTCGACGATCCGAACGCCGCCCCGACCGTCGCCCGGCGTATCGAGGCGGAACTCGGCTACAAGGCGATCGCCTGGCAGGAGGCCAACGAGTCGATCCTCGAGGCGCTCGTCGTGCGCAACGTCATCATGTACACGGTCGTCGCTGCGATCATGCTGGTCGCCGGCTTCGGTATCTTCAACATCATCTCGACGATCACGCACGAGAAGGCGCGCGACATCGCCATCATGAAATCGCTCGGCTTCACCGAGACCGACATGCGCATCCTCTTCGTGCTCGAAGGCGTGGCGATCGCGACAGTCGGCACGCTTGTCGGCTGGGCGTTCGGCTTGGCAATGATCTATGGCCTTTCGCTCGTCCGCTTCGAGCTCGCCGCCACCGGCCAGGAGATGACCCGGCTACCGATCGCCTGGAGCATGTTGCACTATCTGATCGCCGCCGCTTTCGCGCTCGGATCGGCAGCGGTTGCCGGCTACCTGCCGGCGCGGCGCGCGGCCCGGGCAAATCCCGTCGATATCATCCGGGGCGCGACATGAGCACGCTGATCGAAACCAAGGATTTGACGCGGATCCTCAGGGAGACCGTACCTGTCACGCTGGTGAAGGACATATCGCTCACCATCGGCGAGCGGGAATTCGTCGCTGTCACCGGCCCCTCCGGTTCCGGCAAGTCGTCGCTTCTCTATCTGCTCGGCCTGCTCGACCGGCCGACGGGTGGCACGCTTATGATCCGCGGTCGCGACACGGAGCGAATGGACGAGAACGAACGAGCAGCCACGCGGCTCGCCAATATCGGATTCGTCTTCCAGTTCCACTTCCTGTTGCCCGAATTTACCGCCCGCGAGAACGTCGAAATTCCCATGCGCAAGCTCGGCCGCCTCGGCCGGAGCGAGATGCGTGGGAAGGCAAGCGAGCTGCTTGCGGCACTCGGGCTTGCCGATCACCTCGACAAGCGGCCCGATCAGCTCTCGGGCGGCCAGCGCCAGCGCGTGGCGGTCGCCCGTGCACTCGCCAACGACCCGCCGCTGATCCTCGCCGACGAACCGACCGGCAGTCTCGACAGCACGAGCTCCGAGCAGGTCTTCAGGATCCTGGAAACGCTGGTGCGCGAAGAGGGCAAGACCGTGGTCGCGGTCACTCATGACCTGGATATGGCCGCGCGCATGGACCGGCGCCTTCATCTCATCGATGGGCACCTGACCACGGAGACGATCAATGCCGCGCGCCAAGACGAAGGCGCAGCTCCGGAGGCCTGACGAACGAGGCCTCAGCCGAAGACGAGATCGCTTTCGGAGAGAACCGAGAGCGAGCTATCCTCGATCAGAATGCCTTCGGTTTCCGAGCCATTGAAGGAGACGAACACGCCATCGGCCGTGTCGCGCGCTGCGGCAAGGAAATCCGCATAGCTGTGAATACCCGTTGTGTCCTGGGCCTCGTGGGAAAAGGCGATGCGGTCACCCTGCCGGCCATCGAAATCGAGAATGCGATCGAGGCCCACCTCGCCGGAGGTTTCCGACGACCAGTAAAAGGTGTCCGCGCCGCGGCCACCCGTCAGCACATCACTGCCTTTACCGCCGCTCAATAGGTCGTTCTCGGACCCTCCATCGAGGAAATCCGCCCCGTCGCCGCCGAAGAGCTGGTCGTTTTCCGACGCGCCCGTCAGCTTGTCATCCCCGCCGCGCCCCTCGAGGATATCGTTGCCGCTCGAGGCGTAAAAAGTGTCGTTGTCGTCGCCGCCGCGCAGTACGTCGTCGTAGCCCCCGCTCGAAACGTTGAAATATTCGATACCGGTGAACGTCAGGCCGGTATGGGTGACACCCCGTGCCGCGTCGAAGTCCATCGCCTCCGGCAGGCCGCCATAGTTGAGGTTCAGGAGGTCCCGGCCTTCACCGCCATCGACCTCGCCGACGTATCGGGCATTGATCGTGTCGTTGCCCGCGCCGCCGCGCAGGATCGACGCAACACCGAGGCTGCCACCGCCGGGGAAGGTGTCCTGCAGCCAGTCGTCTCCGGCGCCGCCATCCAGCACGTCGCTGCCGCCGGTATTGGCTAGCGTGTCCATTCCATCGCCGCCATAGGCCACATCGTCACCGGCGCCCGTGACGATCGAGTCGTTTCCGGCACCCCCGTGAATGTAATCATTGCCGTCTTCGCCATAGAGCGCGTCCCCTCCGGCGCCGCCCTCGAGGTGATCGTTTCCAGCGCCGGCCTCGACCACGAGATAGGTCAGATCGCCGGCGATCACCCGATCGTTGCCGCTGCCGAGCATGAGGCTCGCCTCCTCGATGCCGCTAATGACGGTGCCGGTCGAGGCCCGTCCGGCGGAGAAGTCGACCGTCAGGTCGCTCGTGCGCTGCGTTTCCTTGATCCATAACCAGTCCTGGCCCGCCCCACCGTCGATTTCTGCCGAATACAGCGTCGAGGTGATCTGATCGCGGCCGTCACCGCCAAACAGGCGATTGGCGCCGAGCCCGTCGATGATCGTATCGTCGCCGGCACCCGCGTCGATGAAGTCGTTGCCGCCGCCGGTCTGGATGACATCGGAAAGCGTACTCCCCAGGATCCGGTCGTTGCCGCTTCCCGTCGTCACTTCGATCTTTTCGATGCCGTCATAGGTGACGAAGATATGGCGCTCGCCCGATGTCTGATGACCGATGATGCCGTGGCCGTTTTGCAGGTTGAAGACGACGGGGGCTTTGGCGGCGACGAGATCGATAGCCAGCGTATCGGTGCCGCTGCCGCCGGAGACGGTGCTGCCGGTACCGATGAGAACGAAGCGGTCGTTGCCGGCGCCGCCATTGAGACGATCGTGACCGCCGCTGTTGGTGATGAGATCGTTTCCGCCACCGGCGTAGACGACATCGTTGCCGGCGCCCGTCGAGATGTTGTCGCCTGAGGCGGTGCCGGCGATCCGGTCGTCGCCGCTGCCGGCAAGCACCCGCAACCACTCGATATCGTGGAAGAAGACGTGGCGCCCGGCGAGCGCAGGATCTCCGACATAACCGTGGCCGGACCCGCCGTTGAACACCATGCGCTCGGAGGTTTGTGAGAAATCGACCACGAGACCATCATAGCCGGCCCCTCCGGTGACCGCACCGCCGGTCCCGTTCAGCACGATCTGGTCGTCGTCGGCACCGCCGTCGAGCCGATCGTAGCCGCTCGAGCTTATCAGGGTATCGCGCCCGCCGCCGCCGCTGACGAAATCATCGCCAGCGCCGCCGTCGATCGTGTCGGCGCCGAAAAGCCCCCAGATGCGGTCGCTTTCCGCGGTACCCTTCAAAACGTCGTTCCCATAGGAACCTACGATCCTCGCCATGCGATCACTCCCCTTCAAACAATTTTCAAGAATACTTTGCCACGGAAATATCGACACTTCTATGCGGACTGTATTTATATAAACGCGCAAAGCAATACCGAATAAATACTCGAAATACTGGCAATATAATTCGAGATTTATATTAGTTGTTTCGCGCGTATATTTTCATCCTCGGCGCCGTGCGTCCCTCGGCGTGAGAAACACGCGTGCGAGCTTTTCGGGAAAGAAGGCCACGAGCCTCGATAGCCGGTCGCTGCCGGACACGACGGCTTTGCCCGAAGTTCGGGTGGTGGCTTATGGGAGGTGCCGACCTATCCCTGCACCGGCGCGGCTGCCCAGCGCCTGGTCGCTTCCGCTGCATCGTCAAAGCTTGCCTCGAAGGCTGCGGATGCGAGCACAGCGCGAATGTGGAGCGTTTCGCCGCCGACATTTGCAAACCCGTGCCGACGCAATTTCGGCACGATCAGCGATTGATTGCTGGTGAGGATGAAACGTTCGTCGTCGATCCACATTTCCGCCTGCCCTGCCACCACCGTCAGCACCTCTTCGACGGGATGGCTATGGGTGGGCGCGCCGGCGCCGGGCGCGATCCATTGTTCGAACAGGCACAATCCGGAAGCGCCATTGAGCGCGGAGATGAGCATGCGGGTCTCAACCCCCAGGCGCCACATCTCGATCGGCCAGTCTTCATGCGCGACAGCTCCCATGACGTGCTCCCCGCCGATGAAATCCGGCCAGCAGTTTATCAGGTTGAACCAATCGACACGACCGATCCCGCTGTATGAAGCGCTCAAGGGCACTTGATGCCTCGCCTTACGATAGCTGGGCAAAAGCAAGGGGCGGCGCGGAACGCCACCCCTCCCTGAGAGACTACGGTATGAAGACCGCCTACGGTCAGTTGATGACCTGGACCACCGTTCTCGACTGCGGCTCGACGATCACGCGGTGCTCGTTTACGACCGCATAGGCGTAGCGCGGATTATCGGGTACGGGCGTCAGGACGACGGCTTGCGGGATGGGTTTACCGATCACCACCTGCTCCTGCACGACGACCGAAGGCGGTGCGGGTTGCTGTTCGACATAGGTGATGACTTCCGGCGGCGGCGGCGTCAGCGCTCCACCGAGCGCGCCACCGACCACGGCACCCACACCGGCACCGATCGGCCCGCCGACGACGGCACCCGCCGTCGCGCCGCCAACGATACCTGCGGCCGTGCCGGCTTTCTGGTTGGCATCCTCAGCAAATGCGGATCCTGCCATCAAAGAAACAACAGCCGCGGCGATTATAAGCTTCTTCATGATCTAGTCCTTTCGTTTGATCACCACATCAACGAAAGGAATAATAATTTGTTCCGAATCCACGCTAATTTCAGCGCATCACGCTTGATAAATTTTATTAACAATCAATATATGATCGACATCAACGCCATGCAAATCCACGACGTATCGACCAATACCGATTCTATACTACAAAGAACGGAGATTCACCCTCTATGTGACTAAGAGCGCACTTCGTGCACTCACGGCAAACCCATCTGCCCCCGCCACGCTTTCTGCCCGCACCACCATTAGTCCCGGGGCAACCGGCCAAGAAGCAGTTTGTTCCCTTCCCTGTTGCCGCAACGTACGCATTTCAGCGCCGGCCCGATGGAATTGAGAGAGACGCCCCATCCGCGCCTGTTTGCAACAAGCCGGCGATCGATCCGCCCCTGGTGGCGGCATTTCCCGCATTTCGCCACGAGCACGTACCATTCCGGCAAGAGTTCCAGGGTCGCCCCGTCATCGGCGGCGTCTTGGCGCGGCATCAGGTCGATGCTTCGACGATGCCTCATGTTCATTCCTCTCGAAGCGTCGACTCGCTTCGCCCGTCATCCAGCTGCCGGGCCTTGAGCGGCCCGCTCCTTCGTCAGCGTGCGGAACCGTCGAGCCGAAGCGAAAGCTGGACGCCGCCACGCTTCAGCCGCGGCAACGGCGGCGCCATGTCGATGCGGCCGAAGGTGCGCTTGCGCCATTCGGCCTCGCGTTCCCGCTTCTTTCGGGCGGCCGCAACGGCGGCCATGGCGCGTTCGATCACTTCTTCCGTGTGGGTCATGGTCTCCATCCGACTCATGGGAACCTCCGCTTTGTTCTTGTTATGTTCTTATTTTAGCGTTCCAATGTCAACTCCCCTCATGAGCCCGGACGAATCGCTCTTGCCGTATCGAGGCTTTCTGCGTCTCTCGGCGCCGGGCGCAGGGTCTGATCGGCCGAAGCCAAGGCGACGATGGGCAAAAGAGCGGCTTTTTCGGCCACCCGATTTTCCTTGTTTTCCAGCGGCTGGCGACCGGTCCTCAGCGCCACCTCATTAACCTTCGCATTGCCGAATTAACCATTTGTTAACCATTTGATCGATACACCGAAGCAACGGAAAATTTACCAAGATGAATGATGTGTTAACCGAATCCCGGCCGATCCGCCTCAAGGGGCGATCCTTCCTTGCGCTAGCGCTGACCCCCGAGCTTCCGCTCGAGGATTGGCTCACCCGCCTCGACCATCTCGCCTCCCGCTCCGCCGGTTTCTTCCTGCGGCGCCCGGTCGTGCTTGATGTCGACGGCCTTGATATCGACCGGTCGCAACTGCGCGAACTCGTCGACCAGCTCGGCAAGCGCAATGTGCGCATCATGGGCATCGAAGGCGCGCGCCAGTCTCTGCTCGGCGCTGACCTTCCTCCCGCGATGACCGACGGTCGCCCGGCGGCGGACTACGAAGCCAAGATGGCGGAACAGGCCGAAAAGAGCGAGACGCCGGAAGCGGAAGCAGCCGCGGAAACCGTGATCACGGCAGAACCGCTTGCCACCAAGGCGACGCCGTCGATCGTCGTCACCCAGCCGGTGCGCTCCGGCCAGTCGCTGTTCTTCCCCGAAGGGGACGTGACGATCATCGGCTCGGTCGCCTCGGGCGCCGAAGTCGTCGCCGGCGGCTCGATCCACATTTACGGCGCGCTGCGCGGCCGGGCGATGGCCGGCACCACGGGCAATGCTTCGGCGCGGATCTTCTGCCGCAAGCTCGAAGCGGAACTGATTGCGATCGACGGCTTCTACAAGACGGCCGACGACATGGAGCAGAACCTGCGTGGCAAGGCCGTGCAGATCTGGCTCGACGGCGAAGAGCTGAAGGCGGGAACGCTCGGTTAGGCCGAGGCAAGGAAAGGTGTGGATGCTTGCCATCCGCATCTGGTGATTCAGGTCGATCCGGCCGGGGTCACGAGGACGTAGGCGAAGGCGAATTCTTAGATACTTGGAGAGACGAATGGGCAAGGTAGTCGTAGTTACATCGGGCAAGGGCGGCGTCGGCAAGACGACGTCCAGCGCCGCACTGGGCGCCGCACTCGCTCAGAACGGCGAGAAAGTCGTCGTCGTGGACTTTGACGTCGGTCTGCGCAATCTCGACCTCGTCATGGGCGCGGAACGCCGCGTCGTCTATGACCTGGTCAACGTGATCCAGGGCGAGGCCAAGCTGTCGCAGGCGCTGATCCGCGACAAGCGCTTGGAAACGCTCTATCTGCTGCCGGCCTCCCAGACCCGCGACAAGGACAACCTGACGCCGGAAGGTGTCGAGAAGGTCATCGCCGCCCTTCAGAGCGCCTTCGACTGGGTCATCTGCGATAGCCCCGCCGGCATCGAGCGCGGCGCGACGCTGGCCATGCGCCATGCCGACATCGCGATTGTCGTGACCAATCCGGAAGTCTCGTCGGTGCGCGATTCCGATCGCATCATCGGCCTGCTCGATTCCAAGACGCTCAAGGCGGAAAACGGCGAGCGCATGGAAAAGCACCTGCTGCTCACCCGCTACGACCCGGTACGCGCCGAGCGCGGCGACATGCTGAAGGTCGACGACGTGCTCGAAATCCTGTCGATCCCGCTGATGGGCATCATCCCGGAAAGCGCCGACGTGCTGCGCGCGTCCAACGTCGGCTCGCCGGTCACGCTGGCCGACACCCGCTCGGCCCCGGCGCTCGCCTATTTCGAGGCGGCTCGCCGACTGAAGGGCGAGGCCCTGCCGATCAACATCCCCGGCGAGAAGCGCAGCTTCCTCGGCAAGATCTTCGGAAGGAAAGCGGCATGAACCTTTTCCGTTTCTTCTCCCGCACACAGTCAGCGCCGGCGGCCCGCGAACGGCTGCAGGTACTGCTCGCCCATGAGCGCGCATCCGCCGGCGATAGCGATCTCGTCACCAAACTGCGCGACGAAATCCTCCAGGCGATCTCCAAGCACATGCAGATCGACGACGACAAGGTCCGCGTAACGATGGAGCGCGGACCCCAGGTCTCGACGCTCGCCGTCGATATCGAGATCCCCTTCGACGCAAAGAAGGCGGCCTAAGGGCCGCCAACTTGTTTGGGAAGCAACGTTCCTCTCGGCCGACTTCCTGTTTTCAGATACGGCAGCATCCAGCGGGTACTGCCGTATTTTTTGTCTGAGATCAGTACTCCGGGGCGACACCGAAGACGAACTCCACCTTGTCGCCCGTCATGTTGAAATACTGGTGATCGAACCCCGCCGGAATATAGAAGCCATCGCGCGGGTTGAGCTCGAACCAGACCTGGCCTTCGGCATCGGGCACATGGATGTTCAAGATACCCGACACCACGTAGAGGCATTCGTCACCCTTGTGGCGCTCCATGCCGGTGCGTTTTCCCGAAAGCAGCGTCGTCTTGCCGACGGTGAGCTGATCGGTCGCGCAATAGAGGCCAGTATAGGCGCCCTGCGTTTGCCGATCGAGGCTTAAGAGCAGATCGGCATCGCGCATCGGATGGATTGTCCTGGCCTTCCGCTGGGCGTCGGCGTCCATCGGCCAGCGACCGATGAACTCGCTCTGGCCATAGCGCGATTGCTCGATCTCGATATAGGGCTTGGTGCGCGCATAGGGGCCTGACGTGCCCTTGGCCGGCGGCGGCGCGAAGAATTCCAGCACGCGGACCTGCTCGTTGCCAAGGTTGAAACCGTGGTGCCAGGTGTCCTTGCGGAAGAACAGCGCCTCGCCTTCCTTCGCGACGCAGAATTCACCCGTCTCGGGGTTGGCAAGGCCGAGTGTACCACTCAGCACGTAGAGAACCTCGTCCGCCCCGAAGATCGTGCGGAAGGCCTCCGTATGCTTGAAGCAGCCGCCGGGCTGCATGCCGAAGACAATCTGGTGAATGCTTTCCGTCGAGGCGTAGATCCAGTCGTCGACGAGACCGGCATTTTCCTCGCCCCAGAGATGCCGCGTGACGCCGGCATAGGGGATGTGGCTAGGACGATCGAAGACAGGACGGGGAGACGGCTTGTATCCCATCGGAAAACTCCTTGGTTCTGGGCGCGAAGCGGCGCGCCGATGTGGGGGATGTCAGCGCGCGAAACGCGCTATTTCGGCGGCGCTTGCGCGTGCGTCCGCTCCAAAAGCCGGGCGGTGACGGCGCGCTTCATCTCGGGGTCGAGGTGCATGACGTTGAAGACTTCCGCAAGCCACATGCCCTCGACCGCCAGTCGCGTGATCGTCGCCTCGACAGGGTCGAGGCCGTCATTTTCGACGGATGCCTGGCAGCGGATGTTCTGCTGGCGCACGATCTCCAGAAGGTCGGGGAAGTTCGACAGCGCCGCGGTGATGCTGGCACCGAGGCGGTCGTACTGATCGCCGGTGCTTGTGGCCTCGCCGAGCGTGGCGCGCACATAGGCGCGTGTATAGCGGCCATGCGGGTCCTCGTCCTCGGTTTCGAGGCCGGAGAGACCGGTCTCAAAACGGTAGACGAAACGTTCGACCATCGCCCGCACCAGCGCGTCTTTGCTGGCGAAATGGTAGAGGATGCCGCCCTTGCTGAGGCCGGTCTGCTCCGCCACTTCGTCGAAGGTGAGGGACGACACGCCCTTGCCGACGACGATCGCTTCGGCGGCGGTGAGGATACGGTCACGTGCGGTTTCGCGTTTTGCCATGTCGATACAACTCAAGTGTGTGAAACGTGTCCTGCTATAGCCCCGAACTCTCGCGCAGGCGACCGACGATCTCGGCCATCAGCGCCAGATCCTGACGCGAATCCGAGAGTGTCGTCTTCGGCTTGGTGCCGTTGACGAGATGATCGTGGAAGGCGCGCAGCTCCAGGGCGAAGGGGTCGGTGTAATCAGGGCCGAAGGTGCGCGTTTCGGTCTCGGTGTCGGTGCTGTCGATCACTTCGAGCGCAGTCGGCAGGTTGCGGATATAGGGCGTGTCGTAGCTGACGCGCAGCTGCCGGCGATCGGAAAGCACCTCTATTCGGGCATCGAAACGGGCGACGTTGTCGATCATGGCTTCGTAGATCGCGGTGAAGTGGCCGTAGTCGAACAGAGCGACAATGGATTCGCCGTTGCATTTGTGATGCGCAGCAATGACCCGCTTCGGCAGGCCGATCAGTTCGCGCATCGCCGAAAGGCTGTGCGACGAAAGCCCTGTCAGCACCTGATAGGCACGCATCAGATCGGCGGGCGCATCCTCGCCAACCACCTGCTTCAAAAGCGCCGTCGTCTGGGCGCGCGATTCCGCCAGGAACGCCTGGTCGAGATCCGTGGGGTAGAAGATATTGCGGGTCTGGCGGATGAAGAAGGGACCTTCGCAGATGATGTCGCGGACGCGGACGTAACGCACATCGCTCTCAGCCGGCATCATCGCCTTGGCGCGCAGGAAGCTTGGCGAATAGCGGCGCATATAGGCGACGAAGAGGAGCCGGTCCGTGGCGTCGGCCAGCGGCGCGACCGCGTCGATTTCGCCGAGCGTCAGGCAGGCGGGCTTTTCCAGGAAGACGTGTTTCTTCGCCTTCAGCGCCATAGCCAGATAGAAGCTGTGCGTCTGGTCCGGCGTCAGGATGAAGACGGCATCGATATCAGGCGCGGAGACGAGCGCTTCCGCGGTTTCATACGTCTTCGCCCCCGGATAACGGGCCGAACAATAGGCCGTCAGGCTCGGCGACACGTCATAGACGCCGGCGATTTCGAACAGATGGCGATGATCGGCCAGGATCGGCAGATGCATGAGCTGGCTGACTTCGCCAAGCCCGATCAAACCAACACGAACGACACGCATGTGAGTACCCTTTCCGCCTCGAATGGAGGCCATTTCAACCCTTGACCGCACCGGCCGTCAGGCCGGAGACGATATGTTTCTGGAATATCAGCGCGAGAATGATCAGCGGCACCGTGACGATGGTCGAGGCGGCCATGATCGCCCCATAGGGGAATTCGTAGCGGCTCGACCCGGAGATCAGCGCGATCGCCACCGGCACGGTGCGGTTCTCGTCGGTGAGGATGAAGGTCAGCGCGAACATGAACTCGTTCCACGAAGCGATGAAGGCAAGCAGCCCGGTCGAGATCAGCGCCGGCCCCATCATCGGCAGGAAGATGCAGCGCACGATCCGCAGCGGCGAGCAACCGTCCATGATCGCCGCCTCCTCGATCTGTTTCGGCAGGTCGCGCATGAAGGTCGTCAGCACCCAGATGTTGAAGGGCAGCGTGAAGATCATATAGGCGAAAATCAGAGAGCCGATCGTGTTGTAGAGCCCGAGCCAGCGGATCATCTCGAAGAGGCCGGAGAGCAACGCGATCTGCGGAAACATCGAAACGGCCAGCACGAGCAGCATGATCGGCGAGCGGCCACGGAAATCGATGCGGCCGAGCGCGTAGGCCGCACCGACCGCCAGCATCAGCGACAGCGCCACGACCGAGAAGGCGACGATCAGCGAATTGAGCAGCGAGCGCAGGAAGACGCCGTCCGAAAGGATCGCCGCGTAATTGTTGAACTTCAGGTCGGGCAAGAAGGTCACGTCGAAGATCGCTTGGCCCGACTTCATCGACGAGGCGATCATCCAGTAGAACGGGAACAGCGTATAGAGCGCGACGATCCCGAAGAGGGAGTAGATCGCTATTCTGTGCAGGCGTTTGCCGGTGTTGCTCCTGACCATGTCAAACTCCCATGAGGCGGCGATTGAGACGGAAGACAGTGACGTAGATGGCGGTCACCAGCGCGATCATCAGGAAGACGGCGGTGCTGGCGGCCGAGCCGACGCCCATGTCCTGGAAGTTGACGAGCACTTCGCGGGCGTAGATCGAGACCGTCTTGGTGTCGTCGCTGTTGGAGGAGAGCACATAGCTCAGGTCGAACATGCGCAGCGCGTCGAGCAGGCGGAAGAGCACAGCGACCGCGATGCTGGGGGCAAGCAGCGGCAGGGTCAGTGAGGTGAACTGCTTCCATGCCGGCACGCCATCGATCGACGCTGCCTCGTAGATGCCGCGCGGCAGCATCGACAGCCCCGCGAGAACGAGGAGCACCATGAAGGGCGTGGTGATCCAGACGTCGACGGCGATGATCACGGGCATCACCAGCGCCGAATTGGCAGTCCACGCAACCCCACTTTCAATCACGCCGGCAAGCTTCAAAACGTGGTTCACGATGCCGAACTGGTCGTGCAGCATCCATTGCCACATGCGCGCGCTGACGACGACCGGGATCGACCAGGGGATCAGGATAATCGCTCGCATCATGCCGCGCCCGGCAATATGGGAATTGAGGAGCAGCGCGATCGTCAGGCCAAGTACCGTCTCGATCGAAACGGAAATGACGGTGAAATAGAGCGTGTTGCGCACCGACTGCCACCAGAGCGGATCCTCGAACAGCGCATAGTAGTTGTCGAAGCCGACATAGCTATAGAAGTCCGGCTCGGTGAGCAGGGCGTCGGTGAAGGAAAAGAGGAAGGTGCGGCCGAGCGGCCAGAGCGCCACACCGGTCAGGACGAGCAGGCTTGGCGCGAGAAAGAGCCAGGCGGTGCGAACCCGCGCCTGCCGCAGTCCTGTTGATCGTGAACCCGCCATCATGGCCTCACGCTCCCTTGGCCGAGAGCGCCATGTCGTCGGCACCGAAAATATGCGCCTTCGACGTCAGCCAACCGACGGTGACGTCGGCATTCGGCTTCAGATCGGGTTTGCCCTGCGCCTTGACGACCAGCGACTGGCCGTTGCCGAGACGCGCGTGAACCAGCGCCTCGCCGCCCAGCGGCTCGACAAGCTGCACGGTCGCCGGCAGGCGGACATCGCCGCCGCCGAGGATCAAGTCTTCGGGCCGGATGCCGACGCTGACTTCGCCTTCATAGCCAAGGTGCCCAAGCCCATGGCGGGCGTCGAGCACGTCGAGGCGGCTTCCCCCGGCGTCATTGGCAAGCGTCCCGGCAAGAAAATTCATGCGCGGCGCGCCAATGAAGCTGGCAACGAACTTGTTGGCCGGCCGCTCGTAAAGTTCCATTGGCGTGCCGACCTGCGAGATGCGACCGTCCTTCAGGACGACGATGCGGTCCGCCAGCGTCATCGCTTCGAGCTGGTCGTGGGTGACGTAGACGGTGGTGGCTTTGAGCTCGCGATGGATGCGAGCGATCTCCACCCGCATCTCCATGCGCAGATCGGCATCGAGATTGGACAGCGGCTCATCGAACAGGAACAGCTTTTGCGAGCGGACGAGCGCGCGGCCGATGGCGACGCGCTGCTGCTGGCCGCCCGAAAGTTGCGCCGGACGACGCGCGAGCAGATGTTCGATCTTGAGGAACCGGGCAACCTTCGCTACCCGCTCCTTGATTTCGCCGCCGGCAAGCCGCGCCGTTTCCAACGCGAAGCCGAGATTGCGCTCGACGCTCATATGCGGATAGAGCGCGTAGGACTGGAACACCATGGCGATGCCGCGACGTGCCGGCGCCGTCTCGTTCATGCGCGCGCCGCCGATCTGCAACTCGCCGTCGGTAATTTCCTCGAGCCCAGCGATCATGCGCAAAAGCGTCGACTTCCCGCATCCGGAGGGACCGACGAAGACGACGAACTCGCCTTCTGCGACCGAAAGGTTGACCTTGTCGATCACGGTCAGCGCACCAAAACGCTTGACGACATTGGTAAGGGCAATTCCACTCATTGGCGCACCGTCTGGTTGGCAGTCCTGTTTGCAAGCGCAGCCACGCCGATGGCGCAGGCCGCATCACCGAGGAGGCTTGGAACGATCGGCATGTCGCGCGCGCCATCGGCCCAGATGAATGGCCGCGTCAGCGTGGCGAGCCGCGCATTGACCGACGGGTCGCCGCCGATGCCGCCGCCGAGAATGAGCACGGCCGGATCGAGCGTGTTGACGAGCTGGCCAAGATAGGAGGCGAGCGACAGGAGGCCGTCGGCCACCATCTGTGCGGCCCGCGGGTCCTGAGCTTCGGCTTCGAAGAGCTGCAGCGCGCTTGCGTCCGGTCGGCCAATCATACGGCCATAACGCTCGCCCAAGGCCTTGCCGCTCGCAAAAAGCTCGAGGTTGTGGCGAACCGCCTGGTCCTGCCCTTCGCCCGAGAAGGCGACGAGATCGCTGCCCGAGAAATGGATGGCGAAGCCACGGGCTCCTGCATAGGGCGCGCCGCCGATCACCAGCGAATGGGAAAGCCCGGTGGAGATGGTCACGTAGACGAACGGATCGATACCGCGGCCTGCGCCAATCCAGCCTTCGGCGAAGGCGGCGGCGCGCACGTCGCTGTCGATATGCAGCCGCCCGAAACCGCTGAGACGACCGTGATAGTCGAGGCCGCGCCAGTCGAAGTTCCAGGCGGAGGCCGGCTCGCCGGCGCCGGTCACCAGTTCCGGCAAGCAGACGCCGAGACCGGTCGTCTCGACGCCAAGCGCTTCGCCTTCGTGGCGAATGGTCTCGGCGAGCGCGGCCACCAGTTCCAGCACGGCAGCACCGCCCTCCTGGCAGCGGGTCGGCTCGGTGCGCTCGGCGATCACGGCGCCGTCGGCGAGACGAACAAGGCAGGCCTTGGTCTTCGTTCCCCCGACATCGATGCCGATGGCATGCTGGCCCATCACCGCGCTCCCCACTCACCGGCAGCGTCGGCATCGGCGTAGAGTTCGGCGCTCCGGCATTCGACGGCGATGGTGGCCGGCCAGCTTGGATCGTAGGCACGCGCACTGGTCAGGCGATAGAAGGCGTGGCGCTTTCCCTGACCCCAGACGATCATCGCGACGGCATTCGACTGTTCGGCGATCGAGCCGATGCCGATCGTCACGCCATGGGAGGGCACGTCGTCGATGCCTGAAAAATCCGGGAAGGTCGCGAGATTGTCGCGCCGCGTCTGTTCGGCAAGGGCAACGATGCGGGTGCCGCTGTCGCGGGCAGAGCCCGGCGGGTTGAAGGCGATATGACCATCACCGGCGCCGGAGGCGAGCAGGAAAAGATCGATACCGCCGGCGGCAGCGATGCGCTGATCGTAGCCGCCAGGTGCCGCGATATCCGGCATCCAGAAGTTTTCGGATGGAATGCGGAAGTGGTCCGGCAAGGACGCATTGATGCGGCCGACGATCTCGCGTTCGCCGAAGCCACGGCAGGAGTAATGCGCCTCCGACGGCGGCGGAGCGAAACTGCCACCCTCTGCGGGGCGGAGATATTCGTCCATCATGACGATGATCAGCCGCGAGCAATCGACGGGCTCGCCGGCAAGACGGCGTCCGAGCGCCTCATAGATCGGCAGCGGACTGCGCCCACCCGGGCAGCCGAGAACGTAGCTTCGTCCCGCAACACTCGCTTGCCGGATACCGGCAATGATCCGCTCCGCAAGGCGATCGCCGATGGCAGCGGGCGTATCGTGGATTTCGACCTTCATGCGCCGGCCCCGTTCACAAGGAGCTTCGAGACGAAGTCATGGTTGCGCCGGGCGATCGTTTCCGGCGTATCGGGATGGTTCAGTGCCAGATCCTGCTCGACCACCAGCGGGCCGTCGTATCCGGTCTCGCGCAACACCGACAGGAAGGCGGCGATATCGACGACGCCGCGATCGAGATCGGTCATGATGCCCTCTTCGAAGGCGCGGTCCGAGTGGATGCCTTCGGAAAGCACGCGCTCGCGGAAGGCACCGTCGACATTCTTCAGATGCACCGAATTGATGCGGTCGCGGTGGCGTCGATAGAAGGCGATCGGGTCGGCCTTCCAATAGGCGTGATGGCCGGTATCGAGGCAGAGCCCGACGAGATCGGGATCAGTATCGGCAAGCAGCCGCTCGATCTGCTCCTCTAGCTCGACACAGGTGCCGACATGCGGGTGGAAGCTGAACTGCAGCCCGTGGCTGCGGGCGATCTCGGCCGCCCGGTTCGTCTGGTCGATCATCGCGCGCC
Source organism: Ensifer sp. ENS03 (assembly GCF_014852035.1). Taxonomy (NCBI): domain Bacteria; kingdom Pseudomonadati; phylum Pseudomonadota; class Alphaproteobacteria; order Hyphomicrobiales; family Rhizobiaceae; genus Ensifer; species Ensifer sp. ENS03. The sequence continues at coordinate 382,735 of NZ_JACVAV010000003.1, read as the reverse complement.
AGCCGGCCCCGTCGACGACCCCCATGCGGGCCTTCGGATAGAACTCCGATTCGTCCATCAGGATGAAATGCGTGCCGCCGTTTTCGGCGAGCAACTTGCAGATCGCCTGCGCCTTTTCCTCAAGCACCGGCCAGGTGGATGCATCGGCAAGCGTATGCACATGCGCGGCCGCGACGACCTTGAGGTCGCGGCGCGCCAGCTCAGACGAAAGCACCTTGGCATCCGTGGAGAAGTAGCCGTAAGGGCCGAGTTCGGTGTGCCGGTAGCCGGCCGCATGGATGCGGTCGAGATAATCGGTCCAGCCGAGATCATTCCCCTGGGGCCAGTAGATGCCCCAGCAGCACGGTGCGATCGCAATATTCACGTTAGTTTCCTCAGATCCTGTGGTGGCGGGGTCCGTCACGCCGGACCCCGTATCGTCGAGGCGGGCTTACCAGCCCCGCGCCTTCAGCCGCTCCAGATCGCTGCTGACCTTGACGAGTGCATCCGCAGCACTTTCCTTGCCGCTCAGCACATTGTGCACGCCATTGAAGATCCGCTGCGAAACGCGGTTGTAGGAAGCGCCGGTCACCTGTGACGGCCGGGAGGCGCTTTCGGCATAGGCCTTTTCGGCAAACGCGAGCGACGGATTGGCGGCGAGGATGTCCTTGTCCTCGTAAAGCGCCTTCAAGGTCGGGCTATAGGCCTGAAGCGCGCGGCGCTTCTGTTCTTTCGCGCCAGTCAGGTAACGCACCAGGCTGACAGCCGCATCGACATCGTCGGCATATTTGGAAACGCCAAGCAGGCCGGCACCGTAGCAGCCACTCGACTTCTGGCCTTCCGCCCCGACCGGCAGCGCCATGACGCCGATCTTGCCGCGCAGCGAGGAGTCCTCAGCCTGGGTCGTGCCCCAGACATAGCTCCAGTTACGGTGGAAGACGGAATTGCCAGCCTCAAAGACGCCGCGCGAGCCTTCCTCGTCATAGTTCAGCACGCCCTCAGGGCTGATGTTGCCGATCCAGGAACGGGCGAGATCAAGCGCCTTGACGGCCTCGGGATTGTTCGCGGTGATGGTGCCGTCCGGCGAGATGAAGTTGCCGCCGCCGAAGGAAGCGACCCATTCGAGCGCGTCGCAGGTCAACCCCTCATAGGCGCGGCCCTGCCAGACATAGCCCCACATATCGGGGCTACCGCCGGCGCGTTCCTTGTCCTGGATGAACTTCGCCGTCTCGGTCAATTCCTGCCAGGTCTTCGGTTCGCCCTTGCCGTACTTTTCAAGCAGATCCTTGCGGTAGAACATCAGGCCGGCATCGACGAACCAGGGCATTGCCAGAAGCTTGCCGCCAATGGTGGCGTCGGCGAGCGAGGATTCGAAATGGGCGGAGACTTCGTCGGCCGGAACCTTTTCGCGCAGGTCGACCAGATGCGGCGCCAGCGTTCCGACCCAGATGTTGTCGAGCGTGAGAACGTCGACGTCGCCGGACTTGCCGGCGAGCAGCTGCTGGTAGAGCGGCAGCGCCTCGCCCCAGTTGGCTGGCATCTTGTTGATCTTGACGGTGTTGCCGGTTTCCTTGGCCCAGGCCTCGGAGGCCGACTGGCAAAGCTCGAGCTCGGCGCCGGCCGAGCTGCAGAAAATCGAGACTTCGGCCGCAGCCGCCGGCATGGCGGCAAAAGCGACACCGGCCATGGCGGCCGCCTTGAAGCACTTCATCCAACGCATTCTCGTCTCCTCCCCAGAAAACGTGTTGTTGCGATCAGCGATGATTGATTTACTATACCGTCCGGACGGTACAGTAAAGCGAAAAAACATGGAGGCGAGCAGGAGGGTGGGGAAACAGCCCGCATCCGGCCGTTTTCGAGAGGATGCACCCACCCTGCCTGCGAGGCGAGTTGAGGAGGAATGTGATGGAGAGCACCACCGTGTCGACAAGCCATGGAAATGCGGTTGCCGAAACGAACGCGGCGCAAAGGCGCCCCGGCGACATGGGGGAGCTAAAGAGGATGTTTGCGTCCAGGGCGCTCAGACTTCCGCGGCAGCTCGAACAGATCGCCCTGGTCGCGCTGGCAAAGCCGGACCTCGTCGCCTTTGGCAGCGCCCGCTCGATCGCGCTTGCCTGCGCCGTCTCGCCGACGACGGTCGCCCGTTTTGCGACCGTCCTTGGTTTCGATGACTTCCGCGACCTGAAGGCGTTCTTTCAACAACACCTGCGAAATGCGCGGATGGTCTCCGCCTCAGCATAGAACACTCACGCGGCCTGTTGCGGCAGCGGCCCGACATAGAGCGAACGCGGCCGGATAAGGCGGCCTTCCAGCGCCTGCTCGCGGGCATGGGCGATCCAGCCGACGGTGCGACCGATCGCGAACACGCCGGTGAAGGCGTCGCGCGGGAAGCTCAGCGCATCGAGCAGCAGCGCCGTGTAGAACTCGACGTTGACGTCGAGCGGGCGGTCGGGCTTGCGCACCTTCAGGACGGCGAGCGCCGATTGTTCGACCTCTTCTGCCAGTTGAATGCGATCGCGGTTGGCCGGATGCGCAGCGATCAGTCGTTTCAGCGCGCCCTTCAGCGCATCGGCGCGGGGGTCGCGGACACGATAGACACGGTGGCCAAAGCCCATCAGCCGTTCGCCGTGGTCGAGCGCGTCGGAAAGCCAGGCCGCCGCATTCTCAGGCGTTCCGATCGCGTCCAGCATGTCGAGCACCGGACCAGGCGCACCGCCATGGAGCGGCCCCTTGAGCGCCCCGATGGCGGCAAGCACCGAAGAGGTGAGACCGGCCTTGGTGGAGGCGACCACGCGCGAGGCGAAGGTCGAGGCGTTGAGGCCGTGGTCCGAGATCGTCACCAGATAGGCGTCGAGCGTCGCCACTTCTTGTCTGCTCGGCACCTTGGCACAGAGCATCGCCAGGATATCGCCGGCGTGCGACAGCGCCGGCGTCGGCGCGACCGGAGCTTCACCGCTCTTCATGCGCAGCGCCGCCGGCAGGAAGACGGCCGGCGCGGCGAGCAGACGTAGGGCCGTATCGAGGTCCTCCCCATCCGGGAGCCGGGCGATGAGCGCGCGCATGATGTCGACCGGCGGCAGTTCCAGCAACGCATCGTCGATGGCGCCAATATGGGCGAACACTTCCGCTCGCTTCTCACCCAGACGCTTCGCGAGTTCAACCCGGTCCGGCATCGGCCCCAGCAGCCCCTCGAACAACAGCGCCACGACATCCTCATAGCTTGCGTGGCCGGCCAGGTGATCGAGCGAGACGCCGCGGATGATCAACTGACCCGCCTCGCCGTCAACATGGGAGAGCTGCGTTTCGGCGGCGACGACGTCTTCAAGTCCGTTCTTCATCATCAAGTTTCTCCTTTACGCCGAGGATGATCCGACCTAGACCTATTGACGTCAATCTTGATGCAATTGATCAACATGAATACACTCTGGATCACCGCCGAAGAGGCGCTCGCCAAGCTCGGCAGCAAACGGCAGACGCTCTATGCCAATGTCAGCCGCGGCCGCATTCGCGCCAAGCCCGACCCTGCCGACCCGCGCCGCAGCCTCTACCAGGCCGACGACGTGCACCGGCTGGCCGAGCGCCACGCCGGCAGGCGGCAGGCGGCGGTCGTGGCGGCCGAGACGATCCGCTGGGGCGAGCCGGTACTGCCAACGACGATCTCCAGCATCGCCGGAGGGCAGCTCTCCTACCGCGGCAGCAACGCGATCGAACTTGCCACCACAGCAACCCTGGAGGAGGTCGCCGCCCTGCTCTGGCTGACACCGGCGGCGGTTGTTGTTCCAGCGCACGATCCCGGCAGCAGCCAATCGCGGCTAGCAACGACCTTTACGCTTCTCGCCGGGCGCATCGAAGCCGACCTGCCGGCGCTCGGACGCAGGCCCGCCATCCTGAAGGCCGAGGCCGCCGAGGTGCTGGCGACCGTTGCCGCCGGGCTTGCGCCGTCGCGGGAAACCGTGCCGCTGCACGAGCGCCTGGCGCAAGGCTGGGAGCGGCCGGAGGTGGCGGAGCCGATCCGTCGATGCCTGGTGCTGACGGCGGAACACGAGCTCAACGTTTCCGCCTTTGCAGCACGGGTCACCGCGTCGTCCGGCGCCGCACTTTCCGCCGCCACACTTTCGGGTCTTGCCACCCTCACCGGCCCCAGGCACGGCGGCGCCTGGCTGAGCGTCACGCGGCTTGCCGAACAGGCGGCCGTGGGCGGGGTGCGCGAGGCGATCCGTACCATGCTGTCTTCGGACGGCGTGGTCCGGGCTTTCGGCCACAGGCTCTATCCGGACGGCGACCCGCGCGCGAAGGCCATCATGTCGAGCTTCGACGTGCCGCCGCTCTATGCCGCGCTGGCCGAGGCCGGCGAGGAACTGCTCGGAGAACCGGCCAATCTCGACTTCTCTCTGGCGGCGCTCGCTGCCGCCTATGATCTACCCGATGACGCGCCGATGGTGATATTCGCCCTTGCACGCACCGTCGGCTGGCTCGCGCACGCGATGGAACAGGTCGTCAGCGGCGATCTGATCCGGCCGCGCGCCCACTATGCTGGATCGTAGCTCCCTCCTCCGCGCCCTCAGCCCTAGGCTCGATTGACTAGAAAAGGCGCGGGCGGGCGGCCGCAAAAGGGCCACAATACGCGCTTGGGGAAAGAATATCCGTCAATCGGGAGCGAATTGGCCTTTATTAAATAATGTTAATGAAGCGGATTTCCGCAGATGTTTGCCGAAATATTACGCGTTATTAACATGACGGCGGCGCATGGAAGTAATACCTTCATTTTCGAGGCTGAATATTGCCGGCGACCGCTTCGGCCGTGACGCGACAATAGGAGACAGCCTCGAGCGGAAGCGCGCGGCGCTTCCTTCAATTCAGGAGATGCAGTCATGCGCTCGCCTTTCAAGACCACCACCATCGCAACCGTCGCCCTCGTTCTCTTAAGCGGTGCCGCCTTTGCTGCCGATCACCACGATTTCGGCCGCGACAACGACAAGGGTGCCTATACCGGCGATTACTACCAGGGCATTTTCGCCCAGGACGACATGGCAACCCCGGCCATGCCGGTCTACCGGACACCGACCCACATGGCATCGACGCGGCTCGATCACGTCCTGCATGAACTCCGGGTCGACAACCACCGCATCAACGCCGACCGCGAACAGGGCAAGCTGACGGCAGCAAACTACAGGAAGCTTGAACGCGAAGACGGTGCTGTGCGCGCCGACGCCGTCAAGACCGCCGCCGCCCATCACGGCATGCTGCCGGCCCAGTCCTACGCCCGGCTCCAGGGTGACGTTCGCCATCTCGACCGCGACATCGCCCGAATGGCTTGACCGACACGTTGAGGCTCACCCGGTTTCGGGTGAGCCGTAACCGATGGGGCCGGGCCCGCTCAAGGGCCTGGTCCTTCGGCAACCAGACCGCCCACTTAATCCAATGCCGGCCGACGGTGCGCCGCAGACCCGACCTGGCTCGGGCTGCGTCCGGCCAAGTTCGTCCGGCAAACAGGCAGCGAAAGGAACAGGATCATGTCAAACATTCTCACGAGGTATCGAGCTGCCGCCCTCCTTGGCGCAGCCGTCATCATTGCGCCCTTGTCCGTAGCAGCCTTCACAGGCCATGACGTGGTCGCTGCGGCGGCCAGTCCGGCCGTTGCAGTCCCGGCCACATCCGGCGGATCCTTCGCGCCGGTCGTGTCGGCAGACAAGCCGGCGGTCGTCACCGTGACGACCGTGATCAAGGCCGACAACGTCGGCACGAGCGAACCGACGCAACCGGGCGGAAACTCGCCCTTCGACGAACAATTCCGCCAATTCTTCCACGATCAGGGCATCCCCTTGCCGGACCAGGCGCCTGAGCAGCGTCAGCCTCAACGGGCCGAAGCGCTCGGCTCAGGTTTCATCGTGACCGCGGACGGCTACGTCGTCACCAACAACCACGTCATCGACAAGGCATCGAGCATCATGGTGACGCTCGACGACGGCACGCAAGTGCCGGCCAAGCTTGTCGGCGCCGACCCGAAGAACGACCTCGCGGTCCTGAAGATCACGGCGCCGAAGCCGCTCGCAACAGTTGCCTGGGGTGATTCCGACACCTTGCGGGTTGGCGACCAGGTGCTGGCGATCGGCAACCCGTTCGGCATCGGCACGACGGTCACCTCGGGGATCGTCTCGGCGCGCGGCCGCGACCTGCACAGCGGTCCCTATGACGATTTCATCCAGATTGACGCCCCGATCAACCACGGCAATTCCGGCGGACCGCTGGTCGATGCAAAGGGCCAGGTGGTCGGCATCAACACGGCGATCTATTCGCCGAACGGCGGTAGCGTCGGCGTCGGCTTCGCCATCCCCTCGGACCAGGCGCAGAAGGTCGTCACTGAATTGATGAAGGATGGTTCGATCCAGCACGGCTTCATCGGCGTGCAGATACAGCCGGTCACGGCTGATATCGCCGACGCCATCGGCCTTGCCCAGCCGGAGGGCGCGCTCGTTGCCGGCGTCAATGGCGGAACGCCCGCCGCCAAGGCCGGCATCAAGGCCGGCGACATCATCATCGCGCTTGGCGGCAACCCGGTGAAGTCGCCGCGTGACCTGTCGCGCATGGTCGCCGACCTCTCGCCCGGCACCTCGAAGAACCTGAGCCTATGGCGGACCGGCAAGACGAAGGATGTTGCGATCACGATCGGCGACAATGCCGCAGACCAGCAGTAACCGTCGCAAGTACGTCACCGCACACCTTGCCTCCAACCAGCCCGGCCGCACCGCGGCCGGGCATCGCCATGGCATCAGTCAGGCGGCAAGCGCTCCGGTCCGGTTCTGCTCGCGCCAGGCGACGGGGCTCAAGTCGGTGACGCGGCGAAACTCGCGATTAAAATTCGATTTCGTCTGAAAGCCGGATTCCAGCATGGCCGCGGTCACCGACATGTCGGTTTCGCGCAACAGCCGGCAGGCCTCAGCAATCCGGATATCGTTGATGTATTGCGAGACGTTCTTGCCCGCCAGCCGATTGACGGCGGTCGATATCTGCCGGGCGGGCAGGCCCGCGCGCCGCGCCAGACGTGACAAGGTGAGGTTTTCGTCGCGGGCCAGTTTCTGACTGACGAGCAGTTGATCGATCCTGTCGAGGATTTCGCGGTCCTGCGGCTTTGCAACAGGATCCTCGTCGGTGACCGCGCCGGCGGCCGGAAGCGCACGCGCACGGTCCGCGACCATGGCTGTCAGCCCGATGAAGAGCAGGCCCAGCAAGTTCGCGTTACTGACGATGAGGCCGATATTCGCGCCCCTCGTCCATTCGAAATCCAGAAGGATCGCAAGATCGAAGAGCGCCGAAAGGCAGAGCGAGAACGCGGCAATGAGCAAGGCGCGGTGCGCCGCGGCCGCACCTTCGAAGCGCGCTTCCTCCAGCGCATCCGTACCGACGCGCGCCAGGTTCAGGAGCGCCAGCGCGTATCCGACATATTCGACGATCAAGGCGAAATCGATGTAGCGCGGCGCGAACAGCACGAGCGCGAACATACCGATCGTCGGCGCCGCATGGACCCACCCCGCCGCAGCAGCACTGCGCTCGTCTCTGCGGATCAGGCTGTGGAAACTCGCAAGCACCAGCGGCGGCACACCGCTCGCAAGCACCGGCAGCGCAAACTTCAACGCAGTGACGTCATAGCCCCAACGCAGCCCGACGATCACCGACTGGAGCGCACAGAGCGCCACCAGAGCGAGGAACGGCCGGTTGCGCCGCCCTGGCTCGTCGTCATGCAGCATGAACGCAAGCAGGATAAGAAGCAGCAAGGCGACGACGAACGGGAGCGGCAGAAAGATCAAGGCATGTCCTTCAGACAAAGGCGAGCAGACAAACGGCAGGCAGGCGAGCGGCAAGCAGGCATTTCGATGGGCGGATCATTGCCCAGATCGCGATTCGGGACGACCTCAATCGCGATCGAGGACGCGGACAAGCGGGGCGTCGGTGACGATCGGCCGTCTTTTCCAACACAGCGAGATGCCCAATGCCCCTCCTCCAGTTCATTCCCGCCGCTGCCTTCCTTCTGAGCCTGGCCGCCTCGGCGCAAGCCGATGACGTAGGCGTCCGCGAGATCGACGTTGCCGCACCGAAGCGGGAACGCCAACTCGCCGTCACCGTCTGGTATCCCGCCAAAGCCGGCGGTGAGCCGGTGCTTGTCGGCGACAATCGCATCTTCGAGGGATCGCCCGCAGCGAAGAACGCCCCCTTGCGCGAGGGCCGGTATCCGCTGGTGGTTCTGTCCCATGGTTCGGGCGGCCGCGTCGAGGCGATGAGCTGGCTTGCGGCCGAGCTCGCGGCGGCCGGCTTCATCGTCGCCGGCCCCAACCATCCCGGCACCACCAGCGGCGACTCGACGCCTGCCAACACGCCGAAGCTTTGGGAAAGGACGGCCGACCTCTCGGCATTGATCGACACGTTCACCCGGGATCCGCAATGGAGCGCTGCAATCGACCCCGGGCGGATCGCCGTCCTCGGATTCTCTCTCGGCGGCTCGACCGCCATGGAGATTTCAGGGGCAAGAGCGAGCCTCGAGGCCTATGCCGGCTACTGCGACAGCTACGGCAAGTGGGATTGCGCCTGGTTCGTCGGCGGCAGGGGCTATGTCGACGACACGCCGGTGGACGTCGACAAGCTCGATCTTCGCACCGTCGACAAGGCGCGTTTCGAGCAGTCGAACCGGGATCCTCGGATCAAAGGCGCCGTACTCGTCGACCCCGGCCTCGCCCAGGCCTATGTGGAAGACAGCCTCAAGGCGATCGCGATCCCGATGCATTTCATCAATCTCGGCAGCAAGGAGACGATCCCGCTTGCGGTCGCTTCCGAGCCGCTGGCGGCGCTGACGCCGAAGGGCTCCTATGCCACGGTCGCCGGAGCGGACCACTTCAGCTTCCTGCCGATATGCAAGGACGGCGCTGCCGAACTGCTTAAATCCTTCGGCGAGGTCGATCCGATCTGCGAACCGACGGAACGGCCTCGCGTGGAGATCCATGCGGATATCGCCAAGCTTGCCCGTGAGGCCCTGCAGAAAACACTGGCGGATCGATAGCATCGTCATACTGACCACAGGGCGATGACACGCGTCGCCCTGCGCTCGGTCTGTTCGATTTCGGTCTTGCCCGGAGAGATGGCATCGTCCGAGGAGACGAGAAGCTGCCATCGCTCTGGTCCGCTGCTAGCGCTGAAACGTGAGGTGGACGGTCCCACTCTCGGCCGTTTCTGCCTTGACGGTGTAGCCGGCCTCCAACCCGCGCAGATCGTCCCAAAGACGGATACCCCGCCCGAGCAGGATGGGTGTGATTGCCACATGCAAGCTATCGACAAGGCCTGCCTTGAGATAGGCGCGCACGACCGTGGGTCCGCCGCCAATACGGACATCCTTACCGTCCGCGGCGCTCGTCGCCTGCTGGAGTGCATCGGCAAGGGACGTGTTCAGAAAATGAAATGTGGTGCCTCCGGCCATCTCGATCGGAGGCCGCGGCTTGTGCGTGAGCACGAAGACCGGGACGCGAAACGGAGGTTCTTCCCCCCACCAGCCGCGCCAGTCGGGATCGTTTGGGTGAGCGTGAAATCCAAACATGGCGGCGCCCATAATCTCAGCACCGATGTTTGAGAAGTATGACTGCGCATATTGCTCATCGACGCCCGTGGTGCCCGCTCCGGACGTGTCCTTGAACACGCGCTCCCGCATCGTTCGGGTCGCAGCATAGGCCGCAACCAGACGCGGCCAATCAGCGCCAAACGGATTTTCCGGGGTCTGATCTGTGGTTGTCGCGAAACCGTCCAGGGAAATGTTGAGATCGACACGAACTGCCATTGGCCTCTCCTAATGGTAAGGTAGATACCTTATTAATTTCACCCGAATACAAAGGCAAGTACCTTATTATCATTGACGCGTGTGCGCGGTCCGCTTTAGTGTGGCGCATGCCCTATCATTCGACCCCGCTTGACCTTGCCTTCCATGCACTCAGCGACCCGACGCGCCGCGCCGTTGTTTCACGGCTTGCGGACGGGGAGATGCCCGTGAGTGTCCTTGCCGAGCCCTTCGACATGGCACTGCCCTCCTTCGCCCAGCACCTCAAGGTGCTTGAAGATTGCGGACTTATCGCAAGCGAGAAACGTGGCCGCAGCCGCTGGTGTCGACTGGAGCGGGGGCGCTTCGAAGAGGCGGCAACCTGGATGGAAGCGGAGCGACGACGTTGGGCCGAACGGCTCGACCGATTGGAAGCCTATCTGGACAAGACGTAGGGAACGGCAATGGAACCGATTTTTGAGACCTGGTCGCCCGAGCGCGAAATCGTTTTGGTCAAGGTGCTGAAGCACCCGCGACAAAAGGTTTTCGCCGCCTGGATGGACCCGCAAGCGCTGGCACAATGGTATGGCCCGGCTGGCTTCAGCATCGAGAACCATGAGGCTGACATCCGTGAGGGCGGGGTATGGCGCTTCGACATGGTGGGCGAGTTTGATGGTCGGCAGCAGCGCTTCCCCAGTCTGATGCGCTTCCTGAAGATCGTGCCCAACGAATTGATCGTAGTGGACTATGGCACTGCTGAGCCCGATGACCCCGATCGCTTCTATATGACGATTACTTTCGATGAACAGGCCGACGGCAAGACCGTGCTGACCCTGCGCCAGCTTCACCCAAGTCGCGAGCGCCGCCAAGCGGTCATCGACTTCGGCGCGGTGGAGTACGGCCTGCAGACGCTTGACAGTCTGGCCGCCTGGCTCGATGGCTGACGCGGCCCGCCTAGACGTTGGTCGCCGGCACCATGATTGACCGCTTTCAGGATTGTTCGGAGCCACGTCTGAGCTTGCGACTGGCACCGTCGGCGAAGGCGTCGCCGCTCGTTCCGATCAAGTGACGGATCTGCGCGGCACCTATGGCCGAAGGAAGTCGAGAAGCTCCGAATTGAAGGCCTTTGCCGACTCGATATTGACGATATGCCGACCAGGCAGCGACAGGTGCCGGCCTCGCTGCACCCGGGCGGCGATATATTCGAGGTCCGCCGGCGGGCATACCGGATCGCCGTTGCCGGAGATGGCGAGCACGGGGTTGGCAATCGCTACGATCTCCTCCCTCAGGTCCGCGCCGGCGAGCGCGGTGCAGCCGCCGATGTAGCCGTCCGTCGAGGTGGCGGTGAAGGCGCCCAGAATGCGATCGACGGCTTCTGCATGGCTGGCTGCAAACTGCGGGCTGAACCAGCGTTCGGCCGTGGCCGCGGCGAGCCCTGCGAGACCGTCCGCCCGGACGCTATCGATGCGGGTGCCCCAGCTCTCGGGCGTCCCGATCCGCGCCGCCGTGGCACAGAGCACGATCTTGTCGAGACGTTTGCCGGCATGGATACCTAGCCATTGTCCGGTCAGGCCCCCGATCGACAGGCCGCAGAAATGTGTCCGCTCGATCCCCAGGCCATCCATGAGCGCGAGCACATCCTGGCCGAGGTCGGACAGCGCATAGGGCGGCGGCGGCGCCGAGGACTGGCCATGACCGCGGCGATCGTAGCGCAGCACGCGGAAATGGGGCGACAGATCGGCGATCTGCGCGTCCCACATGGAGAGGTCGGTGCCGAGCGAATTGCAGAAGAGCAGCCAGGGCGCGTTGCCGTTCTGGTCGCCTTCGATGCGGTAGTGAAGGCGATGGCTGGACAAGTCGAGATAGGCCATGAAACAGGAACTCCAATCGGGAAAGCCGCCAGCAATGGCGGCTTTGTCGTTCTTGGCGCAACATCGCGCCTCGGGTGGTACGCGCGCTGCAATAGGTAGATATCGACAGCGCGCGCTCAAGGGGCGGCAACCGATCCCTTCGCGGCCCGGCCGCCTCGCCTCGATCTATGCCGCCGCCAGTCGCGCGATCTCCACGCGGCGGGCGTTGCTGACCGCGAAGACCAGCATGGCGACAGCCGAGATCGCCGCCGGTACGGCGAAGATCGCGAAGTTCTGCTGCAGCGGAAGCTCCTGCGCCAGGAGCACGCCGCCGAGCGTCGGGCCGACGATCGCGCCGATGCGACCGACACCGGAGGCCCAGCCCAAACCGGTGGAGCGAACCGACAGGTTGTAGAGCTGCGCCACGCTGGCATAGAGCAGGATCTGCGTGCCGATCGTGGTGGCGCCGGCAACAAAGACCATCAGAAACAGGACACCCGTCGGCGGATTGAAGCCGATCAGCGCGATCGAGAAGGCGGCGGCAACGAAGAAACCGACCACCACCTTGGGCAGGCCGAAGCGGTCACCGAGCCAACCGCCGGCAATGGCGCCGACCATGCCGCCGAAATTCAGCGAGAACAGGCTGAGCAGGCTCGCCTTCTCGGCATAGCCAGCTTCCTGCAGCACCTTCGGCAGCCAGGACGACAAGAGATAGACGAGCAGTAGGCAGCAGAAGAATGCGACCCAGAGCATCACGGTGCGCAGGGTCCGCTGATGGCGGAAGAGTTCCAGCACCGATGCCGAGGCCCCCTTCCTCTCGGAGAAGACCAGCCTGTCGGTGGTACCGAGACGCGCGTTCGGATCGATCTTGGCATAGATGCGTTTGGCCTCTTCCTGCTTGCCCTGGCGGATAAGGAAGCCGAGCGATTCCGGCAGCTTCCAGAGGATCACTGGCAAGAGGAGCAGCGGCACGGCGGCGATGAAGAACATCGGCTTCCAGCCATAGGACGGGATGAGGCCGATACCGAGGCCGGCAGCGACCATGCCGCCGACGGAATAGCCGGAGAACATCAGCGCCACCAGCGTGCCGCGCAGACGCTTCGGCGCATATTCGTTCATCAGCGCCACCGCATTCGGCATCAAGCCGCCGCAGCCGAGACCGGCGAAGAACCGGAAGATCTTGAATTGCTCCGGCGAATTGGCAAAGCCGGTCAAAAGGGTTGAGAGCGTAAACAGCAGGAAGCTGATGGCGATTCCCTTCTTGCGGCCGATCCGGTCGGCGAGCGGGCCGAAGATCAGCGCCCCGAACATCATGCCGAACAGCGCCCAGGCCTGCAGCGCGCCGGCCTGCGGCTTGCTCAGGCCCCATTCGGCAATCAGCGTCGGCAGCACCGTGCCGGCGACGAAGACGTCGTAACCGTCGACGATCAACAGCAGCGCCGAGAGCACTACCACCATCCACTGGAAGCTCCCAAGCGGGCTCCCGTCAATTGCTTCATTCACATCGATCGTGCGCATCATCTCCTCCCCAGGTGTTAGCGCGTTGAAAAAGGTCCGTCAGCCGAGATCGCCGCCGGCGACCGGCAGAACACTGCCGGTGATGTAGGAGGCCTCGTCGGAGGCCAGGAACAGGATCGGCGCCGCTTGCTCTTCGATGCTGCCGTAGCGTTTCATGAAGCTCGACTGCTTCACCTGGGCGACGACGTCGCCCATCCAGGCCTTCTCGGCCTCATTGTCGCCTTCGGCATTGCGCGGGATGCGGCGCGGCGGCGCCTCGGTTCCGCCCGGTGCTGTGGCAACGACGCGGATGTTGCGGTCGGCAAGCTCCATCGCCAGCGACTGGGTGATGGCATTGACGCCGCCCTTGGCCGCCGAATAGGGCACGCGGTGAATGCCGCGTGTGGCATTGGACGACACGTTGACGATGGTGCCGCCACCGCGGGCAAAGAGATGCGGCAGCACCGCATGGCAACAGTAGAGGGTCGGCATCAGCGAGCGGCGGATCTCTGCATCGATCTGCACCGGTTCGAATTCGGCAAAGGGACGCATGCGGATGGCGCCGCCGACATTGTTGATCAGGATGTCGATGCCGCCGAATTTTTCCGCGGCAAAGTGCATTGCTGCGGCTGCCCCCTCGTGCGTTTCAAGATCGGCTACGAAGGCAGCCGCCCATTCACTGCCGGCCTCCGCCGCCACCTCGGACACGAAATCGGCACGGTCGACAAAGAGAACCTTGCCGCCTTCAGCCACGGCACGCAGCGCCACGGCGCGGCCGATCCCTTGCGCGGCACCGGTGACGACGATTGTCTTGCCGGCAAACCGTCCTTCGAAACGAGCGGAGGTCATGCTGCCTCCTTCGCCACCGCATTGGGCGTGAACTTCTCATAGTGGAAACTGTTGGGCCTTACGCCGGTGTCGTCGAGATGCTTGCGCACTGCGTCCACCATAGGCGGCGGGCCGCAGAGATAAACGTCGACATCGCCGCCGTTCAGCACGTCCTCGGGCATGTGCTGGGTCACCCAGCCCTTGCGCGGATGGCTGGAGGCGACATCCGCCACCACCGTGTCAAAGGTGAAGTTGGCAAGCCGCTTGGTATAGGCTTCGATCTCGTCGACAAGCACCAGATCGAGGTCGCGGGTGACGCCGTAGATCAGATGCACTTTCTGCTCCGGGTTGGTGCGGGCCAGAACCTCAAGCATCGACAGGAACGGCGCAAGACCGGTGCCACCGGCGAGGAAGAGCAGGGGGCGCTGAACCTCGCGCAGATAGAAACTGCCGAGCGGCCCGGTCAATTCCAGTTTCGTGCCGACTTCGGCGTGTTCCAGCCACGTGCTCATCAGCCCGCCCGGGATCTTCTTGATCAGGAAGCCGACGCGCGTCTCGCCCGATGCCGAGGAGAAGGAATAGGAACGGCTCTGGCCGCTGCCGGGCACGTCGATGTTGACGTACTGCCCCGGCAGAAAGGCCGGCGCTGCAGCGCCCTCGATATCCAGTTCGAGCACGATCGCCGCATCGTTGTGCGGGACGACGCTTGCCACACTCGCCGTAAACTTCTGCTGTCCGGTCTTACAGGCCGCTGCTGTCGTCGGCACCGCGATGACGCAGTCGCTCGACGGCTTCATCTGGCAGGTCAGCACCAGTCCGCTTGCCGCCTCGTCCGCTGTCAGCGCATCGTCGATGAAGTCGTCGCCGAGGTCGTAGGCGCCGCTTTCGGCGCGGCACTTGCAGGTGCCGCAAACCCCGTCCGAACAGTCCATCGGCAGGTTGATCTTGTTGCGGAAGGCGGCGTCGAGCACCTTCTCATCGTCCCTGCATTCGACGAAGCGGGTGACGCCGTCCTCGAAATTCAAAGCGATCCTGTAGCTGGCCATGGTTGTTCCTCCCATTCCTGTCAGGCGACGGCCGTCAGATGTGGTAGACGTCGATGACCTGGCGGATGTAGTCGTTCTTCAACACGATCTTCTTCCGTGAGATCAGCAGTTCACTGCCGCTCTTGCGGAGCGTGACGAACATGGTCCCGAAGAAGTGGTCGGTGACCTTGTAGCGGTGGTTGAGCGTGTGGAAGTTGTAGCGGAAGTCCGCCTCCTCGCCGCGATCGGCCACAAGCTCGACATTGGTGACGTTGTGGCTTGTGCGCGGCTCCGGCGTGGACGCTCCAGAGCGTTCGGTCTTGATGCGAAAGACGCGATCTTCCAGGCCATCGCGGCTCGGGTAATAGATCAGCGAGATCTGCGACTGCGGATCTTCGGTCAACTGATCGTCGTCGTCCCAGGCCGGCATCCAGTAGCTGACGTCCGGCGCATAGCAGGTCAGCCATTCGTCCCATTGCCGGTCGTCGAGCAGGCGCGCTTCGCGATAGAGGAAGGCGCAGGCGGTGTCATAGGAGATCGTCATGCGACCGCTCCCTGCTTTTCGGAGGCAAGTGCTGTGCGCATCACCTTCGCCCAATATTCGTGCTGGCGGACAAAGAGGCCTTCGTCTTCGCTGCGCTCGCCCGAGAGCAGCGGTGCGATGCCCATGCGCCTGGCGTTCTCATCCGGACCGTCGATCCAGAGCGGCGCACCGCGAGAGAGATCGTTCCAGAGCGCGGTGATGCCGGCGTAACCCTGCTGGCAGGCGCGGAACTCCTCGAGATCGTCGGCCGTGCCCATGCCGGAGACATTGAAGAAATCTTCGTATTGGCGGATGCGCAGCGTGCGATCGGCCGCATTTTCACCCTTCGGCGCGAAGCAGAAGATGCTGATCTCGGTCTTGTCGACGCTGATCGGACGGGTGACGCGGATCTGCGTGCTGAACTGGTCCATCAGGAAGACGTTCGGATAGAGGCAGAGATTGCGGGTCTGGTTGACGATGAAATCCGCCTGCACCTCGCCGACGCGCGCCTTGATCTCCTCGCGGTGGCTGTAGATCGGCCGGACCTCCGGGTTCATGGTGTTGGTCCAGAGCAGGATGTGGCCGTTGTCGAAACCGTAGACGCCGGCTATCGAGCGGCTCCAGCTCGAGGCATCGACCGCCTTTGTGCCCTCCTCGTTGCGCCGGCCCATAGTGGCGGCATAGTTCCAGTGAACGGAGCTGACGTGATAGCCGTCGCAGCCGTTCTCCATCTGCAGCTTCCAGTTTCCGTCGTAGATATAGGAGGAATTGCCGCGCAGTACCTCGAGACCGTCAGGCGCCTGGTCGACGATCTGGTCGATGATGACTTTCGTTTCGCCGAGATAGTCCTCGAGCGAGGTGACATCAGGATTGAGGCTGCCGAACAGGAAGCCGCGATAGCTCTCGAAACGGGCAACGCGCTTCAGGTCGTGCGAACCGTCTTTGGCAAACTGCGGCGGATACTGCGTCGTCTTCTCGTCCTTCACCTTCAGGAGCTTGCCGGTGTTGGAGAAGGTCCAGCCGTGGAAGGGACAGGTGAAGCTGCCCTTGTTGCCGTGCTTGCGCCGGCAGAGCATGGCGCCGCGATGGGCACAGGCATTGATGACGGCGTGCAGTTCGCCCGTCTTGTCACGGGTGACGACAACCGGCTGCCGGCCGATATAGGTGGTGTAATAGTCGTTGTTCTCGGGGATCTGGCTCTCGTGGGCGAGATAGACCCAGTTGCTCTCGAAGATGTGCTTCATCTCCAGCTCGAAGAGGTCTTCGTTGGTGAAGATGTCGCGGCGGCAGCGGAACGTGCCGGCCTCATGATCGTCCTCGACCGCGGTGGCGAGCAGGTCGTCGAGGGCTTGGGCTTTGTCGATAACGGCGGACATGGTTCTTCTCCCGCAAACGGCTGATCCGTGCTCGGCTCTAGCGATTGCAACAATGTCTGATGTCAGGGGGCGGCGGCTCAGTCGGCCGCCGCAGAGGTGATCAGGCGGCGGCGCGCTTACGCTGCTCGTTGATCTGGTTGTCGACGCCGTTCACCAGTGAGGTGAGATGGATGTCGAATTCGATCTCGGCGAAGGGGCCGGAGAGGTTGTTCGCCTTGATGCTCGCCTCGTCGGTCCGCTCGGTGACGTCAGGCACCAAGCCATCCCTCGTCGCATAGGCGAAGTCGTCGTTGACCAGCGGGTCGCCGGCGATGTTGATCTGGGTCGTCAGCTTGCGGTGCCCATCGGCGCTGATGAAGAAATGGATGTGGGCCGGGCGCTGGCCGTGACGGCCAAGGGCGGAAAGCAGCTGCTCTGTCGGGCTTCCCGGAGGCACGCCGTAGCCGTGCGGCACGATGCTTTGAAACTTGTAACAGCCCTTGGCGTCGGTGACGATCGTGCGGCGCATGTTGAACGGCGCCTGCAGGCCGGTCGGGTCGAAGTGCGAATAGAAACCGCGGGTGTCACAGTGCCAGACTTCGACCGTCGCGCCCTTCAGCGGCTGGCCGTCGGCATCATAGACGGTGCCGTGCATGATCAGCGTCTGGCCATTGGTGTCGCGGCCATCGTCGAGACGGGCGAAGCCTTCCGAGGCCGGTGCGCCGGCGACATAGAGCGGACCTTCGATGGTGCGCGGCGTCTGATTCTCGATGCCGAGCGCTTCGTCGATCGCGTCGAGACGTTCATCGAGGAAGTGATCGAGGCCGAGGCCGGGCGAGATCAGGCCGGCCTGGCCGGCAGCGCCGATCTCGTTCAGCCAGGCAATACCGGTCCAGTATTCGTCCGGGGTGATGTCGAGATCGTCGATCGCCTTGAACAGGTCAGACATCAGCCGGTGCACGATCTCTTTGACACGCGGGTTGCCGCCGTCCTTGTCGAGGCCGCTCAGAACCTTCAGGAAAGCTTGAGTCTCCGGCTTGTCGAAAATCTTCACGTTCATATCAATTCCTCCACTTGGATTGTCTTGAAGCTCAAGCCGCTTGCCAAACCTCCCGGCCGCGGCACGCACAAATTCTCAGCTATCGTCCTCGCGGATCGAGGATGGGTGCCGAAGCAGCGGCGTGACCTCGATCTGCATGAACTTGAACAGCGGCAGCCCCGAGAGGATCTCGTGCAGCTCGGCATTGTCCTTCACGTCGAAGACGCTGTAGTTCGCGTACTGCCCGGCGATCCGCCAGATATGCCGCCACTTGCCGCTCTGCTGCAGCTGTTGCGAATAGGCCTTTTCCCGGGCGAGGATCTCCGCCGCCTGCTCGGCAGGCAGATCGTGGGGAATGCGAACATCCATTCTGACGTGAAACAGCATGGCTCAGTCCTTACTTCGCAACGCTGATCGTCTTGCGCAGCCCGTCGCGCGCGAAGAATTTCAGCCGATCTTCATCGAGTTCGATCCCGAGCCCTGGAGCATCCGGCACCGTCAGCTCGAAGTCGCTGTAGTCGAGCGGCGTCGCCAGAATTTCCTCGGTCAAAAGCAGCGGACCGAAGAGCTCCGTGCCCCATTGCAGCTTGGCGAAGGTGGAAAACACGTGGGCTGACGCCACTGTGCCGACACCACCTTCCAGCATCGTGCCGCCATAGAGTTCAATGCCCGCGGCATCGGCGATGACCGCCACGCGCTGCGCATTGAACAGACCTCCGCTCTGTTCGATCTTGACCGCGAAGACGTCGGCCCCCTTGGTCTTGGCGATCTCGAAGGCGCTCTCGGGTCCGGTGAGGGACTCGTCGGCCATCAGCGCCAGCGGGAAACGGCGGACGAGGCGACCGAGCGCTGCGGTCGAAGCCACCGGCTGCTCGACCAGCTCACATCCGGCATCGGCGAGCGCTGCCATGCCGTAGGCGGCCTCAAATTCGCTCCAGGCCATGTTGACGTCGACGCGCACCGCGCCGCGCTCGCCGAGCGCCTTCTTGATCGCCGCCACATGGGCGATATCGTCCTTCAGCGGCCTGGCACCGATCTTCAGCTTGAAGATCCGATGACGGCGTAGCTCGAGCATCTTCTCGGCCTCGGCGATATCCTTGGCCGTGTCACCCGACGCCAGCGTCCAGGCGACCGCCAGGCGCTTGCGCAGTGCCCCGCCGAGCAGTTCGCTGATCGGCAGACCCAGGCGCTTTCCATGGGCGTCGAGCAGCGCCGTTTCCACCGCGCTCTTGGCGAAACGGTTTTCCTTGATCGCCTTGCCGATGCGCGCCATCAGCGCCTTCACGTGGGTCGCGTCCTCACCGACCATGACAGGCGCAAAATAGGTATCGATCGCAAGCTTCATGCTTTCCGGGCTCTCGCCGCCATAGGCAAGCCCGCCGATCGTCGTACCCTCGCCAATGCCGACCGTTCCGTCGCTGCAATGGACCTTCACCAGCATCAGCGTCTGGCCGGTCATGGTCGCGACCGACAGCTTGTGCGGCCGGATGGTCGGCAGGTCGACCAGCATGGTCTCGACCCGTTCTATCACGGGGAAGAGGGCTGCTGTCGGGGCGATGGGTGCAAGGGTCGTGTTCATGACCTGAATGTGCGCCCACGCAGCGGGTGACGTCCAACACCAAATAGGTTACCTATGATACCTTGACGGTATAGTATGGCAAAGATTACGCGCATTCATGCGCTTGCCGCACTGCAACATACCGCAACGGTAGGAAAATGGGGGCTGTAACATTGGATCTGCGCCAGCTTCGCTACTTCGTCGCCGTCGCCCGCGAGCGCAACTTCACCCGCGCTGCCGAGCAGCTGCACATCGCCCAGCCGCCCTTGAGCCGGCAGATCCAGCTTCTTGAGGAAGAACTGGGCGTGCCGCTGATCATCCGCAAGAGCCGGCCGGTGCGGCTGACGGAAGCGGGGCGATTGTTTTACGAACAATCGCTGCAAGTGCTCGGCCGGGTGGAACAGATGGTAGAGGCGACCCGCCGCGTCGGTCTCAACCAGAACCGCGTGCTGTCGATCGGCTTCGTCGCGTCCACGCTCTATGGCGGGCTGCCGACGCTGGTGCGCAAGCTCAGGCAGAACGCGCCGGAACTCGATATCCGGCTGTTGGAGATGGTGTCGGTGCAGCAGATCGCGGCGCTGAAGGAAGGCCGGATCGATGTCGGCTTCGGGCGGCTGCATCACAACGATCCCAATGTCGCCGGCATCCTCATGCGGGAAGAGCGCCTCGCCTTGGCGATACCGCAGGGCACGCCGTTTGCCGATGACACATCTCCGCTTCCGTTGAGTGCGGTTGCCGGGCAAAAACTGATCGTCTACCCGAAGGAACCGCGCCCGAGCTATGCCGATCACGTGTTGAGCCTGCTCCACGCGCAGGATGTGCGCCCGGCCGAGGTGCATGAGGTGCGTGAGATCCAGAGTGCGCTTGGCCTCGTCGCCTCGGATGCCGGACTTTGTATCGTCCCGTCCTCTGCGCGTCAGGTCCGCTCCGATCTGCACTATCGCATGATCGAGGGCGAGCGGGCGACCTCACCCGTCATCCTCAACCATCGGGTCGGCGACAATTCCCGTTACATCGAGCTGATCAAGGCGCTGATCGTGGAAATGTATGCGGAAAACCCGCCCTGGCTCGGCCTCGAGCACAATCTGCCGTTCCGGCCGTCCTTCGTTAAATGACGAGTTCAGGCGTCCTCAGATCCCGTGCTTCACCCGTCGGGGAATTGGCACTTTCCGCCCAGATCTCGCAGGCCATCTCGCGAAGCAAAAGCGCCTCGGCCCAGCGATCAGTCGTATCGTTACCGTCCCTGTCGGTGATGGCATAGGGCCTTGGGCCGAGTTCGCACGTCATGACCAGCTCGGCATCGTTGGCAGCGTGGGAGCGCCAGTGCCGGAAGCCGTAGTCCCACCACTCGCGGAAGAGAGCGACCCAGGGCAGATGGTGGGGAAAGGAAAGCTCGATCTGGATCTGCTGGCAGGAGCCGATACGGCCGTGGAAGGCGCCGGCGTTGCGCAGAATGCGTTGGATCTGGGCGTGGCTTTCGTCTTCCACCGGAAAGGCGAATTCCCGGCCAACGAGATAGTGCGAGAGGTCGGCCAAGAGCGGCAGATCGGGCCGCCGGTCGAGCAGGTCGAGCGTGAAGAGGAGGTCGTTGGTGATCCGGTGACGGTGGGTTTCGATATAGACGGGAACATCCATTTCCTCAGCAAGCCTGGCCCAGCCGTCAAGCAGCGGCAGGCAATCCTCGACCCGGCGCGGGCGAACATCGGCCTGCAGATCGATGTGGCTCACCGGAAACTCCGAGGCCAGTTCCAGCGTCAGGCGCAAATCCTCGACGCTTCGAGGAAAACAGACGCCCTCGATCTTCAAGCCCGTTCCGCGGATCACGGCATTGAGGTGCTCGACATCGCGCCGATTGGTATAATGCGCGCTGATGCCGTCGAACCCGGCCTCGACGATCATTGCGATGTTCTCTTCGAGACTGCGCTCAAAGCCGTCCGCATGCCGGCGCTCCATCGCCCAGAGCGATTGAAAGACAAGCAGCTTCTGCATCAGGCGGCCCTGGCACTTTTGAGCAGCGCCTTGAGGTTCACGCTGGCGTCGGCGAGCGCTCCCGGATCGGGACTGACGCCGGCAGCAATCAGCATTTCCGAGAGCTTGATATCCTTGGCGAGACCATTGCCGAAACCGAGGCCAGCGGCGGCGACGAGACGCCCGCCATCGAGGTAGAATTCGAGTTCGCCACCATCGAGCTGGCGTGTCACGCTTTGATGGTCCGGATGGGGCAGGCCCGCCACCTGCAGGCCGAGATCGTATTGATCGGTCCAGAACCAGGGGATGGCAGAAAAAGCCTCCTTGCCGCCGGCCATGTTGAGGGCCGCGACCTCGGCCTGGGTGCGTGCATTGCGCCAGCTTTCGAAGCGCACATACCCGCCACCCGGCTGGGCCACGGCGGCGCAATCGCCTGATGCATAGATGTTCGGATCGCTGGTGCGCAGATAGCCATCCGTCAGGATACCGTTGCCGACGGCAAGCCCCGCCGCCTCCGCGAGTGCTGTATCCGGCTGGACGCCGATGGCGGCGACGGCGATATCGGCCGGCACCGGAGTGCCGTCGGAAAGAACAACCGCATCACCGGTGATTTCGGCGATCCCCTGCCCCAGATGGAAGGTGACGCCTTCATCCTGATGCCGGGCATGAAGCTTCGCGGCAAAACGCGGCGGCACCGCGCGACCGAGCGGCTTCGGCGCCATTTCGATAACGCTAACCATGATGCCCTTGCCGCGCAGCACCGCCGCAAGCTCCATGCCGATCAGTCCACCGCCGATGATCGCAACGTGTCTGCCGGCTTCGGCACGGGCGAAGATCGCCGCCGCATTGGCGTAGGTGCGGAAATCCAGTGCGCGCTCGGCCCCTATGCAAGCGAGGCGCCTCGGACGGGCGCCGGTGGCGAGCAACAGCTTGTCATAGGTGAGCGTCCGGCCATCGCTCAAGGTGACGGAGCGGTCACCGGCATCCAGTCGGGATGCAGAAACACCTTGCCGGTAGTCGATACCGGCGGCCTCCAGCGCCTCAGCGCCGCAGATCGGCTTCATCTGTACGGCGCCATTGAGCGGCTTCGACAACGGTGGCCGCTCATAGGGCAGATGCGGTTCCGTGCCGATGAGCGTGACGCTGCCGGCAAAGCCAGTTTCACGCAGGGCAAAGGCCGCGCGCGTGCCGGATTCCCCGGCGCCGATTATGACGATGCGATCCATGGCTTGCTCCGTAGATCATGCGTTGACGTGCGGGGCGGTCGCAAAACCGCACGCAAGATTTGTCAGCCCGTTCAAAAAGGTGGCCGGCGCAGGCAGGAGAAGTGCGCCGGCCCACAGCGCCGCGCATCCGTTCAGACGCGCAAAGGTCGCTGTAAAACTCTGAATTCCTGCATGTTTCTGTGCTTCAATCGGCGACGATTAAGGAAACATGCAGGAGGAGGATCAGTTGCGCGCCGCGTAATCGGCCATGTTTTTCGGCGTAACGAGCTCGAAGGGAACCCAGACGTTCTTTTTGACGCTTTCACCGCGCACCAGCGAGACGGCCGTGTCGACGGCGCTAGCCGATTGCCCCTTGGCGTTCTGGAATACGGTTGCGTCGAGGTCGCCGGCGGCCATGGCGGCAAGCCCGTCCTGGGTCGCGTCGATGCCAACGACGATCACGTCGTCCATCGATACACCGGCGGCCTTCAGCGCCTGGATGGCGCCGATCGCCATTTCGTCATTGTTGGCAAAGACCACGTCGATCGGCTGTCCGGCGGTGATCCAGTTGGTGGTGAGATCCATCGCATTGGTGCGCGTCCAGGCGGCCGACTGCTCGTCGGCAATCGTCGCACCCTTGCAGTCGCCGGCAGCGAGCGTTTCCTTGAACGCCGAGGTGCGGTCGCGCGAGGCCTGGTGAGCAAGGTCTCCCATCAGGATATAGACCTGCGCATCACTGGCCTTGCCCTTTTCCTTCAGCAGCGAACAGGCAGCTTCCGCACCCAATCTGCCGGAGTCCGTTTCTTTCGAGCCGACATAGGCCTGCTTTTCCGGCAGCTTGCCGAGGTTATCCGGCTCTAGATTGAGATAGACGAGCGGAATACCGGCCTTCTCAGCGGCTTCGCTGATGCCGGGGGCGGCCGAGGTATCCGTCAGCGTCATGATGATCGCGTCGACGCCGCCCGCGATGAAATTGTTCACCTGGTTGAGCTGCTTGGAGATGTCGGTCTGTGCGTCTTCGATCTGAACGGTGGCGCCGTTGACTTCGGCAGCGCGGGCATTGATGCCCTCACGCAGCAGCGTCTGGAAGTTGTTGTCGAAGCTCTGCATCGAGACGCCGATCGTCTCCGCCGAGGCAGCACTTCCCATCAAGGCGGCAAGCGCAGCCGCCAGGTACATGGATTTCATGATTTCCTCCCGAGGGTGCCGGATCACCCGATCGCATTCCGGAGGCCCGATGGGCCTGATCAATGCTTGCGTGGTGGCCTTAGCCGAGCGCCACACGAACCTCGCCGTCGACGATTTCGGCGGGATAGGTCTTGAGATTCTCGCAGGCCGGAAGCCTGATGGCTTCACCGGTGCGATAATCGAAGGCGCCGGAATGCTTGGGACATTCCACCTCGTAGTCCATGACGAGGCCATCAGCGAGGTGAACGGCCTCGTGGGTGCAGAGCCCGGCGGTGCAATAGACGCTATCGTCGGGACCGCGGTAGACGGCGTAGGTTCGGCCGCCATGGTCGAAGCGGATCGCCCCTTCCTGTTCGATATCGTCCAGCTTGCAGGCTGGTACCCAGGTGATCACGTTGCTCATTCTGCTGCCTCCCCGATGGTGTTGCGTGCCTTGCGGGCTGCGAGTTTTTCCTTGCGTTTGCGGTAGCGCTCCTGCATCCGCGCCTCGCCCTCCTTGGAGCCGTCGTGCCAGGTGCCGAACCAGCGATCGAGCGGGATCAGGGCGTCGCCGTAATTCACCTCGAAATACTTGTGGTGCAGGTAATGCGCATAGGCGTGGCTATCGACGAGCGTCTCTTCACCGACCTCGACCTTGTCGAAGCCGACATGGCCGGGAATGGCACCGAAGCCCGCGTAGTGCAGCTGGTAAAGCATCAGGATCGGGTTGGACGGCAGGATCAGGTGATAGAAGGCGGTGGCGAAGTAGAGCAGGTGCTCGACCGGATGCATCGACAGCGACGACCAGGGCGACGGGTTCACCGAATTGTGGTGGACCGAATGCACCCACTTGTAGAGCAGCGGCGTGTGGATGAGCCGGTGGATGCAGAAGAAATGGAACTCGTGGATAACAGGCACCACCAATGCGACGAGCGCGAGCGTCCAGGGATTGTCCGCGAAGCTCAGCCACGGCGCATAGCCATTGGCGTAGGCCCAGAGCATGGCGACTTCGACGGCGGTCCAGATCGTCACGCCTGAGAGGAACGTGCGCAGGATGTTGTCGAGATTCTGGCTTTCGAACCAGAAGGCTTTGCTCTTCTGCTCGGCCGGAAACTTGCCGTTGTACTTGAACCGGTTTTCCTGCCGTTTCAGCACATAGAGATGCAGCTCGAAAGCGCCGTAGAAGAAGAAGACGCAAACCGCGTTGACCGCATAGAGCCAGGCGATCCAGCCGACGCTCAAGCTCTGCATCGCCTCGACCGGCGGGATCACCCAGGCCCAATAGACGACGGCCGACGCCGCGAAGATCGCATTCCAAGGAAAGAAGTAATGCGGCAGCCACTTGACGAGCGCCAGCAGTTTTGGCGGGAAGGCAAACAGCGGCGCCGTTTCGATCGGCTCGTTCGGCGCCCAGTCGCCGCGCTTGTTGCGGGTTCCATATTTCAGATCGTCCATGGCGCTCTCCTCCCGGCGGACCGCATGCGCTCCGCCCTAAATCCTTCGAAGGAGGTTGCTTTCCGGGTCTGTCGGAGCGCCTCCTTCTTGATAAAAATCTAGCAGGAGGCGGTCGGAACGGCGAAAGCTTGTTTGATCAAATCAGATCAAAGGCTTTCGGCTGTGATGGTAATGAAGCGAATGGGGGCGGTGTCCGGCTCCATCTCGGAAAGCCCGATCCGCCGCAGCATCAGGTCAAGCGAGCGACGGGCCTGTGCCTCCGGCGCCTGGTCGAGCACGACGTCCATGATGCCGTCGCTAAGCGCCTTGCGGGTGTAGTCGGTCAGCTCATGGCCGACGAAGAAGATTTCGGTGCCACGCTTATGTCGGCGAAGCACGTCGATCAGGGCCGCATTCGCGCCGCCGGCATTATAGAGCCCGGCCATATCCGGATACATGTCGAGCGCCCATCGCAACGCTTCGGCGCCATAGTGCTCCTCGTCGCGGGTAAAACCCAGCCACTCGAACCGGCGGTCGCCCGGATGCCCCTCAAAATAGTCCGAGAAGCCACTGAGGCGGTCGCGATGGACCTGATAGATCGGGTGGCAGAGCGCGACGACGGGCCCCGCCTTGCGCGCCATGCGCGCGATGAAGAGTGCCGCCGTTCGTCCGGCCGCGTGATTGTCGATGCCGACGAATTCGCCCAAGTCGTGCGAGGCCCTTGTCACGACATGGACCACCGGCACGCCGCGCACGATCACGGCTTCGACAGCGGCGCTGATCAGCGGATGATTGGGCACGGCCAGGATCAATCCGGCGCGGCTAACCTCGGCTGAAAGGATGCGCCTGGCGATCTCCTCCGGCTTCTTTTCCTCGGTAAAGCTGCGATGCACGACGACGAGCGGATCCAGCGTCTCGGCGATCCGCTGAAAGGCCTGCGACAGGCGGCGATAGAAGGTCGTCTCCGGCCGCACCATCAGCACATCGATGCGCAAAAGCCCGCGATGGGTCTCGGGAAGGGTTCGCGGATAATTCAGCGCGCGCGCCGCAACGACGACTTTTTCGACGAGGTCCGGGCGAACACCACCGCGGCCGTTCAAGACCCGCTCGACCGTCGCGGTACCGACGCCTGCCAGTTCAGCAATGTCGCGATAGTTCGGCTTGCTCACCTGGACTACTCCCCACCACACGTGTTCATAGCGCCTTAGCATGTGATCGCCCCTGTTCGACAGAGCAGGCGTCCGAAGTCAGGGCCTCCCCTCGCCGCCGCTGCCGCGGCGCCTATATCAACCGGGTATCGAGAATGGGATCGAGGCATCATGACCTATGAATTGTACTACTGGGACGGCATCCAGGGGCGCGGTGAATTTGTCCGACTGGCACTCGAGGACGCCGGCGCCGCTTATGTCGATGTGACGCGCGCGCCGGGCCGCGGCACCGGGGAGATGCTGAAGCTGATGGAGAGCGCCACCGAGGCGCACGTGCCATTTGCGCCGCCCTTTCTGAAAGATGGCAACCAGATCGTCTCGCATGTCGCCAACATCCTCTTCTACCTCGGCCCCAAGCTCAGCCTTGCGCCTGACGGTGAGGCGCTGCAGTGGTTCGCCAATGGCCTGCAGCTCACCGTCACCGACTTAATCGCCGAAGTGCATGACACGCACCATCCGATCGCGACTTCGAAATATTATGAGGAGCAGAAGGCGGAGGCGAAGGACCGCGCATTCGAATTCGTCACCAACCGCATCCCGAAGTTTCTCGGTTATTTCGAGCGGATTCTCGCGCAAAACCCTGATGGCAGCGGCCATGCAGTCGGGAACGCCGTCACCTATGTCGACCTTTCGCTGTTCCAGGTGATCGAGGGGCTACACTATGCCTTTGCCAAAGCGATGCGGCACTATGAGGAGGACTACCCCAATCTCATGAAACTGCACGCCTCGGTGAAAGCCCGGCCGAACATCGCCGCCTATCTCGCCTCATCGCGACGGCTGGCCTTCAATGAAGACGGCATCTTCCGCAATTACCCGGAACTGGATATCGCGCCCTGACGGAAACTCCCCTCAGGCGGCCGCCGCCTGGTGCTCCCGCAGGAACGCGGAGACGCGCCTCAAGCCTCCGCGTAGAATGCCTTCGTTGTTGGCGTAGCCGATCCTGAGATAGCCTCCCATGTCCATGGCGCTGCCCGGCGTGAACATCACGCCGGTTCGCTGTAGCAGTTGCAGGCAGAATGCCTCTGAAGTCATCGGCAGGTCGTATTTCAGAAGCGCCGTCGTGCCCGACTGCGGCTTGATCCAGGCGATCAACGGCTAAGCACCCACTCAGTCCGAGAGAATGGCGAGGTTGGTGCACCGTCTACAGCTCGGCGCAGGCCTATGCCTACATCAATGACGGCGACGGCGTCGTGACCTTCGTCCGCAACGTCATCTCGTAGACAAGGCCTAAGCTGCCACCCGCTACTCGACGTAGTTCCAGGGGACGAAGCGATAGAGCGTCTCGTCGCGCGCCACATGGCCAACACCGGGGAACGGCAGATGCGCACCGGCGACGAGGTATCGCCCATCGGCCGCATCCGCCAGCGCCACGGCACGCGTCGCTGCCGCCGCGGTGCCGTCGACGTCGAAGCTGACGAAGACGTCAGGCGTGTCGAACTGGATGTAGTCGCCGTGAATGACGTCCCCCCAGAATACGAGGCGCTGGCCGTCATCCGCTTTCAGCACGATCGCGGAATGCCCGGGCGTGTGCCCGGCGCGCAGGGTCGATCCGAGGTTCGGCAAGACGTCCGCGTCGTCGGCGAAACGCTTCACTTTTCCGGCGGCGATATAGGGGGCCAGGGCATCGTGCGCTCGCTGAAAGTCGGTCTTCTGCGCCTCGGTCAGCGCCGTCACGCCCTCCCGCTCGATCCAGTAGCGGTATTCGCGCTCGGCGAGATGGATCTCGGCATTCGGGAATTGTGCTTTGCCGTCGATGGTGAGGCCGCCCGAGTGGTCGGCGTGCACATGGGTCAGGATCACCGCGTCGACCTGGTCGGCGCGATAGCCGGAGGCCGTGAGATGCCTCAAGAGCTTGCCGGCGGCAATGCCGAGCAGGCTCCCCGACCCGGCATCGATCAGCACCAGCCGTTCGCCGTCGTTGACGAGATAGGCGTTGATCGACAGATGCGGCTCCTTGCCGAGGAAGTTTTCGTCCAGCCTGCGCTGCAGCTCGCCTTCCGGTTCGTTCTGATAGATCTTTGTCATCGGCAACGCCAAGGTGCCGTCCGACAAGGCGGTGACTTCGAACTTTCCGAAGCGGAAGCGATAGTAACCGGCATTGGCGACGGTCGATAATGGCGCGGCGGAAAAGGCGATCCGCGGTGCGAGCGGCAACAGGGCCGCGGCGGCAAGAAGGCCCAAAGCTTGTCTGCGAGTGGTCATGATCGGCTCCTTCGATTGGATGCCGAGACGCTATCAATTCAACCGTCGGTCGATTATCCTGCGATCGTGGAAGTAATTGTTCCGGAAACGCATGAAATCCCCCCAATCTGCCGATCTCAACAGCCTCAGGATTTTCCTCGAGGTCGCCCGCTCAGAGAGCTTTTCCTCAGCTGCGCTTCGCCTGCACCTGCCACCGAGCACGGTCAGCCGGCGCCTGGGCGAGCTTGAGGCAGCGCTTGGCGTCGCCCTGCTGCTGCGCTCCACCCGCCGGGTCTCCTTGACCGAGGCCGGAAAGCATCTGCTGGAATCGGTCGGGGGCGCCGTCGAGCTCATCGACCGCGGCATCGCCGGCTTCCAACCGGCCGACGGTACGGCGCGCGGGCGCCTAAGGGTCGCGACGTCAGTCGCCTTTGCCCGTACCTTCCTGCCACCGATCCTGAAGCGCTATGCGGAACTCTGCCCAGAAGTCCAGGTCGACATGCAGACCACCCACCAAAATGTCGATCTGATCGGCGAAGGCGTCGACGTGGCCTTAAGGATGGGCGAACCCGTCGACAGCGAGATGATCTACCGCAAGATCGGAACGATCGAGCAGCGCCTCTATGCCTCTCCCGCCTATTGCGCAGGATTGGCGCTGTCTTCGCCCGAGGACCTCATGCACGTCGCCCTGGTGGCACACCGGACGCGCATGCGACGGGAGCTTGCCCATTGGGTGCTGTCAGACGGCAACAGGCACTTTACGCTCGAGCGCCCGCCATCGGTCGTCGTCGACGATCCGGCGATCAGCGAGCGGCTGATCGCCGAGGGCCTCGGCATCGGCATGCTGAGCGATGCGCTCGCCGCCGATGGCGTCTCCGCCGGACGGCTCGTTCCGGTTCTTCCCGAGTGGTCGGGGCCATCCACCCATCTTTACTATCTCTTCCACCAGCAACTCGGCGATCTGCCGAAAGTGGCAGAATTCTTGAAGGCCGTGCGCGAAACGTTTCGGATTCGCGACGCGTGACCTCGCGGCCAGGGCACCGTGCGTTCGAACGAGCGCAGTAGCCCTCACTTGAGCGCGGATGCTAGGGCTGGATCTCTTCGATCTTATCCACCCGATCCGGATAGAAGGCCAACCGGTCCTTGATGGCGGCCACCGCCGCGTGCGGGTTTTCATAGGTCCAGACGGCGTTGCGCGACCGCTCGCCGCCCAAGGGGATGCTGAAATAGGAGGCGTCACCCTTATAGGGACAATGGGACGAATGATCGGTGCGCTCAAGCAAGGACATGTCGACATCCTCACGCGGGATGTACTGCACAGCGGGATAGGTTGCCTCGCGCAGAGCCAGCGCATCGCGGGTGTCGGCAATGACGCGCCCGCCGAGGGTGACGACGACACGGGCCTGGTTTCTCTCGGTGGTGATCGGATGATCGGGACCGGGGATCTTGATCGGATTGTCTGACATGGGCGACCGCCTCCAGAACGTTACGGATACTAGGTGGTTACCTCGCCGGCCAATTCCAACCGGTCACGCCAAAAACCCTCAGCTGTTTGCCGCCGGAGAACGGACGGCTGTTGAGGGTTCTACCGCGGCCGCCGTCGGATGGCTCTCGTCGAGCAGCTTGCGCACCTCCATCACGCCCTTGGCCGTATCCGACCAGCTGTGTCTCCAGACGAGAAGCGCGACCGAGCCGACGATGGCGATAAGAAAGGCGATCGGCCCCAGGAACCAGAGCGCGGCGGCAACGGTGAAGTAATAGGAGCGGACACCCTGGCTGAAGGATCGAAGGGCCGGATTGATCATCAGCGACAGGGCGTGGGCCCATGCGGCGATGTCGCGGGCTTCTTCGCGCGAAGGGCTCGCTCCGATCGCTGCGAGGCAATAGTTGATCTGCCGCACCGCCCAGATGAATTCGGACAGCCCGCGCAGCAAGGTCGCCATGACGAGCAGCACCTTGCATTGAAACAGCCACAACGGCTCGATCGGCGCGAACATCGCGATGATGCCCGACTGAAGGCCAATCGTCGGCTGGATGAAAAGCGCACTGCTCATGGCGACGATGACGATGAGATTGGCCGAGCCGAAGAACGAGGCCGAATTGATCGTGTGACCGAGAATGGCGGCGTCACCGATGAAGTTGGTATCCCGCGTCAGCACCTCGCGCATCCAGGCCTGCCGGACACGCACCATGTCCAGCATCAGGCTGTCTGTCCGGCGCGGCCAACCAAGCGCCATCATCGGCTCCAGTCCCACCCAGGTCACGAGGAACAGGATAATCGCAATCCAATCAAGCATCTGCACGGCCAGCCTCCCACCATAGCAGTTCCTAATAGAAGCCGCGGCGAGCGGCGCGTCAACGCGGCGGCGCAAGTCGGGACTGCCGAAGCCGACGGCGTCGCCAGCACTTGCTGACAATCCCTGGGACTTATGTGTCATCACCGGATTGACTCGGCCTGTATCCTGGATACAATTTGCCTCGATCTTGGGAGGGATCGATGAACCAATCCTTTGAATGGCGAAGCCAGTCACGCTTGCTCGACGAAGTGGCCCAGGCCCTTCGCGAACGTATTTATGCCGGCGTCTATGCGCCGGGCGCGACGCTGCGCCAGGAAAAGATCGCCGCCGAGTTCGGCATCAGCCGCACGCCGCTGCGCGAGGCGCTGCGCGTGCTCGAGCGCGACGGGCTGGTCGTCAACAAGCCGGGCAGCGGTGTCCGGGTCGCAACCGCCGACCTGCCGAAACTGCTGGATGCCTACGCGGTGCGTGAGGCGATGGATGGCGTGGCGGCCCGCAACGCCGCCGAGCGGGCGACAAATGCCGAGATCAAGGATCTGGCAAAGCAGGTGGAGCGCCAGCGCAAGACCGTCGAAAACTGGGATCCAGGCGCCTACACACAGTCCAACGTCGTCTTTCACGAGGCGATCGTTGCGGCCTCGCGCAATGCGTCGCTGGCGCCGCTCGGGCCGCTTCTGCGCATGACCTCGCAGGTTTTTGCCCCAGCCTTTTCGCTTTCGAGCGAGCGGGCGAGCACTGCGGTCGCCGAACACGGGCTGATCGTCGAGGCGATCGCCGCACGGAACCTTGATGAATCCGAGAAACTGGCCCGCGCCCACATCAACGCGACGGCCATGAGATTGAAGGCGCTGCTTGAAGAGCGCGGGACTGACAAAGAGGCATGACTGTGAAGACCTACGGCAATTTCATCGCGAACAAGTGGCAGGACGCAACGGGCGGCGAGTTCATCGCCGTCAGGGATCCTTCCAACGGCCTGGAATTTGCGCGCATCGCCCGGGGCACTCGGGACGATATCGATCTCGCCGTGCGTTCGGCACGCGCGGCACTCTCAGGTGAGTGGGGACGCCTGACGCCGACCGAGCGCGGCCGGGTGCTGACCCGGATTTCGGCCGGTGTGCTGCGCAACATCGACCTTCTGACGGAGCTCGAAGCACGCGATGTCGGCAAGCCGCTGACCCAGGCGCGCGCCGATGTCGTGGCGCTTGCGCGCTATCTCGAATTCTATGGCGGCGCCGCCGACAAGGTTCATGGCGACACCATCCCCTATCAGAACGGCTTCACCGTACTGACCGTCTACGAGCCACATGGCGTCACGGGCCATATCATCCCCTGGAACTACCCGATGCAGATCCTCGGCCGCAGCCTCGGCGCGGCCCTTGCCATGGGCAACGCCGCCGTCGTCAAGCCGGCCGAAGAGGCCTGCCTCACCATCTTGGAGTTCGCCCGCATCGCCGAAGAAGAGGGCTTGCCCTCGGGCGCGCTCAACATCGTCACCGGCTTCGGCTCGGAGGCGGGCGCAGCGCTTTCGGAACACCCCGATGTCAACCACATCTCCTTTACCGGCTCGGTCCGCACCGGCGAGATGGTGCAGGCGGCGGCGGCGAAGAACGCCGTGCCGGTGACGCTGGAACTCGGCGGCAAGTCGGCGCAGATCGTCTTTGCCGATGCGGATCTCGACCGCGCGGTCCCCTTCCTCGTCAATGCCGGCATCCAGAATGCCGGTCAGACCTGCTCGGCCTCGTCTCGCATTCTGGTCGAGCGTGCCGTCTATGAAGAAGTGGTCGCGCGGATGAGCGAACGGTACCGCGCCCTGAAGGTCGGTCCTGCTGGCAGCGATCTCTCGGTCGGCCCGGTCGTCTCGCAGCGGCAGAAGGCGATCGTCGAGGGCTTCCTTGCCGACGCCGCCAAGGATGGCCTGAAGGTCGCGGCGCAGGGCGAGATCGTCGCCGACGCGCCGGCCGAGGGCGCCTATGTCGCGCCGACGTTGCTGCGCGACGTGCCGCACCAACACCGCACGGTGCAGGAAGAGATCTTCGGCCCGGTTCAGGTGATCATGCCCTTCGACGGCGAGGAGGAAGCCATTCGACTTGCCAACGGCACCGCCTATGGCCTCGTCTGCGGCGTCTGGACCAATGACGGCGGCCGGCAGTTGCGCATGGCGCGCGCCGTGCACGCCGGCCAGGTCTTCATCAACAATTACGGCGCCGGCGGCGGCGTCGAGCTGCCCTTCGGCGGCGTCAAGAAATCGGGCCATGGCCGCGAGAAGGGTTTTGAGGCCCTCTACGGCTTTTCCAGCATGAAAACCATCTCTGTCTACCACGGCTAGAGCGCGCAAAACCGCAGGCGGCGTTCCACCCGCATCGCGCTCCAACCCATGATCTAAGTCTCCTTTGGAGGAACAACAAAGTGTCACTGGAAGGTAAAGTCGCTCTCATCACCGGCGCAGGCTCCGGTTTCGGCGAAGGCATTGCCAAGCGCTTCGTCGAAGGCGGCGCCAAGGTCATCGTCGTCGATCGCGATGCCGCAGGCGCAGAGCGCGTCGCCAAGCAACTCGGCAACAATGCCATCGCCGTGGTTGCCGATATCGCCAAGGAGGCCGACGTTAACGCGGCCGTTGCGGCGGGTCTCAAGCAGTTCGGCCGCATCGACATCCTGGTCAACAATGCCGGCATCGGCCACAAGCCGCAGAATGCCGAGCTGGTCGAGCCCGACGAATTCGACCGTATCCTCGGCGTCAATGTGCGCGGCGTCTACCTGATGACGCGGGCGCTGCTGGCGCACATGAAGGAAAACAAGGCGGGCGTTATCGTCAACATCGCTTCGACCGGCGCCAACCGGCCGCGTCCGAACCTTGCCTGGTACAATGCGACCAAGGGCTGGGTCGTTTCTGCCACCAAGGCGCTCGCGATCGAGCTCGCGCCCTTCAACATCCGCGTCGTCGCGCTCAACCCGGTTGCCGGCGAAACGCCGCTGCTGACCACCTTCATGGGCGAGGACTCCGAGGAAATCCGCAAGAAGTTCCGCGATTCCATTCCGCTCGGACGCCTTCTGAAGCCGGAAGACCTTGCGGAGGCCGCCTTCTTCGTCGCCTCGCCGCAGGCGTCGATGATCACCGGCGTGGCGCTCGACGTCGACGGCGGACGCTCGATCTGATTATTTCGACCTGATTTCTGGGACCATAAACAACGAAACCGCAAAGCGGGGGAACCATGATGAATTTGACGAAACTGGCGCTTGCCTCGTGCTTCATTGCCGCGTCGCTGACGCCGGCGATGGCCAAGGATACGATCACCGTCGGCCAGGTGCTCGAGCCGCCGGGCCTCGACCCGACCGCGGGCGCCGCCGCACCCATCCGCTACATCACCTACGGCAACCTTTTCGAAGGTCTCGTCCGGGTGGTGGAAGACGGCACGGTGAAGCCGCTGCTCGCCGAGAGCTGGACGATCTCCGACGACCAGAAGACCTACAGCTTCAAGCTCCGCCAGGGCGTCAAGTTCCATGACGGCGCGGCTTTCGACTGTTCGGTGGTGAAATTCTCCTATGAGCGCGCCGTCTCGGCCGATTCCACCAATGCGCAGAAGGGCCTGTTCGAGCCGATCGAAAAGACCGAATGCCCGGATCCGGCAACCGCGGTCGTGACGTTGAAGCGCCCGGCCTCCAACTTCCTCTTCAACATGGCCTGGGGCGACGCGGTCATGATCGCGCCGTCGTCGGCCGCCGACAACAAGACCAAGCCGGTCGGTACCGGCCCGTTCAAGTTCAAGGAATGGGCGAAGGGCGACAAGGTGGTGCTGGAAAAGAACGCCGACTATTGGGGCGAACCGGCCAAGCTCAGCGAAGTGACCTTCAAGTTCATCAGTGACCCCTCGGCTGCAGCGGCCGCCGTTCTTGCCGGCAACGTCGATGCCTTCCCGATGTTCCAGGCCGCAGAACTGGTCAGCCAGTTCCAGAGCGACCCGAACCTGCAGGTTGAGGTCGGCAGCACCTCGGGCAAGGTGGTGCTTGCGCTCAACAATGCGAAGAAGCCCTTCGACGACGTGCGAGTGCGGCAGGCGCTTGCCCATGCGATCGACCGCAAGGCGCTGGTCGAAGGCACTTACTCGGGCTTCGGCACGACCATCGGCTCGCATTATTCGCCGGTCGAACCCGGTTATGTCGATCTGAACGAGACCTACCCCTATGACCCCGGCAAGGCGCAGCAACTGCTGCAGGAAGCGGGCGTTCAGAACCTCGAAATCACCATCATGCTGCCGCCGCCGGCCTATGCCCGCCGCGGCGGCGAGATCATCGCGGCCATGCTCAGCGAAGTCGGCATCAAGGTGAACCTCGTTCCGATCGAGTTCGCACAATGGCTGGATCAGGTCTTCAAGAACTCGAACTTCGACGCAACGATCATCGCCCATGCGGAAGCCCGCGACCTCGATATCTATGCGCGCGACAAGTACTACTTCAACTACCAGAACCCGGAATACAAGGCGCTCTACAAGTCCTACACGCTGGCTGCGACCGAGGCCGAACAGATGGACCTGATCGGCCAGCTCCAGCGCAAGCTCGCAGCGGACGAACCGAACGTCTTCCTCTACGCGCTGCCGAAGATCGGCGTCTGGAACAAGAAGGTGAAGGGTCTCTGGAAGAACATGCCGGTGCCGGCCGACGACCAGACCCAGACCTATTGGGAAAACTGATCGACTTTCATTGAGCGGGATGCGGACGGAAATCCGCACCCCGCTCCAGCATCTGCCCCTCGTTGGGGCGGACGCAGATCTGCCGTTGATTGACGCACCCGGCGCCGGTCAACGCTCGCTCTTTCCGGGAGGTTGATGTGATTTCCTTCATTGGCGGTCGCCTCGTGTCGCTCTTGCTGACGACGCTGGTCGCCTCAGTCATCGTCTTTCTGCTGATGCAGGTGCTGCCCGGCGACCCCGCCGTGCTGATGCTCGGCATGAATGCCGACGCAGATGCGATCGCGGCGCTGCACCGGCAGCTCGGCCTCGATCAGCCGATCTGGATCCGCTACCTCCACTGGATCGGCGGCTTCGTCGTCGGCGATTTCGGCATGAGCCTCACCTATTCGGTGCCGATCCGGGAGCTGCTTGGCCCGCGCATCCTGGTGACGCTGCCGCTGGCGCTGCTCTCCATGGCAATCTCGGTCGCCGTCGCCATCGCCATCGGCGTCTATGCCGCCGCCAACCGCGGCAAGGCCGGCGACACCGTCGTCATGGGCATCGCCCAGGTGGGCGTCGCCATCCCGAACTTCTGGCTGGCGCTTCTCTTCATCCTGCTCTTCGCGCTGAAGCTCGCCTGGTTCCCGGCCTCCGGCTTTGCCGGCTGGGAAGGTGGCATCTGGAACGGCCTGCATTCGCTCATCCTGCCGGCGCTCGCACTCGGGCTGCCACTTGCGGCCATTCTCGGACGCGTCACGCGCTCGGCCGTCATCGAGACGCTCGGCGAGGATTTCATCCGCACCGCGCGCGCCAAGGGGCTTAGCCGTTCGGGCGCTCTCTGGAAGCATGCGGTGCCCAATGCGCTCATTCCGGTCGTCACCATTATCGGCCTGCAATTTTCCTTCCTGCTTGCCGGCACGATCATCATCGAAAATGTCTTCAACCTGCCGGGTATCGGCCGCCTCGTCTTCCAGGCGATCGCGCAGCGCGATCTCGTGACGGTGCAGACGCTGGTGACCCTGCTTGCCGCCTCCGTCATCACCATCAATTTCCTCGTCGATCTGGTCTACGGTTACCTCGATCCGCGCCTGTCGAGGGGAGGCCACTGATGACCGCTCCTGCAACCGCCGCGCAACCCAGCCTCATCTCCAAGCTTATCGGCAGCCGAAATCTGACGATCGGGGCCACCGTCACCGTCATCCTCGTGGCGATGGCGCTCGTCTCCTATGTCTGGACGCCCTATTCGCCGACGGCGATGAACTTCCGCGACAAGCTGCAGGGGCCGAGCCTTGCCCATTGGTTCGGCACCGACAACTTCGGCCGCGACATCCTGTCGATGATCATGGTCGGCGCCCGCAACTCGATCAGCGTCTCGATTGTCGCGGTGCTCGTCGGTGCCGGCATCGGCGTGCCGCTTGGCGCTTGGGCGGCTGCTCGCGGCGGTTTTGTCGATGGTCTCGTCATGCGCATGAGCGACCTCGCCTTCGCCTTCCCGGCGCTTCTGACCGCTGTCATCATCACCGCGATCTTCGGTCCGGGCGCTACCAACGCGATGATCGCGATCGGCATCTTCAACATACCCGTCTTTGCCCGCGTCACCCGCGGTGCCTCGATGGGCCTCTGGAAACGCGAATATGTGCAGGCCGCGCGCTGCGCTGGCCGCGGCGACGTCGCGATCACGTTTCTGCACATCCTGCCCAACATCAACCACGTGCTGCTCGTTCAGGTGACGATCCAGTTCGCCTTGGCGATCGTTGCCGAAGCCGGCCTTTCCTATGTCGGCCTCGGCACGCAGCCGCCGATGCCGAGCTGGGGCAAGATGCTGAACGACGCCCAGACCTTCATCTATCAGGCGCCCTGGCTCGCGATCTTCCCGGGACTGGCGATCACCTTCGCCGTGCTCGGCCTCAACCTGCTCGGCGATGGCCTGCGCGACATTCTCGACCCGCGCGTGAGGCGGCAACGATGACCAAACCCTTGCTTCACATGGCCGGCATGTCGGTCGAACTCACCGCGGGCAAAAGCACGGTCGATATCGTCTGCGACATCGATCTCGAACTCAACCGCGGCGAACGGCTTGGGATCGTCGGTGAGTCCGGCAGCGGCAAGTCGATGACAGCCCTTGCCGTCATGGGCCTGCTTCCGCGGCGCATGCGGGTGCGCGGCGAACTTTCCTTCGACGGCCGCAATCTCGCGGGCTTGGACGAAGCCGACTATTGCGGCTATCGCGGCCGGCGCATGGCGATGATCTTCCAGGAGCCGATGACGGCGCTCAATCCGGTCAAATCGATCGGCGCGCAGATCGCCGAGGGACGGCGGCTGCATCTCGGCGAAACGAAAGCCGATGCGGAGAAGAAAGCGCGTGCGCTGCTCGACCGCGTCGGCCTGCCGGCGCCGCGCTTCGACCTCGATCTCTACCCGCACCAGCTCTCCGGCGGCCAGCGCCAGCGCGTGATGATCGCCATGGCGATCGCCTGCGAACCGGATCTGCTGATTGCAGACGAGCCCACGACGGCGCTCGACGTTACGGTGCAGGCGCAGATCCTTGATCTGCTCGACGAGCTGATCGAAGACACCGGCACAGCGCTGATGCTGATCACCCACGATCTCGGCGTCGTCTCCGAGATGACCGACCGCATCGCGGTCATGTATGCCGGCCGCATCATCGAAACCGGGCGCACGGACGATGTCTTTGCGCGCATGGCGCATCCCTATGCCCGCGGCCTTTTCGCCGCGTCGCCGCATGGCGCAGCCCTTGACTCCCGCCATCAAGGCGGTGGGCGCCCGCGGCTGAATGCCATCCCCGGTATCGTTCCGGATCCCTTTGGCCGTCCATCCCACTGCTCCTTTGCGGACCGCTGTTCCTTCGCTGAGGCCGACTGCCGTCAGGCGATCCCGGCACTCGACCTGATCAATACCGATGGAAATGTGCAGCATCGCGCCGCCTGCTTTCATCCGCGCGAAAGGATGGTGGCACCATGAGCGAGGTGATCCTCAAGACCACCGATCTGGTGCGCGAATACGACCTGCCGCGCCCGTCGATCTTCTCGAAACAGAGCCGCCTGCGCGTGCTCCATGGTGTCAGCGTCGCACTCGCCGCCGGCCAGAGCCTCGGCATCGTCGGCGAAAGCGGCTCCGGCAAGTCGACCCTGGCCCGCGCCGTGATGGGGCTGGAGCGGCCGCAATCGGGCCAGGTGTCGATCGCCGGCAAGGATATCTACGCGCTCGATCGCGCCGGACTGCGAGAGGCGCGCAAGGGGTTTCAGGCGATCTTCCAGGATCCCTACGGCTCGCTCGATCCGCGCCACACGGTTCGGACGATCATCTCCGAGCCGATCGTTTCGCTGGAGCGTGGAACGGGCACCACGGAGCGCAACCGGCGCATCGCCGAGGTGCTGGAGGCCGTCGGCCTACCCTTGGCGTCGGCCGACAAGTATCCGCACGAATTCTCCGGCGGCCAGCGCCAGCGCATCGCCATCGCCCGCGCGCTGATCACCCGGCCGGCCCTGATCGTCGCTGACGAGCCAGTGTCTGCACTCGACGTCTCGATCCAGGCGCAGGTTTTGAACCTGATGATGGACCTGCAGGAAAGGCTCGGCCTTTCCTATCTGTTCATCAGCCACGATCTCGGCGTCGTGCGCGCCATCACCGACCGGGTTGCCGTCATGCATCTCGGCCGCATCGTCGAGGAAGGACCGACGGCCGAGGTCTTCGACAACCCGCGCCATCCCTATACTCAGGCGCTGGTCGCTGCCGTGCCGAAACCGTTTTCCGGACGGCGCAAGCGGGTGCGTTCCGCTGGGCCGCCGCAAACGCCCGTCCATACCGCAACGACCGCAGCCGGCTGCGCCTATGCTGCCGTCTGTCCCCGCAGGCAGGAGATCTGTCTGACCCGAACGCCTGAGGCCAAGCCGGTGACGCCGGCCTGGTCCGCCCGCTGCCATTTTGCCTAGGAAGTGCCCCATGTCCGAACTCGCCGATCTCTCCGCCGTCGATCTCGTCGACGCCTACCGCTCGAAGAAGCTTTCCCCCGTCGAGGTCACCGAAGCGGTGATTGCCCGCATCGACGCTTCCGAGCCAAAGCTGAACGCGCTTTGGGCCTATGACCCGGCCGAGGCGCGCAAGGCCGCCAAGGCATCGGAAGAGCGCTGGGCAAAGGGTGAACCTCTGGGCGCAATCGACGGCGTGCCGGTGACGATCAAGGAAAACATCGCAACCAAGGGCACCGCAGTGCCGCTCGGCTGTGCTGCCGTGTCGCTGACGCCTGCAGCCGCCGACGCGCCGCCGGCAGCCCGCACCCGCGAGGCGGGCGGCATCCTTCTCGCCAAGACCACCATGCCGGACTACGGCATGCTGTCTTCCGGCCTTTCCAGCTTCCACAAGCTGGCCCGCAACCCCTGGGACCTCTCAGCCAATCCGGGCGGCTCGAGCGCCGGTGCGGGTGCTGCTTCGGCCGCCGGTTATGGTCCGCTTCACATCGGCACGGATATCGGCGGCTCGGTCCGGCTGCCGGCCGGCTGGTGCGGCATTGTCGGGCTCAAGCCTTCGGCCGGCCGCGTGCCGATCAACCCGCCCTTTATCGGCCGCGTTGCCGGCCCGATGACCCGGACGGTCGTCGACACGGCACTCTACATGTCGGTGCTGTCGCAGCCAGACGCCCGGGACACGATGTCCTTGCCCTATGCCGATCTCCCCTGGCTCGATCTTGATCGTGATCTGAAGGGTCTGAAGATCGGCCTCTGGCTCGACGCCGGCTTCGGCCAGTCGGTCACGCAAGAAACGGAACAGGCGGTCAAGAAGGCGGCACAGCTCTTTGCCGATGCCGGCGCGATCATCGAGCCGATCGGCCCCTTCCTGACGCGCGAAATGATCGACGGTCTCGACCGCTTCTGGCGGGCGCGCGGCTGGGAAGACGTGTCGCGCCTCTCGCCGGAAAAACAGGCGCAGATCCTGCCCTATATCTTCGACTGGATCAAAACGGCCGAGAATTTCTCCGGCCGCGAGGTCTATACCGGCTTCGCCCAGATCGACGCCATGCGCAACGCGCTGCATGCGGCACTTTCCGGCTATGATTTCATCCTGTCGCCGACGGCCCCGACGGCCTCCTATCCGGCCGAATGGGCCTCGCCGGTCAACGACCCGCAGAAACCGTTCGAACACATCGCCTTCACAGTCGCCGTCAACATGGGCGGCCAGCCGGCAATCTCGCTCAACTGCGGCTACACCTCGGGCGGCCTGCCGATCGGCCTGCAGATCATCGGCCAGCAGTTCGACGACATCGGCGTGCTGCGCCTCGCGCGTGCCTTCGAGACAATGCGCCCTCAGCAGCGCCCATGGCCAAAGGTCGCATGATGAGCAACACCATGCGTTACACCATCGAAAGCGGCGATCTCGAAAACATCGTTTCCCGCCTGCTCGACATCGTTCGCCGGCTCGGCGTCAGCGTCTCGAAACTCGCGATCGAGGTAGACGGCGGCAACGCCAATCTTGAAATCGCCCTCGCTCCGGCTTCGCAGGCTGTCGCCAACACGCTGCGAGAGCGCATCGGACAGATCGAAGGCGCGAAGGCAGCGGTCTAGCCCGCATCATTATCAACGCGGCCGTGCCGCTTTACACCGACTGAAAACCACAGGAGTGCCGACAATGGCCCGCAAACTTTTCATCCTCCCCGGCGACGGCATCGGCCCGGAAGCCATGGCGGAAGTCCGCAAAATCATCGCCTACATGAATGCCGAGCTTGGTGCCGGCTTCGTGACGGACGAGGGCTTGGTCGGCGGTTCGGCCTATGACGCCCACGGTCAGGCGATCTCGGAAGAGGACATGAAGAAGGCGCTTGCCGCCGATGCGGTGCTGTTCGGCGCCGTCGGCGGTCCGAAGTGGGATGCGGTGCCCTACGAGGTGCGCCCGGAAGCCGGTCTGCTGCGCCTGCGCAAGGATCTCGAGCTCTTCGCCAACCTGCGCCCGGCGATCTGCTACCCGGCGCTTTCCGCCGCCTCGTCGCTGAAGCCCGAACTGGTCGAAGGCCTCGACATCCTGATCGTGCGCGAGCTGACCGGTGGCGTCTATTTCGGCGAACCGAAGGAGATCGTCGATCTCGGCAACGGCCAGAAGCGTGGCATCGACACCCAGGTTTACGACACCTACGAGATCGAGCGCATCGCCGGCGTCGCCTTCGAGCTGGCCCGTACCCGCAACAACCGCGTCTGCTCGATGGAAAAGCGCAACGTCATGAAGTCGGGCGTGTTGTGGAACCAGGTGGTGACCGAGACGCACAAGGCGAAGTATTCCGACGTCCAGCTCGAGCACATGCTGGCGGACGCCGGCGGCATGCAGCTGGTGCGCCAGCCCAAGCAGTTCGACGTCATCGTCACCGACAACCTGTTCGGCGACATGCTGTCGGACGTGGCGGCGATGCTCACCGGCTCGCTCGGCATGCTGCCGTCGGCCTCGCTCGGCGCACCGGATGGTGTCAGCGGCAAGCGCAAGGCGCTCTATGAGCCGGTGCATGGCTCGGCACCCGACATTGCCGGCCAGGGCATCGCCAACCCGATCGCGATGATCGCCTCCTTCGCCATGTGCCTGCGCTATTCCTTCAACCTGGTGACGGAAGCCGACAATCTGGAGAAGGCGATCGCCAACGTGCTCGACCAGGGCATCCGCACCGGCGACATCATGGCCGAAGGCGCACGGAAGGTCGGAACCGTCGAAATGGGCGAAGCCATCCTTGCCGAGTTCAAGGCGCTGTCGGCGTAAGCGACAACCCATCCTGAACGGCGTCACGCCGACGCCCACAAGCCTACGAAAACCAACACCTCCGGAGCGCATCCGGAGGTGTTTTGCGTTTCACGGCCTTGCGAGAATGCGGCGTCTCAGATCGTGATGCCGCCGTCTATGTTGATTGCCTGGCCGGTAATGAAGGCCGCCTCGTCGGAGGCGAGGAAGGCGCAGATGGCGGCGACTTCTTCGACCGTGCCGAACCGGCCGGCCGGCTGGCGGCTGATGAAGGACCGGTAGGCCTCATCCCGGCTTCCAAGCTTTTCGCCAAGTTCGCCGATGCGCTCTTCCAAGGAGGGTGACGCGACAGTGCCGGGGCAGACCGAATTGCAGCGAATGCCCTGAGAAACGTAGTCAGCTGCCACCGCCTTGGTCAGGCCTATGACGCCACCCTTGGCGGCGCCATAAGCGGCACGCCGCGGGAAACCCTTGATCGAGGAGGCAACCGATCCGATGGTGATGATGCTGCCGCCATTGGCCTTCATCTTCGGGATTGCGCCGGCAATGACGTTGTAAGCGCTGTCGAGCGTAATGTTCACCGAGCGCCGCCAATCGGCGGGCGAGCATTCCTCGATCGTGCCCTGATGCACGTAGCCGACCGCGTGCACGAGGATATCGACCCGGGCGAAGGCGTCGAAATAGGCACCGACCGCCACATGATCCGTCGCATCAAGCCGCGTCGTTGTAACCCCTTCGAGTGTGGCGAGCAGCTCGGCATTGATGTCGCTGGCGTGGACCTCGGCGCCTTCAGCCATCAGTCGTTCGGCGACCGCGCGGCCGATGCCTTGGCCGGCAGCCGTGACCACGGCAATGCGCCCGGTCAAACGTCCCGTCTTTTCCTTCATGGTGAGACCCTTCTGCATGTCTAGAGGGATTGAACGACCTGACGCTGGCGGCCGAGTCCATCGATACCGAGTTCGACCACGTCACCGGGCCCAAGATAGCGCGGCGGCTTCTTGCCCATGCCGACGCCGGGGGGCGTGCCGGTGCAGATGAGATCGCCGGGCTCCAGCACGCAGAACTCGCTCATGTAGGAGACGATGGTCGCGACGTCGAAGATCATGCGCGCGGTCGTACCCGCCTGCATGCGCTCGCCGTTGACGTCGAGCCACATCGACAGGGCCTGCGGGTCCGGAACCTCGTCTTTCGTCACAAGCCAGGGGCCCGTCGGGCAGAAATTCGGGAAGCTCTTGCCCTTCACCCACTGCCCGCCACGCTCCATCTGCCAGGCACGTTCGGAGACATCGTCGACGATCGTGTAGCCGAGGACATGGTCCATAGCCTCGGCGCGCGATACGTTGAGCGCCCGCTTGCCGATGACGATGCCGAGCTCGACCTCCCAGTCCAGCTTCGACATTTTCTCGGTGTGGAGAAGCGGTGCGTTCGGGCCGCAATAGGTGCCGGCCGCCTTGTTGAAGAGGATCGGTTCGGACGGCACTGGCAGTCCCGCCTCTTCCGCATGGTCGGAGTAGTTGAGGCCGACGCACCAGATTGTACCGGGCCTTGCGACCGGCGGCAGGATGTCCGCATCGACCACCGGCATCACAGGG
Source organism: Ensifer sp. ENS03 (assembly GCF_014852035.1). Classification (NCBI taxonomy): domain Bacteria; kingdom Pseudomonadati; phylum Pseudomonadota; class Alphaproteobacteria; order Hyphomicrobiales; family Rhizobiaceae; genus Ensifer; species Ensifer sp. ENS03. The sequence continues at coordinate 338,840 of NZ_JACVAV010000003.1, read as the reverse complement.
AGCGCCGCGAAATCGGCGCCGGAGAGCACTGCCAAGACACCAGGCAAAGTCTCCGCCGTGAAGTCCTGGACGAGCGAAGACACGTCCCGCGCCTTGCCCTCGCCATCGAGGATGCAGGGCACGGCAGAGCCGTCGACGGTGAGACGCAACAATTTCATTCTCTTGGCCTTTCAGTTGGATATGTCTCAGCGAGCGACCATTCAGCCGATCGGAGCGGCTTCGACGGAAAGCCGATAGCGGGTGGTGAAGGTCTGATCGGGTTCGAAGGCAATCGCCGTTGCAACGCCGGATCCCGCGATGGGGCTGTCGCCCGTGGAGACAGCCGGTCCGAGATCGAAGGCGGATGCGATCGGCTCGACGCCGAGCGCCACGTGCCGCCCATTCCAGGGGTAGGCCTTGCGACCGCGGTTGCTGTACCAGAGCAGCAAGCTTGGGAAATGCTCGTTCTGCCAAGTGAGCCGCGCGCGAAAACCCTCGTCGCGATAGTGGAGCGCGAGGCTGCCGTCGATGCCCGAGAGCTGCAGCAGGTCCTCGGTCTCCTCGACAAGCGGCACCTGCGACGCATCGAGCATGACACCTTTGCGCGTCTCGACCTTGCCGAGCGATAACCATTGCCGATCGGGCGAGAACAGAGCCGCGCCCGGTTCGACATCGCCGGGAAAACTCCAGACGCGATCATGGGCGCCGGGTTCGATCGTGACCGAACCGGGACGGCTCGGCAGTCGGAACGTCGGATGCAGGCCGATCGGCAGGCGGCACGGACGCCGGGCCTCGATTTCCAGGGTGATGTCGATGGAGGGCGCATTTGGATCCGGCACGATCTGCCGCCGCAACAGTCGGATCGGATGGTTCTCCGGATAATGGCATTCCATCGCTATCTGGCGGTCGTCGCAGGCACCCCACGCCCAATGGACATTGGAGCTATGGCCATGCGGCACGCCGGCGCCGTCGAAACTCTCACCGTCTACGGACCAGCCTGCAGGAAGCGTGCGGCTGGCGTCGCTGCCGAAAGGCACACACGGCCACTCGCCACGCAATTCCTTCAGGATTTCCGGCAGCGTCTCGCGCTCGGGATCGTTGCCCCAAGGCGCAACTTGCAAGGGGCTGACTTGCCGCCCGTCCGGAAGCAGGAACAGCACCGGGCCGAGCATGCCGCCGAGCGACTGCACCGAGAGGCAGCCATGCGCCCAGGCGAGCGCGCGCCGTGTGGTCTCCGCGCTCACTTTGTAGCCGCCCCGAACCGGTTTTCCGGCATGCCGGCGACCGTGACGCGCATGGCATAGAGGCTGCCGGCGAGACGCTCGGCTGGCCCCGCACCGGCCGTGGTGATGTAAAGCGTCTTCAGGTCGGCGCCACCGAAAGTGCAGGTGGTGATGTTGGTGATCGGCATATCGATCGTCTCGGCAAGGCTGCCATCCGGCGCAACACGGGCGATGCAGCCACCGCCATAACGGCAGTTCCAGAGGAACCCCTCGCTGTCGATCGCCGAGCCGTCGGGCGCGCCGCGATCGAAACCGGTGAAGAAGGGTCGTTCGCCGGAAATCGAGCCGTCCACGGCATGATAGTCGAAGGCGTAAATCTCGTTTGCCAGCGTATCGCCGAAGTAGAAGGTGCTTCGATCCGGGCTCCAGCAGAGCGTGTTGGAAATGCCGAGGCCATGCCGCCATTCGGTGACGGTGCCATCGGGTGCGATCCGGTAGAGGATGCCCTCGCCCGGGGCAACGTCGCCAAGCTGGCCATCCGGAAGCACGTTGTTCTTCATCGAGCCGACCCAGAAGTTTCCGAGGGGATCGGCGCGACCGTCATTCAGCCGAACACGCGGTGAACCGGGCAGGACGAAGCCGTGATCCTGCCGCCGGTCGGTTTCGGGCCACCACCATATGAGCTTCGAGCCGAGAGCGATGAGCAGACGCCCATCTTCACGGGTCAGCGAGATCGCCACCACCGGCTCGTCGAAGAGCCACGTCCTGACCGCGCACGTCGCCTCGTCATAGCGGTGGATCAGAAAGCGGTTGATGTCGGTCCAGTAGAGCGCCGCCTCTTCCGCCGACCAGACGGCGCCCTCGCCGCAGCGGTCGCCGACGGGCGCGACACAGACGAGCTCACGGGCCATCTCCGCCTCCTATTCCGCTGCGATGCTTGTCGGGATCGAACGCGCGGGGCCGAGCGCCTCGGCATTCTGCACAAGCGCCTTCATGTAGCCGAGCGCAAAGGCCTTGCCCGCATGCCAGGAGGCGCCGCAGGTCATGGCCGGCGTATGGTCGGGGATCATCACACCCTGGTAGTTTTCGTCGCGCAGGATGCGGATGATTTCGGCCATGTCGATATCGCCCTCGTCGACGAAGGTCTCGACATAACGCGGCATCTTTCCGCGTACGTTGCGGAAGTGGATGTAGCCGATGCGGCCGGAGCGGGCGAAACGACGAACGTGCTCGTAGATATCCCCTCCCGGCATTTCCTGCAGCGAGCCGAGGCAGAGTTCGAGCCCGTTCGAGGGCGAGTCGACGATCGCCATCAGCCGGTCGTACTTCTCCGGACGGTTGACGAGCCGCGCGGTGCCACGCAGTTCCTCGGCTGGCGGATCGTCCGGGTGAGCGCCGAGCACCACGCCCGCCTCCTCGGCGACCGGCACGACCTCCTTCAGGAAGTGGCTGAGGCGGTCCCAGAGCTCCGCCGAGCTGACGGAAACGGAGGCAGCGCCGGCGACGCCACGACGATAGCGCATGTTCCAGACCATGCCGTCTGGAATCGGCGCATCCGGGCTTGGCGCGATGCTGTTTTCGACGCCGAAGCCGACGGATTCCGCACCGCCGCGGGCATAGGGGCCGCGGGTCCAGCCATAGACGCCGGCAAGCGAGAAATTGTAGCCGATGCAGGGAATGCCGGCGCGACCGGCGTCGCGAATGAGCTGCTTCAGCCCCTCGATCTGCTGCGCCCGCTCTGGCCCGTCGAGCAACACGTCATGCCAGAAGCGCGGCGAGAAGTTCTCGATCGCCGCCACTTCCAGCCCACCGGCCCGCACGTCCTTCACCAGCGCCGACAGCTCTTCGTAAGTCCAGAGCCGGTCACCGGAGCAATCACCCCAGCCGCCCTGGTCGCCACTGTCGATCTTCGGATCCTTGCCGGCGAAATAGTTGGTGAGATGCGCGACGACGTGGGTCGCGCCCGCCTGCAAGGCAAACTGAAAGTTATCCGGGGTGAGTTGCTCCCGGTAGAGCCCAAGGCCGATTTTCATCTTGTCGTTTCCTATCCGATTATTTGACGCCGATGCCGGCGGTGAGGCCGCCGTCGATGCGGAAGTCCGAGCCGGTGACGAAGGCGGCGCGATCCGAGGCGAGATAAGCGACCAGCTCGGCCACCTCCTCCGGCTCGCCGATGCGGCCGATCGGGTGTGCCGCGCCGAAGCGGGCAAAGGCTTCCGCCTCGCTGACGCCCTCGCCCCCATAGGTGCGGGCTGCAAGCGATAGCAGCGGCGTGCGCACCGAGCCTGGGCTGACCGAATTGACCCGGACCTTCGCCGCCGCATGATCGAGCGCCATGGCGCGGGTCAGCGCATGGATCGCGCCCTTGGAAGCGACATAGGCGGCGACGTTCTGCTGGCAGGCATGACCCTGCACCGAGGAGATGTTGACGATCGCGCCGCCGCCGCGCTTCATCATTTCCGGAATGCCGAAGCGGCCGGTGAGATAAATCGAGCCGACATTGACCGACAGGCAGCGCGCAAAGGTCTCGGCGCTGGTGTCGAGCACGGTGCCATAGGGGTGAACGGCGGCGGCATTGACGATGATGTCGAGGCCGCCGTGGCGCAGCACCGCCTCGCGCACGGCCGCCTCGACCTCTGCTTCCACGGCAACGTCCGTCAGTCGGGTCGACATCGGCAAGTCGCGCTCTTTGGCTATGCGGTCGAAGATTTCGTTGGTGGCGACGTCGTTGCCACAAGCAAGCACGGTCGCGCCTGACGAGGCGAGCCGGATCGCCGAGGCAAGCCCGATCCCGGACGTGCCGGTGACCAGCGCGATCTTTCCCTTGAATTCAGTCATGATTGTCTCCGCGATGGATCGCGATGATCCGGGCCGGCGTCGACCCGAGATCATAAGCGTGATCGTTGGTCATAAGGGGGAGCGGGATGCGGACACCCCGCGCCGGTCTCAGCGCACCCGTTCCAGAACCTGGTTCAGGAGCACGGCGCCGAGGATGATCCCGCCGCGCACGACGTATTGCCAATATTCGCTGACATTCATCAGCGTCATGCCGTTGGAGATGCATCCAAGGAAGAGCACCCCGATCAGCGTGCCCCAGATCCGGCCCTTGCCGCCGAAGAGCGAGGTACCGCCGATGATGACGGCCGCGATCACGTCGAGTTCCATGCCGGTCGCCGTCGTCCCGGTGCCGGCCCCGATCTGCGAGGCGATCAGCGTGCCGGAGACGGCGGTTAGCGCGCCGGTCAGGCCCAATGTCAGCGCCTTCACCTTCCAGATGTCGATGCCGGAGAGACGTGCCGCCTCCATGTTGCCGCCGACCGCGTAAACCTCACGGCCGAAGCTTGTGTACTTCATCAGGAAGTGCATCGCCGCGAAGGTCAGCGCAAAGATATAGACCGGGAACGGAATGCCGAAGAGATAACCGCCGCCGAGGAAATCGAAACCGAGCGGGAAGGACGACATCGGGAAGCCGCCGGTGATCAAATTGGCGACACCGCGGAGTGCCGCGAAAAGCGCCAGGGTGGTGATGAAGGTCGGCACGTTGAACCACTGCCGGAAACGGCCGGTGAGATAGCCGAGCGAGAAGCCGAGCAGAAGTGCCACCGCAAAACCGACGGTGACCGCGCCCCAGTCACCGAACGTGTCGGTGAAACGGTCGGCGAACCAGGCAACGATGCAGCCGGCGAGCGCGGCACCGGCGCCGACCGAGAGATCGATCTCCCCGCTGATGATAACCGCCGTCATGCCGAAGGCGATGATGCCGAGCATCGAGACGGTGCGCAGCACGTTCAAGACGTTGCTGGTGGAGGCGAAGCCCGGTGCGACGAAGATCAGGAAAATCACCAATGCGGCGAGAATGATCTCCATCGGGTAGGTTTTCAGAAACTTGAGCGGCGTGTTCTGTCCGCCTGTTTCCGTGGTCTGGCTCACGAGTGTCATTGCTTGGCCCCTTCCATGCACAGGCCGTAGAGTTCGGTCAGGTCGGTTTTCGTCGGATCCACTTCGGCGACGACGGCGCCGTGATGCATGACGAGGATGCGGTCGGCGACTTCCAGCACCTCCTCGAGCTCGGTCGAGACAAAGAGGCTGGCAAGGCCATCGGCGGCCTGTTGCCAGATGATGTCGAAGATCTGGCGCTTGGCCTGGACGTCGACGCCGCGGCTCGGCTCATCGAAGAACATCACCGACGGCTGCCGGTTCAACCATTTGCCGATCACCACCTTCTGCTGGTTGCCGCCCGACAGCGACGACACGGGCAGTTCCGGATCGCCGCACTTGATGTGCAGATCGGCGATCTGGCGGCGCACGTGCGGCTGTTCGCGGCGGCGCGAAATGAAGCCTCTGTTGGAGATCGGGCCGAGGCTCGCCATGCAGAGATTGTCGGCGGTCGAAAGCGACTGCACGAGGCCGACCTCCTTGCGATTTTCCGGCGTGTAGCCGAGTCCCGCCTTGCGCATGTCGCGTGGGCTGGCACCGGTCATATCGCGACTGTTGAACGTCACTGAACCGCTGTCGATCCGGTCGGCGCCGAAGATCGCCCTCATCAGTTCGGTGCGCCCGGCGCCGAGCAGGCCGGCGATTCCGAGGATTTCGCCCGGATAGAGATCGAAAGAAACATTCTGAAAATGCCCGGAGCGGCTGAGATCCCGCACCTCGAGCACCGGCCGGGTGCGATCGAGCGTGCGCCGCGGCGGCCGCGTTGCGCGGGCGGCATCGCCGAACATCATGCCGACGATCGCCGAAGGCGTCGTCGCCTTCATCTCGACCGCGCCGATGTAATGGCCGTCGCGGATCACCGTGCAGGTATCGGCAATCTCGAAAAGCTCGCTCATCCGATGGGTGATGTAGATCATCGTCACGCCGCGGGCGCGCAGCCGTTCGATCAGTGCGAAGAGCTGCTTGACCTCGCGCGACGCCAGCGCCGAGGTCGGTTCGTCCAAGAGCAGGATCGACGGGTTGAAGGACATCGCCTTGACGATTTCCACCACCTGCTGCTGGCCGACGCTCAGCGCCGAAACCGGCTGGCGGGAATCGATCGCAAGCCCCATGTCGGCAAGCAATTCGCCGGCGCGCTTGTGCAGGCCCGCCCAGTCGACGACGCTGAAACCGGCGCGACGCCGATGCGGCAGCCGGCCGAGAAAGATGTTCTCGCCGACAGAAAGCTCCGGCACCAGCGAGAGCTCCTGGTGCACGGTGACGATGCCGGCGGCAAAGGCATCATGCGGCGAGGTGAAATGGCGATCCTCGCCATTGACACTGATCGTGCCCGATGTCGGCTCGGTGACGCCGGCAAGCAGCTTGACGAGCGTTGATTTGCCCGAGCCGTTCTTGCCCATCAGGGCATGCACCTGGCCGGGGGCGAAGCTGTGGGTGAATTCGGAGAGGGCGACAGTCGGACCGTAACGCTTGGTCACGGCCCGAAAGTCCAGCCGTCCCTGCACCCCTTGCAACGCGGCTGAACTCGGTTGCGGATAGCTCATGCGGATTTCCTGCTGTGCAAGACGAGGGAGTGGCGGGCGCGATGTCCCGCCGCTCGGCTGACGTCAAAACCCAATCACTTCAGCGCCTTCAGGCCTTCCTTGTAGGCCGCGACCGCCTGCGTATCGGCGCGCGTCAGAGGCAGCACCGGCACGTTGACCTTGGTCTCGATCTTCTTGCCGTCGAGCAGGTTCTGTGCCGCTTCGATCGCCTGCTTGCCGACCTCGAGCGGCTGCTGCGCCGTCGTTGCCTGCAGTACGTTGTCGGAATTCAGCAACATGTTGGCGAGCTGCTCGGAACCGTCGGTGCCGAAGACGAAGACCTTGCCTTCGAGGCCTGCCTTTTTCACGGCCTGGACCGCACCGATCGTGCCGCCCTCGTTGGCAGCGTAGATCACCTGGATATCGGGATTGGCCGTCAGCATGTCGCTTGCGACCGCGAGCGCCTTTTCGGCAAGCCAGGCATCCTGCTGGGCGACGATATCGACCTGGTCCTTGACGACGCTTAAGAACCCGTCGACGCGGGCGTTCGACTGTTCAGGCAGCAGTGCCTTGAAGGCGAGCGTGCCGATCTTGACCTTGCCACCATTGCCGAGGGTCTTCAGGAAGTCGGTTGCGGCGTTGCCTGTGCCGATGCCGATATCGCGGTCCGAGCTCGTCACCGTCGCCTGGGCGACGTCGCCATTGGCCGAAGTGCCGTAGGTGACGACCGTGATGCCAGCATCACGCGCCTTCTTCAGCGCCGGCACCGAGGCATCGGCCGAAAGCGGCGCCACGACGATCGAGTTCACGCCGCGAGCGATGTAGGTGTCGATGAGCTGCGCTTCCTTCTCCAGCTTGCTGTCGCTGTTGCCGGCGAGAAGCTCGTCGCCGGCGGCTTCCGCAGCCTTCTCCATGCCGATCTGGATGCCGCGGAAATACTGGTCCTGCTGGAAGACGATGCCAGCGATCGCCTTGCCGCCAGCAAAGGCTGCGCCCGGCGCAAAGCTGACGGTGGCAAGAAGTGCGGCAAGCGCCAGACGTTTCATGTTGCTCATATTGGTTCTCCTCCCAAGTGCCCTGTTCGTGCCGCCGGACCAACGGGCGAAAATCCGGCAAATGGCTGCCCGCACCGCGTGAAGCGCGGTTCGGACCCAATCTCCAAATGTTTATCGTGGCTGCGAGCTGCCCGGCACGGCATCGACGAAGCGGATGCCGAACTCCAGATGACGGCTCATCAGGTAGACATAGGCGATGCGGTCGCGCGCCCTCAGCGCCCGGATGATCTCGGCATGCGCCTCGAAGGTCGCCGCGTGCACCGGACGTTCGGCCTTGCCGAGCCGCATGACCTCCTCGATCACCGAACGCAGCATGTGATAGGCGGCAAGCGTCGTGCGGTTGCCCGAGAGTTCGACGATCGCCGAATGGAACTCATAGTCGCACTGTGCGGCTGCCTCGACGCTCTCGGCCTCAAGGATCCTGGAATTGATCGCATCGAGCCGGTCGAAATCGGCGTCGCTGGCCGTCAGGATGATGTGTTCGCCGACACCGGTCTCGATGATGCGGCGGAAGCCCTGCAGGTCATGAAACGAGTCCGGTGAGATACCGTTGTGAAAGGCAAAGAGCCGGCGGATCGCCTCGCCGTGGCCACCGCTGATCACGGCGCCCACCTTCGGCCGGGTCTCGACCATGCCATAGGCGCGCAGCACCTGCAGCGCCTCGCGCACGGTGTTGCGGCCGGCCTGGAACTGTTCGCCGAGATCACGCTCGGTCGGCAACGCGTCACCGACACCAAGGCCACGCTCAGAAATCATGTCGCGGATCTGCTCGACCAGCCGATCGACGGCCGAGGTCTTGCCCGGCTCCACGGCCTCGACGCCCGACAACACCTCTTCCCTTACCGAACTGCTCACCGGCTCTCCTCCCTGCGATGCCTTATTTGTTGGTCCAGATTGCAGTTTCCGTCAAGCGAAAATTTGAAGGCCTCAGCTTAATCGGTGATTTTCACGCGAAATCTCCGCTTTCAGACTTGAATTGTTGGACCAATGGGACATTATTGCCGGGCGTGGTCCAACAATAGCCACGGAAGCGGGTAGGAGTTCTGCATGAGACTGATGGAAGAGTGCTTTCGCTGGTACGGGCCCAACGATCCGGTGCCGCTCAGCCACATCCGGCAGGCGGGCGCCACAGGGATCGTCTCGGCGCTGCATCACATTTACGACGGCTCGCCGTGGTCCGATGAGGCTATCCTTAAGCAGAAGGCGCTGATCGAGGCGGCCGGCCTGCGCTGGAGCGTCGTCGAGAGCATTCCGGTGCACAATTCTATCAAGCTCGCGACGCCAGATAGCGATCGCTATATCGGCTGGTACAAGGATACGCTTCGCGCCCTGGCACGTTCGGGCATCAGCATCGTCTGCTACAACTTCATGCCGGTGGTCGACTGGACGCGCACGGAACTGATGCAGCCTTTGGCCAATGGCGGCTTTGCGCTGCGCTTCGATGCTGTCGATTTTGCCGCTTACGACCTCTTCGTCCTGCAGCGTCCGCATGTGGAGGACAGCTACTCAACGCAGCAGATCGCCGCCGCCCGCCAGCGTTTCGACGAGATGGACCAGGCGAAAATCGACCGGATCGAACGCAATCTGATCGCCGGTCTTCCGGCCACCGAGCGCCAGTTCAACCGGGCGAGCTTCCTCGCAGCCCTCTCGGAATATAATGGCGTCACCGCCGACATCTTGCATGAGAACCTCGCGCGCTTCCTCAGGGAGATCGTGCCGGTCGCAGAAGAAGTCGGTATCCGGCTCTGCATCCATCCGGATGACCCAGCCTTCTCTCTCTATGGCCTGCCGCGGATCGTTTCGACGCCGGCCGACGTCCGGCGCATTCTCGCTGCCGTCGACAGTCCGGCCAACGGCATCACCTTCTGCACCGGCTCTTACGGCACACGCGCCGACAACGATTTGCCGGCCATGGTGCGCGAATTCGGCCCGCGCATCCATTTCGCCCATCTGCGCAACGTCCAGCGCGAAGAAGACGGATCCTTCTACGAGGCCGACCATCTTGGCGGATCGAGCGACATGCCCGCGGTGATATTGGCGTTGATGCAGGAGCAGGAGCGCCGCGTCCGCGAGGGTCGCACCGACTGGCAGATCCCGCTTCGGCCCGATCACGGCCATCTGCTCGCAGACGACATCGGCAAGGAGCGGATCAACCCCGGCTATTCGCTGATCGGGCGCTTGAAGGGTCTCGCAGAAATCAGAGGCGTCATGCAGGGCATTGCAACGGCCATGGCGCACAAGGATTGAGGGAAGACATGAAACATTTTGAAGACGATACCGAACTCTTTACCGCCATGCGCAGCCGGCTGTTCACGGCCGTGGTCGGCGACATTCTCGACACGATGGGCCTGCAGCACCAGTTCCTGCCGCCGCAGATCAAGGCGCTGCGCGACGACATGGTCGCTGTGGGCCGCGCGATGCCCGTCCTGGAGGCGGATTTTTTCGCGACCGCTGAGGCCGGCGGCCATTCGGAATTCAGCGCCAAGCCTTTCGGCCTGATGTTCCATGCACTCGATAGCCTGAAGGAAAACGAGATCTACGTCTGTTCCGGCTCGTCGCCGCGCTATGCGGTCTGGGGCGAACTGATGTCGACGCGAGCAATGAAACTCAAGGCGGCCGGTGCGATCTGCGACGGCTATTGCCGCGACAGCGCCGGCATTCTCGCGCTCGATTTCCCGACCTTCTGCTACGGCTCCTACGCCCAGGACCAGGGCCCACGCGGCAAGGTCGTCGACTACGGCATCCCGATCGAGATCGGCGGCATCCGCATCCGGCCGGGCGACATCCTCTTCGGCGACCGCGACGGCGTGCTCGTCATCCCGAAGGAGGCGGAGCGCGAGGCGATCGCGCTGGCGCTGGAAAAGGCCGAGACTGAAAACAAGGTGCGGCTGGCGATCGAGGCCGGCATGAGCACCGTCGAGGCCTTCGAACGCTTCGGCGTCATGTAACGACAGAATGATGAGGTGCCGGGAGACGGCGCCTCACCTCAACCGGCTCAGATCCACGGGGCGACCGTTGATGATCGCCTCCATCGAGAAGAAGCCGGTGACCGTGGCGAGGTCGAAATTGGTGATGAGCTTCTGGTAGAAGGTGTCATAGCCGCGCATGCCGCGGGTCACCACCTTGATCAGATAATCCCAATCCCCGCCGATGCGATAGAAATCGATCACCTCCGGCAACCGCTCGACATGCTGCCGAAAACCGTCGCTCCATTCCTTGGAGTGATGGCGGGTGCGGATCATCACGAACACGGTGAGATCCAGCCCCAAAGCGTCGAGATCGATGTCTGCATGCGAGCCCCGGATCACACCGATTGCCTGCAGGCGCTGGAGGCGCCGCCAGCAGGCGTTTTGCGACAGGCCGACCTTTTCGGCCAGATCCCGCTGCGACAGCGACGAATCTTTTTGCAATGCGGTAAGAATGTTCAGATCGAAAGCATCGATTTTGAGCGACGATTCGATCATTTGACACAATTCCTCGATGAAACCGCAGAAGATAGGTGAGGTTTTCGACCCTGGACGGGATTACAATTGCTGTCAATGTCCGCTCCGAGGAGTAAGCGCGATGATCGTGCCCGCCGTCCACCAACCCTGCGAGGCGCTCTCGCCGCTCGCCCGGTTCCGCCAGTCCCTGAACCGGCCGGGTCTCGTCGCCGAGCTACGCGACGACCTGGTCGGAGCGAAGGCGCGGATCGCCGGTCCCTACGGCACGAAGGCACTGGTCTATGCCGACTACGTCGCCTCCGGCCGCGCGCTGCGCGTGATCGAAGATTTCGTGCTCGAAGAGGTCCTGCCTTACTACGCCAACAGCCACACCGAAGCCTCCTATTGCGGGGGCTTCATGACCCGGATGCGGCGGGAAGCGCGGGCGCTGATCGGGGAATTCTGCGGCGCCACGGCCGACCATGCCGTGATCTTCACCGGCTCCGGTGCGACCTCCGGCATCAACCGTCTGGTCAAGCTCGTCGGCGTTAGCGACGCGGTTGCTGCCGGCCAAACCGTCCGCGTCATCATCGGCCCCTACGAGCACCACTCCAACATCCTGCCCTGGCGCGAAAGCGGCGCTGAGATCGTTGAGATCGCCGAATGCCCGGCGGGTGGACCGGACCTCACGGAACTTCGCAAAGCGCTGAGCGTTGGCTCGTCCGACCTGACAGTCTGTACCCTCTCGGCCGGCTCGAACATCACCGGCATCACCAGCGACGTGGCCGCGATCACCCGCATGGTCAAGGCTGCCGGTGCGAAGATGATCTGGGACTATGCCGGCGCCGGCCCCTATGTTCCAATCGCCATGTCTCCCGTTTCCGGTGCCGAGATCGACGCCATCGTCGTCTCGCCGCACAAGTTCATCGGTGGCCCGGGTGCTTCCGGCATCCTGATCGTTCGCCGCGACAGTGTCACGACCGACAAGCCGACCTGGCCGGGCGGCGGCACGGTGAAGTTCGTTTCGCCGGATACACACGACTACAGCGCCAACATCGAGGCCCGCGAAGAGGCCGGAACGCCGAACGTCGTCGGTGACATCCGTGCAGCCCTTGCCTTCATCGTCAAACACGCGATCGGGCTTGAGAGCATGGAGCGGCGCAACCGCGAACTGGCGGAGCAGGCGTTTGCCGCCTGGAGGGCCATTCCGCAACTGGAACTGCTCGGCTTGCAAGAACCGGACCGGCTGCCGATCTTTTCGTTCCGCATCAGGAACGGCAAGGGCGGCTATGTCCACCAGCAGCTCGTCACCCGCATGCTGAGCGACCGCTTCGGCATCCAGGCGCGCGGCGGCTGCGCCTGCGCCGGACCTTACGTTCATCGGCTGCTGTCGATCGATGCCGAGCACTCCGAACAGATCCGCCAGGCGATCCTTGCCGGCGAGGAAATCGAGAAGCCGGGTTTCACCCGGCTGAACTTCAGCGTGCTGCTTTCGGAAGACAAGGTGAAGTACATTCTCGATTGCGTCACGCAGCTCGCCGCCGACGCGCCGAGCTTCGAAGCCGATTACGATTTTGACCCCGCCCGCGCGATCTTCTTCCCGTGCGCCGCGGCTGAAGAGGCCCTCGCCTATGCATAAGCCCGATGTGACCGGCTTCTACGATCCCCGCACCGGCAGCATCCAATATGTCGTCGCCGACCCGGCGACGGGCAAATGCGCGATCATCGATCCGGTGCTGGACTTCGATGAAAAGTCCGGCTCGACCGCGACGCGGAATGCCGATGCGATCCTCGACCATATCGCCGCCAAGGGTTTGACGGTCGAGTGGATCCTCGACACCCACCCGCACGCCGACCATTTCTCGGCGGCGCGCTACCTCAAAGCGAAGACCGGCGCGCCGACGGCGATCGGCGAACATGTGAAGGGCGTGCAGCGGATCTGGAAGGAGATCTACAACTGGCCGGACTTCGCCTGCGACGGTTCGCAATGGGACCGGCTGTTTGCCGACGGCGAGACGTTTCAGATCGGTGAGCTCAAGGCCCACGTCATGCATTCGCCGGGACATACGCTCGCCTCGATCTCTTACGTGATCGGCGACGCCGCCTTCATTCACGACACGCTGTTCATGCCCGACAGCGGCTCGGCCCGCGCCGACTTTCCGGGCGGAAGCGCTGCCGACCTCTGGCGCTCGATCCAGGCCATTCTGGCACTGCCGGACGAAACACGGCTCTTCACCGGCCACGACTATTGCCCCGGCGGCCGCGAGGCGCGCTGGGAAAGCACGGTCGCCGAACAGAAGGCCACGAACCCGCACGTTGCCGGCAAGTCCGAGGCCGATTTCGTCGGCCTGCGCGAGGCGCGCGACCGCACCCTGCCGATGCCGAAGCTCATCCTGTACGCGCTGCAGGTGAACGTGCGTGGCGGCGAGCTCCCTGTCGCCGAGGACAACGGCCGACGCTACCTGAAGATACCGCTCGACGCGCTGCCCGGTTCGGTCTGGGGGTAGCGGCATCGTGGCGGACCCCTTCCAGCAGATGCTGCTTGCGATCGGCTCCGGTTCGCTCACCGGCTTCACGCTCGGCCTGATCGGCGGTGGCGGCTCGATCCTGGCGACGCCGCTCCTGATCTATGTCGTCGGCATCCGCGACGTGCACACCGCGCTCGGCACCGGAGCGCTTGCGGTTTCCGCCAATGCCTATCTCAACCTGATAAGCCACGCGCTCCGCGGTCATCTCTGGTGGCGCTGCGCGCTGATCTTCACGGTCGCGGGTTCGCTTGGCGCCTTTTTCGGCTCCAGCCTCGGCAAGCTGATCGATGGCCAGCGATTGCTGTTCCTCTTCGGCCTCGTGATGATGTTCGTCAGCTTCGCCATGCGGAAGGTCAGGTGCGACACGGCGGCGACACCGCAGTCGCTTTCGCTCGGCACACACGGCAAGACCGGCTTGACAGCGCTTCTGACCGGCACCTGTTCCGGCTTCTTCGGCATCGGCGGCGGTTTCCTCATCGTTCCCGGACTGCTGCTTGCGACCGGCATGCCGCTCATCAACGCTGTGGGCACGTCGCTGCTTGCTGTCGGCACCTTCGGCCTGACGACCGCGATCAACTATGCCGCCTCTGGATTGGTGGATTGGCGCATCGCCGGCTACTTCATCCTGGGTGGCGTCGCGGGTGGCGTGATCGGCACGATCGTTTCGACGCAGCTTTCGACCCAGCGCGATACGCTGACCAAGATTTTCCGTGCGATCATCTTTTCCGTCAGCCTTTACGTTCTCTGGCGCAGCTACGGAGCCGTGTGACCGGCTTCGCCGTCCGCAATCCATATGACGGCGCGACTGATCGGTCCTTGGCCGGAAACATACGCAGCGAGTCCGGAATCGTACTATCTGGATCATTCAAGACAACGGCGTGGCGTGTTTTAATCCTGTCAGCACTCTTTCGGACAGGAATAATCCAATGACCGTTCAATCCATGGACCTCTCGAACAGCACGCCGTTGACCCGCAGGTCGATCTCGCAGCTTCCGATCAACCTGTTCGCCTCGGTAATGGGCATAACCGGCCTGAGCCTCGCCTGGCGCGAAGCCACCAGGACGATCGGTCTGCCGGCCCTTCCCGGCGAATATGTCGGCTGGCTCGGGACTTCGATCTTTCTAAGCCTTGCGCTCGGCTACGCTTTCAAGTGGCACCGCCATCCGGCCACGGTCGCCGCCGAATTCGCCCATCCGGTTCAAAGCAACTTCTTCGCAACGGTCGCAATCGGCTTGCTTCTGCAGTCAGCTTTTCTGAACCGCTATAGCCCGCTGCTGTCAGAAGTCGTCTGGACGGCTGCGTCGGCGCTGACCTTCGCCCTCGCTTATGTCGTCGCCAGGGGCTTCCTCGGCCGGCAACAGTCGCGCGATACGACGCTGCCGCCGCTGCTCATCCCCGGTGTCGCCACTCTGGATATCGCCGTTACCGGCCACGCCATGCCGTTCGCCTGGGCACATGAGGTCAACATGCTTGCCTTCTCGGTCGGCAGCGTCATCGCCGCAGTCTTCATTGCGCTGATCTTCTCGCGGTTGCGCCATGAAGATCCACTTCCGGCGCTGGCTCGGCCGTCTCTCATGGTTCTGGTCGCCCCCTTTGCCGTCGGCTTCCTCGCCTATACCAATGTCACGGGTTCGGTCGATCTCTTCGCCACGGTCCTGTTCTACTTCGCGCTGTTTCTGATGCTCGTCCTGTCGCCGATGGTATTCCGCTCCCATGTCCCCTTCAGCGTCGGCTGGTGGGCGATCAGCTTTCCGCTTGCTGCGCTCTCGATCGCCTTCTTCCGGTATGCTGCGTCTGCCGAGAGCACCGTCCTCACCGGGCTGGCTGGACTGTTCTTTCTGTTTCTGGCTGGCGCGATTGCGGTTGTCTTCTATCGGACGATCAGCATCATCCTCACCGGCAGATTGTTCGAGGTTCGCTAATGGCCGTTCACAAAGTCGCGATCGTCGCAATGCAGGGCGTCCAGCTCCTCGACGTTATCGGCCCTTCGGACGTGTTCGCGGAGGCCAACCGTCAGAGTGGCACCGACCATTATTCGGTGGAGGTCGTCAGCGCCTCCACCGCCCCGGTGCGTGGGTCTTCCGGGCTGACCCTCCTTCCCGACCGTGCGATGGATGACGGCATTGCCGACATCGATACCCTGCTGGTTGCCGGGGACCCGCTCATTCACGAACGACCGCTTCCGATATCGCTTCTGACTTGGGTGAAGGACGCATCCGCCCGTGCCAGTCGCTTCGGATCGGTATGCTCCGGCGCCTTCGTGCTCGGCGAAGCGGGCCTGTTGAACGGCAGGCGGGCGACGACGCATTGGTCGCAAGCGGCGGAATTCGGCAAGCGCTTTCCGGAGGTGAAGCTCGAGCCCAACCGCATCTTTACCAAGGACGGCAATGTCTGGACCTCGGCGGGCGTGACAGCCGGCATCGACCTCGCACTTGCCATCGTCGAAAAGGATCTCGGCCTGCACATCGCCTTGAAAGTCGCGCGTGAACTTGTTGTCTTCCTCAAGCGACCCGGCGGCCAGACCCAGTTCAGCACGCTCCTTGCCGGCCAGCTTGCGCAGAAGACCCCTATTCGCGCGGCGCAGGACTACATTGCCGACAACCTCTCTGCCGATCTCGGTGTCGGGGCGATCGCCAGGCGCACCGGCATGAGCGAGCGAAACTTCTCCAGGCAATTCAAGCAGGAGGTGGGCATGACGCCGGCTGACTATGTTGAGAGCATGCGGCTTGAGGCGGGGCGCAGATTGGCCGAAGACACAAGCATCCCGCTCAAAAAGATTGCGACCGATATCGGCTTCCATGACGATATCGCCTTCCGTCGTTCCTTCGTTCGTCGATTCGGCACGTCGCCGGCGGCTTATCGAAAGAGCTTCGGCTCCTAAGCCTCGCTCAAGGCCCGCGCCGTTACCGCCACCGGAGAAACCAGCATGTTCGACCTGATCACCCGCAATGCCAATCTTCCGGACGGACGGCTTGGCGTCGATGTCGGCGTCAAGGGCGGCAAGATCGCAGCGATCGAGATGGCTCTTGCCGCGACAGCGGGCGAAGAAATCGACGCCACCGGCCGCCTGCTCAGCCCGCCTTTCTGCGACCCGCATTTCCACATGGACGCGACGCTGTCGCTCGGACTGCCGCGCATGAACGTCTCCGGCACGCTGCTGGAAGGCATCGCGCTCTGGGGCGAGCTGCGCCCGATGTTGACCAAGGAGGCGCTGGTCGCGCGGGCGCTGCGCTATTGCGACCTCGCCGTCAGCCAGGGCCTTCTTGCCATCCGCAGCCACGTCGACACCTCCGATCCACGGCTGGTGACGGCCGAGGCACTGCTGGAGGTAAAGGAGAAGGTCGCGCCCTATATCGACCTGCAGCTCGTCGCCTTCCCGCAGGACGGCTATTTTCGCGCGGCCGACGGCGAGGCTTCACTGAACCGCGCACTCGATATGGGCATCGGCATCGTCGGCGGCATCCCGCATTTCGAGCGCACGATGGAAGATGGCACCCGCTCGGTGGAAGTGCTCTGCCGGATCGCCGCAGACCGCGGCCTGCCGGTCGACATGCATTGCGACGAGACCGACGATCCGATGTCGCGCCACATCGAGACGCTGGCGGCTCAAACGGTCCGTTTCGGACTTCAGGGCCGCGTCGCCGGATCGCACCTGACTTCGATGCACTCGATGGACAACTACTATGTCTCCAAGCTGATCCCGCTGATGGCGGAGGCGGAGATCAACGTGATCCCCAATCCGCTGATCAACATCATGCTGCAGGGACGCCACGACACCTATCCCAAGCGCCGCGGCATGACGCGGGTTCGCGAGTTGATGGCGGCCGGCCTCAACGTTTCCTTCGGGCACGACTGCGTCATGGATCCCTGGTACTCGATGGGTTCGGGCGACATGCTGGAAGTGGCTCACATGGCCATCCACGTGACGCAGATGGGCGGGATCGAGGACAAGCGCAAGATCTTCGACGCCATCACCGTGAATGCAGCGAAAACCATGGGCCTTGAAGGCTATGGCCTCGACGTCGGCTGTAAGGCCGACCTCGTCCTGATGCAGGCGGCCGATGTCAGCGAAGCGCTGCGGCTGAAACCGAACCGGCTCTGCGTGGTCAAGGACGGCAAGGTCATCGCCAGGACGGCGCCGCGCATCAGCGAACTGCTTCTCGACGGCCGGCCGGCCTCCATCGACATCGGGCTGGATTACATCCCGCAGACGTCGGCGCCCTGAGCTTTCGGACTTCGATTTCAATCCTCGAAGTCGCCGAAGACGTTCTGTAGCCGAGTAAGCTGGGCGACGCGCTCGCCGACCTCGTCGCCGAGGACGACGATGATGTTGCTCAGAAGCAGGTCCATGACCGCGACGGTCGTTGCTGCTCCATCCCAGAGCGGACCATGGGACCCGGGCACGACGAGGCAGATGTCGGAGACCTCCGGCGCCCAGGGGCAGAACTCGTCGGTGAAGAGGATGACCTTGACGCCGGCCCGACGCGCCTCCTCCGCCAAGGGCCGCGCCTTGGCGGCGAAGCGGCGTACGTCGTGCAGGAACAGCACGCGTCCCTCGACGGAACCGTCGAGCAGCTCGGCATAGGTGCCGTTGAGGCCATCGACGAACTGCACCCGCGACCGGGTATAGGATAGCTGGCTCGCGAAATACTGCGCGATGCCGCGTACGTTCTGGTAGGCAGCGACATAGACCTCGCTGGCAGCAATCAGAGCGTCGATCGCCTGCTGCCATTCCGGCGCGGTCGTCAACTCATAGATCATGCCGAGATTGTCGATCTGCTGCTGGATCAGGCCGGCAAGCAGCTTGCCTTCGCGGTTGTCGTCGCGCAGACGGCCAACCGATCCCTTCACCTGCCAGGCAGGATTGTTGGAGCCGTCGCGCCGAAGCTCTAGTTTCAGCTCGTCGAGACCGTCGAAGCCCATGCGCCGAAGATAACGCCCGACCGTCATCGGCGAAACTTCAAGCCGGGTCGCGATCGAACGCGCCGTCTCGAAGGGAATGTCGGCCAGATTACGCTCGATGTAGTTGGCGATGAGCTTATCAGATTTCGAGCGTCTGAGCTCGTCGCTGCGCACCAGCTTCAGGATTCGCTGCGCCACGTCCCCTCCCCTTGCATGATCGGAGCGGGACGCCGGCAAGCTAGCGCCGCATATCCCGCTCCGTCGCATCGCCTGTTTATTGCGCCGTCTTCACCTTCGTCCAGACCCGATCGAGCTGGCGCACGCCGGGGCCGAGATCTTCGAAGATCTGCAGCTTCTGCATGGTTTCCGGCGGCGGGTTGATTTCCTTGCTATTCTTGATCTGCTCGGGGGTCAATTGCCGCGCAGGCACGTTGGCCGTGCCGTTCGTCTGCTGCTCGATGTTGAGCGCCGCCACTTCGGGACGCGTGTAGAACTGCATGAACTTTACGGCGTTCTCCTTGTTCGGCGCGGTCTTCAGAACGCAGATATCCTCCTGATACATCGTCGCGCCTTCCTCCGGGATCACGTAGCCGAGATCCTTCGGATTGCCGAAGACGTCGACCATCGAGCCGACGAAGAAATGACCGGCCGCCACATCGCCGGCCGCGACCATCGGGCGGGTGTCATAGGTGAAGGCGGCGACATCCGGCTTCATGGCGATGATCGTATCGGCCGCCTGCTGCAATTCGGCAGGGTCGGTGGAATTGACCTTGTGGCCATTGAGGATGAGGCCGACCGACAGCACCTCGCGCATGTCGTCAAGCAGCGTGAATTTCAGGCCTTTGGCCTTCACCGTCTCGATCAGGTCGCGCCAGCCGGTCACGTCCTTGCCGAGCAGGGTGCGGTTATAAAGGATGCCGACCGTACCGAAGGCATAGGGCAGGCAATATTCGCCCTTCGGGTCGCTTTTGGCGCGAAGGAACGTCGGGTCGAGGTTCTTGAAGCCCTCATAGGTGTTGATGTCGGTCTTTTCGAGCAGGTCGAGCTTGGCCATGATGTCCTGCATGTGCACCGACGGGAAGACGATGTCGTAGCCCGTGGCGCCACCCTGGATCTTCGCCAGCATCTCCTCGTTGGAGGAATAGGTCGAGAGGTTGACCTTGATCTGGGTCTCCTCCTCGAACTTCTTGAGGACAGCCGGATTGATGTATTCGCCCCAGTTGTAGATGTTGAGCTCGGCCGCTTGCGCCGTGCCGAAAAGGGCTGTCAGCGTCGCAAGGGACAGTGCCACTGTGCGTGCACGGGTCGCGAAGGCTCTCCTGCCCCCGCGGGTCGTCCCGTTTGTCATCGTCATCGAAATTCTCCTCTGATGGTTCTGGCCGGACGGCCTGACACGACCTTGACCGGCCGCTTCCGGATCACGGCTTCTCGTGGCCGTTGACTCCGATAGGCAAATGGTATCCATATATCGAAAACGCACAAGCGTTATTTGCATAACATTTTGGGGAACAGAAGTATGCAGAATTCCATCGTCCGGCTGGTGGAGGCGAGCAAGGCCTTTACCACTCCGGAAGGCGGCACCGTGACCGCTCTCGACCGTATAGATCTCGATGTCCGCCGCAACGAATTCCTGACCTTGCTCGGCCCCTCCGGTTGCGGCAAGACCACACTGCTGCAGGCGATCAGCGGCTTCGTCGAACTCGACGGCGGCTCGATCCTGATCGACGGCGAGGACATGACCGACCGGCCGCCCTATCGTCGCCCGGTCAACACCGTCTTCCAGAACTACGCGCTGTTTCCACATATGACCGTCGGCGAAAACGTCGCCTACTCGCTGGAGGTGGCGGGCGTTGCCAAGCCGCAGCGCCGGGAAAAGGTCGCGTCCGCCCTGAAGATGGTCGGGCTCGAAGGCATGGAAGCACGCAAGCCGCGCCAGCTCTCCGGCGGCCAGCAGCAGCGGGTGGCGCTCGCCCGCGCCATCATCGCCCGGCCGAAGCTGCTTTTGCTCGACGAACCGCTGTCGGCGCTCGACAAGAACCTGCGCCAGGCCATGCAGATCGAACTCAAGACGCTGCAGAACGAGCTTGGCATCTCCTTCATCTTCGTCACCCATGACCAGCAGGAAGCGCTGACGATGTCGGATCGCGTTGCCGTGCTATCAGGCGGGCGCATCCAGCAGCTCGATACGCCTCGCGCCATCTACGACCATCCGGTCAACACGTTCGTTGCAACGTTCATCGGCGCCAGCAATCTGTTCGAAGGCAGGCTCGACGGCGACCGGTTGATGACGGCTGACGGCATGGCGATCCGCCACCGGCCCTGCGAGCGGAAGATTTCGGCAGAGGCAACGGCGCTGATCCGTCCGGAACAGTTCTTCCTCGCCGAGGACAACGCTCCCTTCCCGACGATCGACGTCGATCTCGACCAGATCGTCTTCGTCGGCTCCACCTTCGAGCTGTTCGGTCGCACCGCCGAGGGCCGCAAGGTCGTCGCCGAGATTCCGGCCAACCGCCGCAGCCTCGTTGGCA
Source organism: Ensifer sp. ENS03 (assembly GCF_014852035.1). NCBI lineage: Bacteria > Pseudomonadati > Pseudomonadota > Alphaproteobacteria > Hyphomicrobiales > Rhizobiaceae > Ensifer > Ensifer sp. ENS03. The sequence goes on along the minus strand of NZ_JACVAV010000003.1, from coordinate 317,744 downwards.
CGGTCGAGCAGACCCGTAAGGCGCGACTTGCCTATGATCCAGCCGCCGTGCACCTGATTGGCGAAAGCGCAGGTGCCTAAGATGACGATCGCCAGTCGCCGCCGCTTCCAGCTTGCACTCCTGCTCGGGCCCGTCTCGGCCTTTCTCGCCGTCTTCTTCCTCGGGCCGCTCGCGATCATGATCGTGACCAGCTTTCTCGCACCCGGCCTTTATGGCGGGGTGGAATGGACCTTCTACCCGCATAATTTCGGCCGCATTCTCGGCTTCGCCGATCCGATGTTCGAGGAGTTCGATCCGATCTACATCGCGATCTTCCTGCGCTCGATCGAGATCGCGGCCCTTACGGTGCTCGCGACCCTCCTCGTCTGCTACCCCGCTGCCTTCTGCATTGCCCGGCTTTCCGACCGCTGGAAGAACTTCTGCCTGTTCCTGATCACACTGCCCTTCTTCACCAGTCTGATCGTGCGGCTGTTCGTCTGGGTGCTGATCCTGCGCCAGACCGGCCTCGTCAACGAAGTGCTTCTATCCACGGGGCTGATCGAACGGCCGCTCGACCTGATCTACACCAAGGGCGCGATCATCCTCGGCATGACCTATGTGTTCATTCCCTTCATGTTCATGCCCGTCTATGCCAGCGTCGAGAAACTCGACTGGACGCTGGTGCGCGCCTCGCTCGATCTCGGCGCCGGCCCCGTGCGCACCTTCTTGCGCATCATCCTGCCCTTAACCGCACCCGGCATTGCCGGCGGCGCCGTCATCGTCTTCATCCCGGCGCTCGGCAACTTCGTCGTGCCGGCGGTGCTTGGTGGCGCCAAGGTGATGATGTTCGGCAACCTCATCGAGCAGCAGTTCCTCGCCGCCCGCAACTGGCCCTTCGGTGCTGCACTGGCGATGATGGTGATGAGCGTCATGCTGATCATGATGATCGCCCATGTCATCCTTTCCGGACGGCGCGGCGCTGCCGCCGCACTGGCACGGTGAGGCGCCCATGAAGATCGCTCGATCCCTTTTCACCGGTGGCCTGCTTGCCTACACCGGCCTGTTCTTCGCCTTCATCTACATCCCGCTCGTGGTCATCGCCGTCTATTCGTTCAACGCCAATCCGGTGAACATGATGACCTGGACCGGGTTTACCACCGAATGGTACGCTCAGGTTCTCGGCTTCAAGACCAAGGTCTCCGAGAGCGCGCTCTACATCGAATCGACGGGGCAGCTGCTGCAGGCGGTATGGAACAGCCTGGTCATCGCCGCCTCGACAACGGCCATTGCGACCGTCTTCGGCACGGCGATCGCGATAGCGCTCTACCGCTTCGAATTTGTCGGCCAGCGCTTCTACCGGGTGGTGATGTTCATGCCGATGCTGATGCCGGATATCGTGCTCGGCATCGCGCTCCTGATCTTCTTCGTCAATTCCGGCATCCGGCTGGGCCTGACGACGATCATCATCGGCCAGTGCACCTTCCTGATCTCCTACGTCTTCATCGTCGTCTCGGCCCGTCTTGCCGGCATGGACCGGACGCTCGAACACGCGTCGGCCGACCTCGGCGCCAACGAATGGATGACCTTTCGTCGGGTGGTGCTGCCGCAGCTTTTCCCGGCGATCGTCGGCGGCGCGCTGCTCGCCTTCATCATCTCGATGGACGATCTCGTCATCACCTATTTCATCGCCGGCGTCGATGTCACGACGCTGCCGATGTTCATCTTCTCCATGCTTCGGCGCGGCATCAAACCGGAGATCAACGCCATCGCCGTGATGATGCTGACCTTCTCCTTCGTCGTCGCCTCGCTTGGCCTTTACCTTCGCTCCCGGCAGAAATGATCATGAACGACAAGACCTCCACGCCCTCCTCCGCCCGCGCCCGCGATATCGGCCTGCCCTTTGCCGGCCGCACCGGCCGCTTCAACGCCATCACGGATGTCGAAGGCATTGCCGTCGGCTTCCGCACTATCGAGGAACAAACGCCGCGACCCGGCCGAAAGCGCCCGGTGCGCACGGGCGTCACCGCCATCCTGCCGCATGCCGGATCGGAAACACCGGTCCCGGTTTATGCCGGGGTGCACCGCTTCAATGGCAACGGCGAAATGACCGGCACGCACTGGATCGAGGATGGCGGCTTCTTCCTCGGACCCGTGATGATCACCAACACCCATGCGGTCGGTATGACCCACCACGCCACCATCCAATGGATGCTGGAGCGCTACAGGACGACCTACGACACCGACGATTTCCTCTGGCTGATGCCGGTGGTCGCCGAAACCTATGACGGCGTTTTGAATGACATCAACGGCCAGCCGATCACGGAATCCGATGTGCACGCCGCACTCGACGCTGCCGCGTCCGGCCCGGTCCAGGAAGGCAATTGTGGTGGCGGCACCGGCATGATCGCCTATGGCTTCAAGGGCGGCACCGGCACCGCCTCGCGCGTCGTTGAATTCGGCGGCCGCGACTACACGATCGGCACGCTGGTCCAAGCCAATCACGGGCAACGCGACTGGCTGACGATCCGCGGCGTTCCGGTCGGCGAACACATGCGCGACGGCACGCCGCAAAGCCAGATGCAGGAGCGCGGCTCGATCATCGTCGTGATCGCGACCGACCTGCCGATGGCACCGCATCAACTCAAGCGCCTGGCGCGACGGGCGGCGATCGGCATCGGCCGCAACGGCACGCCCGGCGGCAACAATTCCGGCGACATCTTCCTCGCCTTCTCCACCGCCAACACCCAGCCGATGGCCCACAGGGCGCCGCCGCGACTGTCGCTGGAAATCGTCAACGACGAGCTGCTTGACCCCGTCTATCTCGCGACCGTCGACAGCGTCGAAGAAGCAGTGGTGAACGCGATGATCGCGGCCGAAGATTCCGGCGGTACAGCCCATGATCGCTTCAAGATCCAGGCGATCCGGCATGAGCCTCTGATGGAGGTTATGCGGGCCTATGGCCGATAACCGACGGACTTGGCGATACCTCTCGGAGCCGGTGACTTAGCCGGCTCCAGGCGAGTTCAACCGCGCACGGCGCCAGTCGCTCGGGGCTTCGCCGACCCTCAGGCGGAAGAAGCGCGAGAAATAGGCGGCGTCGGCAAAGCCGATCTCATAGGCAATGTCTTCGAGTGGCCGGACCGTAAAGAGCAGTAGGCGCTTGGCCTCGAGCAATCGCCGCTCGTTGATCAGTTCCTTCACCTGCATGCCGAAGGCATCCCTGCTCGCCTTGGCAAGCAGGTGCGGCGTCGTGGCGAGCGCATCGGTGTAGTGCCCGACGCTCCAGTTCTCGCGGAAACGCAGATCGATGAGCCGGCGCAGTTCCGTGGCCAGCATCGCCTGTGTCGGCTGGGCGGTGGGCGGTGCTGCGGCTGCCAGGCGAGCGATCTGGGTCAGCACGGCGGCGACCAGAGATGCCAGCATCCGCTGCGTGCCCGTGGCACCGCCGGCGTACTCATCAGCGACGATATCGAGCAGTTCCGCAAGACGGCGCCAATGCCGGTCTTCACCGTCGCCACGGATCATCATGGGCGTATCGAGCGCCAGCGTCGTTTGCTCGCGGATAGAGAGCAGCGCACCATCGGCAATCGAAACGACAATCGCGTCGCTCGTCTCTGGATCGACTGAAAACCCGTGCACGATGCCGCTCGGCACGAAGCTGATGGCGGGTGCGGAAAAGTCCAAAGGCTTGTCGTCGATGAAGTAAGTTCCCCCGCCGCTCAGCCAGTAGGTGATCTGTCCCATCTGGTCGTGCTTGTGCGCCTTGACCTGGCCCTGATGCAGGTTCCGCCGCGCCATCACCGTCTCGACATGGAAGAACCCGGGCTCGACCTTCTGCTCCGGTTCGCCATAGACGAAGAAACTTGGAATGCTGCTGCTCATGTTCCACCCGAAAAAGTCCAAGTCATTTTGCCATTCTGTCCATGGCCGCTGCCGATTTCAACGCCTAGCCTTGACGAAACTCAAGGAGGAGAAAATGAGAGCAGAGGATTTCCGCGCCGACAGGGCGCGGCCCTTCACCGGCGCCGAATATCTGGAAAGCCTTCGCGACGGCCGCGAAGTCTATATCAATGGCGAGCGCGTCCACGACGTCACCAGCCATCCGGCGATGCGCAATTCCGCCCGGTCGCTCGCAAGGCTCTATGACGCGCTGCACGACCCGGCGAAGAAGGATATCCTGACGTCACCGACCGACACGGGCTCGGGCGGCTACACCCACAAATACTTCCGCGTCGCCCGCTCCTCCTCCGATCTTGCGGCACAGCAAGGCGCGATCGCCGAGTGGGCACGCATGTCCTATGGCTGGATGGGCCGCACCGCCGACTACAAGGCGGCGCTGATGAACACGCTGGGCGCCAATGCCAACTGGTACGGGCCGTTCAAGGACAATGCGCTCGCGTGGCACCGACGCGCCCAGGAAGCCGCCCTCTTCATGAACCATGCGATCGTCAATCCGCCGATCGATCGCCACAAGCCGGCGGATGCGGTGAAGGACGTGTTCGTCCACATCACCAAGGAAACGGATGCCGGAATCTACGTCTCCGGCGCCAAGGTGGTCGCAACCTCCTCTGCGCTGACGCACTACAATTTCCTCGCACAGAGCTCGGCGACGGTGACCGAGGATCCCTCGCTCTCCGTCATGTTCATCGTTCCGATGAACGCGCCGGGCATCAAGATGTTCTGCCGGGTCTCCTACGAGCAGACGTCCAACACGGTCGGCCATCCCTTCGACTATCCGCTGTCGTCGCGCTTCGACGAGAATGACGCGATCCTGGTGCTCGACAATGTCTTCGTGCCCTGGGAGGATGTTCTGGTGCTGCGCGACGCCGCCAAGATCCTCTCCTTCCACCCCGCCTCCGGCTTCATGCACGGCTACTGCTTCCAGGGCTGCACCCGCTTCGCGGTGAAACTCGACTTCCTCGCCGGCCTGCTTGCCAAGGCTTTGAGGGCGACCGGCGGCGACGCCTTCCGCGGCAACCAGGCGGCGCTCGGCGAGGTCATTGCCCTTCGACACATGTTCTGGAGCTTCTCCAACGCCATGGCGCACAACCCCATTCCCTGGGCCGACGGCGCGGTGCTGCCCAATCTCGAAGCTGCGCTTTCCTATCGCACCTTCATGTCGGAGGCCTATCCGCGCGTCGTCGAGACGATCCGCAGGGTCGTCGCCTCCGGCCTGATCTACCTGCCCTCCTCGGCGCGCGATTTCGGCAATCCCGAGATCGATCGTTACCTGGCGCAATATGTGCGCGGCTCCAACGACATGGGCCATATCGAGCGCATCAAGATCATGAAGCTGCTCTGGGACGCGACCGGCACCGAGTTTGGCGGGCGGCACGCGCTTTACGAACTCAACTATGCCGGTGCACCCGAAGAGGTGCGGCTGCAGGTGTTGAAGGGCGCCGAGCGCGGCGGGCGTCTGAAGGAGATGGAGGCGCTCGTCGATCAGTGCATGGCCGACTACGACGAGAACGGCTGGACCGGCAATACCTGGCTGCCGCCGCTCGACGACAACGCCACCCTTCGCAGCGCAGCCGAGTGAGGCCTGCCATGGAACCGCTCGTTTCAAAGACCGAGTTTCGCAATGCGATGGCGCGGGTCTGCGCGCCGGTCAACGTCATCACCACCAACGGACCCGCCGGACGCGGCGGGTTCACGGCCACCGCCATGTGCTCGGTAACCGACGAGCCGCCGACGCTGCTTGTCTGCATGAACCGGAACTCCACCCAATGCGGGCTGTTCATCGACAACAGGCGCTTTTGCGTCAACGTGCTCAGCCACGACCATCGGGATCTCGCCGGTCATTTCGCCGGCGCGACGCAGGACATGGCCGCGCGCTATGCCGCCACTGACTGGGTCGAGATGCAATCGGGCAGCTTCGCCGTCAAGGATGCGATCGTTTCGCTCGACTGCGAACTGGCCGAGGCGCGGCTCTTGGGAACGCACCATATCCTCATCGGCCGGGTCGTCGGCATCCGCTCGCGCAGCGATGGCAATGCGCTGCTCTACTTCGACCGCAACTATGTACACGTGCCGACGCAGCTCGGAAGTTTCGGCGGCTAAGCACGGATGCAGCATCGCTGGTTCGGTACAAACACGGCATCTTTCGCCACAGAGCCGGCGCAATCCACATCCAGTTGCTGTTCAGCGCCTTTTGTTTTTTCCCTAAAACGCGTCTATTGCCGGGCGTGGAATGAGAAAGGAAAACGGAATGGTGGTTGCTGGGCCAGCCGGACGTCCGACGACGGACGCGAAAGGCAGGGAATTCGATCGCTTGGCCGCCCTTGGACATCTCGATATCCTCGACACGCCAAGGGATGAAGGCCTTGAACGGGTCGTGCGGCTGATCAAACAGGTCTTCTCCATAGAGATCGGCATCGTCTCCTTGGTCGATGCACATCGCCAATGGTACAAGGCCTGCTCCGGCCTTTCGGCCGACGAGGTCCCGCGCAAAGAGACCTTCTGCCGATATGTCGTCGCCTCCGAGGAGCCTCTCGTCGTCCACGACGCCACGAAGGATGCACGCTTTTCGCAGCACCCGGCCGTGGCCGGTCCCGAACATGTCCGGTTCTACGCAGGCGTCCCGCTGAAGACGCTGGACGGGCATACAGTCGGGACCGTGTGCGCGATCGACCGCTCGCCACGACAGTTCACTGAGACGGATCTTGCGATCCTGATGGAGTTGGCGGGCGTGGCGATGGACCGGATCGATCTGCTCCGCTCGGCCGCGACGGATGGACTGACCGGGACGCTGACGCGGCGCGCCTTCCGCGAGGAAGCGGACAAGCTGATCTCGCTCGCGGTGCGGCACCAGCATGACCTGTCTTGCATCGTCCTCGATGTGGACCATTTCAAGCGGGTCAACGACACACACGGGCATGCGGCAGGAGACGAGGTCTTGAAGGCCGTTGCCTCCATCTGCCAGTCCAATCTGCGAGCAAGCGACCTCTTTGGGCGGCTCGGCGGCGAGGAATTTGCCGTCATGCTGCCGCATGTCGACGCGACAGGCGCGCTGACGGCGGCGGAAAAACTGCGGGCAGCGATCGCCGCTCAGACGATCCACGGTGAATTCGGCCAGCTCGCGGTGACTGCGAGCTTCGGCACCGCCGCCCTTTCGGCCAATAGCAGGGATAACGCCACCTTGCTCGCCCAGGCGGATGCGGCGATGTATCTCGCCAAGGCCGGAGGACGAAACCGCTGCGTCGAATGGAGCAGTCTCGAAGCCGGCTATCCGCTCGGTCCGCGCCAGCGCGTGCTGAAGGCCGGAACCATTCTCTTCGACGACAGGCATTCACGGATCGACTGCACCATCCGGTCGCTGGGCGCCGATGGCGCGGCGGTTACGGTTTCGAATTCCGCCGGCATACCACCGGAACTCGTTCTGGTGGTCGCCGGCGACGGTTTCGAAACCAAGTGCCAAGTGGTGGCACGGGACCGGCAGAACCTCGAACTCGCTTTCGGATAAGCCTGTTCGCCCGTAAGCAGAGATCACGACACATGATGAAGGGGCGCCGGTTGGGCGCCCCTTCTCGCATCTTTGCGCGGGATGCTATTCCGCGGCCGCTTCCAGGCCTTTCGGCGAAGGTGTCGCCTTGCCCTGGAACTTCCTGAACAGGAAGAAGTAGAGCTTGATGTACTGCCCGACGAGAATGGCGTTCAGGATCGTGCCTTCGCGGATGAACTTGACCTCTGCGAGGAAGAGCAGACCGATACAGGCCGACAGAACCAGCAGCGTGCAGTCGAAGCCGGTCTTGATGTTGCCCCACTTCCAGCCGGTGCGCTTGAAGATGGTGTTGACGAACATGTCGATCGGCATCAGCACCAGATTGGCGCGGATCATCAGGAACAGGCCGAAGGCGAGCGCCGCATCGGCAAAGACCAGCAGCGCCACCCGCAGCGGATAGGCCTCGAGCTTGATGAACTCGGTGATCCCCAGGTTGAAGTCCAGGAAAACCGCCAGCACGAAAGCCGGGATCAGCGAGGCGAAGTTCTTGAGCTTGAAGTCCTTGGGCAGGACCAGATAGGTCAGGAACAGCATGATCAGTTCGAGCATGAAGTTGTAGGTGCCCTGGCTGAAGGGCGGATAGACCAGCGTCATGGTCCGCGTCAGGCTGCTCTGGGGTGAAATGCCGATGCCGGCCCGGATCGCCAGGCTGACACCGAAGGTCAGCACATAGATGCCGACGACATACATGATCCAGCGCCGCGTCAGGCTGCCGGTATCGACGATTTCGGCTTCCGCCGCATTGTGTGCCATTGTTTCCTCCCTCGAAACGATGCGGAGCTCCTTACCCCGCCGGCCCATCGCCCCCTCAGCGATGCGCTTTTATATCTTTCGGCATGTCCCGCCCATTGTCGCGGAAGCACGCCACTTTCCAGGCAGACGGACGCCGAAACGCCCGTCTCCTTTTTCTGAATGGCTCTAGGCCATGAAGCGGAACCGGTGCAACGAGATGAACAGGCTGAGCAGCTTGTTGACCACCGGTTCGCCTTCGTTGCGGTTGCCAAGAGCTTCGAGCGCCGCATCGATCGCAGCGGCACTGGCCGTCAGTTGCTCGACGCTCATGTTCGCCATGACCCCGTAGATCTCCAGCGGCATGACGGCCTTTTCCACCCTGTCGTCGGTGACGATGCAGGCGCCGGCATGGGTATCGACCCGCTTGAGGCAATGGCACATCTCGGCGCTGTCCTGACCGACGACGACGAAATAGGGCTTCGGCGCCGGCCAAAAGGTCGCCACTGCGCCACGATCGACATGAACGCCCTTGAAAAGCCCGTTCACCACATGGCGTTTGCCGTCGGCATAGCGCTGGACGACCGACAGCCGGCTCATCTTCTTGCCCTCATGCTCGACAACGACCTTGCCATCCTTCAGCGGAACCCAGATTTCCTGGTAGAATTTGGCGTGGCCGCGGCCGTAGACATCGAACAAATAGACCTTGGCCTGCGTGCCGTCTTCCGACACTTCCAGGGGCACGATGTCCAGTTGCTCCGGCGAGAGATCGGCGAGGCCGGAAACGCCGTCCTTGCACATGCCGGAATAGTCGATGTCGGCATTCTTCAGCAGCTTACGGTCTCGCGCGACCAGTTCGCCATCCTTGAACACGTAGAGCGGATTGATCTTCGACAGGCTGTCGGTCAAGACGATATCGGCGAACCGGCCGGGCGTCAGCGAACCGATCTTGTCTTCCATGTGGAAAGAACGCGCGGTGTTGTAGGTCGCCATCTTGATCGCGTGGATCGGGTTGATGCCCATTTCGGCTGAGAGCGAAATGATCCAGTCCATGTGGCCCATGGTGAGCAGTCGCTCGATCGAGATGTTGTCGGTGCAGAGCATGAAATTGTCGGTCGGCCATTTGCGGTCGACGATCGCGCGCAACAGCACCTTGATCACCTCGCTGCTGCCGACCCCGAACTTGATGTGCGTCGGGAAGCCGTAGCGAATGCTCTTCTCGATATCCTTCTCGTTCCAGACGTCGTGATTGTTGGAGACGCCGATCGCCGGCAGGTAGTTGAGGATCATGTCGGAGAGCGCGGTGACGCCCCAGTGGCCGTTCATAAAGCCGCCCTTGGCGCGGACCCAGGCCGCCTTGCGGAAATCGTCGTCGTTGCCGGAACTGTAGGTGAAGTGCTCGAACTCCCCGAGGCCGATCACCGGTTCCATCTTGAGCACGGCTTCCGTCACCGATGCCGCCGTCTTCTTGCCCGGTGCGAAGGCATAGAGCCGGTAGGGCAGCTGCTCGTAATCCCGGAAAAGGCTCTCGGCCGCTTCGATGCCTTCCTTGCCCGCGGCGCTGAGCAGATCCAGGCACTCGGCATAGATCGTCGTCGTGCCGCAGGGAACCATCGCCTCGGCGAGCGCCGTCGGGTGCGCGAGCTGGGATTCGAAATGGATATGCGCGTCGATCAGGCCGGGGATCGCATAGAGGCCCTTGCCGTCGAAGACTTGCTTGACCTTCAAGACCGTCTCGTCGGGGTTGAGCGCAACGATGCGCTTGTCGTAGACGAGAATGGACCCCTGGTAGACGGTCTCTCCGTGAACATCGAGGATGTTCAGGTTCTTCAAAAGAAGATCCGCCTCCCGCTCGCCGTTCAGGATATCGAAGATGGCGCGCACCTTTTCGTAATGCGCGGCTTCAGTCTGGTTCACGAATAGTCCTCCACTTTCAGAGTCGTCGGCGCCTGCCCATAACCCGCCATATTCAGCGGGTGCAGTGCCGGCAGCGCGCCCCTCGCCAACCATAAGAAGTCATTGCACCGCTTCCGAAAAGCAGTATTTTCTGCTCGTACCGTTCGCTTTTCGAGAACGATTAAATTGGGGAAGACCATGCTGCATTCACGCGTGCTGCGCTATATCGACGAGGTGGCGCGCTCAGGCTCGATCCGCGGGGCGAGCGAACGGCTGAACGTCGCTGCCTCGGCCATCAACAAGCATGTGTTGCAGCTTGAGGAGGATATCGGCGAGCCGCTGTTCGAGCGGCTGCCGCGCGGCCTCAGGCTGACGCCGGCCGGCGAAATCCTCGTCGCGCATGTGCGCCGGACCATGAAGGAATACAGCCAGGTCGAAGCCGAAATTCGCGATATCAAGGCGCTGCAGAGCGGCGAGGTGATCATCGCCACAATGAACGGCCTTGCCGGCGGCATCGTGCCGAAGGTGGCTGCGATCTTCGGCGCACGCCATCCACGCCTCAAGATCACGATCCGGGTAATGTTCGCCCGCGAGATCGTTCAGGCGGTGGCCGGTGGCGAGGCCGACCTCGGCTTTGCCTTCAGTCTCCCGCCGACGCCGCAGATCGAGACACTCTGGAAGATGGACACCCGCCTCGGCGCGGTCGTTGCTCCTGAACACCCGCTCGCCGGCATGGAATCATTGCCGCTGGCCTATTGCCAGCCCTACCCGCTGATCTTTGCAGACAAGTCGATGCAGATCCATGGCATCGTCGCCGACGCCTTCGCTGAGGCCGGGCTGACAGTCGAGCCGAGCTATCTCACCAATTCCATCGAGGCGATGAAGTTCCTGGCCGCGGCCGGCGACGGCATCGCTTTCCTCAGCAAGTTCGACATTACCGAGGAACAACGAAACGGCGTGCTGACATATCTTCAAATCCGCGACCGGACTTTTGCAAAGAACGTGCTTTCGCTGGTGCAGCGGGAAAGACGCGGCCACGGCCTGGCCGCCGCCATGTTTGCCGAAGAGATCATCCGGGCCTTGCGGGCGACGATGGAATAGCCGGCTTACCCGGCCCAACGCCGATACGGTTTGTCGTCCCGGGGGTCAGAGCTGAATCCAGGCGGTCTTCAGATCGATGTATTTATCGAGCGCGTGCAGCGACTTGTCGTGACCATTGCCGGACTGCCTGACGCCACCGAGCGGCACTGTGTTGTCGGCGCCGCCATAGGTATTGACGTGCACCACGCCGGCGCGGATGCCGCGCACCATGCGGTGCGCGCGTGACAGGTTCGCAGTCCAGACGGCCGACGCCAGACCGTAGTCGGTCGCGTTGGCGATCCGGAGTGCGTCGACCTCGTCATCAAACGGTATGACCGCAAGCACGGGGCCGAAGACCTCCTCCTTCGCCAGCTTCATATCCGGCTGAACGTCGAAGACAGTCGGCTGCATGTAATAACCGCCAGTCTCTTCGAGGATGCGCTTGCCGCCGGAGCGCAACCTTGCACCTTCAGCCTCGGCCTCTCTGACGAAATCGAGGTTCTTCTTGAGTTGAACCTCGCTCGAAATCGCGCCGGCCTCGGTCGCAAGAAGCAGCGGGTCGCCGACCTTCACGGATCCTGCGATCGCTGCCACCTTCTCGGCGAAGGCTTCGTGAATGGAGCGCTCGACAAGCAGCCGCGAACCGGCAACGCAGACCTGGCCGGAGTTGCGGAAGATGCCATAGGCGGAAATGCGCGCGGCCTGGTCGAGGTCGGGTGCGTCGGCAAAGACGACGTTCGGCGACTTGCCGCCAAGTTCGAGATAGACGCGCTTCAGGTTCGAGCGCGCGGAATATTCGAGCAGCCGACGACCGACGCCGCCGGATCCGGTAAAGGCGAGAACGTCGATATCGCCATGAAGGCCGATCGCCTCGCCCGTGGTCGCGCCGCGACCAGTGACGACATTCAAGACACCCTCTGGCAGACCGGCCTCGGCGCAGATCTCAGCGAGCCTGAGCAGGCTGAGCGAGGCGCCCTCGGCCGGTTTCAGCACGACCGAGTTGCCGGCGGCGAGCGCCGGCGCGATCTTCCAGGCGCCGATCATCAGCGGGAAATTCCAGGGCACGATCGCGGCGACCACGCCAATCGGTTCGCGATGCACGAGACCGAGAATATTGTCGGCCGACGGAGCGATCTCGCCATAGACCTTGTCGAGCGCCTCGGCATAGTAGCGGAAGGTGCCGGCGGCGCTGCCGGGCTCGGCCTTCAGCGCCATAGAGATTTCCGTGCCATTGTCGCGTACGCCGAGAACGGCCAGCTCGAGTGCCTGCGCCTCGATGATCTCGGCAATGCGCGTGAGAACCTTTTTGCGCTGGGCCGGGGCAACCCTCGACCAGCTTCCCTTCTCGAAAGCGGCGCGGGCGGCCCGGACCGCGGCGTCGACATCACCGGCTGCCGCGTCGGCGATCGTCGTCAGGTGCCTGCCGTCGATCGGCGAGGCGACATCGAGGCTTTGACCGGAGAGGCTCTCCTGCCAACGCCCCCCGATGAACAATTTTTGGGCCGCAACGGGCAGGTTGCGCAATTGATCGATCTTGTCCTGCATCGTGTCCTGTCCCGTTTGGTTTGCAGGGATGGCGGCGGGCCGCCATCCCCAAAAGCGATATTCCCGAGAGATCAGATCTCCTGGCCGGCACCCAGGCGGGCGAACTCAATCGGATTGCCCGATTTCAGCGAGGCCGCCAGGAACAGCCCGATGACCCCAAAGATCACGACGAGCCCCGGCAAGAACACCGCGAGCATGCCGGTAGCGCCGGCGAGATCGCCGAAATTGGCCGCGATCGCGATGATGACGGCAACGAGGATCAGACCGGTGACGACGGGAATGACCTTGGTGACCAGCGGGTTCGTTTCAAGCCCAGGATTGCGGTTGAAGAAGGCGACGATCGCAAAGGCGGTAAAGGCCATCAGCGTCATGACCGCAAGCGTGCCGACGTTGGTCAGCCAGGAGAACAGCGCCAGCACCGGGTCCTGACCCGTTGCCGCAAAGAGCGCGACGATTAGCACGGCAATAACCGTCTGGATCAGCGAGCCGACATGCGGGCTGTGGTAGACAGGATGTGTGACGCCGATCGAGGAGGGCAGCAGGCGCTCGCGGCCGGCGACGTAGAGATAGCGGGCGACACCGTTGTGGAACGCCAGCACGCCGGCAAAGAGGCTCGTGACGAAGAGCACGTTCATCAACGGCGGCAGCCAGCCGCCGGCATAGCGTTCGGCGAGGCCGAAGAGAAAAGTGGTCGGATCGGCAAGGCCCTGCAGTTCGGGCACCAGCTTGTCCGCGCCGGCGGCGTTCACCATCAGCCACGAGGTGAACATGTAGAAGATGCCGATGATCAGCACCGAGATATAGGTCGCAAGCGGCACGGTCTTCTCCGGATCGCGGGCTTCCTCGCTGTAGATCGTCGTCGCTTCGAAACCGATGAAGGCGGCGAAGCAGAAGAGAATGCCGATCGACGGCGAACCGGAGAGGATCGCCGAGGGCGTGAACGAAACCGTCGTCAATCCGCCGTCGCCGCCCTTGGCGAGGATCGCGACGTCGATGACGAGCACGACCAGATATTCAAGGATGACGAGGACAGTCAGCACCTTGGCGGAGAGATCGACGCGGCGATAACCGAGAATGCCGACCGCAGCGATGCCGATAAAGGTCCAGACCCACCAGGGCAGATCGATCCCCAAGCCGGCGAAAAGCCCCGCCGTTGCCGCGCCGAAGAGGCCGAAGACGCCGATCTGCATCGCGTTATAGGCAAGGATCGCGATCATCGCTGCGGCACCGCCCATCAGCCCGCCGAGGCCCTGTGCCGTATAGGCATAGAAGGCGCCGGCATTGCGGATATGCCTCGCCATGGCGACATAGCCGACCGAGAACAGAAGCAGGATCGCGGTGACGATCAGGAAGGTGCCGGGAATGCCCGCACCGTTTCCGAGCATCATCGACAATGGAACGCCGCCGGCAACCGCGGTTAGCGGTGCAGCGGCGGAAACGACGAGAAAGGTGACGGCGCCGACGCCGAGGGCGTTCTTGCGCAATTGGTTCGCCCCGGTCACGGGCGCAGGCGAATTGGTCATAGTCTTGGCTCCCCTTGCTGGCGCGAACGCCTTTTCGCCTCCGGTCCTTCTCTCCGTCGGCGGCTCCCTGAAGCGGACTTGAGGCGCGGGGCTTGCTTTTTGTCTTTGCCGCGCAAGTCTTTCGGTTCATTATTTGAACCTTAGCTTCAAATATAGACTTGCAAATTGCATCTGGCCCTGTCAAGTTATTTCGCATGTTAAGTATCTCGACCCAGAACGACCGGGAGAGCGGGTCTACCGCTCCTTAGGAGGGAACAGGCGAGAGGACTGACGGGGCGCTCGACAACGGAGGAATGGATGAGCACCATCGGTAAGGCCCTGACTTTGCTCGACGCGATCTCGCGCCTTGAGAAAGAGGCGGGGTTGAGCGACATCGCCCGCCACTGCGGGCTCGACAAGGCGACGGCCAGGCGCTTCCTCGTCGAACTGGAAAAACACGGCTTCGTCGAGCAGGACGTGGAAACGCGCCGTTATCGCCTTGGCGGTGCACCGGTGCGGCTCGCCCGTATCCGCGAGGCGCGCTTTCCCTATCTGAGCGTGGCGACCCCTTTTGCGCGGGAACTCGCAAGCCTTGCGGGCGAGACCGTCCACCTCTCCGAATACGCCGCCGGCCGCCTCTCGACCATTCATGTGGAGGACTCGCAACGGGCGCATCGTGTCATCGTCGACGTCGGCAGCATCCTGCCCTTCCACGCGACCGCATCCGGCCTCGGCTTTCTCGCCTTCTGCCCGCAGAAGGAGATCGACGCGGCCCTGTCGGCGCCGCTCCAGGCCTTCACCGACCACACGCTGACGGATCCGGCCGCACTCCGCCAGACGCTCGGCGAGACGCTCCGGCGTGGCTACTCGATCTGCCATCACGGGCTTGAGACCGGCGTCGTCAGCGTCGCCGCCCCGATCCGTGCGCCCGGCACAACGCCGGTCGGCGCCATCGCTATCGCCGCACCTGCAACGCGTGCCGACAAGGAGACGGTGGAACAGATGGGGCGCGCCGCTATGGCTGCGGCAAGACGCATTTCCGAAAGACTTTTCGGGTTGGAGCAGGTTGCTGCCGATCCGCTGGCAAGGAGGGCCGGCTGATGAATGCAATGAACCGTCTCCCCAATATCCTGGTCGTGGGTACGGGAGACACCAAATGCGACGAACTCCAGTTCATGGCGTCCGTCATCCGCGAAGCCGGCGGACTGCCTGTGATGATGGATGTCAGCATTCTCGGCGACCCGCCCTATCAGCCTGATTACTCGCGCCACGACATTGCCGAAGCAGCCGGCGTCTCGATCGCGGCCATCGCATCCAGCGGCGACGAACACAGCGCCATGGCGCTGATGGCAACAGGTGCCGCCGCCCTTACCCGTTCGCTCTACGAGGCCGGCCAGGCCGATGGCGTCATCATTCTCGGCGGCTCCATGGGCACCGATCTGGCGCTCGACGTCGCCGCGGCGCTACCACTCGGCGTGCCGAAATTCATCGTCTCGACGATTGCCTATTCGCACCTCTTGCCGCCCGAGCGCATCGCGCCTGATCTGATGATGATCCTCTGGGCTGGCGGGCTCTATGGTCTCAACGGCATCTGCCGCTCGGTGCTCTCCCAGGCCTGCGGCGCGGTCGTCGGTGCTGCGCGGTTCGGTACAAAGCCGGATGGATCGCGGCCGCTGATCGGCATGACCTCGCTGGGATCGAGCTGCCTCAAATACATGAAATACCTGAAACCCGAACTCGAGCGCCGCGGCTACGACGTCGCCGTCTTCCATTCGACCGGCATGGGCGGGCGCGCTTTCGAGGCGATCGCGGCCGAGAAGGGTTTCACGGCCGTCTTCGACTTCTGCATCCAGGAGGTCAGCAACCACCATCACGGAACGGTCGTCACCTCAGGGCCGGACCGGCTTGAAAATGCCGGGCGAGCCGGCATCCCCCAGATCGTCGCGCCCGGCGCCGTCGACATGGTCGACCTGCCGGCTTGGCAGCCCGTTCCGCAAGCCTTCGCCGACCGCCCCTATCACGCCCACAACCGGCTGCTCGGCTCGGTCACCACGTCAGCCCATGGGCGGCGCGAGATCGCTCGCGTCATCGGCGGCAAACTGGCCGGCACCGGCGCCGAAGTCGCCTTCATCCTGCCGCTCAAGGGGATTCAGGAGTGGGATCAGCCCGACGAGCCGCTCTTCGAACCGGAGGCGCTCGACGCCTTCATCGACGAGATGCGCCGGTCGATCCCGTCAGGCGTCGCGCTGCTTGAGGTCGACAGCCACATCAACGCCCCGGAATTCTCGAAAGCAGCACTTGCGATCTTCGATGACTGGGTGTCGCGCGGCATCGTGCCCGAGGGTCGGCCATGACGAAGAACATGACCGACAAGGCATTGATCCTCGACTTCGGCGGCGTCGTCACCCGAACGCTATTCGAGACCCACGATGTCACCGAGCGCGCACTTGGCCTTGCGCCGGGCACGCTCACGTGGCGCGGCCCCTTCGATCCGGCGACCGACCCGCTCTGGGCCGCCATGCAGCGGCGCGAGATCACCGAACGGGACTACTGGACGACACGCACGCGCGAGGTCGGACAGTTGCTCGACGAAGACTGGAGCGACATGAAGACCTTCGTGCAGCGGGCGCGCGGGGCCGAACCGGAGCTGGTGCTCAGGCCCGAGGCACGCAACGCGATCCTTGCCGCTCACAGGGCCGGTGTCCGCCTCGCGATCCTCTCCAACGAACTCGACCTCTTCTATGGCGTCGCGTTCCGCGAGCGTTTCCCGCTGATCGAGCTCTTCGAGATTATCGTCGACGCCACCTACACCAACATCCTGAAGCCCGATCCGCGCGCTTACGAACTGGTGCTGAGCCAGCTCAGTTTGCCGCACGAAGCCTGCGTCTTCGTGGATGACCAGTTGAAGAACATCGAGGGTGCGCGGACCGTCGGCCTGCCTCACGTCCATTTCGACGTCACCCGCCCCGCAGAAAGCTATGCCAGAGCGCTTCAGATGCTCGGCCTCGAACGGACAGGAGCATGAGCATGCGCGAAACCAACTTCCTCATCGAGAACAACGCCCGCCACCTCTGGCATCCGATGGCGCATCCGGCCGAGATGCAGGCGACGCCGCCGCGCATCATCAATGCCGGCGAAGGCGTCGAGATCGTCGACATTCACGGCAAGAAGGTGCTCGACGCGGTCGGCGGTCTCTGGAACGTCAATCTCGGCTATTCCTGTGAACCGGTGAAGGAGGCGATCCGCCGCCAGCTCGACGACCTGCCCTATTATTCGACCTTTCGCGGCACCACCAATTCGCCGCTGATCGAGCTGTCCTACGAGCTCGCTGAATGGTTCCGCGAGGACGGGCTGACGCGCTCGTTCTTCACCTCGGGGGGCTCGGATTCGGTCGAGACCTGCCTGCGTCTCGCCCGCCAATACCACAAGCTCAACGGTCAGCCGGAGCGCACCAAGTTCGTCGCCTTGAAGAAGGGCTATCACGGCACCCATTTCGGCGGCGCCTCGGTCAACGGCAATGCCAATTTCCGTCGCAACTACGAGCCACTGCTGCCCGGCGTGTATCATCTGCCGGCGCCCTATACCTATCGCAACCCGTTCGACACGACCGACGGCGCTGTCATCGCCAAGTCGATCGCGCGACTCTTCGAGGACGAGATCGCCTTTCAGGGCGCCGACACCATCGCGGCGCTGATCATGGAGCCGGTGCTTGGCGCCGGCGGCGTGATCGTGCCGCACGAGACCTTCATGCCGCTGATGCGCGAGATCTGCGACCGCCACGGCATTCTGCTGATTGCCGACGAGGTGATCACCGCCTTCGGCCGCACCGGCGCCTGGACCGGCTCACGTCTCTGGGGCGTGAAGCCAGACTTCATGTCGACCGCGAAGGCGATCACCAATGGCTACTATCCCTTCGGCGCAGTGATGATCGCCGACAAGGTGGCCGAGACTTTCGAAAGCAACAAGACGGCTGCCGGATCGATCGGCCATGGTTACACCTACTCCGGCCATCCGGTCGGTGCTGCGGCAGCACTCGCAACGCTGAAGGAGACGCGCAAGCAGAACGTGGCGGCGAATGCGGGTGCCCGCGGCGAGGAACTCATCGCCGGTCTCGAAGCGCTGAAGGAGCGGCACGAACTGATCGGCGACGTGCGTGGCAAGGGTCTGATGTGCGCGCTCGAACTGGTCTCGGACCGCGCGAAGAAGACCGCTGCGGCGAAGGATGTGGTGCAGAAGGTCCAGGACGTGACCTATGACGCCGGCGTCATGGTGCGAACCTCGGGCGCCAATGTCATCCTCTCGCCGCCACTCGTCATCACCGCCGGCGATGTCGCCCGTATTCTGACGGCGCTGGACGCCGGCCTCACCGCCGCACGGGGATAAACCATGACAGGCAACGCGGATCTGATCGCGCGCCGCGAGCGGCTGCTCGGGCGCAACATGTCGCTGTTCTACGAGGAGCCGGTGCATCTGGTGCGCGGCGAAGGCGTCTGGCTCTTCGACGCCGATGGCCGCCGCTATCTCGACTGCTACAACAACGTGCCGCATGTCGGCCATTGCCATCCGCGGGTGACCGAGGCGATCGCCCGGCAGGCCTCAACCCTCAACACCCACACCCGCTATCTGCACGAAGGCATTCTCGACTATGTCGAGCGGCTGACCGCGACCTTCGACAAGAGCCTCGACGCGGCGATCCTCACCTGCACCGGCAGCGAGGCGAATGACGTGGCGCTGCGCATGGCTCAAGCCGTGACCGGCAAAACCGGGGTGATTGCCACCGACCACACCTATCACGGCAACACCGCGGCCGTGTCGCAGCTTTCGACCCGAATGCCGCCGGTCGGCGGCTTCGGCGGCCACGTGCGCCACGTGCCAGCACCCGACAGCTACCGACCGCTCGGCGGCGAGCCGGGTGACGCATTCGCTGCGGCCTTCACCGCCAAGGTCGAAGAAGCGATCGCCTCGCTTGAGCAGAGCCCGCACGGCTTCTCGGCGCTGATCATCGACCCCTTCTTCGCCAATGAGGGCTTTCCGGAGTTGCCATGGGAATTTCTCGACGGGGCTGTCGCCGCGGTCAGAAAAGCCGGCGGCCTCGTCATTGCCGACGAGGTCCAGCCGGGCTTCGGCCGTACCGGCGGCCATATGTGGGGACACCAGAAGGCCGGCATCGTGCCCGATATCGTCACGCTCGGAAAACCGATGGGCAATGGCCATCCGATCGGCGGCGTGATTGCCGGCGCCGACACGCTCAACGCCTTCCGCAAGGCGTTTCGCTACTTCAACACCTTCGGCGGCAACCCCGTATCCTGCGCTGTCGCCATGGCGGTGCTCGATGTGATCGAAAGTGAGAAGCTCATCGAGAACGCCGCTGCCGTGGGCGCTTACGCCAAGGCGGGTCTCGCGGGGCTTGCGGACAAACATGACGTGATCGGCGACATCAGGGGCAGCGGCCTGTTCTTCGGTGCGGAACTCGTCACCGATCGCAGCGAGAAAACACCGGCGAGCGGTCTCGCGACAAAGGTGATCAACGGCATGCGAGAGCGAGGCGTTCTGATGGGCAAGCTTGGTATCCACCAATGCACGACGAAGATCAGGCCGCCGATGCCGTTTACCCGCGAGAATGCCGACCTCATGCTGTCGATGCTCGACGACGTGCTTTCGGGTCTGTGAGCCGACGATGATGGCCGATCTGCCTCCGCAATTTCGCGCCGCGCTCGACGCGCGCGCCCGTCAGGCGCTCTCGCACTGGGGCGTCGCCGACCAACGGCCGGAACTCCTGAAATACCGGGAAAACGCGGTGTTTCGCGTATGCCTCGCCGATGGTCGGTCGGCGGCGCTGCGGCTGCACCGCGCCGGCTATCACGGCGAAGCGGCCCTTCGCTCGGAGTTGCAATGGATGGCAGCACTCGGCGATGCCGGTCTCGCGGTGCCGCGGCCGATCGCAACGGCGGACGGATGCCTGCTTGTTGCCCTGCCGGAAGATGAAGCGTTTGCCGCGCAGCACGCCGATATCATCGGCTGGATGGACGGACAGACGCTCGGCGAAAGCGGAAAGCCGCTGTCCCACACACCCGAAAAGCTCGGCGCGATCTTCTCGGCACTCGGCGCCACCATGGCCGAGATGCACAATCTCGCCGACCGCTGGACGTCGCCGGAGGGATTCTGGCGCCCCGCCTGGGATGCGGAAGGACTGCTCGGCGAGCGGCCGCTCTGGGGACGGTTCTGGGACTGCGACGGCTTGTCTTCGGCACAGACAAGAGCACTTTCGGCGTTGCGCCATGATCTCCGGCGGCGCCTGGCAACGATGCCGACTCCGGCGCAGGATTTTGGGCTGATCCATGCCGATCTCGTTCGGGAGAACGTGCTCGTTGCCGAGAACGGCGTGACCTTCATCGATTTCGACGATGCCGGCTACGGCTTTCGCCTCTTCGACATCGCGACCGCACTCCTGAAAAACCGGCGCGAGCCGGCATATGAGACGATCGAGGTTGTGCTGATCTCAGGCTATCGAAGCCGCCGCGCCCTGCCGGACGAAGCGTTTTCCTGCCTGCCGCTGTTCCTCGTGCTTCGCAGCCTCACCTATATCGGCTGGTTTGCCTCGCGGCCGGAGTTGCCCGCGGCGCGCGACCGCGTCCTGCGATATGCCGACGAGACGCTGGCGCTTGCGGAAGAACTGGGGGTTCGATGATCAGGGCGCCGTCGAAGCACTCAGTCGTTGAGACTGGCGAGTTCGTCCAGCATATCGAGCAGGACCTCGACGCGCTCGTGGCCGTAGCGAGCTTCGAGCTCCTCGTAGATCGCGCGGCTTTCCGGGCTGACGTCGGCGATCACCCGCATGCCCTCGGGCGCGATCTCGAGCAGAACGCGCCGGCCGTCGTCGGCGTCCTTATGCTTGGTGATCAGGCCGCGCTCCTCGAGCGAGCGGATGATGCGCGTCAGGCTTGGCGCCAGGATGAAGGCCTTGTCGGCCATCTCGGACGCATCGACCCGGCCGGCTTCGGCGAGAATGCGGATCACCCGCCATTGTTGCTCGGTAATATCGTGACGCGCCAGCATCGGTCGAAAATGCGCCATGACGGCTTCGCGTGCGCGCAGAAGCGCGATCGGCAGCGAACGGCGCGTGTTGTGCGGCAAAAGGGCGTCGTGGCCCAGGTCGGTGGGAGGCTTTTCGCGGCTCATAGGCGTTCTATCGGACATTTTCTTTCGTTCTGCAATCGGCAGGCGCAGCTGCGGGAAACGGGCTGCTTGACACTGTCGGCAATTTCATTAACGTGTTAAATATATGAGAGCGCATCGGGAGGAAAGATGCCGCATCTGACAATCGAATATTCCGGTAACCTCGACACTCGCGTCGACTTTGCCAAGCTGTGCCGCACGGTGCACGCGACCATCCTCGGCACCGGCCTCTTCGAGCTTGGCGCCATCAGGGTGCGCACGATCCAGAGCCGCGACTATGCGATCGCCGACCTCCTGCCGGAAAACGGCTTCATCGACCTGTCCTTCCGCATCGGCCGCGGCCGCACGGAAGCGGAGAAGAAGGCGACCGGCGACGCGATTTTCAAGGCCGTCAGCGAAGAACTCTCGACGCTCTTCTCGACGCCGCATTTCGCCCTCAGCCTGGAGATCCGCGAGATCGATCCGGAGCTGAGCTGGAAGAAGAACGCCATTCACCCCAGGCTGCGCGCCTCCAACGGCTGAGCGCGGCCCTCCCACAAAAACACAGCAGTGCGCGGCGAAGTCTGCGCCAGCATCGGAGACCATCATGTCCAAGCTCGCCGAAAACCTCGCCAAGGCGGAACGCTATCTTGCCCGCTTCAGACGCGAAGGCGTGCTCAACCACATCAACGGTGAAGCCCTTCCCTCGCTTGATGGCGAGACTTTCGAGACCATCTCGCCCATCGACCTGAAACCGCTGGCGAAGATCGCGCGCGGCAAGGCAGCCGACATCGACCGCGCCGCCAAGGCCGCGAAAGCAGCCTTCGCCGAATGGGCGTCCATGCCCGGCGATGCGCGCAAGAAGCTGCTGCATAAAATTGCCGATGCGATCGTCGCGCGCGCCGAGGAGATCGCCTTCGTCGAGTGCGTGGATACCGGACAATCGCTGAAGTTCATGGCCAAGGCGGCGCTGCGCGGTGCGGAAAACTTCCGCTTCTTTGCCGACCGGGCGCCGGAGGCACGCGACGGCAAGATGCTGCGCGGCGGCAACCAGATCAACATGACGACGCGCGTGCCGATCGGCCCAGTCGGCATCATCACGCCCTGGAACACGCCCTTCATGCTGTCGACCTGGAAGATCGCCCCGGCGCTCGCCGCCGGCTGCACGGTCGTCCACAAGCCGGCGGAGTTCTCGCCGCTGACCGCACGGCTGCTGGTGGAGATCGCCGAGGAGGCCGGGCTGCCGAAAGGTGTCTGGAACCTGGTCAACGGTTTCGGCGAAGACGCCGGCCGGGCGCTGACCGAACACCCCGATATCAAGGCGATCGGCTTCGTCGGTGAAAGCCGCACCGGCTCGATGATCATGAAGCAGGGTGCCGAGACACTGAAGCGCGTCCATTTCGAACTCGGCGGCAAGAACCCGGTGATCGTCTTTGCCGATGCCGATCTCGAACGCGCGGCCGACGCCGCCGTCTTCATGATCTATTCGCTGAACGGCGAACGCTGCACCTCGTCCTCGCGCCTTTTGGTCGAAGACAGCATCTATGACCGGTTCACCGCGCTCGTCGCCGAGAAGGCCAAGCGCATCAAGGTCGGTCATCCGCTTGACCCCGAGACTGTCGTCGGCCCGCTCATTCACCCCGTGCATGAGAAGAAGGTGCTCGACTATATCCGAATCGGCCGCGAGGAGGGTGCAACCATTGCTGCCGGCGGCGAGAAATTCGACGGTCCGGGCGGTGGCTGCTATGTGACCCCGACGCTCTTTACCGGCGCCAATAACGGCATGCGCATTGCCCAGGAAGAAATCTTCGGGCCGGTGCTGACGGCGATCCCGTTCAAGGACGAGGCGGAGGCGCTGGCGCTTGCCAACGACACGCAATACGGCCTGACCGGCTATCTCTGGACCTCCGACGTCACCCGCGCGTTCCGCTTCACCGATCATCTGGAGGCCGGGATGATCTGGGTGAACTCGGAGAATGTGCGCCACCTGCCGACGCCGTTCGGCGGCGTCAAGAGCTCGGGCATTGGCCGCGACGGCGGCGACTGGTCGTTCGATTTTTACATGGAAACCAAGAACATCGCCTTTGCCAGCTCGGCGCACGCGATCGCCAAGCTCGGCGGCTGAGCGCGCTGGCAAAAAAAACTGGAGGAGACATCAATGCCCTTGCCGAAACCGAACCTCTACCCGCCCTTCAACATCGTGCGGCTGAGCCATGTGGAGCTCGTCGTCACCGATCTCGCCAAATCACGCGCCTTCTATGTCGACGTACTCGGCCTGCAGGTCACCGACGAGACGGCGGACACGATCTATCTGAGGGCCATGGAGGAACGCGGCCACCACTGCATCATTCTGAAGAAGGCGTCGAGCGCAGAGGCTCGCGACCTCGGCTTCAAGGTCTTTGGCGAAGAGGATCTCGAAAAGGCCGCGCATTTCTTCAAAGCGAAAGAATTGCCTGTCGAGTGGATCGAACGCCCCTACCAGTCACGCACCTTTCGCACCCGTGACCCGCAGGGCATCCCGCTCGAATTCTATTCGAAGATGGACCGTCTGCCGCCAATCCACCAGAAATACGCGCTCTACCGCGGCGTCAAACCGCTGCGCATCGACCACTTCAACTGCTTCTCGCCCAATGTCGACGAAGCGGTCGCCTTCTACAACGAGATCGGCTTCCGGGTAACGGAATACACGGCCGATGAGGAGACGGGACGTCTCTGGGCCGCCTGGACCCATCGCAAGGGCGGCGTGCACGACATCGCCTTTACCAACGGCCGCGGCCCGCGCCTGCACCACACCGCCTTCTGGGTACCGACGCCGCTCAACATCATCGACCTGCTCGACCTGATGTCGACCTCCGGTTGGCTCGCCAATATCGAACGTGGCCCCGGCCGCCACGGCATTTCCAACGCCTTCTTCCTCTATGTCCGCGACCCTGATGGACACCGCATCGAGATCTACTGCTCCGACTACCAGACCGTCGATCCGGATCTGGAACCGATCAAGTGGGACCTGAAGGACCCGCAGCGCCAGACGCTCTGGGGCGCGCCGGCACCGAAATCCTGGTTTGAGGAAGGCAGCGCCTTTGCCGGTGCCGAGGCGAGGGACTCGATCCTGAAAGCCCAACCGATCGTCGCGCCGTGACGTTTGGCGAGTGGATCGGGTAAGGGCCTCGCATCGAACGGGAGTAGAAAATGGACGAAAAGAGTTTCACCGAATGGTCGCTGAAGGCGGCGAAATGGGGTGCGGACTATCGCGCCTCGCTGCGTGACCGCCCCGTGCGGGCGCAGACGGCACCGGGGGCAATTGCCGCCCAGATCCCGGCGCAGCCGCCGCGGACCGGCGAGGACATGCAGGCGATCTTCGAGGACTTCGAAAAGATTATCCTGCCGGGCATGACACATTGGCAGCATCCGCGTTTCTTCGCCTATTTCCCCGCCAACGCCGCCCCCGTCTCCGTCGTCGCCGAGTATCTCGTTACCGCCATGGCGGCGCAGTGCATGCTCTGGCAGACCTCGCCGGCGGCGACAGAGCTCGAAACCAAGGTGATCGACTGGCTGCGCCAGGCGATCGGACTGCCCGAAGGATTCTCTGGTGTGATCCAGGATTCGGCGTCCTCGGCGACACTCTCGGCCGTGCTTGTCATGCGCGAGAAGGCGCTCGGGTGGAACGGCAACAAGAAGGGCCTCGCCAGCCAGCAGCAGCTTCGCATCTATTCCTCCGATCAGGTTCACACCTCGATCGACCGGGCGATCTGGGTCTCGGGGATCGGCGAGGAGAACCTCGTGCGCATCCCGGCGAACGGGCCGCGGCGGGCGATGGACTGCCAGGCGCTCGAAGCGGCGATCCTCCGCGACAAGGCAGCAGGCCTCGTGCCGGCGGGCGTGATCGCCTGCACCGGAGGGACAAGCACGGGTGCCTGCGACGACATCGCCGAGGTTGTGCGGGTCGCCCATGCGCACGGTCTCTATGTCCATGTCGATGCCGCCTGGGCCGGTGCCGCGATGATCTGCGAGGAGTTTCGCGAACTCTGGGCCGGCGTCGAAAACGCTGACTCCGTCGTCTTCAATCCGCACAAGTGGCTGGGTGCGCAGTTCGACTGCTCGGCGCATTTCATCCGCAGTCCCGATGATCTGGTGAAGACGTTGGCGATCCAGCCGGAATATCTGAAGACGCACGGGCGCGACGGTATCATCAACTATTCCGAATGGACGATCCCGCTCGGCCGGCGTTTCCGGGCTCTGAAACTTTGGTTCCTGCTGCGCTTCCATGGTCTCGAAGGCCTGCGGACGATGATCCGCAACCACGTGCGCTGGTCCCGGCAACTGGCGGAGCGGCTGGCCGGGCACCGGGAATTCGAGATCGTGACCGCACCGATGCTGTCGCTGTTTTCGTTCCGCCATCTGAGCGAAGGGGATCCGGACGCCCACACCATTGCTTTGGTCAACGCGATCAACGATGACGGCCGTATCTACCTGACCCAGACCCGCGTCGATGGCCGCGTCGCAATCCGGTTCCAGGCGGGCCAATTCGATATGAGGGAGGACGATGCCGACACCGCCTACGGGGTGATCACCGAAGTTGCCGCCGCACTGAACAAGCCTCCGAAAAACACGGAAACCGCACGATGAGCCGTCCCCGTTTCGTTACCTTTTCGGCCGTCGGACAAACCGGATACGGTCTCGTTTCCGGCGACGGGATCATCGACCTTTCGAAGCGGCACGGATCGACATGGCAAACGCTGCGCGAGGTGATCGAAGCCGGTGCCCTTACCCGGCTTGCCGACGAAGCGGCCGGACTGCCGGCGGACATTTCGCTCGACGATATCCGCTACGAGATCCCTATACCGGCACCGGAAAAGATCATTTGCGTCGGCGTCAATTTTCCGGACCGCAATGAGGAATACAAGGACGGGCAGGCGGCGCCCTCCAACCCGTCGCTGTTCATCCGTTTCCCGCGCTCGTTTACCGGCCACAGTCAGCCGCTGATCCGCCCGCCGGAAAGCGCACAGCTCGATTATGAAGGCGAGATCGTCATCGTCATCGGCAAGGGCGGTCGTCGTATCCCCGAGGCGGCGGCGCTCGACCACGTCGCCGCGCTTTCGCTCTCAAACGAAGGCACGATCCGCGACTGGGTGCGCCATGCCAAGTTCAACGTCACCCAGGGCAAGAACTTCGACCGCACCGGCTCGATCGGTCCTTGGCTGGTGCCATTCACCGACGAGGCCCAGCTTGCCGACATCAAGCTGGCAACCCGCGTGAACGGCGAGGTTCGCCAGCAGGACCGCACCAGCCGGATGATCTTCTCCTTCCGCAAGATCATCAATTACGTCTCCACCTTCACGACGCTGGTGCCCGGCGACGTCATCGTCACCGGCACGCCGACTGGCGCCGGTGCCCGTTTCCATCCGCCAATCTGGCTGAAGCCTGGCGACATCGTCGAGGTCGAGGCCCAAGGCATCGGCACGCTCATCAACCCAGTTGCCGACGAGGCCTGACCCATGCTCGACAAGAACCAGATCGAGTCAGCCGCGACGGCACTCGACATCGCCGAACGCGAGCGCGTCCAGACCGGACTGCTGTCGCTCCAGCATCCCGACATGACCATGGACGACGCCTATGCGGTGCAGGCCGCCTGGGTGAAGAAGAAGATCGCCGCTGGACTCCGGGTGATCGGCTGGAAGATCGGCTTGACCTCGAAGGCGATGCAATATGCGCTCAACATCGACATCCCCGATTCCGGCGTGCTCTTCGATGACATGCTGTTTGAGGACGGCGCGCGCATTCCGGGCAATCGTTTCATTCAGCCGCGCATCGAGGCCGAGATCGCCTTCGTGATGAAGGCGCCGCTTTCCGGCCCCAATGTCACCGTCTTCGACGTGTTGAACGCCACCGATTACGTGACGCCGGCGCTCGAAATCCTCGATACGCGGATCCTGCGCGTCGATCCGGAAACGAAGAAGGCGCGCACGATCGTCGATACCATCTCCGACAACGCCGCCAATGCCGGCATCGTGCTTGGCGGAAGACAGATGCGGCCCGATGCGATCGACATGCGCTGGATGGGCGCGATCGTCTCGCGCAATGCCGAGGTCGAAGAGACAGGACTGGGCGCCGGCGTGCTCAACCACCCGGCCCGCGGCATCGCCTGGCTCGCCAATCGCCTGGCGCTCTACGGCGACCGTATCGAGGCCGGCCAGATCGTGCTTGCCGGCTCCTTCATCCGCCCGGTCGAGGCCCGCCATGGCGACACCATCGTCGCCGACTTCGGCCCGTCCGGCACCGTCAGCTGCTTCTTCGAATAGGAACGCCCATGCCCGCTCCGCGCAATCCGTTCAAACAGGCCCTCACTGACAAGCGCCCGCAGATCGGTCTCTGGCTGGCGCTCGCCAATCCCTATACGGCCGAGATCTGCGGCGGCGCCGGGTTCGACTGGCTGCTGCTTGACGCCGAGCATGCGCCGAACGACATACCGCTTCTGGCAGCACAGCTCCAGGCACTCGCCGCATCGCCAAGCCACGCCATCGTCCGGCCGCCGATCGGCGAGACCTGGATGATCAAGCAGATCCTCGACATCGGCGCGCAGACGCTGCTGGTGCCGATGGTCGAAAGCGACGAACAGGCCCGCGCCCTGGTGCGCGCCGTGCGTTATCCGCCCCATGGCGTGCGTGGAGTCGGTGCCGCCCTTGCCCGGGCATCGGCCTTCAACAGTATTCCCGACTATCTGCAGACCGCCAATGACGAGGTCTGCCTGCTCGTGCAGATCGAAAGCCGCGCCGGCCTTGCCGCCCTCGACGAGATCACGACCACCGACGGCGTCGACGGTGTCTTCATCGGCCCGGCCGATCTTGCCGCAGACATGGGCTTTCTCGGCAAGCCCGGTGCGCCGGAGGTACAGCAAGCAGTCGAGGCGGCGCTCCTTCGCATCCAGTCGCACGGCAAGGCGGCCGGTATCCTGACCTCCGATCAGGCCCTTGCCCGCCGCTACCTAGAACTCGGCGCGACCTTTGTGGCGGTCGGCAACGATGTCGGCCTGCTGGTCGGCGCCACGTCGAAGCTGGCAGCGGAGTTCAAGGGTACCAGAGGCGAGACCGAGACGACGGCTGGAAAAATCTACTGATCGGCATCGTCTGCGCCGCGACCGGAGGAGCCAGTCGGGCCACGACCAACCGCATGCGTTGGGCGGTCACGACTTTCCCTCGTCTCGGTCTGGGGGTATAGCGGTCTGACGCCCACCAGCATTGGATTCCCGCCATGACCGATACCGTTCTCGACCGCTTCCTTCGTTATGTCGTCATCGACACCCAGTCCGACGCGAGGTCGAAGACGCAGCCGTCGACGGAAAAGCAGAAGAACCTCGGTCGCGTGCTCGTCGAGGAACTGCTGACGATCGGCCTTGCCGACGCGCATCTCGATGAAAACGGCTACGTCTATGCCACCATTCCTTCGAACGTGGACAAGCCGGTGCCGGTCATCTGCTGGTGCTCGCACATGGACACGGCGCCGGATTTCACCGGCACGAACGTCAAGCCGCAGATCGTCAGCAACTACCAGGGCGGCGATATCCGGCTCACGGGAGATCCGCAGCAGGTAATCCGCGTCGCCGACCACCCGGTTCTCAACGACCAGATCGGCAATGACATCGTCACGACCGACGGCACGACGCTGCTCGGCGCCGACGACAAGGCCGGGCTTGCCGAGATCGTCGCGGCCGCTCAAGTTCTCGTCGACAATCCCGAAATCAAGCACGGCACGATCAAGCTGCTCTTCACCACCGACGAAGAGATCGGCCGCGGCGTCGACAAGGTCGACTTGAAGAAGCTTGGGGCCCAATTCTGCTATACGGTCGATGGCGAAACCGCCGGCCATATCGAGGACGAGACCTTTTCCGCCGATGGCGTCGAGATCGTCATTCATGGCGTCGCCATCCACCCGGGCTTTGCCAAGGACAAGATGGAGAACGCCATCAAGATCGCCGGCAACATCATTAGCCGGCTGCCGCGGGAGGTTTCGCCCGAGGGCACCGAGGGCCGCGACGGCTTCGTGCATCCGACCGGCGTGACCGGCTCGATGGACAGGGCGCAGCTCGGCCTCATCGTGCGCGACTTCGACGAGGC
Organism: Ensifer sp. ENS03; assembly: GCF_014852035.1. Taxonomy (NCBI): domain Bacteria; kingdom Pseudomonadati; phylum Pseudomonadota; class Alphaproteobacteria; order Hyphomicrobiales; family Rhizobiaceae; genus Ensifer; species Ensifer sp. ENS03. Next base: position 288,246 of record NZ_JACVAV010000003.1, on the reverse strand, counting down.
GGGCCTTGCCTCGAAGGAAGCCATGCTCGAAGGCATCGTCAAGGACGTGATGAAGGCCTATCCGGGCTCCACCTACAGTTTCGAGGTCAAGCAGCAGTACCGCAACATGAAGGCCATCCTCGACCGCCATCCGGAGATCGTCGAAAACGCCATCGAGGCGATCCGCCGGGCCGGCATGCAGCCGGTGCGCGGCAGCATCCGCGGCGGCACCGACGGTTCGCGGCTCTCCTTCATGGGTCTGCCTTCGGCCAACCTCTTCGCCGGCGGCCACGCCTTCCATTCGCCGCTCGAATGGGTCAGCCGCCAGGACATGGAGCGCAGCGTAAAGACGCTGGTCGAGCTCGCCAAGATCTGGGCCGAACGCGCCTGACATAGTCCGGAAAACGGGGCGGCTTGGGTGCAATAGGCAGCCGCTCCTTCTCCAAAGGAGACGACCGATCGACACGGCGCGAAGGAGGGTCAGGCGATGAGTACGGCGCGAGGCTCAAAACGCGCGCCGGCAAAGCCCGCTTCGCTCGCAACCAACCCGCCGACCTTCGAGCACATCGTCACCGGCGTCAACGAGACGTTCCTATGGCGTCTCGACAACTATCCCTGGGAACGGAACGTCTGGAACTTCCATCCGGAGATCGAAATCCATCTCATCCGCAAGGCCTCGGGCCTTGCCTTCGTCGGTGATCATATCGGCCAGTTCGGTCCGGGTTATCTCACCGTCATCGGCAGCAACCTGCCGCATGACTGGGTAACGGTTACCGAACCCGATGAGATTATCGAAGGCCGTGACATCGTCATGCAGTTCCACCCGGATCGCATGCGCGAGATCACCGACGCCTTGCCGGAATTTGCCGAGCTCGAGGCCTTCTTCGCCCGCGCCGAGCGCGGCCTGGTGTTTCATGGCGAAGCCCGCGCCAAGGGCGCCGATCTGATCGAACGCATGGGCAGCCTGAAAGGGCTCTCGCGCTTCTCGCTGTTCATCCAGCTGCTCGATCTGCTGGTCAACACCGAGGAATACGAGTTGCTCTCCTCGCCGGAATTCGCGCCAGAACTCGACCAACAATCGCTTGACGTGCTGCGCGGCGCGCTGGCCTTCATCTACGAGAACATCGCCACCGACATTCATCTTGCCGATCTTGCCCGGCAGGCCGACATGAGCGAAACGGCCTTTTCCCGTTTCTTCAAGAAGAATACCGGCAACACCTTTACCGACCACGTCAACAAGCTGCGCATCTGGCAGGCGTGCAAGCTGCTTGCCGAAACCGACATGCCGATCACCGACATCTGCTTCGAGGTCGGCTACCTCAACATCTCCAATTTCAACCGCACCTTCCTGCGCCAGCACAAGATGACGCCTTCGGCCTACAGGCGGCTGACAGGCCAGCGTCGTACTTCCCGTTCTTAGGCGCGTTTCACCCACCCAGGCGATGAATCCTTGCGTTTGCTGCGCTGCAAACGGCTGGCATCTGGCAATTTTTTGCAAGAAAGTACAGAATCGCCGCATCGCGCACGCTAGTTCGGCAAAGCGTAAGGCCTATCATCGAACCCAGCGAAACGGTTCGCTATGAGGAAAACGCACTGGATCTGAGGAGTATCCGGCGCGCATCGCAGACCTGGGGAGGTCTTTTCACAATGAAAAAAGCCAAAACGCTCGTTTCGAGCATCGCCTTCGCATGCCTTCTTTCCACCGGCCTGACGACTGTTGCGGTCGCTGCCGAATGCTCCGGCACGATCAAGGTGCTCGCCCAGCCGCGCGACGGCCTGACGCTGCTCGAAGGCTACAAGTCCGAATTCGAGAAGCTCTCGGGCGGCGCATCCTTTGAGATCGACTATCTCAACGAAAACGACCGCCGCGCCAAGACCAAGGCGGACGCCTCGACCATCGGCAAGTACAACGTCTATTACATCGATGAGGCAAATGTGGCGCTATTTGCGTCGGCCGGCTGGGTCGCGCCGCTGATGGACTATTATCCTGATGACTACGACTACGCCGATTTCGATCCGGGCCGCCAGAAGGTCGCGACCTATGACGGCAAGGTCTGGTTTGCGCCGGTCACTGGCGGCGGGGACCTCATGGTCTACCGCAAGGACTTGCTCGAGGCGGCCGGCATTACGCCGCCGAAGACGCTCGACGAATATGTTGCCGCAGTGAAGAAGCTCAATCAGCCCGACCAGGGTATCTACGGCACAGCCCTTCGCGGCCAGCGCGGCTCGGGCGCCAATGTCTGGCGCTGGATGCCCTTCTTCAAGGGCTTCGGCGGCAACTGGTTCGACGGCAAGACGCCGGTCTTTGACGGCGAACAGGCGGTCAAGGCGACCGAGACCTATCTCGAACTCTTCAAGTACTCGGCACCGGGCAGCCAGACCGGCGGCTGGGACGAGGCGGTTGGTGCTTTTACCTCCGGCCAGGTGGCGATGCTGATCGAATCCACCCCGCTCGTCGGCATGGCGATCGATCCGAAGTCCTCGAAGGTGGCCGGCAAGGTCGGCTACCTGCCGCCTCCGGCACCGTTGACGGGCGGCGGCTACGGCCATGGTCTGGCAATCGGCATGAAGGCCAACAAGGATGAGGCCTCCAAGGCCTGCGCCGGTCTGTTCGTAGCTTGGGCGACCTCGAAGGAAAACGAGGCCCGGCGGCTCGAAGCCGGACAGTTCAGCGAACTCAATCGCACCAGCATCATGACCAGCCCGAAATTCGCCGAGCTCTACGGCCCCGATCTCGGCCAGGCGCTTGCTGATACCGGCAAGGTCACCGCCGTCAACTTCTGGCAGAACCCGCAATGGCCTGATCTTGGCGACCGCTGGGGCATCATCCTCGAGGAGCTGATCACCGGAACGCGCACCGACATCAAGGAAGGCCTCGACGAACTCGACGGCTTCGCCAAAGACCTGGTTGCCCGCAGCCAGTAAGCCGGTTCCTCCCAAGGGCCATCGGCCGGCAAAGCCGCCGGTGGCCCGCACCATCGGGGGCGTTCAAAGCCCAGCCGTAGGACTGATCACATGAAGCAGAAAAACAGCCTGCCGGCGGTGTTCCTCACCCCGACCATGGGCATCCTTGCCGTTCTCGCCCTCGTGCCGACGGCCTATGCGATCTACATATCGTTCCAAAACCGGGAACTCAGCCGTCCGGACGGCAGCTTCGTCGGTTTCGCCAACTATATCGACCTTTTCTCGGACCGCCGCTTCATCAATGCGATCGGCGTCTCCCTGACCTGGGAAGCCGTGACCGTCGGTATAACGCTCGCCATCGCCGTCGGCCTTGGCATCCTGCTGTTCGAATGCGTCTCGCCGCGCACGCGCAACCTGCTGGCGCTCCTGTTTCTGGTACCGGTGATCCTGCCACGCGTTTCGGCCGCCTTCGTCTGGAAGTTCGCCTTCCATCCGCTCTATGGCATCGCCACCTATCCCTACAAGGCAATCACCGGTCAGCCACTCGATCTCCTGTCCAATCCGGCGACTGCACTTGCGACAGTCGCATTGGTCGATGTCTGGCAATGGGGCCTGTTCTTCGCCGTCATCGTGCTGAAGCTCCTGGAAACGCTGCCGCCCCAGCCATTCGAAGCGGCACGGCTGGACCACGCCCGCACCTGGGAGATTTACGCCTTCATCGCGCTGCCGATGCTGAAGGCGCCGCTGATCTCGCTTGCCTTCGTCAAGATGATCGAGTCGCTGCGCGCCTTCGACCTGATCTACGTAATGACCCGCGGCGGCCCCGGCATCGCGACCGAAACGCTCGACATGTACGCCTTCTCGCAAGGCTTCATCGAGTCCGGCCGGATTTCCTACGCCTCCAGCATGGCGGTTCTGATGATGATCGCCACCTCGATCGCCTTCACCTTCATCTGGAAGAGGGTTCAGTGATGACCGCCCACGCCCTTGGCCGCTTCATTGGCCGGCTCATCCTTGCCGCCGCCGCCTTCTCTGCCGTGTTTCCAATGTTCTGGACCGCGCTCAATGCCTTCAAGAACCGGGTCGACATCGTGACACCGACCCCGCTCTTCTTCTTCGAGCCGACGCTCGACAACTTCGCCTATGTGCTCGGCCGCGAAAGCGTCTTTGCCGGCCTCGTCAATTCGCTGCTGATATCGGGCGCTGCGGTGCTGATCGGTGCCGCTCTCGGCCTGCCCGCCGCCTATGCGATCGCGCGCTATCCCAACCGCTGGTCCCGCGACATTCAGTTCTTCGTTCTGTCGCTGCGCTTCCTGCCGCCGGTCGCGATCGCCATTCCGCTGATGGTGATCTGGCTCGATTTCGGCCTCTATGACACCCGCCTGTCGATGATCGTCACCTATTCGCTGCTGACGCTCGCGACCATCATCTGGCTGAGCGTCCCGGCCTTTGCGCGGGTGCCGAAGGAAGTCGAGGAGGCTGCCCGCGTCGATGGCTACGGTCCTTATGCGATCTTCTTCCTTATCGCGCTGCCGATTGCCCTTCGGTCGCTGATCGGAGCTGTCGCCTTTGCCTTCGTGCTCGTCTGGAACGAATTCCTGATTGCGCTGATGCTGACGACGTCCGACGCCAAGACGTTGCCGATCGTCGCCTCGGAGCTGACGCAACTCGGTCGCGACGTGCCCTGGGGCATCCTCAACGCCTCCGTCGTGCTGCTCTCCATCCCGCCGCTGCTCTTCATCGGGGTTCTAAGTGGCATGCTCAACAGCGCCTTCAAGCGCAAGACCCAATGAATCCCAAGACTGGAAAAACAAGGAAATCCTTCATGCAAGCGTTGGTCCTCGAGCAAAAAGGCAAGCTCGCAATCCGGGAGATCGATCTCCCGCTGGAACTTGGTCCCGATGATGTCAAGATCGCCATCGACACGGTCGGCGTCTGCGGCAGCGACGTGCACTACTACACCCACGGCGCCATCGGCCCCTATGTGGTGCGCGAACCGATGGTGCTCGGTCATGAGGCGGCCGGCACCGTCGTCGCGGTCGGAAGCAATGTCGAAACGCTCGACGTCGGCGACCGGGTCTGCATGGAGCCGGGTGTTCCAGAACTGACCTCCCGGGCTTCCAAGCTCGGCATCTACAATGTCGATCCCAAGGTGCGGTTCTGGGCAACGCCGCCGGTTCATGGCGTGCTCGCTCCCTTCGCAGTCCATCCCGCCGCCTTCACCTACAAGCTTCCCGACAACATCTCCTTTGCCGAAGGCGCGATGGTCGAACCGTTCGCCATCGGCATGCAGGCAGCCGCCCGCGCGCGGATTGCACCGGGCGATGTCGCCGCGGTGATCGGCTGCGGGCCGATCGGCATCATGGTGGCGCTCGCAGCCCTTGCCGGTGGCTGCAGCCGTGTCTTCATCTCCGATTTCAGCGCGGAGAAGCTGGCGATCGCCGCTCAGTATCCGGGCATCATCCCGGTCAACATCGCCGAGCGGCCTTTTGCCGATGTCATCGCCGCGGAAACCGGCGGCTGGGGCGCCGATCTCGTCTTCGAGGCGAGCGGCAGCGCCAAGGCCTTTTCCGGGATATTCGATCTGGTCCGCCCGGGCGGTGCCGTGGTTCTGGTGGGCCTGCCGGTCGAACCGGTACAATTCGACGTTCCGGGCGCAATCTCCAAGGAAGTCCGGATCGAAACGGTGTTTCGTTACGCCAACATCTTCGACCGCGCCCTGCAATTGATCGCGTCCGGCAAGGTCGATCTGAAGCCGCTGATCACTGAAACCTTCCGCTTCGAAGACAGCATCAGGGCATTCGAGCGGGCCGCATCCGCCCGACCGACTGATATCAAACTTCAGATCCACATGGACAGTGGGAAGGATTGAGCCATGGCGAACATCGTCTGCTCCAATGTCGACAAGCAATACGGCGCCGTTGATGTCATCAAGGATTTCAACCTCGATGTCGCCGATCATGAATTCATCGTGTTTCTCGGTCCATCCGGCTGCGGCAAGTCCACGCTGCTGCGCATGATTGCCGGTCTCGAAGACATATCCGGCGGCATCGTCTCGATCGGCGGGCGGGCGGTCAACGACCTGCCGCCTCGCGACCGCGGCGTCGCCATGGTCTTCCAGAACTATGCGCTCTACCCACACATGACGATCTACGACAACATCGCTTTCGGACTGAAGCGCATGAAGGTGCCGAAGGCGGAGATCGATACGCGGATTCGCGCTGTTTCGGCAACGCTCGGCCTCGAGCCCTATCTCGCCCGAAAGCCGACCGAGCTGTCCGGCGGGCAGCAACAGCGCGTCGCTATCGCCCGCGCGATGATCAAGACGCCGCGGGTCTTCCTCTTCGACGAGCCGCTCTCCAATCTCGACGCGAAGCTGCGCAATCACATGCGGGTCGAGATCGCCCGGCTGCACCAGAAGCTAAAGACCACGACGATCTATGTGACCCACGACCAGTTGGAGGCGATGACACTTGCCGACCGGATCGTCCTGATGAAGGGTGGCGCGATCGAGCAGGTCGGAACGCCCGCCGAGATATACGAACGCCCGCGCACGCTCTTCGTCGCCGGCTTTATCGGCACACCCAACATGAATTTCATCGACGTGACGGCCGAAAAGACCGAAGGCAGCTGGCTGTTGCGCAGTGCGGGCGGCAGCTTCGCGATCTCGGACGACAGGTTCACGCTTCGCCATGGCCAGACGCTGGTGCTGGGCATACGTCCCGCCGACCTGGCGCCGGCGGAAAGCGGGCTCAATCGTGTCGAGGGCATCGCCGACCTGGTCGAGTTTCATGGTAACGACGCGCTCGTGACCTTTCTGTTTGCCGGCAAGGAAATTGGCGCACTGGTCAAGGCCAGCGGCTGCCCCAGGCCGGGGGAAGCGGTATCCTTCACAATCGAGCCAAACGGCTTGCACCTGTTCGACCGGGAGAGCGGTCTCTCGGTGCTGAGTACGTGAGCGGCAAGCAACAGCCCTGCCCCGACAGGACTGTTTGCCTTCAGGCCGCGTTGGCGAATGAGGCGGCCGGGAGCGGCCCGGCCGTCATCATCGTAAAATCGAAGGGCGCGCGAACGTCGGCATCGAGCACGTATTGGCGGTGCACACGCAGGAAGTCGCGCTTGATCCGGCCATAGCGCTCCGGTGACAGCATATGCTTGAGCCGGATGAAAACGATGGGCGGCTGAGGCGCATCGCCGTGTCCGGCAAGCGCCACCACCTGGCATCTGTAGAAATTGATCGCGTCGGTCAGGCACTGGACGTCGAACCAGAAGATATCCTTCACCCGGGCGATGGCGCCGACGCGCGCGCGCAACACTTCGGCTGAGCGCAGCAGCGCACACTGCAGGATCGCGCCGCCGAGCGTGACGAAGACGATGCGTTTTCCGGCAAAGAGGCCTGGCTCCCGCTCCACCAGGGCGCCGATCACCTGGGTGGCGATGCTGGAGCCCATGCTGTGAGAGCTGATGACGTACTCGTCGGCCGGTTCGTTGAGCGCGGCCCGCACGGATGCCAGGCTGTCTTCAACCCATTGCTTTAAATATGGTTTTTCCAGACGCGCAACGGCAACCGCCAGCTCCCAGTCAGAAAAGAGATGCAGGGTATGCCACCGCTCCGACCAGGGGAGAAACAGCTTGAAAAAGACCAGGTAGGCGACGATCGCGCTCAGGACGAGAAGCGATGATTCAAGCGCAAGCCAGTAGGGGGCGGTGCCGATCAACACGCTCCCCGCGACGCCAATTGCCACCAGCAGGAACGGAAAGAGAAAGAACAGGCCGAACCGCCAGGCATGCCGGAAGTAGCCGAATGCGCCGCCTTCCCAGACGACTCGCAGGGCGCTCAGGTAGCCCGCGACCATTCGATGCAGCGTGCCCCGGCCATTCAGGCGTCGGACGATCTCGTCGTGATCGAAGATGTAGACGCGGCTGGCCGTCTGCCAGTCGGCGCCCTGGCTATCCACGTCGAAATAGCGGCCGGGTCCCTCGCTCTCCACCTGCCCGACCTGAACATCGAAATCCTGAAGTCTCGCCGTCTTGACCGCCGATCGCTTGTAGCGCGCCTGATGCTTGACGGCATCCAGCGGCTCGAAGCCCGGAAAATGCAGCACGATGCGTTTCTTGACGTGCCCGGTCGATTTGTCGTGTGACAAGTGTTGATCTTTCAAAAGGCGCAAAACGCCCGCCCCCGGGCCTCCGAAGAGGCGCAGGAGCGGGCGCTCGATGAGCGCCGGGTGGTCCCAGCCTGCCGGAGACGTCAACGATCTCGGTGTCGAGAATATGGCCAAATGAAACGATGCAACGGCGTGCATGACAATTTCAATCGCGCCATCGCCTGACTACCCGTCACGCCACGGTCGCTGCTCGGCAAGAGCGCAGGCCACAGCCGCCAAACGACGACGCATTGAACCCGACTTTGGTCCTAAGGGAATCCGACGATTGTCCGGCCGTCGCCGGGGAAAGGTCTGGGAAAGCGTAACCAGCGCAGACGCGCGTTGACTGGCCATGCCGGCCATGAGCAAAGTCGAGCTTGCCGGTATCCGCCGGAGCGTGCCCACCCTGTGCCGCGACATCGCCAGAGGACTGAAATGCCCAATCGCCGGATTTTTCTTGCTGCATTCTTCTGGCCCGCAGTCCTGTTGGTGACGACCCTTCCCTACAAGCTCGATCTGACCCGCGCAGGTCTGTCGATGACCGAGACGGTCGCCCTCGCCAAGAACGGCAATAGTGGCGGCGGCAACGGCGGTGGAAATAGTGGTGGTAATGGCGGAGGGAACGGGAACGGCGGCGGCAATAACGGCAATGGCGGTGGCAACGGCAATGGAAACGGGAATTCCAACGAAAACCGTTCCGGCGGAAACTCCAAGGCCTCCCGTGCAAATGAAGACGCCACCGACGATGGCGAAACCGGTATCCGTCACAAGGGCGGCATAACCGAGCAAGTCAGGAAGGGGCGCTACATCATGAAGGATGCCCGCGGACGGACGATCATCAACCGGCGCGCGACATCAGCCGACAAGCAGCGCATGGAGACCCTGGCGCATTAGCACGCGCCGCCGATCAGCGTCGGCGGTGCGACGGTATCCGTCGGTATGAGAGACTAAAGCTCGCGCGCGTCGCGCAGAACCATTGCCGCTTCGGTGCGGTTGGCGACCCCCAGCTTCGTCATGATCTGCGTCATGTGATGCTTCACGGTCTTTTCCTGCAGGTCCAGCTCGATGGCAACATGCTTGTTGCTCATGCCGGCCGCTACCAGGTGCAGAACCTCTTTCTCGCGGGGCGTCAGGGTTGCGACCAGACCGGATTTTCCAGGCTGAGCCGGGCCCTTCGTCGACAAAAGCTTGGCCGACAGGGTCGGCGCCACGTAACGCTCGCCCGAAGCGACAGTGCGAATGACCTCGGCGAGCGCCGAGGCGCCGACGCCCTTCAGCACATAGCCGGTGGCACCCCGGTCGAGCGCCGTGGTCACGTCATCTCCGTCTTCGGAAACCGTGAGCATGATGATCTTCTGCGACGGAGCGACCTCCAGGATCGCCGGTATCGCCTCCAGCCCGCCGCCCGGCATGGAGATATCCATGAGCATCACATCCGGTCCGAGGCTTTGCGCGATCCCGGTCGCGTCGTCCTTCGAACTGCCCTCGGCGACGATCTCAAACCCCTCGATCTCCGACAGGCTCCGGGTCACGCCTTCGCGAAACAGAGGGTGGTCGTCGACCACGGCAACGCGTATCCTTGACGTCATGATTGTCAGATCTCCTTGACGCTTGTCGTCATGCGAACGGTGGTGCCGGTCGGCTCGATGATGAGCTCAAACGTTCCGCCGAGACTTTCGATCCGTTCGCGCAGGCCGGCAAGACCAAGACTTGTGGGCGGAACTTTGTCCGGATCAAATCCGGGTCCGCCGTCGGCGACCTCGATGGTGACACGGTCGCCGACTGTTCGTTGCGATACCTGCTGCCTCACGCCGCCGGCATGCCGGTAGCCGTTGTTGAGGGTTTCCTGCACGAAGCGGTAGATGCAGATCTTTGCCGCCTGCGACAGACGGTCCGGCGGATCGGCCAGGGCGAGCTCGACCGCCGCCCCTGTGCGCTGCTGATGGGCCTTCACGCAACGCTGCAGGATCTCTGCCAGTCCGGCCGTCTCGATCTGCGGCAGGACCAGGCCGCCGCAGATTGTGCGGATCTCCTGCATCGCCTCGTCGAGGCTCGCCTTGATCGCGCCGATCTCGCGCGCACGGGTGGCCGCCGGCGTCGCGTCGCGCTTCAAGGTCTCGCTGCCCAGTCTTAGCGAAGCATAGGCGACGAGTTGGGCGGGGCCATCATGCAGGTCCGCGCCGATGCGCCTCAGATAGCTTTCGTTCAATGCGGTGGCGCGCTGCGACGCGCGCTGCAGCCGGCCGCGCAACGTTTCGTTCTGCGCCAGCGATGCCGAAAGCTCGTCGACGCGCTGGGCGAGCGCATGCCGCTGGCTCTCGATCGTCTTGCTGCCCCGAAGCACGATCGCCGACAGCACGACGAAGAAGGCAAGCGTGAAGGCTGCGACCGCCAACCAGGTGTGTGCACGCGCCTGATTGAGGCTTTGTTCGAAATCATTGGCCACCTCGTGAAATTCCGACACGGCCACCACCTGGCCGGACCAGGGTTGGAGCACCGGATTGTAGATGGCAAGCGCCGGCTCGGCCGTGGCCCTGTCCGCCGTCCCATCCCCGGCCTGGTCGAAGCGGGCGACCATTTTGCCTGAAAATGCCGTCTGAAGTTCCTCGCTTGGCTCCACCTTGGTGCCGACGGCCGCCTGGTCACTCGAATAGAGAAGCGTGCCATCGGCACGCCAAAGGCGGAACGAGAGGAGGCGTTCGCCGAGCGCGCCCTGGCCAAGGGTCTCGTCCAGCGCACGGGCAACCGTTTCGTCGAGCACTTCATTCGTCTGCATATCGGGCAGCAACGGCGCGATCACGCTGTCGACGTAAAGCGCCGTCGTTGCGGCGGAATTCCGGGTGACTGCGTCTTCGATCCTGTTCGATACGAAGGCGCCGACCAGAACCATCGCACAAGCGGCGACCGCTCCTCCGATCAGCAGGAACTGGGTGGCTAGAGATTGAGAATTCCAGCGGGTGATAAGCTGTTGGACGCGCACCAGGTCTCTCGGATCGGGCCGCCGGCTCGTGCGGCGCGACGATTGTAGCAAGGCCGCGCCAACCTAACCACTCTCATGACAGGGTCAATGGCGCAGCCATCGCGACCGAACTGTTCGGACCTTTGATGCTGCGGAATAGGACCTAGGTCCTAGGCGAAAAGGCAATGGTCGGGGGCCGATGGCGCCGTCTCAGAGGCGCAGATATCGTCTTCACATCGAATGTCGTGTCTCGATCCGTAAGCAAATGAGAACGACCAGTTGGAAATGAGGAGATTTCTATGCCTGTGACGAAGCTGATCGCCCGGAGCATCATGGCGCTGACGCTGGCAGTCGCGCCAATGGCTGCCGGTTCCCTGAGCCTGATCGATTCCGCCTACGCCAAAGGCGGCAATGGCGGCGGTGGTGGCAATGGTGGCGGCGGCGGTAACGGCGGGGGCAACGGTGGTGGCAATGGCGGGAGCCACGGTGGCGGTTCCGGCCACAGCAAATCCGACACTTCCCGCGGAAGCAAGGAAACGAGCACTGGCAAGTCCAGTGGAAAATCGCAGCACAAATCCGGGACCTCCGGCAGCAAGACCAAGGCGACCAAGGCAGCCAAATCGGCAAAAGCCGAGAAACCCGCCAAATCGGTCGTGGTTGCATCGGACCCGGTGGTCGATCCGGTAGTCGATCCCGTTGTGGCGCCCGGGTCTAAGCGAGGGTTCAACTCGCTCAACCGCAACTACCACGCCTATCTCAATTCAAACGATCCGAAGATGGCGGCCGTTTCCGCTTACGCAATCGCCTATGCGCAGTTCGAGGCGGAAAATGGCGTCGACGCCGTCCCAGCCGATCCTGCGCTGAGCGACGAAGCGCTGCGCCAGGCGCTAGCGGGCTTCACCAAGGATGGCGTGGTAACCGACGACATGGTCGACGAAGCCAAGGGGATTCTCGGGGTCGGCCCCGCCGTTGGCAAGATCGACGAAATCCGCGGCACGCTGCCGCCGCAGACGGTGGTTGTTGTCGAACCGGAGCCGGAGACCGCCCAATAACGAGGAACTGGCCACCGGCTCACTTGGTGAGCCGGTGGCTGCATCCGGACCCGCGTCCAAGCCAATGGAGTTTAAATGTTTGACCGTGTTGTGGAAATCTTCGACCACGCAGCAAAAGAAGGGCGCGTCGGGTTTTCACTTCAACACGTCAATGCCGTCGCCGATGTCGGCACCGTGCTCTATTCGGAGTGTCTGGGAAGGATCATCCGACCCGACGGCGAGGTCATGACCGCCAGCGAGTTCATACGCTATCTGGAGGCGGCCGGCCGCATTGCTGCGCTGGACAGGCACATGCTCACGCTCGCCTTCGACTGGTTGGCGCATCATCCAACCGGCGACCTCGGCTGCAACATCTCGGTCGAAAGCATCTGCGATGAACGTAACCGGACGCTGCTCCTGGATCTGCTGTCGACCCATCGGGGGCTGGCATCGCGCCTCGTGCTCGAACTCGCCGAAAGCCTGCCGATCTCAGCGCTCCCGACGGCCGGGTGTTTCGTTCGAAGCGTACGAGAGCTTGGATATCGGGTCGCCGTCGATGACTTCGGAACGGGATTTTCGACGCCGGAGGCACTTTTGTCCCTGCCCGTCGACATCGTGAAGATCGACGGCTTCTTCCTGCGGCTCGGACGTCCCGACGCGGAGCGGTTCCTTCTGCACATGGTGGGTCTGGCGTCCTGCGTCGCTCCCGTCGTTGTGGTCGAAGGTGTTGAAACTTATGCACAATTTGAGGCCGCGCAAGGCGCCGGGGCAACGCACGTGCAAGGGTTCCTGCTCTCCGAACCGACCCTCAGCCCGCTGTTTGGCGGCGAGTTGCGTCCAGCTCAAACCGCGATGCTCTGCTAGCGTCGCGCGCAATCATCCAAGCGCACTGCACTCCCTCCCCTTATGCTTTTCTGATCTTCCCATCCCATCTTCCCAGGCGAAATCCTATGCCGATCCGCGCGATAGAAGCAGCGGGCGGCAATGTGCCTGTAGGTCGTTTTGCCTCAGGCATGCTGCCATGCTGGTGCCGCTTTTGGATGGCTTGAGACGTGCCGCGCCGCAACACCCGGTGCCGCAGCATTCACCTTTCCTGTGATCGGCCGGATTTGCGTTGGCGGCAACCCACCCGGCTTCGGACGCGAAAGCAACAGAACAGCGCAGACGCTTGCCAGTACCGGCATGTCCGGTTCCGAAGGCGTCACAGACGAGCAAGACTATGAAATTCACAAACGGGTTCAAACTCTCCTCCAGAGCCAGCCGCCGTCTGCCGACGGAATATTTCATGCTGGTGGATGTCGCGTTCGAGGGCGACGTTATCGGCTCTCTGGGCAGTTGTCCGATACGGGAATCCGTGCGCGACGGAGAGGGCCTTGTCTATCGTTTCGTCGGCGTGGCACCGCGCCTGGTGAGCGGCGGCTTTGATGTACTGGCACTTCGCACGGGCGAGTGGATCGTCAAGCCGGGCCTGGTTTACGCGGCTGATCCCAAGGTAGCGCAAACACGTGACACAGACCGCGCTGCCTAGGAAGTATGCAGCGCTTCTTCGGCAGTAACGACATCCGTTGCCCCCGCCACCGGCTTCGTCGGCGCAGCTTTCGCCAGCTTTGCGCCGGCCCTGCAATGCCCCTGTAATCTTGGCCCTTTAGCTCCCGGTCAGCCGTCGCATCGCTCCGGATCGCAGTCGTTCCGGACGGGCGGCACGTCAACGACAACTGCTGGCTTCGCGCGTCCCGTGGACGACTGGCGCTGCAGGAAAACCGGGATCCGTCATGCTCTCCATTAAGGGGTTTTGCACCCTCGCCTGCTTCGCCGCCACCGCCGCCCTGCTGGCCGGCTGTGCATCCGATACGATGAAGACCTATATCGGCCAGCCGGTCGAATCCGTCATCATCGACTATGGTCCGCCCACCAATGTTCTCGATCTCGGCTGGAACGAGCGCGCCTATCAATGGCGCAAGATCTCAACGAATGTCGTCTCCGGCACATCCAGCGGCGAAATCAGGGACACCCGGCGCGGAATGCGCTACGAGGAGTATTCGACGCCGGGCTATGTCGAGGAACAGGAGTGCTTCTATAGCTTCTACGCCCGGATGCAGCACGGCCGCTGGTACATCACCAACTTCCGCCAGCCGAAGCTGGAATGCGAGTGACGCCTCGGGCAGTCGACGTGACGGATCAGCGACCCGCATAGATGCGGGCACAGAAGGGAAAGTGGCATGCGCATCTTGCTGCTGGAAGACGAGCCGGAGATGGCCTCGGCCCTCAAGGCTGCCCTGGCGCGGCGCCAGGTGATCGTCGATCATGTCTCGACGCTCGCCGACGCCGAGGCCGTTGCCGAACTCTGGCCCTATGACGTGGTCGTGCTTGACCGCCGGGTGCCGGATGGCGAGGGGCTGGATCTTATCCCGAAGCTCAGAAGCCTTGGCGTCGAGGCGCCGATCCTGATGCTGACGGCATTGGGATCGATCAACGACCGGGTCAGCGGGCTCGATGCCGGTGCCGACGATTATCTTTCCAAGCCTTTTGCCGTCGAGGAACTGATGGCGCGGCTGCGCGCGCTTGCGCGCCGTCCGGTCACGCTCAAATCGGAGCAGACCAAGGTCGGGCGGCTCATCTACGACTTCCGCCACCGGGAGGCCGCCGTCGACGACAAGCCTCTCGACCTCCTGCGCCGGGAACGGCTTGCGCTCGAAGCGCTGATGCGGCGGCCCGGCCGAACCGTGCTCAGGGCGACGCTGGAAGAATCGGTCTACGCCATGGAAGACGAGATCGAATCCAACGCGCTCGACTCCCATCTTTCGCGCCTGCGCCGCAAGCTAGACGACGTCGGCGCCGGCGTCGAAATCCGGGCGATCCGCAATCTCGGCTATCTCCTGCGCGCGACGACATGATCAAGGTTCGTCCGCGCTCGCTGCAATGGGTCCTCGTCCGTCGGCTGATCCTCCTGCAGGCGGCCACGTTGTTCGTCTTCATCGGCCTGCTTTTCCTGGGCGTGTTCATCGCCCAGCCACGGTTGCTCGTCGACAACGAAGCCGCCTTGGATGTGCTCGACCGCGCCGTCGGTCGCGACGCGAACGGCGTGCTGGCCGTGCACGAGACCGAGGACCTGCGCGAGCTTCGCCAGTCCTATCCCAATCTCTGGTACATCGTCCGCGACGCCGCCGGCCAGGTCGTGCGCTACGGAAACGTCCCTGCCCCCTATGAAGAAGCCGGCGGCGACCTGCTGCAACGGGTGGAGGGGGCGAAATTGCTTTTCGAAGAAGGCGGCACGCTTCCGGACGCTGTCCTCCACAATGTCGAGACCGAAGCCGGCCGGGTCCAGATCCTCGCCGCGACCGTTTCCTCCCGCCGCGACAATGAGCCGTTGGACGTGCAGATCAGCATCAATGTCGATATGGCGCGCGACCTCGACGGCAGGACGGCGTGGATGGAGGTCATGCCGACGCTCGTGCTTGTTGTGCTCTGCTTCCTTTTGCCGATCGTCTTGGTCATGGGCGTCTCCACTCTGCTGACGACGCCGGCCGTCGTGCGCCGTTCGCTCGCGAGCCTCGTCTCGACCGCCGACCAGGCAGGGCGCATCGACATCGACAACCGCGCCGTGCAGCTCGAAACCGAGGAAGTGCCGACCGAAATCGCCCCTTTGGTGCGGGCCTTCAACCGGGCCCTGGCGCGACTGGGAGAGGGATACGACCAGCGCAACCGCTTCCTGACCGATGCGGCCCATGAATTGCGCACCCCGATCGCGATCCTGCGGACCCGCGCCGAGCTTCTGCAGGAAGACCCCGAAACCACCCGCCTGAGGCTCGATATCGAGCGCCTGTCGCATCTCGCCCAGCAGCTTCTCGACCGGCAAGTCCTCGAACATGCCGGCGGCCCGCTCGAGGTGGTCGACCTCGTTTCTCTCGGGAGGGTCATGGCAGCGGACTTCGCACCGCTTGCGTTCGAAGCCGGCTACGAGCTGGCATTCGAAGCCGAAGCGCCGGGCGCCCTGGTCAGCGCGCGGCCGCGGCAGATCGAGCAGGCTGTCGCCAACCTTCTGCGCAACGCCATCGAACATGGCGGCGGTGCCGGCACGATCACCGTTCTGGTCGATGCCGCCGGCGGGCTCGAAATCCACGACGAAGGCCCCGGCATTCCGGTAGAGGAGCGCGATCGCGTCTTCGAACCTTTCTATCGCTTGCGTCCGCGCTCCACCGGCGCCGGGCTGGGGCTCAATCTCGCGCGTGAGATCGCCCGGCTCCACGGCGGCCGTATCGACATTCTCACCGGTCCATGGCGTGGCACGCGGGTGCGCCTGCACTTGCCGCTGATCGACGGAAGCCGGCCTGCGGCCGCGCCGGCACGCCCGATCGTCTGACAGAAGCGGCGGCATGCCGCCCCAGATTTCTCAAAAGCTTTTCAGGTTGCCCCTTATCAAGGCGGTGCCGATGCTCCACATTTGCTGCGATACATCGTTCGGCTTACGCGGCTTCACCCGCTTGAGCGCCATGGAGAACAGCAATGCAGACCCCATCTGAGGCCCCCTCGCCTTCACCCGAGGATGGCAGCTTTCCGGCTCGACGCCAAGGCGTGCTCGACTGGCTGATCATCGAAACGCGCAACGAGCGCTTCATCGACAATATCCTTGTCGAGTTGGGCGAACGGCTGCAGGGCGCCGGTATTCCGGTTGCGCGCGCCACGTTGCACTTCCGCATCAACCATCCGCAATGGCTCGGCGCTCGCATCCTGTGGCGCAAGGGGCTGGCCGAGGGCGAAATCGATCTCTACGACTATGGCACCCAGAACACCGCTCTCTACCTCAACAGCCCGCTCTACGTGATCAATAACGGTGGCACCGAGGTTCGAACCAACCTCGAGGACTTGACGGAAGAGCAGGAACAGAGCTCGCTCTATGTTGACCTCAGGGCCGAGGGCCTGACCGAATACATCGCCTGGCCGCTTGAGCACACGCTCGGCAAACGCCACATCGTCACCTTTGCCAGCGACCGGAAGGGCGGCTTCGAAGACGAACATCTGGCCTTTCTCGCGAAGATCGTGCCGGCGCTGGCGCTGGTTAGTGAAATCAGGCTGAAGAACCGTTTCGTCCGAACGCTGCTCGAAACCTATGTCGGCCCGCACGCGAGCGAACAGATCCTTGCCGGCGCCACCACACGGGGCAGCGGCGTCACCGTCGGTGCCGCCATCCTGATCTGCGACCTGCGCAATTTCACAAAGCTTTCCGATCTCTGGCCGCGCGACGACGTGATCGAACTGCTGAACGCCTATTTCGACGCCATGTCGGAACCGATCGAGCGCCATGGCGGCGAGATCCTCAAATTCATGGGTGACGGGCTGCTGGCAATCTTTCCGCTAAGCAACCCCGACGCCGCGGAGAATCTGCTCCAGGCGATCCGGGAGGCGGAGGCAGCCATCGCCGTCCTGAACCAGGACAACCTCTCGAAAGGTCGCGAGCCGCTCGGCTACGGCATCGGCGTGCATGTCGGCGACGTGATGTATGGCAATATCGGCTCGCGCCGCCGGCTCGACTTCACCGTCATCGGCCCCGCCGTCAACATCGCCTCAAGGCTTGAGAGCCTGACCAAGGAAACCAAACGCCCGGTGCTGTTGTCGCGCGCCTTCGTCGAGCTGGCCGGCTGCGCCTCGAGCATGGAGCATCTCGGCGCCTACCCGGTCAGGGGCATCGGTGAACCCATCGAGGTCTTCGCTTTTTCCGGCAACGAACCGGCACCGAAGCTGCGCCTCGCCGCAGGATAATCGGCGCGGAACCGCCGATCGAGGGCCTGCTTCATCGGTTGCCCGCGGACAACCGATCCTTCGACTAGCCGATGGGGCTGGGCGCGAACTGCGCAACGAGTTCGTGGCGGTCGCCGGGATAGGTGAGCCGCACATGCGTGACCGGCGCCCGTCCGCTCCAGGTCCGCCGCTCGATGACGAGGCAGGCTGTGCCGGTGGCGATATCGAGCGCCTGCGCTGCCGATTTGCTGGCCGCCACGGCACGAATGCGGTGTTCGGCCGTGCTCCACGGTACCTTGCCGAGCAGCCACGAACCGGGCGCCGCGGTCTCGAATGTTTCCTCTTCGGCCTCCGGAACCGCAGAAAGGCTGATCAACCGCTCCTCGAAGCAAAAGGGACGCGAGCCGGCAAAATGCCGGCACGTTACATCCAGCAGCTTGCCCGAGCTCGGGAGATCCAGGCGTTCACGATCCCGGCCTTCGACCTTGCGCACTTTTCGCTCATCCACGCGGAAGCTGTAATCGAGCCCCAGCGACTGGACTTCGAGTTTAACGTCGTGGATCTCCATGACGGCGGACTGGACCTGCGGAAAGGTAACGTAGCTTCCCGACTTGCGCCGCCGCTCGATCAGCCCGCGTTTGACGAGTTCGGTCAGGGCCTTGTTCACCGTCATGCGCGAGCAGTCGTATTGCTCGGTCAGTTCGTGCTCGAACGGGATGCGGTGTCCGGGTGGCCACTCCCCGGAAAGAATGCGCCCTTCGACGTCACCGAGGATGCGCTGGTGCAGCGATAGCACCTGCCCCTGATTGTCGGCCGCATCGCCAGGCGGGTCACTTGAAACGGATCGATCTTGCTTGGTGTCCATGACAGCGAACTTAATCAATTCGCCGCCGCGAAACAGCCCTTCCCTCGCCGATTTGCGCTTTTCCACGGCGGCTGAAACGGCTCTCGCCGTTGACAGCTGTCAACGCTTGGGCGGCGCAGTTCGGCGCCACGCCTCACTCCTCAGTAAAGGAGGTGCCACGGCGTCAGGAACGCGCGCGCCCATTCCTGATTACGATCGGACTCTTCGCACGCCGCCTTGTCGAGCGTCGTCGAGGCGACATCCACTTCCGCCTGCCGCTTTGCCTTCATCGCCTTCGGCAAAGGCGGGGGCGGCTCAAGATAGCCAAGGGTCATTCCACCGAGATAGAACATCAGGAAGCTCCATGCATCCAATCGCCAACTTAACACAATCCTGACACAATCAGACCTGCTGTCAATAGTCTATTAAATCTATGATCTAATTGGAGATGCGCGAACGTGCCCGAAGGGAAGTTGTCCGCGGACAACTCGACCGCTTCACAAGCTCGCTTTCCACCGCAAGGGCAGCACCTCCGCCAAAACGCTATGCATTTGTAAAACCGCGCCGAATCGGAGCATAGTGCATCTGCGCATATTGTCCGGATATGACGATTTTTGCGCAGTTTTCGGGGATATCAATGTTGCAGCAAAAAATTCAAAGCCAGGACGCACAGGAGCATCTGCCGACGCTTCTGGCTGCCGACGCTTTGGAACTTGCCCATCAGCTGCAGCAGCACCAAAAGAAAATCTTTCCCCCGCAAGCGCAAAAGCAGATGCGTCTCTTCAGCCCTGCCGAAGCGGCAGCCTTCATCGGAATCGGCGAAGGCTATCTGAGGCAGGTGGCCTCAGAGGGCCACGGCCCAGCGCCCTTGTCAAACGGTCGGCGCATGTATGCCGTTTCCGACATCGAACGCATTCGCCGCGTTCTCGACGATGGCGGCAAGTCGGGCAAATATGTCCCGCACCGGCGCGGCGATGAAAAGCTGCAGGTCCTGTCTGTGATGAACTTCAAGGGCGGGTCGGCTAAGACGACGACCTCAGCCCACCTCGCCCAATATCTGGCACTTCGCGGCTACCGCACGCTCGCGATCGATCTCGATCCGCAGGCTTCGCTTTCCGCCCTCTTCGGCCATCAACCGGAGTTGGATGTCGGAGAAGGCGAGACGCTTTACGGCGCGATCCGCTATGACGCCCCGCGGTCGATCGCCGATATCGTGCGGTCGACCTACACCGCCAATCTGCATCTCATTCCCGGCAATCTCGAACTCATGGAATTCGAGCACGAAACGCCGAAGGCGATGATGACGGGCGGGGCTGCAGAAACCCTTTTCTTCGCCCGCATCGGCGATGTGCTCGCCGATATCGAGAGCTTCTACGACATCGTCGTCATCGATTGCCCCCCGCAGCTCGGCTTCCTCACCATGTCGGCGCTCTGTGCCGCAACGTCCGTCCTGATCACCGTGCATCCGCAGATGCTCGACGTCATGTCGATGTCGCAGTTCCTGTCGATGACGAGTGAGTTGATGAGCGTCGTCGAAAAAGCCGGTGGCCGCACCAGCTATGACTGGATGCGCTATCTCGGAACACGGTTTGAGCCGAACGACGGCCCTCAAAGCCAGATGACCGGTTTCATGCGCGCCATTTTCGGCAATCGCATGCTGCAGAACGCCATGGTGAAGTCGACAGCTATCTCCGACGCCGGCGTAACGAAGCAAACGCTTTATGAAGTCGAGCGCTCGCAGTTTGTCCGCGGCACCTACGACCGCGCAATGGACTCTCTCAACCTCGTCAATGGCGAGATCGAGGACCTGGTCCGCAAGGTCTGGGGGAGGAAGTAATCCATGGCCCGTAAGAACCTGATCGGGATATCGGAGGAACGCGTCGACGATGCCAACGGCGCACCGGGCAACGACCGCCCGATCGCCGGGCTGATGGCCGGTGCCCGCCCCCCGACTGCTGTCGGTGGCATCACCCGGTCGCTGTCGAACATCACGCAGAAGGTCGAACGCGCCCAGGAGCTCGAGCGGCAACTTGCCGAAGGGCAAGCGGTCGTCGAACTCGATCCGGCGCTCATCGACGCATCCTTCATCGTCGATCGCCTCGGGATTGCGGCCGACGCGCAACTGAGCCTCGCTGAACAGATGCGAGAGCACGGACAACAGGTGCCCATCCTGGTCCGGCCGCATCCAACCATCGAGGGGCGATACCAGGTCGCCTACGGCCATCGCCGCCTGGCTGCTGCCCGCGACATCGGTAGCAGTGTTCGTGCGGTCGTTCGCAATCTCAATGACGAGCAATTGGTCGTCTCGCAGGGACAGGAAAACAACACCCGTTCCGACCTCTCCTTCATCGAGCGCTCGCTCTTTGGCAGCCGCCTTGAGGATCGCGGGTTTTCGCGTGAGATCATCATGTCGGCGCTGGGTGTCGACAAAGCCGCCCTGTCGAAGATGATTTCTGTTGTTCGCCGGCTACCGATTGCGCTGGTCGAGGCCATCGGACCGGCACCATCGATCGGACGGCGCCGTTGGTTTGAACTCGCTGAGCTTCTCGCACAAGATGGCAAGCCGGAGGCCGCAGCCGCCTTCACGCAAAGCCGAGAATTCCAGAAGGCCGGCAGCGATCAGCGTTTCGACGCCTTGTGCACTTTCTTAAGCGCCTCCAGGGCGCGTGCCCGGCCTATCCCATGGCTGGCGCCAGACAACACAACCCCGGTGCGTATCCGTGAAACGGACGTCGAGACGACGCTTGCCTTCAACAGCAAGACGGCACCAGGCTTTGCAGATTTCGTGAGGCAGAGGCTCAAATCTCTGTACCTCGAATATCAAGAGGAAACAGGAGACTAACTGAGCAAAAGAAAAAGGCTTCCGAACGACTAGCGCTGCGGAAACCCTTCTCTCGTGTAGCAACTAGAGAATCCCATTTCCGCGAATCGGTGTCAAGAGTTTTCAACGTCGTTTCGGCGAACGGATTTCTTTTGCCTTGGAAAAGGTGAAGAAGAATGGATCGTGGGATTGTCACGACGCCCTTCGGGCGGCGGTCGATGACGCTTGGGATGTTGGCATACCAACTTTCCAGCGCTCCGGCCGTCGACGACGGGAGCGTCGACAAGTGGAAATTGTTTCGAACGGTGTGTGCCGCCAAGACAAGCCTTGGGGTTTCCGACCGTTCGCTTGCGGTGCTGAACGCACTGCTGTCCTTTTACCCAAAGAGCGAACTCGACCCGGCCGCCGGCCTCGTCGTGTTTCCGTCGAATGCGCAGCTTTCGCTCCGTACGCACGGCATGGCCGAGACGACGCTGAGGCGGCATCTGACGGCGCTTGTCGAGGCTGGGCTCATCCTCAGGCGCGACAGTCCCAATGGCAAGCGTTACGCCCGACGTGACCGCAAGGGCGCGATCGGCCAGGCCTTTGGCTTCGATCTCGCACCGATGCTTGCACGGGCGTCCGAGTTCGCAGCGGAAGCGGCACGGCTGGAAGCGGATCGTCGCTACCTGCAGGTGATGCGCGAACGTCTGAGCCTTTGCCGGCGCGACGTCGTCAAGCTCGTCGAGCTCCTGCGCCAGTCCGATGTCCTCCAAGCGGAAGAAGCGGAAACGCAGTGCCAGGCGGTCTACACGGCACTGTCGCGCAAGCCGCTGATCACCGAAGTGGAGCGCGCCCTCGCCGTTTTGTCGGCACTCCGCGACAATCTGACTAATTACCTGGAAAACTTGCTGAAAACGCAGAATACGGCTGCCAATGAACGCCAGTATGAGCGGCACATACAGAGTTCAGAATCCGATTATCAATCTGAATCTGAAAACGCTTGTGAAAGACCTGAAGCGGCATTTTCGGATCTGGCTGGCACCAAGACGTCATGCACTGCGGATGATGATACCGTTGCAGGCAGTGCAAAGTCGCCCGGCCTTTCTCGCCTTCACGATCATATCGGCGCGCTGCCGGTGGTGCTGAAAGCCTGCCCGCAGATCCGTGACTATGGACCAGCGGGGCGAATTGGTAACTGGCGGGACATGTTCCTAGCCGCAACCGTTGTCAGGACGATGCTCGGCGTCAGCCCGGAGGCCTACGACGAGGCGTGCACGGTGCTTGGTCCCGAAACGACGGCAACGGTACTCGCCTGCCTTCTTGAACGGTCCGAGCACATTCATTCGGCCGGGGGCTATCTGCGGGACCTGACGCGCCGCGCGAGAAACCAGACATTCACCGTGTCGGCGATGCTGTCGGCGCGCTTGCGAGCCCAAGCCGGAGTGGTCGCCGTGAGCGGATGAACAGCGACAGGGGGCATGAGCGTCTCCTCTCGCGGAAACGCTTTGGCTTGTCTGTGACGTTGAAATGCGGGACACTGTAAGTGCAGGGATTCGTTGACATCTCTACGTTATTCTTACGTCTGAGATTGTTTTCAGACTCTGGCCACCCATCAGAAAACATTGCTGTTTCTCCTTCTTTTGGAAAGGAAGGAGCGGTTCAGTTCCGTTGCGCGGACTCAGCGTACAAGACTTCGAATTTCTCGATCTCGAGCCGAATGATTGAGCGTCCTCCCTTGTTAGAGCCCGTTCTAGCGGCAGAATCCGTTCAGGTGGCGAACTCGCGGGCTGTTGCCAGCTGGCAACAGGTTGCTGGTTTAAAGCCGAGCGCCCTCCCCCCAAAAAGCTGGGTCGCGAAAGGGTAAACTAAAGCGACAAAGCACCAAGCATAGTTGGATCTCACTGCCGCGTGATTGCGAACACGGTATGGCTGGGGGAAACAGCGAGTATGGTACTCAACTCACTGACCGGGTTTGGCGTTGATAGACGAGACATCAACACGGTTGACAGCTGTCAACACATTGGCGTGCGCCGAGACACATGCAAGTCCTGTTTGAATAGAAATATTCGCCGTCGTCGTTTGCGAAATCAGGCGGCGCAGCTTGCTGGTCTTCAAGCGGTGGAGAAAGCGTCTCCTGCCTGTGGGGGAAGTGATTCTCATGTTACGTTCCACATCCGCAGGAACCGTTTATTTTCAAAATGCGATACCAGTCTCCCGATCCCTACCATCCAACGCTGATCCCGCTGATGATTTCGGCGGAAGACGCCTTGGCGCGGCTCGATGAGCGCACGAACCGTCATGTCGTCGAAGACGGGTACCGCGAGCGCGGGCATTTCTTCGATGCGACTGCAGCACTTTGGGTGGCCGGCGAACTCGTTCATGTCGAGGATCTCGTGCTGCACGATGCACACATGGACGCGCGAGCGCCGACCCACGAGTTGACCATCGCCCATTCGGTCCTGAAAGTCCGCCGCCGCATCTGGCTCGGCGAGCCTGGTTGGGCCCTTTCTGCCCAGGGGCTTGCAGCACTCAGCGGCGAACAGAGCCCGGTCCCGGAGCTCGATATCCCTTCACTTGCGCCGGCCGAAACACGTCAGGCGGCGGGTGTCGATCGTGAGCCGGAGCGGGGCGAGCCGGAGGACGACGGCGACAGCAATCCGATGGCGGCCGAATTCGCGGCCATCGACGCCGCCATCGCTCGCTCGCAGCGCCTGCTCGATGCGCATGACCAGGACACGCTGGAAGTCGCGGAACGGACGGCGTTAGCGACAGCCCGCGAGCCGATGGGACAGCTCGGCCTGCTCTTCGACGAAGAGTGGGATGAGGAAGTGCGTCTTGACGAATGGCGCCAGATGGTGGCAGCGGCTGATCAGCTGCCGCCCTGTCTTGGAGCCGCCTTGCTCTTCGATGCCTGGGAGCGGAGGGAGCCTCTGCGCCGTCAGCATTGGCTGGGGTCATTGTTGGTCGGCGCTTACCTGCGCTCCAGAGGCAAGGTCACCTCGCACCTGCTGTCGTTCAACACCGGGCTAAAGACCATCCGCTATGAGCGACGGAGGTCCCAGGACGCACTGACCCGTTGGAGCGCCTTTCTGGAGGCGATGACGGTGACGGCGGATCTCGGTCTCAAGGAACTCGACCGTCTGTCGCTTGCGAAGACCCAGATGGACATGCGCATTCGCGATCGTCGTTCCAACAGCAGTCTGCCGGCCTTGATCGACCTGGTTCTGTCGCGGCCGATCGTATCGGCGGCTTTGGTCGCCAAGCATGTCGGGGTGACGCCGCGCGGCGCGCTGAACCTCGTTCGAGAGCTTGGCATCCGCGAGATGACCGGCCGCGGGCGTTACCGCGGCTGGGGCGTGCTTTGAACCGGCGGCAGCGCGGAAAGCTTGCCGCCGGACCGTATAGGCGTCAGCCCATCGTGATCACGATCAACAGAACGAAGATCACCGGCACCAGCGTCAATGCCGGAATGATGATCGCCGGGTAGCCGAAGGCGACGATGGCGAGCAGCCAGAGCAGCGCGCAGTTGATCAGAAACAGCACCTTGGCCGTCTGTGAACCTTGCACGGCCTCCTTGAGCATCCAGCCGAACACCGGCACGTGGTAGACAAGTCTCGCAATCATGGTTTTTCCTTTGCGTGGGTGGCCGCATTGGGGGGACAGGCGGCGCGGGTTTTATTCAAGGGCGTGTCGTCTCGCCGGTCTGTTGTCGGGTGAAGCCGGCGGTCGCTTCGAGGCGTTCGGGATCGAGGACACGCATTGTCTTCGGGTGGCTGAAGTCGATCAGGCCCTCGCGCTTGAAACGGTTGAGACAGCGGCTGACCGTTTCGACGGTAAGGCCAAGCCAATCCGCAAGGTCGGCGCGGGTGAGATGGAGATGAAAGCTCAACCGGGCAGGGGCGCCGTTACGGCCGGTCCGATTGAACAGGCGCGATAGTTCCACCAGCGCACTGGCGACTTTCTCGCTGGCGGTCTTGCGACCAAGCAGCGTGGCATGGATCTGCATGCGGTGAAGCGTCGTCTTCAACTCGCTGGCGACGGCCGGATTGGTGGCGTTGAGATCCGCGTCACCCAGAGGCTCGATGCGCGCGATACTCAGCGTTTCGGCGGTGGCGATGTTGCGGCCGTCGATAGTGAAGCCGAAGAGCCGGCCCGGTCCGAGCACGTCGGTGATCTGGCGGCGACCGTCGTTGAGAAGTTGCGAAAGCACGACGCAGCCGTCAACGACACGGTAGAGCGCGCGGTTGCGTCCGCCCTCATAGAGCAGGGTCAGGTTTTCGCCGACGACACGACTACGCGAGGCCGGGCGAGGCGGCCTTATCGAGGACGCGCGAGGGGGAGCCGCTGGCGCGGCAGTGGTGATCAGGGTTTCTGGCATGAAAAACGTCCGCATGACCGACGCAAGGAGGCGTGATGCCCCGATGCCGACGGGCGTCGAAGGAGGATGTTGACAGCTGTCAACGGAGGTCAAAGCCGGATGACGACCTGTGGCGGGCCTCGCGGACGGGCATTGGGTGCGTGAACTTGTGGCACCGGTCGAACTGCCGCAACCCGGATCGCAGGTGTGCGGTTTGTCTCCAGGCGCTCGCTGAGAGAACCGTCCGGCGGCGTCAGCAGCGCCCAGAAGAACCGACAGGCGCTGCAAACATGTTTATGGCCGGGCTGGTCTTTGCCGTCTTCACCCAAACCGGTCTGGCAAAAATCGGGCAGGGACCCGTCGGGCAGGGCATAGAGCGCCAGTTCGGCCGCCGGCAGGCGAGTGGCCAGGGCAGGGCCGAGATGGGCAAAACCAAGCAGGAACAGCGCCGCGGCGCAAAGCATGCGCACGGCATTGTTCCATCTGATCTTCTCGCGACGTGTCATCGCCCCGGCTCGTTCCTGTTTCGATGGGGCAGAGATTGGCGACCGGCTTGATAAAGCTCAATGTGGCAAACCGCGCAGGGGCAGAATGCCGCAGCCAGAAGAACGCCGCGCCTCCGATTGGGGCGCGGCGATTAACCTATTGAATTATATTGTTATTGTTGCGAAATTGGCGGGCAGGGATCAATCCTCCTCGACAAAAACCTCGTGGCGCTTGGCCTTCACACTCGGCAGGAACACGACGACGAGCACCAGGGCTGCGATCAGAAGCAGGATGGCGCTGATCGGTCGAGTGACGAATGTCGTCGGGTCTCCGCGCGACAGGATCATGGCGCGGCGGAGGTTTTCTTCGAGCAGCGGTCCGAGCACGAAGCCGAGCAGCAGCGGAGCGGGTTCGCAGCGCAGCTTCAACAGCAGGTAGCCGACGAGGCCGAAGAAGGCGACGGCATAGAGGTCGTAGACATTGGAGTTGACGCTGTAGACCCCGATCGAGCAGAACGCCATGATGATCGGGAAGAGCACGTAATAGGGGATCTTCAGCAGCTTCACCCAGAGCCCGATCAACGGCAGATTCAGGACCACGAGCATCAGATTGCCGATCCACATCGAGGCGATGATGCCCCAGAAGAGGGCGGGCTGTTCGCTTGCGACGTTCGGACCGGGCACGATGCCCTGGATGATCATCGCGCCGATCATCAGCGCCATCACCGGATTGGCGGGAATGCCGAGGGTGAGCAGCGGAATGAACGAGGTCTGCGCGCCCGCATTGTTGGCGCTTTCCGGACCGGCGACGCCGGCAATCGCACCGTGGCCGAACTCTTCGGGGTGGTCCGAGACGCGCTTCTCCACGGTGTAGGAAGCGAAGGCCGCAAGGATTGCGCCGCCACCGGGCAGAATGCCGAGCGCCGAACCGATGATGGTGCCGCGCACGACCGGCGCGAACATGCGCTTGAAGTCATCCCTGGTCGGCATCAGGTCGGTGACTTTGGCCATCAGCACCTCGCGGGTGCGTTCGTTTTCAAGGTTGCGCAGGATCTCGGCGATGCCGAAGACACCGACGGCGAGCGCTACGAAGTTCAGGCCGTCGGCATATTCCCGGATGCCGAGGGTAAAGCGCGGTGTTCCGGAATAGATATCGGTGCCGACGAGGCCGAGCAGGAGGCCGAGGGCGACCATGGCCAGCGCCTTGACGATCGACCCGTGCGCGAGTGCGATCGAGGAGACGAGGCCGACGATCATCAACGAGAAGTACTCGGCAGCGCCGAACTTCAGGGCGATTTCGGTCAGGGGCGGCGCGAAGACCGCGACGAGGAAGGTCGAGACGGTGCCGGCAAAGAATGAGCCGAGGGCAGCGATTGCCAGGGCGGCGCCGGCCCGACCTTTACGGGCCATCTGGTATCCGTCGATCGCGGTGACGGCTGACGACGATTCGCCCGGCATGTTGATCAGGATCGCCGTGGTCGAGCCGCCATACTGCGCGCCGTAATAGATGCCGGCGAGCATGATCAGCGAGGAGACCGGCTCAAGTTGGAAGGTGATCGGCAGGAGCATGGCGATGGTCGCCGTTGCGCCGATGCCCGGAAGGACCCCGATCAGGGTGCCGAGAAGCACGCCGATGAGGCAGAAGAGCAGGTTGGCGGGGGAACCGGCGGTTACAAAGCCGAGCGCGAGATTGTTGAAAAGTTCCATTGCGCGTCTCCTAGAATTGGACCCAGGGGCCGAAGCGCTGGAAGGGCAGGCCGAGACCATAGCTGAACACGGCGACGGAGAAGGCCGTCAGCGCTGCGGAGAGCGCCAAAGCCATAAGCGGCGTCATGCGGCCGGAGGCAAAGCAGGCGATGAGTGCCGTGAAAAACAGTGCCGGGACGAAGCCGAGACCGCGGACCGTGAGGCCGAAGAAAACCGGCGCCGGCAAAATGAAGAGCATGCCACGCAGCGCAATCGCGCCGATCGGCTCCCCCTGGACGCGGGTGGACTGTACGAGGATCACGATGCCGAGGAGCGTCAGGATGATCGCGAGCACGAGGGGGAAATAGCCGGGCCCCATGCGGAAGGCTGTGCCGAGCTCGAGGTTGAAGGCCTGCCAGGCGAAGAACAGGCCGACCGCGGTCAGGATCCCGCCGCAGAGCGCATTGGTGCTATCGAAGGAGAGTGATTTCATCGTGTCCCCATTTGTTTTCGCGGGGTAGCCGGGCCGAGGCGTCGACGGCCCCCCGCATTGGCATTGCCGGCTCGCGCCGGGTTCGCACATTGGGCAACGTCGCGTTGACAGCTGTCAACCGCTGTTGACGGCGCCTGTCCGGACACCGTCGGGAACATGCCCATGTCAGAACCGCCGCGCCCCGAGATGGCTCGAGAGCGCGGCGCGATGAGCGGTGGATTAGTCGGCGTACTGGCCGGCCGCTTCGATCACCGGCTTCCAGCGGGCGATCTCGCCTTCGAGCTTGGTCTTCAGCGCGGCCGGGGTGGCGTCGGCGTCCGAAGACGGCTCGGTGCCGAGTTCGCCGAAGCGGGCAACCACGTTCGGATCCTTGAGCGCCACCTGCAGCGACTTCGACAGGCGTTCGGTCACTTCAGCCGGCGTACCCTTCGGCGCGTAGACGCCGTGCCAGATGCCAACCTGCAGGTTCGGCAGACCGCCTTCGGTGGTCGTCGGCAAGTCCGGGAAGACCTTCAGGCGTTCGGGCGAGGTGACGGCGTAAGCCTTGATCGTGCCGCCCTGAATCTGCTTGGTGGTGTTGGTCGTCTGGTCGCACATGATGTCGACCTGACCGCCGAGGAGATCGGTCATCGCCGGACCGGTGCCCTTGTAGGGAACGGTGGTCAGCGGCGTTTCGATGGCGCTCATGAACATCATGCCGCAGAGGTGCGAGGCGGCGCCGATGCCGGCGTTGGCGACGGTGACCGTGTCCTTGTTCGCCTTCACATATTCGACGAGACCCTTGAGGTCGGTCGGTTCGAGGTCCTTGCGCGCGACGATGGTCATCGGCACTTCGGTGACGAGGCCGACATATTCGAAGGCGTTCAGCGTGTCATAGGCGAGTTTGCGGTAGAGCGTCGCGCTGGTTGCCATGCCGATGTGATGGAGCAGCACGGTGTAGCCGTCCGGATCGGCCTGGGCGACGCGACCAGCGCCAAGCGTACCGCCGGCGCCGCCGACGTTCTCGACGATGATCTGCTGGCCGAGGTCCTTCGACATGGATTCAGCAACCAGGCGCGCAACCGTGTCCGTCGGGCCACCGGCGGAGAAGGGCACGACCATGGTGATCGAACGTTCGGGGTAGGTCTGTGCGTTGGCGGAAACGGCAAAAATGGAAAGGGCGGCAACGGCGCCGAGCAATGCGTTGAGGGTTTTCATCTTCTTCCTCCCGGATGAAATATGGCCAGCCGGCAAGGTTTCCTCCCACGCCGGTGCTGGATGCCCCCATTTGCGGACGCAATCTTAGCACAGACAACGGGCTGTCCGCACGATCCGACGCATTTGTCAGGAGCCTGGATCGGCTTTGGGTGGATTCGGAAACATGGCGGTGCTCGCGTGGGTGGATTTCCACCCATCGCGCGATTGGCTGCGCGCCGCGGGAAGGGCCTAGAGGCCGGTGCGCCGCTTCAGATCGGCGATTTCGTCGGCGGTGAGGTTACGCGCAGCACCCTTCGGCAAATCACCGAGAGCGATCGTCCCGATCGAAACCCGCAGCAGCCGCAGCACTTCGAAGCCGAGCGCATCGAGCATGCGGCGAATCTCGCGGTTTCGACCCTCTTCGAGTTCCACCTCGATCCACATGTTGCGGCCGCCCACCCTTAGGCGTTCGGCCCTGGCGGCCCGCAACATCTCGCCGCCTTCGTCGATGCCGGCGACCATTTGCGCAAGCTGCGCGTCGTCGATCTGCCCGGTCAGTTGCACGTGATAGACCTTGCCGACATGGGTTTCCGGATCGAGCAGCCGCTGCGCAAGCACCGTGTCGTTGGTGAACAGCAGAAGGCCCTCGCTCGCCTTGTCGAGGCGTCCGACCGGCGACAGATGGGTGGAGTCGATGTTCTTCAGGCAGTCGAAGACCGTCGGCCGGCCCTCCGGGTCATGCCTGGTCGTCACCAGCCCGCGCGGCTTGTTCAGCATCAGGTAGGCCTTCTTTTCGGCAAGCACGGCCTTACCGTCGACGGCGAGACGGTCCTTGTCGACATCGACCCATGCGGTGAGGTCAGTTGCCTTGCGCCCGTTGATGCTGACGCGGCCTTCAAGCACCAGTTTCTCGGCCTGCGTGCGCGAGCAGTAACCAAGCTTGGAAAGGGCGCGGGCGACCGTCACGCGTTTTCCCGTATCGGCCGCGGGGCGGCGGCCGGTATCTCGGGCGGCTGTCGGTCGCTTCTGTTTCACGTTCTGGTCTTCCGGTTATGGTCATCTTGTGCCGCATGGTCCCGCCTGCGAGCATCGCCGGCGACGCGATCTCGACATCAGCCGATCTTGCTATAGTCGATCCGCCGGGCGAGCCAGCAGCCGATCGTCAGCCCCGTCACCTTGCCTTCTGCGTCACGCGAAACGACTACGGTCCAGTCTCCCGGTGCCGGCGCGTCCATCGAGCGTTTGCAGCGCAGCAGCCAGACATCTTCGGCGAGCGGCCGCAGGGCGTGCATGGCGCCTCTGCCAAGCGATCCGTCGAAACCACCATAGAAGACGCCGTTGGTGGAGACGATGTCGAGATCGGCATCGAGTTCTGCCGCATGGTAGCGGCCGGCGATATCAGGCTTTGCGGCGCCGGAGATGCGCGCGGCGTGAACCGTCAGGTTCTCACGCGGGCGCTCCATGTGTAGCGAGGCGCCTTCCACGCGAAGGGTAACGGCCGCTGACTGCGCGCTGCCATCCGGACCGACCGCAAGCGTTTCGGCACCCGTGGCGAAGTTCAGCGCGACGCGGGATTTGCCGGCGGGCCTGGTAACGAGTGCGAGGCCCGTTTCCGGATCCAGATAGCTGCCGGTGCCGTCGGCATCCCAGGTGCCTGTCGCGGGCTCGGCATCGCTGTGGCCAAGGGCGACCTTCATCAATGCGGTCGCCGCCGCATGGGCGTCGGCTTCATGGTTGAACATCACCACGACCGAAAGGCGCTCAGCGGGCGCGTAGAGCCTGCGGCTGCGGAAGCCGCGCAGCGCGCCGCCATGGCCGGTGATGGCGACGTCGCCGATCTTTTCATGCGCAAGGCCGAACCCATAATGGGCCGGGCGGCCATCGGCATAGGTCTGCGGTACGGACAGGCGGCGATAGAGACTGTTTTCGTCATTCCGCGTCCGGTCGATGAAGCATTCCCAGGCGAGCATATCGTCGAGCGAAGCGGAAACACCGGCATCGCCCGCCCAGTAGATGTTGTTGACCGCCTCGAAATAGCCAGCCGTCTCATTGCCCTCGTAGCCGACGATACCGTCGGGGGGCAGGCTCGTATCGGCGGTGAGGGCAGCGGTCTGCATGTCGGCCGGGCCGAACACGGAACGCTGATAGAGCTCGGCCATCGAGCGCCCGGTATGCGCTTCGATGAGGTCGGCGAGAATGCGGAAATTACCGTTCGAATAGGAGTAACGCGTGCCCGGCTCGAAATGGGTCGACCGCGCGGAGGAGAGCAGGGACCGTGCGTCCTCGCGGCGGAAGACGCCGTCGTGCCTGGCGCCTTGCAGCACGGTCAGCGCCCAGTAGTCGCGCAGCCCCGACTGGTTGTGACAGAGATGGGCCACGGTCGGGCGCTTGCCTTCGAGCAGAGGCAGGTAGGAGTCGAGCGCGCGGTCGAGCTTTGCCGGTTCGCCGACGGCGTCCAGAAGCACGGCGCAGGTCATCTGCTTGGTGATCGAGCAGATCGGTACGCGGGTTGTCGCCGTCATCGGCCTGCGGGCGGTCAGGTCGGCATAGCCCCAGCTGTGGCTGAGGATCACCTGACCATCCCGGACCACACCGGCGACGCCGCCGGGACCGGGATAGTGTTGGGGCAGGGCTTTTAGGGCGCGTTCGAGAGCGGAAAGTTCGGAAGTGGTCATGGCGCTGAAGAATCGGTCCGACGAAGGGCAGGGCGGTGTCTGCCTTCGTTCGTACCGTCCCCTCCCGGCACTTGCAATGCCGCGCCGACAGCTCTCCTCAGCCGGCGCCTGCCTGGGCGTGATAGAGGCGGCTGTAGGCGCCCTTGGCGGCCAGCAGCGTTGCATGCGGTCCCTGTTCGCGAATGCCGCTACCGTCGACCACGACGATGCGGTCGGCATCGCGGATCGTTGCCAGCCGGTGCGCGATGATCAGCGTCGTGCGCCCCTTGGAAAGCTCGGTAAGAGACTGCTGGATTGCTCTCTCGGTTTCCGTGTCGAGCGCCGAGGTGGCCTCGTCGAGAATGAGGATCGCCGGGTTTTTCAGGAACATGCGGGCGATCGCCAGTCGCTGTTTCTGTCCGCCGGAAAGCTTGACGCCGCGTTCGCCGATCACCGTGTCCATGCCGTCGGGCAGGGCCGCGATCATGCCGTCGAGCCGGGCGCGCCGCGCCGCTTCCAGGATGTCGGCTTCGTTTGCTCCGAGCCGGCCATAGGCGATGTTGTCGCGAATGGTGCCGGCAAAGAGGAAGACATCCTGCTGCACGATGCCGATCTGGCCGCGCAGCGACGACAAGGTGATGTCGCGGATATCTGTGCCGTCGACAGTGATTGCGCCTTCCATCACTTCGTAGAAGCGCGGCAGAAGCGAGCAGATCGTCGTCTTGCCGGCGCCCGACGGGCCGACGAAGGCGATCGTCTCGCCGGCGCGGATCGTGAGGTCGATATTCTGGATGATCGGCTTTTCGGCGCTGTAGCCGAAGGAGACGTTGCTGTAGGTGATGTCGCCCTTGAGATCAGCGACGTCGGTCGCACCGGGACGATCCTCGATATCGGGCTCGGTCTCCATCAGTTCGAGGAAGCGCTTGAAGCCGGCGATGCCCTTCGGATAGGTCTCGATCACCGAATTAATCTTCTCGACCGGCCGGAAGAAGACGCCGACCAGAAGCAGGAAGCTGACGAAGCCGCCATTGGTCAGCTCGCCCGTCAACACGAAGTAGCAGCCGGTAATCATCACGATCAGCTGCGTCAGCCGCATGCTCATGTAGCTCAGCGACGTGCTGGCCGCCATGATACGGTAGGCCTCAAGCTTGGTGCGGCGATAGTTCTGGTTGTCGGTCTCGAACAGGCTGCGCTCATGGGCCTCGTTGGCGAAGGCCTGGACCACGCGCATGCCACCGACATTCTCCTCGATACGGGCGTTGAAGTCTCCGATCCGGCCGTAGAGATTGCGAAAATTCCGGGTCATGCGCCCGCCGTAGCGGCTGGTTACCCAGGCGGTCAGTGGCACGACGGCGGCGGTAATCAGCGCCAGCTGCCAATGCACCATCAGCATCAGGATCAGCGCACCGATGAAGGTCATGACGGCAATGAACAGATCCTCCGGACCGTGATGCGCGACCTCGCCGATTTCTTCCAGATCCTTGGTGAGGCGGCCGACGAGATGGCCGGTCTTCTGGTTGTCGAAGAACGAGAAAGAGAGCTTCTGCAGATGATCGAAGGCCATGCGCCGCATGTCCGTCTCGATATTGATGCCGAGCATGTGGCCCCAATAGGTGACGGTTGCCATCAGGCCGGTGTTGAGCAGGTAGACGATCAGCAGCCCCACGGAGGACAGCAGGATCAGTGTCCATTCCTGGCTCGGCAAGAGCTGGTCGACGAACAGCTTCACCGCAATCGGGAAGCCGAGTTCAAGCAGGCCTGATAGTACGGCGCAGGAAAAGTCGAGAATGAACAGGCCGCGATAGGGGCGGTAGAACGCGAAGAAACGCTTCAGCATGCACGTGCACTCACTGGGGGCGGGGGCGCCATGGGCGCTGATAGAAAGATGATTTTTAATGTCATGTTTTTGGATCGAAACCAACCCAGAAAAGCGTGAAAGCGTGTCGGCCACGTGACGCGACCGATGTCTCGTGCACCTGCGAGACGCAATCGGTTCACTTCGGCACCGGTGGGAAGGAAACGTTAACCATAGGCTTCGTAGAAATGGAATCAGCAGAGCAAATCGCCTTCGGTTGGGGACACCGGAAGCGGAGCCATTGCTCGATATCACTACGCGTAGGGCGTCTTTGTGCGTTCGCGTCAACGCACGAAGTCCAGGGGGCAAACGAGACGATGGCAAGCAATCAATCAGTGGAAGCCACGGAAACCAACACCATTGTTCCGTTTCCGGTGGTCAGGAGATTGCATGCCATTCGCAGTGCTGCCGCCGAGCTTGAAGATCTGCACGGTGCCGAAGCGCTGCAATTCTGGCGCCGCCGCTGCCGCGCTCTAGCGGATGAGCTCTTTGCCTGCGGATGTTCGGAAGACGAAGTGCGCCATCAGGTTCTGGTTTTTCAGGACGAGGTGCAGATCGAGCTGCAGCATCGCCACCTCTCGCGTCTTTCTGCAGGCGCGATGAGCCAGTAGCCGCTGCGTCTCAGGCCATCGGCAATTCCGGATCCCAGGTAAACAGCTCCTTGGCCCTCGCGATGCCGCGCAGCGCAAAGCGGCCGAGCGAGACTGCGTGGACCCGTTCATCCGGCGGGCAGGCTTCGACGAAATCAGACGACATGATCATGTGCCTCTCGACGGAACGGCACATCGAGGAAATGCGGCTCACCTCATTGACCGCCGGGCCGACCACGGTGAAATCGAGGCGGGTCTGGCTGCCGATATTG
Organism: Ensifer sp. ENS03; assembly: GCF_014852035.1. NCBI lineage: Bacteria > Pseudomonadati > Pseudomonadota > Alphaproteobacteria > Hyphomicrobiales > Rhizobiaceae > Ensifer > Ensifer sp. ENS03. The sequence goes on along the minus strand of NZ_JACVAV010000003.1, from coordinate 253,275 downwards.
CCATAGAAAACTTCGCCGATATGGAGCCCGAGATAGACCTCGGTGGTCGGCTTGCCTTCGGCCTGCCGGCGGGTGTCGAGTTCCGCAAGCATGCGGCGCAGCTGCCGTTCGGCGCCGATTGCATTGGCGCAGGCGGTCCCCGGATCGTCGGCATTGAAGATCGCCAGAACACCGTCGCCGATCAGCTTCAGCACGCTGCCGCCATGGTCGTGAATGGCGGTGATCACGGTTCCTGAATAATCGTTGAGAAGCGGGATGATCTCGTCGGGTGCTGCGGTGTCGGAGATGCGCGTATAGCCGCGCAGGTCGGAAAACCACATGACCGTTTCGATGCGTTCGGCCGAACCGCGGGCAATGCTGCCCTTGACGACGCGCTGGCCGGCATCGGCGCCGAGATAGACGTCCGCAAGCGTGCTGATGATCCGCACGCATGAGCCTGCCTTCACCGCTAGCGCAAGCGTTGGCAGCAGGATACGGAGTGCTGCGATGTCATCCTCGCTGAAGCCACCGTCGTTCCGCGTCGTCCAATAGGAATAGAAACAGTCCATCTCGCCGACGCGGCCCTGGTCGGTGAAGTGGTGGATCATGCTGACGCAGTCGGTGTGGCCTTCGGCTTTCAGCTTGTCCAATATGTTGTAGGTGGTGCCCTCGTCGGAGGAAAGCCGGATGCGGCGCTCCGCGGTTCGGTCGCAAAGCATGTGGTAGAAGATCGAATTCTGCCAGTTCAGCAGCGCCTCGCCCGTGGTCGTCGAGCCGTATTGGATGACCTCCGGCGTGATCTCGCTTTCGTCGTTCCACTGGAACGCGCGCCCCTCGAATTCGGGATGCAACGTGTCGATCAATCCGAGCGCGCGGGCAAGGTCGAGACCGGCTGCCCGACATTGCTCGCAGAAGCCGGCAAACAGCTCCGGCTCGTCCAGTCCCTTCAGGCCCTGTTCTGAAAGCCAGAGCACGATATCGCGTAGCTGTTGGTCGTTCATGGCGCATCCCGCTCGGCCGAGGTCGACTGCCTGATGATGTGGTGCATCATCCATAGCCGAACCAGGGCTCAGAGCGAAAGATGCAGTTTGCCCGTTTCGCTCTCCGCCGGCACGGCGCAACAGATCAGCGCTTCGCCTTCGCCGACCGGGAAGGAGGGCTGCGAGGGGTAGGTCACCCTGCCCTCCAACACCGGCGTTCGACAGGTGCCGCAACTGCCGTTGCGGCAGCCGTATTCCGGGTTCAGGCCACGCGCCTCCGCCAGATCAAGCAGCGTGCCTTCGCCCGGCTGCCAGCGCGCCTCCTTGCTCGACTTGGCAAAGACGACGTGAACCGGGGCGTTCGCCGCCGGTACCATCACCGGGGCAGAACCGCCGTCCGGCCTCCGGGTCAGCGACGACAGCCCGAAGGCCTCCGCATGGATGCGGGCATCGGCGATGTTGAGCGCCCGCAAGCCGTCATAGAGCGACTGGGTGAAGGCGGCCGGGCCGCAGAGATAGAAATCGTAGTCGTCGAAGGGCAGGGTGGCCTTGAGATGGGTGAGGTCGATGCGACCGGCAATGTCATAGTCCTGGTTTTCGATGGCCGTTGCCGGCTGGCTCAGCGCCCGCACCAGACGAATATTGCCCTCGCCTTCCGCGACCAGGTCGGCGATCTCCCGATCGAAGGCGCGCTCCTCCGGCGAGCGGGCCGCCTGAAAGACCCAGGTCGGGCGCGTGCGCCGCTTGCGGCGGCTTTCGGCGACAATGTGCTTGAGCATGGCAAGGATCGGCGTGATGCCGACGCCGGCGCCGATCAGCACGGCGGGCCGCCGCTCGGTTCCATCGATCGTGAAGCTGCCGGCAGGCGCCCGCGCCTCGATCCGGTCTCCAGGCTTCAGTCCGTGCAAGTGCCGGGAAGCCACGCCGTCCTTCTTGACGCTGATGCGGTAGAGACCATCCGTCGGTGCCGAGGACAGCGTATAGCTCCTGACGAGCGGTCTTTCGCCGTCTCCGACGTTGATGCGGATCGGCAGGTGCTGGCCGGCCTGGTGGGCCATGAGCCCGACGCCATCGTCCGGCGCGAGGTAGAGCGAGCGGATCGTCGTGCTCTCGTCCTCAACGCGGGCAATCCGGAACGGGCGCCACGCATCGGCAAGGGCCGCGGCGTCAAGCCGGACCTTCGCCTGATCCCAGTCGCCGGTGGAATTGAGGCTGGGAGACCAGCCGCCCTCCTCGAAGGCCCAACGAAGCGGCAGGCCGTCCTCGCGATAAATGACCTTCTCCGGCCGGAAGCGCCACAGGCGTTCGGCGCCCTGAAATGCCGCGACCTCTGGAGAAGACAGGATCACCTCGGCGCTGCCGGTCATCTGCAGCATGTCGCCGGTCGTAAAATCGACGAATAGCAGTCCTGCGCGCGGGTTGACCATGAAATTGCCGAGCGTGTTGAAGAACAGGTTTCCGGAGAAGTCCGGAATCGTCAGCACGCCGTCCTCGCCGATCTGTACGAAACCCGCCTTGCCGCCGCGATGCGAGACGTCGACCTGGCGCTCGCCGCTGTCGCGATCGACGTAGGACGCGACGAAGAAGGTGTCGGCCTTGGCGATGATGGCCCGGGCGCGGGCGTCGAGCACGCGACCATGCACCGGGCGCACCGAGGCCGGCTGGTGCGGGTCGCGAACGAAGGCGAACTGGCGAAGCTGGATATATTGCGGGCAGTTGCCGAAGCTCTGCCGGACGCGGAGCGTGAAGCCGTCGTCGGCATCGCGCCGGATCGCGCCGTTCAACCGGTTCCTGCGCCGGGTTTCGAGCTGGATGCCGAGCATGCCGATGGAGTGCGCGTCCTCCATGCCGGCATCGGCCGGATCATCCCTGTCACGCGGCAACCGTATATCGAGATTCCAGGCGTCCGGCGCCTGCATGAAGCCGGGGGCTGCCGCGCGCATCGTGGCCCAGACATCGCCGCTCGCGTCGACGGCCCCGAACATGGCGAAGGGCAGCATCGGGAAGAATTGCTGGTGCTGCTCCGGCATGAAGCTGCGCACGAAATTGCGCCCGGTCGCATCCATGCGCTCGGCGACGCCGAGGCTGCGCTGGATGGCGAGTTCGCCTTCGTGCCACGGCGAATCCGGCTTTTTCTGCTGTGCGTTGTCCGGCATGGTCGGGTGTCCCGGTTGGAAGGGGGCCGGGGCAGCGCTGCCGCCCCGGGGAGCTTGGATCAGGCGGCGAGGCCGACGGCGGTCTTCTCAAAGCCGACGAAGCCGGGCAGGCGCTCGATGCGCGAAAGCCAGGCACGAACATGGGCGTAGTCGGAAAGGTCGACATTGCCTTCCGGTGCTGCCGACACGTAGCTGTAGAGGGCGACGTCGGCGATGGTCGGCCTTGCGCCCACGAGGAAGTCGTGGCCGGCAAGCTCCGCATCGATCTGTGCAAGCACCCGGTGGGCCCTGGAGATAGCCCCTTCTGCATCCAGATTGGCGCCGAAGACCGTGACGAGACGCGCGGCTGCCGGACCAAAGGCGATGTCGCCAGCGGCAACCGAGAGCCATTTCTGCACCTTCGCCGCCGAGGCCGGATCTTCCGGCAGCCAGTCGATGCGGCCGAGCTTCTTGGCGAGGTAGACGAGGATGGCGTTGCTGTCGGCGATGACCGTGCCTTCGTCGTCGAGCACCGGAACCTGACCGAAGGGATTGAGCGCGAGGAATTCCGGCGCCTTGTGTGCCCGCGCCTTGAGGTCGACGTCGATCAGCTCGTGCGGCACGCCGAGCAGCGACAGGAAAAGCTGCGCCCTGTGCGAGTGGCCGGAGAGCGGATGGCGGTAGAGTTTCATGGGAGATGTCCTCGAAGAGCTTGAGAACCGTCACGGCCCTCCGGCGGTTCGGAATGAACCACCTTCGAGATCAATCTATGACTTTCCAATTTTCGGCAGTAGAATGCGATTTCGATAGTCTGATTTCCGAATTATGGAAGGATAAAAGTGGACCGTCTCGACGCCATGGGGGTTCTGATCGCCGTCATCGAAAACGGCAGCCTGTCGGCAGCCTCCCGGCACCTCAAGGTGCCGTTGGCCACGATCAGCCGGAAGGTTTCCGAGCTTGAAACGCATCTGGGCGCGCAACTCATCACCAGGACCAACCGCAGGATCCAGTTGACCGAGGCGGGCCGCGTCTATGTCGAGGCTGCCAAGGAGATCCTTGCCCGCGTCGAAGAGGCGGAACGGGTGGCAGCCGGCGAATACAGCACGATCAAGGGCGATCTGACGGTCTCTGCGCCCATCGTCTTCGGACGCCTGCATGTGCTTCCCGTCGTGGTCGATTTCCTCAAGGCCCATCCCGAGGTCGATATGCGGCTCGCCTTGGGCGACCGGTTCGCCAATCTCGTCGACGATCACATCGACGTGGCGCTGAGGATCGGCAACCTGCCCGACAGCAATCTCGTGGCGACGAAGATCGGCACGGTGCGCCGGGTGGTCTATGCAAGCCCCGATTATGTCGCGCGGCATGGCGTGCTCCGGCACCCGAGCGAACTTGCCGATCACGATTGCATCACCTTCGAAAACGTCACGGCCGCCCATGTCTGGCGTTTCCTCGACGGCGGGCGCGAGCTGGCCGCGCCGATCCGGTCGCGGCTTATCGTCAATACGGCGGAATCCGCCGTCGACGCGGCGATATCCGGTCTTGGATTGACGCGGGTGCTTTCCTATCAGGTGGCGCGCCAAGTGGCGGACGGCCTGCTCGTGCCGCTGCTGGAAGACTTTGAGCACCCGGCGCTGCCGGTCCAGCTCGTCTATCTTCCGCAGGGGCTGGTGCCGATGAAGCTCCGGGCCTTCGTCGACTTCGCCGCCCCGCGGCTGCGCGCGGTCCTGCGATAGTGGGCGGCGGCTAGTCCGGCTGGCTGCGTTCGCCGGTCGTCGGGCGGATGTGTCGGGCGTAGGTTCGGCCGACGCGGATCTCGCTGCCGTCGGAGAGAAGGGCGATGAGCGCGGCGAAGGGGGCCTGCTTCAGCCCCACGATACAGTCCCGGCGCACGATCGAGCTGCGATGCAGCCTGAGGAATTCTGCGGGATCGAGGCGACGCTCGAGCGAGGCGAGGCTTTCGTGGTGCAGATAGGACCGGCCCTCGACGTGAATGCGGACATAGTCGCGTTCCGCCTGAAAGCGCACGACCCGGTCGAGCGCGATCCGCACGAATTCTCCCCGGGCCTTGATCCAAAGGTCGCCGGTCTGGGTTTCGTGCTTGCGCAGCGCCTGGCGCAGCGCCGTCACGGTTTCGTTGAGTTCGAGCACCCGCTCGGCGCTCGTGCGCGCCGCGATTGCGATGCGGGCGCGCTCGATCGCCGTGCGCAGCCGGCTGGATTCGATCGGCTTGGTGACATAGTCGACCGCAGCAGCTTCGAAGGCGCGCAGCGCATAGTGGTCGAAGGCGGTCACGAAAACGACTGCGGGTGCGTGGTCGCCCAGCCGTTCCAGGACATCGAAGCCGGTGCCGCCCGGCATCTGGATGTCGAGCAGGATCGCATCCGGCGAAAGTTCGGCAACCATGGAGCAGGCTTGCTGCACGTTGCCGGCCGTTCCCACCACCTCAACGGCGGACATGGCGCCGAGCAGGCGCAGCAGGCGCCGCCGCGCCAGTGGCTCGTCTTCGATGACGAGGATTGAAAGCGGAACAGTCTGGATTTCATTCATGCAAGCCTCAGCGGCATTGTGATTGCAGCTCTGAAACGACCGGGCGTGACGAGACCCGAAACGCAGGCGCCGACGCCGGGAAAACGGGCCTGGACGCGATCGGCTACATTCTTGAGGCCGATCCCCGTGCCCGGCCTCCGCTCGGTTTCGGGAGTTGCCGCAATGTCGTTTTCGACGGAGATTTCCAGCGCATGGCCCACTTTGGCGGCGCTGATGACGATTTCCACCTGATCCGGCGAGCGGCTGACCCCGTGCTTGACGGCATTTTCGATCAGCGGCTGCAGGATGAGGCTTGGCACCAAGGCCTCCTCGAGACCGGTGTCGATGTCCATTCGGAGCCTCATGCGGTCGCAATAGCGCTCGCCCTCGATATGCAGGTAACGGGCCTGGAGCGCGAGTTCGTCGGCAAGCCGCACGTCGTGCAGCGGGTCAAGCTCCAGCGTCGTGCGCAGAAAGTTGGACAGCGACATCACCATGCGCGTCGCGGCAAGGGACTGCCCCTCCTCGATCAGGCCGGTGATGGAGTTCAGTGTGTTGAACAGGAAATGCGGGTTGACCTGGTAGCGCAGCGCTCGCATCTGTGCGGCGAGTGCCTCCTCGCGCGTGATCGCCAGGCGTCGCTCGCGCTCGCGCAGTTCGAAGCTGTAGAGCAATGCCACGAAGAAGAAGGACCAGCCGACGAAGGTCGCCATGCTGTAGACCAGCGTGTAGCCGATGCTGGTCCAATCGGGCGTGATCGGGTCGGGACGCACGATGAAAAGATAGAGAAGAAAGTCGACGCCGGTATTGGCGATCGCAGCCATCAGAGCGGTCGTAAAGCCGACGACGATCTTCAGCGCGATGTGTTGATGGCGGACGCCGAACATCGCAGCGGCGATGCCATAGGAAAAGACCATGCCGCAGGACATCAACAGGAGCTTGCCTGGCGCGGACATGATCGGGTCGATCCCGAGGATCGCCCAAAGAATGCTGCTGATCAGGAATTCCACGAACCAGTAGAGTAAACCGAGCCAGAGCGTCGCGCGCCGCACGCTGGCGATGTAAGCGCTCTCGTCCACCGATCTTGCGTCGTCCTCAGGTTTCATGGCCATTTTTATCCTTCAACCGGCCGCCGATGTCGATTGCCGTTCGTCGGCCAAATCGAGCGGTTTGCAGAAAGGCCCGGACTTTCGACTACCGGCCGTCGTTGGCCGGAGAGCGGCGATCAGACCAGCCGCAGCGGCATGGTGATCGCTGCCCGAAAACGGTGCGGTGCCACGAGGCCGGATATGAAGGCTCCGACCTCGGGGAACCGGGCCTTGATGCGGTCGGCGACATTCCTCAGTCCGGTGCCGGTCCCGGCAGGTTTATTCGCCGGGCGCGGCGGCTCGTTCGCCATGTCGTTTTCTACGGAAAGCTCCAGCGTCTCGCCTTGCCTTGCCGCCCGGATCACGATCTCGACCACGCCGATCGAACCGCCGACGCCGTGCTTGACCGCATTTTCGATCAATGGCTGAAGGATGAGGCTCGGGACCAGCGCCTGCTCCAGGCCCGGTGCAATCTCGAGCTTGACCCGCATGCGGTCGGAGAAGCGTTCGCCCTCGATGTTGAGATAGCCGAGCTGCAAGGCCAGCTCGTCGGCAAGGCAAACGTCCTGCATCGGATCCAGCTCGAGTGTCGTGCGCAGGAAGGAGGAGAGCGAGAGCACCATGCGGCGGGCGGTCGTCGATGCGCCCTCTTCGATCAGCCCGGCAATCGAGTTCAAGGTGTTGAACAGGAAGTGCGGATTGACCTGGTAGCGCAGCGCCCGCATCTGCGCCGTCAGCGCTTCCTCCCGTGTCACGGCAAGCCGGCGTTCCCGCTCGCGCAGTTCGTAATTGGCGAGAAGGGCGATGTAGAGAAACGCCCATCCGTGAAACAGCGCCATGCAATAGATGAGGGTGTAGCCGACATTGGTCCAGTTGATTGGGCCCGGATCGCCATGCTCGATCAGGCCGTGACTGAGGAGATCGATGCTGGCATTGATCGCTGCGGCGACGAGCGCCAGGGCGGAGCCGAGCAGAAGCTTGAAGAGGATGGACCTGCCCCGGAAGCGAAAGAGTGCCACTGCCATCGCATAGGACATGAGTGTCCCGTTCAGCATCAGGATCAGGGTGATCGGCGCGATCGCAATCGGGTTATATCCAAGGAAAGCCCAGAGCGTACTGCTGATGACGAACTGCATGAACTGGTAGAGGAGCCCGAGGAAGAGCGTCGCCCGCCGAACGCTTGCGGCATATCCAGCCTCGTCAGGCAAAACCGTCTCATGTCCTCGCGCCATGCGAGGTTTTATCCTTCAAGTCCATATGGTTGTCGACCGCCGTTCGTCGCCGAAAACAAGCCGTTTGCAGAAACCCACAGCCCTTCGACGCCGCAATCTGCCGTTTGCAGAAAGCCGAATTCTCGCTTTTTGCGGGCTTGCTATAGCCGCCCCATGACCCGTGCTTTCCCGGCGAATCCGTTCGCCTGGGATTTGTGCGCCCACGAATGAAAAGGAAAAGGGGCAGACATTGAATACCTGTGCGAAGGCGGACGTTTTGAGGATCAACCTTCTGAGTTCGACGGCGCTCGGTCGCGCCGGCCTGCTCTCACTGGCTCTGGCCGCCGTGCCACTCGTGCCGTCGCCGGCAAAGGCGGCCGGATTGCTGGTTCCAAACGACACAACGTGGTCCAGCGACCATACGATCAACGGCAATCTCGTTATCCGCGGCGGGCCGGGCGGCGCGACACTGACGATCAACAATGGTGCCAAGGTTGAGAGTACCGATGGTTACATCGCAGACAGTCGCGGCAGCGTCGGCACGGTCGTCGTCTCCGGGCCGGGCTCGACCTGGGACATCGTCGATGCCAATCCCAACGGCGACCGCATGCTCTTTGTTGGCGGCTTCGAAGGCGGTATCTATGGCGGCAAGGGCACGCTGATCGTCGAGAACGGCGGCAAGGTTTCGGCTAAGGAGACCTATGTCGGCGCCCTGCAGGAGGGCGACGGAACGCTCGTGGTGCGCGGCGCGGGTTCCATGCTAAACACCGAGTTCCTGGGGGTCGCTTACGGTGCACTGACGCTGAACACCGCTACAGTTCGGATCGAGGACGGCGGCCTCGTCAACACCAACAAGACCTACTTCGAAAATGGCACGGTGCTCGTCACCGGCGACAATACGCGCTGGGTCAACACCGGTGAATTCACGATCGGCGACAGCTTTACCGTCGAAAAGGGCGCTGTCGTTTCCACCAACACCGCGATCCTGCGTGAGGACGAGAGCACCGACACCATCCAGGCCGTTATCGACGGCGCCGGCAGCGAACTCAAGGTGGCCGACAAGCTGACGATCGGCGAGGCTGGTCGCGCCAATCTTTCGGTCGCCAACGGCGCTAAGCTTTCGGTTGGTGGCGACATCGTGCTTTCGGGCGTCGGCGGTATCAACAATGAGGGCATGGGCAATCTGACGATCGGCGGTGCCGTCGATCTGAACAATATCGCCGAACCCGTTGCACGGCAGGCGCAGGGCGCCGGCACGGTCAACTCGTCCTCGAAGATCGATTTCGGGCCGCGCCGGGGCTACGTCAACTTCAACCATACGAACACCGGCTACGAGTTCGGCAATGTCATGGTCGGCAAGGGCATGATCTCGAATTTCTCCGGCGAGACCATCCTTACCGGTGACCTGTCGAAGTTCTATGGCAAGGTGAACGTTTCCGGCGGCAAGCTGGTGGTGAAGGGCAACGTCGACACGATCGACAATGACTCGGATAACGGCCCCTTGGACTATAGTGAGACCAACTTCGAGGTCACCAACGGCTCGCTGATCGTCGACGGTGCGACGGGACGCATCGAGGGCGACCGTTTCTATACCGGTGAAGTGAACGTCTGGGGTGAATCGAGGAGCAGTTCGGCCTTCGGCCGGCTTGGCGGCTCGGGCACGGTGGGCAACACCTATATCGACAAGAAGGCGATCATTTCGCCCGGCAACAATTCCACTGGCACGCTGACGATCATGGGTCGGCTGGATATGGCGACCGGCTCGATCTACGAGGCCGACATCGCCGGCGACGGCCGCTCCGACCGCATCGTCGTCAAGAGCATCGGCACCAACGACAACACCGGCATCGCGAAGATCGGCAGCGGCACGAACGTGCAGGTCACGGCACTCGATGCCAATACCAGCTATAAGACCGGCCAGACCTATACGATCCTGACCGCCGATCGGGCAATCGAAGGAAAATTCGCCGAGGCGATCTCCAAGTCTGCCTTCCTCGAAGTGTCGCTCGACCAGCAGGAAAAGCAGGTCGATCTCAAGATCAAGGTCAAGAACGGCGGTACGAAGCCGGGAGAAGAACCCAAGCCGGGCGAGGAGCCGAAGCCAGGCGAACCGAAGCCAGGTGAGCCCGAACCCGGTGTCTTTGAAGGTGAGGCGAACACCGGTAACCAGCGGCAGACGGCGCTTGCCCTCAACACGCTCGCCCAGAGCGGCTCGTCGCTCGGGCTCTACAACGCCTTGATCCTTCAGGATGGAGATGCAGCACGCCGCGCCTTCGACCTGTTGTCCGGCGAGGTTCACGCTTCGGCGCAGACGGCGCTGATCAACGACAGCAGTCTCTTGCGCAACGCCGCCAACAACCGCATTCGCGATGCATTTGGCGACGTGGGTGCGGCAAACGTTCCGGTTCTCGCTTACGGTCCAGAGGACAAGATCACGACGGGTGCTGTTGCCGCCGTCAACGCTGTACCCGTCGCGCCGCCGGCAATGGTCGGCTGGGGCCAGGTGTTCGGTTCCTGGACCAACACCGACGGCAACGGCAACGCCGGTGCGCTCGATCAGTCGACCGGCGGTTTCGTTACCGGTTTCGACGCGGCTATCTCGGACAATGCGCTCGTCGGTATCATGGCCGGCTACAGCCGGACCAACTTCGACGTCGACAGCCGCTCGGCGAGCGGCAACAGCGACAATTACCACCTTGGTGTCTATAGCGGCAGCCGGTGGGGCGACGTCGCACTGCGCTCGGGGCTTGCCTACACCTGGCATTCGATCAACACGTCGCGCAATGTCGCCTTTCCGGGCTTCAGCGATCAGTTGAAGGCCGATTATGACGCCGGCACCTTCCAGGCCTTCGGTGAAGTCGGCTACCGCATCGACCTGCCGAGTGTCGCGCTCGAGCCGTTCGCCAACCTCGCCTATGTCAGCCTGCACACCGACGGATTCACCGAGCGCGGTGGTGCGGCGGCTCTGTCGACCCGGAGCAACACGACGGATACGACCTTCACGACGCTCGGTCTTCGCGCTTCGGCTCCGCTCAGCCTTGGCACAACCGAAGCGAAGCTGCGCGGCATGCTCGGCTGGCAGCATGCCTTCGGCGATACGACCCCGTTCTCGTCGATGGCGTTCGGCACGGGCAGCGCCTTCTCGGTCGCCGGTACGCCGATCGCCGAGGATGCGGCGATCATCGAAGCCGGCATCGACTTCGCGCTGACCGGCACTGCGAGCCTCGGCATCACCTATACCGGCCAGTTCGGTTCGGGCACGACGCAGAACGCGGTCGACGCCAAGCTCGACGTGCGCTTCTGATGCGAAGGTTCGTCTGGCTCTCGACAATGCTGATGGCGACGTTCGTCGCCATCACGCCGCTTCATGGGGAAGACGCCGCCGGCAAGCCCGCGGCGCCCTCCCAGCTTTCGGAGACCTACGAGGACTGGAGCGTCGCCTGCGCCGAGATCGAGGGAAAGAAACATTGCCTCCTCTCGCAGCGCCAGTTCCACAAGAGCGGTCAGCATGTGCTGACGATCGAGCTTCGCACTGCGGCCGAAGCCGGGCTTGAGGGGAGCCTCGCGCTCCCCTTCGGTCTTTATCTGGACAAGGGCGTGACGCTTGGCGTCGACGACGCGACCGGCGGCAAGCCGACCCGCTTCCGCACCTGCTTGCCGCTCGGCTGCATCGTGCCTTTGACCTTCACCGAAGCGACGGTTGCGCTGCTTCGTAGCGGCACGGCATTGAAGATCGGCGCGTTCGCCAGCGACAGCCAAAAGGACGTGGCGTTCGCTGTCTCGCTCAAGGGCTTCGCTGCAGCACTCGACCGGGTGATCGCCCTGTCCGGAAAGAGCTGAGGCAACGTCACGGCCTTCGCTTGACCGCCAGGCTTTTGGCCGGTTTTTTTAAGGTGCGTAGCCTCCCGGGGCGGGCCCGGTCGTGCGAAAGAGCGCGGCCGGGTCTTCTCCATAGGGAGAACCGAGCGTCGCCATCCGGACGCGCCACCGTTGGTGGGCGCTTTCGGCCTATCGGGAGGACACGTCGATCGCATCGCCGATGGCGTAGAAATGCCCGCCCGCCACATAGTGCAGGCTGCGCAAGGCCGGATCGGCCGTCTCGAACATCCAATGCCCGTCGCGAAACACGCGATCGTCGGCCCAGGCCGCGAAGACTTCGCCGATGAACAGGTCGTAGCGGCTCTCGATCGACGGCTCGCTGATCAGCCGGCAGGCGAGCCAGGCGGAGCAGCCGGTAACAAGCGGAAGATCATAGTCCGGCATGTCGAACAGTTTGACGCCGGCGTTGCGAAGTTTGTCGGGATCGTCGTGAAGGCTCGTGGTGCCCACCGCATGGGTCAGCAGCGCCTGGGCGGCGGTCGGCACCTGGATGACGAACACGCCCGCTTCCTCCGCGAGGCTGCGGGTACGGGTGGCGCTGTCGAGCACGACCGTCAGCTTGGGCGGATCGTAATCGAGCGCGCAGGCCCAGGCTGCCGCCATCACATCCTGAACGCCGCCATGGCGGGCGGAAACCAGGACTGTCGGGCCATGGTTCAGCAGCCGGTATGCCTTTTCGAGAGGAACGGCACGAATATGCGAAACCATCAGACTACCTCACCGCCATTGGCGGACATTGACCGATCATGCCTCTTCTATAGGGGCGCTGCGTTTCGCCAACAAGCGCAAGCTTTCGCGGTGCCGGAGGGGCGGTACGGCAGCGGCTAAGGCACTTGAAAGGGATGCGGGCCGACGAATCATAAGCATTTGACAAACGCATACCCGATTGGCTATACGTCATCTCATAGCCAAACGGGTATGAGATATGACTGAGTTACAGGACGCGGTTTTTCGGGCGCTCGCCGATCCCACACGCCGTGGGCTCTTCGAACACCTTTGCCGCCAGGGGGATACCACGGTCGTCGGCTTGTTGGCCGATGCCGGGGTTTCGCAGCCGGTCGTGTCCAAGCATCTCAAGATCCTGAAGGCTGCAGGGCTCGTGCACGACCGGCATGAGGGCCGCTACACCTATTACAGCGCCCGGCGCGAAGCGCTCGCGACGCTGGTTGACTGGACGACGGAGATGGCCGGCTTCTGGCAGGACCGCTTCGACGATCTCGATGATCTCCTGAAGAGAATGGACCAATGATCGAAACAACGGAAACCACCCGCTCTGTCGTCGTCGAACGCGACTTTCCCTATCCGCCGGAGAAGATCTGGCGCGCGCTGACGCAGCCGCATCTGATTGCCGAATGGCTGATGCGCAACGATTTCATTCCCGAAGTCGGCCGTCGCTTTACCCTTTCCGCCGATTGGGGTCAGGTCGATTGCGAGGTTGAGACGATCGAGGCGAACCGCTCGCTCGCCTATCGCTGGGACACCAAGGACTTGACCAGTGTCGTCACCTGGACGCTCGCGCCCGCCAGGGGCGGCACGAGCCTGCGCATGGAACAGCGCGGCTTCAGAGCCGACCAAAAGGCCTATTTCCAGGGCGCGACGGTCGGATGGCCACGCTTCTTCACCCAGCTGGAAGACGTCGTCGCGAAACTCGACTGATCGCAGCCATTGACGACCGTTGCTCAAACCCAAGGTGCCAGAATGACCGCCCTGATCCGGAAAATCCATCGCTGGACGTCGCTGCTCTTCTCCCTGGCCGTTGCCGCCATCTTTGCCGGCATGCCAGTAATGACGCTCCCCGAATGGGTCTACTACCTGCCCCTGCCGCCGTTGGCGGTGCTGCTACCGACCGGCATTTACCTTTTCGTGCTGCCCTATCTGGGCAAGCCCGAGGGCAGGATGCAGGCGGCGGAGTAGGGAATAGCGCCAGCCCGGCTCAATCCGCGGACAGAGCCGGGCTGGCAAAGCGCTTGCGATATTCGGCCGGCGTGACGCCGACATGTCGCATGAAGGCGCGCCGGAGCGTATCGGCATCGGCAAAGCCGCAGCGGGCGGCGACCTCCCATTTCTCTTCCGGTTCGCTCGCGATCTTCAACATGGCCGCTTCTCCTCTTCGAAGGACCGGCAGAAGCCGGCTCAACCGCGCGACGATCGGCGCACCATCGGGCACAAGCGACCAGCGAAGCAGATAGGGCGCAAAATCGCTGCTCATTGTCATACTGCGGATCCGCTGATTGCGCGCGGTGGCACCACGGCCACGGCGCGAACTGACGAGCGCTTCCCTCAGTCCTGCTCCACGAGGCAGTCGATCAATGCTCGGGTCGCAGCCGGTAGGTTTCTGTGCGGCGGATAAATGAGGGAGAAGGGGCGCGACCGGCCACCGAATTCCGGCAGAAGCTCGACCAGGCTGCCGCGCGCCAGGCGGTCGCGCGCGATGAAATCATAGGTTTGGCAGATCCCGAGGCCTGCCTCCGTCAACGAGACGGTGCCGAGCACGTCGTCCTCCACCTGGATCGGGCCATGGGGTATCCAGTCGAGGTCGGCTCCGGCGACGCGCAACAGCCATGGGGCCGGACGCCCGCTGCTCGGCATGATGAAGGGCAGGCAGGTATGTGCTGCGAGCTCGTCGACAGAACGCGGCATGCCACGCCGCGCGACGTAACCGGGCGAGGCGACCAGCCTCAACGGCGCGTCTTCGAGCCTTCTGCCGATCATGCCGCTGTCGGGGAGCTGGCCGAGGCGTATGGCAAGGTCGTAGCCCTCGGCGACCAGATCGACATTGCGGTTGGCAATCGACAGCTCGACGGTGACGGATGGATGCCTCGTCGCGAAGCGGGTCAGCTTTTCCGGCAGCTGGAAATGGCCATAGGTCGTGGGCGCACTGAGCCGAACGCGTCCGGCAACAACGCCGTCGCCTTGAATGGCGCGTTCGGCCTGATCGATTGTCTCGAAGGCCGCCCGCACCTGATCGAGGTAGACCCGCCCGGCGTCGGTGAGGCTGATGCGCCGCGTCGTCCGCCGCACCAGCTGCGTGCCGAGCTTCGTCTCGAGCCTGGTGATGGCGCGGCTCAGCACGGAAGGCGTCGTGGCCAGCGCGACGGCTCCTGCGGTCATCGACCCCTTGTCCATGACGGTGATGAAAGCCTCGACATCGGCGAGGTGATCGAAGCGACGCATTTTTGCCTCTGAAGACCAGATCATTTCCTGGGCGGCGCATTTATCGCCGCAGATGGAAGCAATAAATAAGCAGCATCAATTGAGAGCCGCAATGTCAGGCTCGCTTCAACCAGGAGAAAATGATGCCAGAGACGACATCCGTTCCGAAAAAGCCTGTGCTCTTTGTGCTCACCAGCCATGGCATCAAGGGGGAGGGCGGCCAACCCACCGGCTTCTATCTTGGAGAGGTCACCCACCCGCTTGCCGTGCTCGAGGCGGCCGGCATTGCCGTCGAGTTTGCTTCGATCAAGGGCGGCGAGCCGCCGGTCGACGGGCTCGACCTCAATGACGGGACCAATGCCCGCTACTGGAACGACGAAGGGTTCCGTGCCGCAATCCGCACGACGGTTCGGCTCGATGATATCGATCCCGACCGCTACGCGGCCATTTTCTTCGCCGGCGGTCATGGCGCCATGTGGGACCTGCCACAAAGCCGCGCCGTCGACCGGGTGACGCGTTCGGTGTTCGAGGCCGGCGGTGCTGTCGCGGCGGTCTGCCACGGACCGGCAGCCCTCGTAAACGTCAAGCTTTCCGACGGCCGCTATCTGGTTGCTGGCCGCAACGTCAGCGCCTTCACCGATTCCGAAGAGCGCGCCGTCGGCCTCGACAAGACGGTCCCGTTCCTGCTCGCAAGCACGCTTCTCGAGCGCGGTGCGACGCACCATCCGGCCGCGGACTGGACATCGAAGGTGGTTGTCGATGGCAGGCTGATCACCGGCCAGAACCCGCAGTCGGCGACTGGGGTCGGCGAGGCGCTTCGCGATATCCTGAGTGCCTGATCCCGCGTAGCCGGGCACTTGGAAAGGTTCGGCAAGTCTGTCCCGATCGTGCTGCCGGCGATGCGTCGCCGACAGCGTGAGGCGAACCGGACAGGTGGGGCGCTCGACTGCCATTGCGTTGGCCATGGCGGGAAACCGGAAAAACCGCCATGTTCACCATCCCTGTCGCGTCCGGTTGACACTGCCCGCACACCATTGGGTAAGCCGTCTCGGGCCGGAAAGTTCCGTCGGAGCGAAGGCTTCAGCCGCGCCGCGCCGCCTCGATCGCAGCGACGTCGATCTTGCCCATGGTCATCATCGCCTCGAAGGCGCGCTTTGCTTCGGCGCCGCCGGCCGCCAGGGCATCGGTCAGGACCCTTGGCGTGATCTGCCAGGAAATGCCCCACTTGTCCTTGCACCAGCCGCAGGCGCTCTCCTGTCCGCCATTGCCGACAATGGCGTTCCAGTAGCGGTCGGTCTCCTCCTGGTCGTCGGTGGCGATCTGGAACGAAAAGGCCTCGTTGTGCTTGAACATCGGCCCGCCGTTGAGGCCGAGGCAGGGAATTCCGGCGACCGTAAACTCCACCGTCAGCACGTCTCCCGCCTTGCCGGACGGAAAGTCGCCGGGCGCGCGATGCACGGCGCTGACCCGGCTATCGGGAAAGATCTCGGCGTAGAAGCGAGCGGCCGTCTCGGCCTCCTTGTCGTACCAGAGGCAGATCGTGTTCTTGGCCATGACGCGTCCTTTCGTTTTGAAGCCGGAGGGGCCGTTTCCTTCGCCACCTGCTCTGCGAGATAGGTCGGCGCCCCCGTTTCTCCACCCTGAAATCTTCCCGCACTTGCCTTTGCCCGACGGAACGCGCGTCGAAGGCATGTGCGCCGGGTCGTCGCATCCGGCGCTTTCCCGTTGGAAATTCAACCGCTGATACCTAATTGTGCAGCCTCGATACGCGCGCGAGGCTTCTCTTCGCGCGCTCCTAGGGGATGCGGATGATACAACTGAATGGAACTGTCGCGGTGGTAACAGGTGCTGGTCGCGGCCTCGGAGCGGCCCTGGCCTATGCATTGGCCGAAGCGGGCTGCGCTCTCGTGTTGTGCGGGCGCAGCCAGAGCGCGCTCACGGACGTGGCCGAACCGATTGTCCGTGCTTTCGGGCGACGGGTACAAACCGTTGCGCTCGATCTTGCGGATGCGAAAAGCGTGGCTGCGGCAGTCGAGGGCATCAAGGCCGAGAACGGACGCATCGATATCCTCGTGAACAACGGCGCCATGTGGCTCGAGGACAGTGACGAGGATCATCCTGATGACGCGGTGCTCGGCGTCGTCAACGCGGCGGTTACCGGGACCTTCCTGTTCACCCAGGGGCTGCTGCCTTTGTTCGCTCACTCGCCCCGGCCGGATATCGTCACGATCGGCTCGATCAGCGGCCTGCCTAATGCCGCACTCCAGACCGTGTCCGTGCCCTTTTATGCTGCCAAGCGGGCGCAGGCCGCCCTGGCCGATGGCCTGCGCCAGAAGCTTGCAGGTACCCCCGTCCGTTCGATCGTCGTCCACCCGCCATACATTGAGGACATCTCGCCGCTTGATGGCGCATGGGAGGCGGCCGGCAGTCGACGGAAGGGCGAGGCGGCGACGAACCGGGACATCGCCGAGGCAGTGCTGTTCGCGCTGACGCGGCCGCGGCATGTAACCTTGTCGATCACCGTCGATGCCGACGAAGGCGGCCTCTATCCGTCTCCGGCTCGCTCCGCCTAGCGGCGGGGCCCTGTCAGAGACCGATCCGATACATTGCCGAACGCCCCAATGGCGTTCGGCGAAAATCAGGCATCGTTCGCCGAGATCCTTCAATCTCGATCGTCCACATATGCAGACGATAAGTCCAATTTAGGCGGACTACAGAGGCGCCGTCCACGTCGATATATCCATGACATCAACAATGGAAAACGACATCATGCACAGTGTCTCTGAACCGATCTTCACCTCAGGCTTTCCACTCGGAAGTTCCGCCGGCCTGGTCACCGCCTTGGAATGGCTCGGCCAGCCCTATCGCCTCACCCGCGTCGACATGCTCGGGGAAATGCGCACCGACGCCTATGAGCGCTTCAACGGTCGGGTCGAAACGCCCGCTCTCGTGACCGACAAGGGCGACGTGCTGACCGAGACCATGGCGATCGCCTTATGGCTGGAGGGGCGCGATCAGGAGCGTCGCATCAGCTTCGCCCCGGGCACTTTCGAGGCGGACCGCATGCACCAGTTCATCGCCTTCCTCAACACCGGCTTTACCGGCGCGTTCTTCTCGATGTGGGTGGCGCTGGAATCCGAAGACGCCACGGAGGAATACCGCGAAACCTTGCGCGCCTTCGGCCGCGAATTCGTCGCCAAGCGTCACAAGCAGCTCGAAGCGATGATGGGCGACAGCGATTACCTCATCGGCGACCGCCCGACGCTTGCCGATGCGGTCTTTGCCGGCGTGGCCCGCTGGGTCGATTTCCATGAGGCGATCGATCCGAAGGACTATGCGCGCAACTATCCGCGCATCCACGCGCTGCGCCAGCGCATCGAGGCCGATCCGGCCTTCCGCTTCGCAGTGGCGATCGAGGATGGCGAGCCTGTTACCGGCAGCGGTGCGATGAAGGGCCTCGTCCCGCTCGAGGATGTGTTGCGGATGACGGGCGCACTCCGCGCGTGATTTAAGAAAGTGAGGTGGCGCACCGGCAGGCGGTGCGCCACCTCAAACAGTTGGAGCGGCCAGCCGCCGCCGACATCACACCTCGAATACGTCGACGAACGATTCCGGGAAGCTTTGCCGGGCAACCTTCTCGTTGATGACGAGCAATGCTTCGTAGGACACGGGATCGAAATCCTTGTCGACCGGCAGCACCTCGCGTCCGAACAGGAGGTTCAGCCGGGCGGCATCGAGATTGCCGCGCTCGAATGGTTCCGCGCCGAAATGATGCCAGAGGGCGTGGAGGAAGGCCGCATCGATGCGGTGCGCCCCGGAGCCGGGCCGGGCATGGCGGGGCAACGCCTTGATCGGCGTTGCTCCCTTGGGGTTGGCCCGACGGATGACGAACTGGATGCCCGTGCCCGGCATGGCGTAGGGAAAACCCCGGTGTTTCGTCATATCAGCCAGCTTGGCCATTCTATTCTCCTTAGGCGGTCTGCTTCTCGACGATCTTGTCCTCAGTCTTCGTATCGAAGTCGGAAGCGTCGTGACGCTCATGCAATTGTTCGGACGGGTTGCCGCTCAAGCGGTTGACCATGCGGCCACGCTTGACGGCCGGCCGGGCGGCGATCTCGGCCGTCCAGCGCTGGACGTGCTCGTAGCTCTGAACCTCGAGGAAAGTACCGGCATCGCCATATACCTGCCCGAGCGCCAGATTGCCATACCAGGGCCAGGTGGCCATGTCGGCAATGGTGTATTCCGAGCCGGCGAGGAAGCGGTTCTCCGCGAGATGGCGATCGAGCACGTCGAGCTGGCGCTTCACCTCCATCGCGTAGCGGTCGATGGCGTATTTGATCTTCATCGGCGCATAGGCATAGAAATGGCCGAAGCCGCCGCCGAGGAACGGTGCCGAGCCCATCTGCCAGAACAGCCAGTTCAAGGTCTCTGTGCGGGCGCGAAGCTCGCTCGGCAGGAAGGCGCCGAATTTCTCGGCGAGATAGGTGAGGATCGAGGCCGATTCGAACACGCGCACCGGCGCGCCGCCGCCCTTGGGCGCATGGTCCATCAGCGCCGGGATCTTGGAGTTCGGGTTGACGTCGACGAAGCCAGAACCGAACTGGTCGCCGTCTCCGATCCGGATCGGCCAGGCATCGTATTCGGCGTCCTTATGGCCGGCCGCCAGCAGCTCTTCGAGCATGATCGTGACTTTCACGCCGTTCGGCGTCGCCAGCGAGTAAAGCTGCAACGGATGCTTGCCGACGGGCAGATCCTGATCGCGCGTCGCGCCGGCGGTCGGACGGTTAATGCTGGCAAACGCGCCGCCATTGCCCTTGTCCCAGGTCCAGACCTTGGGAACGTCATAGCCGGCGGGGAAATTGTCAGCGGGGGATTTTTCGGTCATCAAATCTGTCCTTGTCTTGGCGGAAACCTCGAACGTCGTGTTCGCTTATATAGGAAGTTTATCAAGCCACCACATCGACTTGGCTGCGAGGACGACCATGCTCAAAGGCCAGACGCTGGAGAATTTTTTTATCGAAGTTGGATGAGACCGGCATCCGTCGGCACGAAACCGCACCGGTCGACGTAGAATTCGCGCAGATGCGGGTCGAAGTCTACATGCAGCCATTCGCAGCCCGAGGCCTTGGCGTGCGTTACGGCCTCTTCGACGAGCAGCGTGGCGTAACCCTTACGCCTCAACGGTAGCGTCACCATCGTATCGAGCAGGAAAGCATGCACGCCACCGTCCCAGGCGACATTAACGAAGCCTGTCAGTGCGCCCGAGATCCGCATGGTGACCCAGCCGAGGCTGAAGCGGTTGACCTGGCTCCACCAGTCGTCATCGGTCAAGGCGTGCTCGAAGCATTCGGCGTGCAGGGTATTCAGTTCCTTGTTTTCAAATGCGCCGCGCCAGGCGAACGCGGGTACTTCAGTCGGATTCTCTACCGTCACGGTTCAACCTCAGAGTTTGCCGGGATCGATTTTGACCACCAGGGCTCGGCTGCCAGCAAGCGCGGCCGAGTTCTTGAAAAAAATCATAGGCCTCCCTTGATACCGGAAAACCGAGCTCCTATCTGCCGCCTAACCCGCTGGTCCGGGCCCCTCTGGCGAGAGCTTCGGCACTCTTGCGATGTCGGACCTTATTCCGACAACATGTGCCGATTGGGGACCCGTCTGTGGACTTTTCCTTCATGTCTGTAGTGTGGCTGGGAACGCCACTGTGGCTGTGGGCGAGCTTTTTCGCCCTCGTGATCGCTATCCTGTCGTTCGACCTTGGTATTCTCCATAAGGAGAACAAGGAGATCAACGTTGCCGAAAGCGTCAAGCTTTCCGCCTTCTATATCGCCCTCGGCCTGAGCTTCGGCGGCTTCGTCTGGTGGTATCTCGGTGCCGAGTCCGGCCTTGCCTATATGACCGGCTTCGTCGTCGAAAAGACCCTGGCGCTCGACAACGTCTTCGTCATCGCCCTCATCTTCTCCTTCTTCGCCGTCCCGCGCATCTACCAGCACCGCGTTCTCTTCTGGGGTATCCTTGGCGTTATCGTGCTGCGCGCGATCATGATCGGCGTCGGCGCGACGCTCGTCGCCGAATTCTCCTGGGTTCTCTATATTTTCGCTGCGTTCCTGGTCTTTACCGGCATCAAGATGCTGGTGATGAAGGAGGCCGAGCCCAACGTTTCGGACAACGCGCTCGTGCGCTTCATGCGCAGCCGTTTCAACGTCACCGAGGAACATCACGGCGAGCGCTTCTTCGTGAAGCTCGTCAACCCGAAGACCGGCAAGATGACCTGGTTCATCACGCCTCTTTTCATGGCGCTCGTCATGGTCGAGGTGGCCGACGTGATCTTCGCCGTCGACTCGGTTCCCGCGATCTTCGCGATCACCACGGACCCGTTCATCGTCTACACCTCGAACATCTTCGCTATCCTCGGCCTGCGCGCCCTCTACTTCGCGCTCGCTGCCATGATCCATCGCTTCCGCTACCTGAAGCCGGCGCTGGCCGTCGTCCTGATCTTCATCGGTTCGAAGATCTTCGTCGCCGATCTCCTGGGGCTAGAGAAGTTCCCCGCGGCCCTGTCGCTCGGTGTCACCTTCGCGATCATCGCTTCGGGTGTTGTCTGGAGCCTGGTCAAGACCAAGGAAGAGCAACTGCCGGCATAACGCCCGGGCTCATCCGACCGTGACGAGAAACGCGGCGGCCTTCGAAAGGGGGCCGCCGCGATCTTTTTGGCCTTGCCGAGCGTGGGGTTGACCCTCGCCCGGACGACCCGTCGGGTCGAGCCGTCCGGGCGAGCCATCACCCGATGATCGCCTTCGGTTCGAGGAAGGCGTCGAGGCCGAAGGGACCGAATTCGCGGCCGATGCCGGATTGCTTGAACCCGCCGAAGGGCGCTTGAGCGTCGGCCGGGGTTTCGTTGATCACCACGCGCCCCGCCTCCAATTGTCGGGCGATGCTGCGCATACGTTCGGCGTCGGTGCCAAGAACGTAGGACTGCAATCCGTATTCCGTGTCGTTGGCAATCGCGATCGCTTCCGCTTCCGTTTCGTAGGAAAGAACGCTGAGCACGGGGCCGAAGACTTCCTCGCGCGCAATCCGCATGTCGTTGGTCACACCGGAAAAGACGGTCGGGCGGACGAACCATCCCCGTTGCAGCCCTTCCGGCCGGCCTTCGCCGCCGACAAGAAGCGTCGCACCCTCTTCCTGCCCCAGGCGGATATAGGCCTGGACACGCTCCCACTGCCGGGCGCTCACCATCGGGCCGATGTCGGAGGCCGGATCGCTCGAAGGTCCGGGTCGCAGCGCGGAAACGGCGTGCGCAAGGCGCGATATCACCTCCGTATGTCTTCGCTTCGGAACAAGAAGCCGGGTTCCGGCGATGCAGGCCTGCCCGCTGTTGCGGAAGGCCGATGCCAGAACATGCGGGATCGCCCGGTCGAGGTCCGCGTCATCGAGCAGGATCTGCGGCCCTTTTCCGCCCAGTTCGAGCGTCACGCGCTTGAAGCTTTCCGCTGCATTGCGCAGGATCTCCCGACCGGTCGTGGTGGAGCCAGTGAAGGTGATCTTGGCGATGTCGGGATGCCGGCTGAGTTCCGCGCCGACCACGTGGCCGTAGCCGTTGACGACATTGAGGACGCCATCGGGCAGTCGCGCTTCGTGCAAGACTTCGAGCAGCACCTGGGTCTGGATAGCGCTCATCTCCGACGGCTTGATCACGATGGTCGTGCCGGCCGCGATCGCCGTGGCGAGTTTGGTGCAGATGAAGCCGATGTTGCTGTTCCAGGGTGTGATTGCCGCGGCCACGCCCACGGGTTCCATCACCACCTCCGCATTGCCGATACGACGGGTAAAGGCGTAGTCGGCCACGGTCCTTGCCGCGACGTCGAACACGTTCGCGGCGTGCGGCACGGAGAATGCGAGGAACGACTGCGGCGCGCCGTATTCGATGGTCATGGCCGCACGAAGCGCATCGGCGTTGGCGGCGACAGCCTTCGCCAGCGTTTGCAGCATGGCGATGCGTTCGGCCGGTGTCGTTTGCCGCATGGCCGGGAAGGCCCGTTTCGCGGCAGCAATGGCCGCGTGCGCATCCCGATTGTCGCCCAGCCGGACCTCGCCGATCTTTTCCTCCGTGGCGGGATTGAAAAGCGCGAAGCGCTCGTCGCCGTGAGGCGCAACGAAAGCGCCATCGACATATATCTGCTCAATGATCTTCATCGTCCGATTTCCTGTTGCGATGAAAAGGATATGCATCGGAACGATCGTCAGGATAAGATCATCAATCACAGACACTCTGATGAGGAAAATAGCGCAATGAAGGCGAGCCTGTCCGAACTGGAGGCGGTGGCGGCAATCGCGCGGCTCGGCGGCTTTCGGGCCGCTGCCCGGGAACTCGGGGTTTCGTCCTCGTCGTTGAGCCATGCGGTCCTGGCGCTGGAGGCGCGCCTCAATGTGCGCCTGTTCAACCGCACGACGCGATCGGTGGCGCTGACGACGGCAGGCGAGGCTTTCGTTGCCGAGATCCTGCCGGCTCTTGCCGCCATCGACGGCGCCGTCGAGCGGGCGACGGAGTCTCAGGCACGACCGAGCGGCATGCTGCGGCTCAACACCTCCCCGGGAGCGGCGAAGATGGTTTTGCGGCCGCTACTGATCGAGTATCTGAGGCGATATCCAGAGATGGCGCTGGAGGTTGCGACCGACAATGCGCTGGTGGATATCGTAGCGCTCGGTTTCGACGCCGGGTTTCGTCTCGCCGAGGCGGTTCCTCCGGATATGGTCGCCGTTCCGGTCGTGCCTCAGTCGCGCATGATCGTCGTGGGTTCGCCGGACTATTTTCGCGAAAGAGCGGTGCCGCTGCTGCCGGGCGATCTGAGGCAGCACGCCTGCATCCGGGCGCGCATGGCAAGCGGCAGGATCTATCACTGGGAGTTTTCCCGGCGCGGGGAAAGCGTCGAAATCGATGCGCCGGGACCGCTCATCCTCGACGACAGCGAACTCATGCTTCAGGCGGCTCTCGGCGGGGTGGGACTGGCCTATCTCTCCGATCATCACGTCCGCGACGACGTCGAGGCCGGGCGTCTGGTTCCGGTGCTGGAAGAGTGGACGCCGCCCTACGATGGGCTATGTCTCTATTTTCCTGGCCGCCGGCACGTACCGGCGAAATTGCGTGCCCTGATCGATCTGGTCCGGGAACTGCGTTCCGGCGGCCCCCGCGCGCCCGCTCACACCCCGCATTCGCCAGCCTTGAAATTTTAACATGAGTATTACAGACAAGTTTATTTCTGCGTGCTAAGAGACACGGCGCTCGATTGGTCCCTTGGCCATAGATCGCCTCTCGGCAGGGGTGCGCACGCCGCGCCAAATCGAAATTATATGATCGGATCAGACACAGTGGTCGACATCGATACGCGCCATCAGGTCTATTTCGCCAACCGTACTGCCCTGGTCGCCTATGCCACGCGGATCGTCGGATCGCGGGAAACGGCCGAAGATATCGTGCAGGAGGCCTTCATTCGATTTGCGCCGGCAAACACCGGCAATCCGCCTTCTGCCGGACCGTCCGGGCTTTCGCTCGCGTATCTCTACAAGATCGTCCGCAACCTGTCCCTCGACCTCTTGAAGCGCCGCAAGATCGAAGCGCGGGAAGAGCAGAGCGAGCCGCCGTTCTGGTCGATGCCGATCGAGGTGCCGACGCCCGAGGACATCATTCTCGTCAGCGACGAAATCAGACGCATCTCCGGCATTCTCGAAGACCTTCCCGAGGAAGTGCGGGTCGCGCTCGAGATGCACCGTTTCGGCGGCTACACCCTCGAAGAGATCGCCGCCCATCTCGACATCTCCGTCGCGACGGCGCACCGCCACGTGCGCGCCGCCATGATGCGGGTTGCGACAACGCTTGCGGGTGGGGCCTCCTAGAATTTCAGGGGTCCCCGTGTGAAAAAAAATCGGGTGCTGGTCGTCTTTATGACAGAGCGAAAGTACCACGGAAGCGTCCCGCTTCCCGGTGACGCCGCTTGACGGGGTTGGGGGCTACAGAAACAAAGTGCTAGGGCGTCGAACATCCAAGCGGCAGGCAGGGCTTTGACCAAGGACAACCACATATCGGAGGCGCTGCTCGAAGAGGCCATGGATTGGTTCCTCGAGCTGAAGGCGCGCCCGAACTGTCGCGACACGCAAGCCCGGTTCCGCGCCTGGCTGGGCCAGTCGGAATTGCATGGCCAAGCCTGGCAGACGGCGTTGCGGACCTGGCAGCTGCTCGGTGAGGTGCCGCCGGTGCACGAGCATCTATGGCGTGGGGCAAGGCCGTCCGTTTTCGTCGAGCCACCGGTCCGCCAACGTCGCCGGATGGGAACGGGCGGCTTGGTCGCCGGCGTGGCGCTGGCGCTTGCTGCCTGCCTCGTCCTCTTCGTCTCCCTGCCGTCGCTTCTCGTGTGGTGGCAGGCCGATCACGTGACCGAGACGGCGCAAAACAGGACGATTACGCTTGCGGACGGGACGATCATCGAAATGGGCGGCGGCAGCGCCATCGCCACCGACATCAGCGCCGGCACCCGCCATGTCAGGCTGCTGAAGGGCGAAGCCTATTTCAACGTCGCCCGCGATCCCTCGCGTCCCTTTGTCGTTGAGGCGGGTGGCGTCGAGGTGTCCGTGCTGGGGACTGCGTTTGATGTGCAGCTGGCGAGCACGGAGACGACCGTCGAGCTGGCGCACGGCACGGTGGCCGTCTCCTATAGTGCAAACGCGCACAAGCAGAATTTCGAACTGGCCCCGGGAGAAATGGCGACGGTGAGCCATGCGACCGGCGCAGTCTTGCGAAGCGCGATCGCGGCGGATGATATCGGCGCCTGGCGAAGCGGCAGGATGTTCGTCAATGATGTCACGGTCGCCGCTGCCGCCGAGCGGCTGCAGCGCTACCATTCCGCCTGGATTTCCATTCCGCAGCCGGATCTGGCAGGGCGGCGTGTAACCGGCGTCTACGATCTGAAGGATCCGGATCGGGCGCTCCAGGCGCTGGTGCAGCCTTTCGGCGGCAAGGTACGCGAGGTGACCCCCTATGGCCGCATCCTGACGCGGTTTTAATTGGAGTAAAAAAATCAGGAAAAAATCGCGCGCCGGTGAAAAAAAATCCGGGGCCGGTCGTCTTTGGTTGGAAACGCGCGCCCGCAAGGCCGCGTGGAATGCCGAGACGGGGGTAAAATGCGTTCGCCGAAATGCCGCAAGGGACATCTGAAATTCGATACGGGACGTCGCCGTGAAAGACGGCGCCTGCTGACGACGACGGCGATCGCCGCGTTTTCCTCCCTCGCGCTGATGCCCGTTTCCACGGCCTCCGCCCAGCAGACCACGTCGCGCGTCAGCAACGCCCGCAGCTTCGACATCCCGTCGCAGCCGCTTTCCACCGCGCTCAACGCCTTCGGGCGGCAGTCCGGCCTGCAGGTGACCCTGGCGGCTTCCACCTCGCAGGGGCTTCGCTCGGCGACGGTCAGCGGAACGATGACGGCGGACCAGGCGCTTGCCCGGCTTTTGTCGGGCACCGGCATTTCCTACAGGATATCGGGCGGCACCGCGCTGGTCGGCTCGGCCGTGTCGGCGGGTGGCAGCGCTGCTGTCGCTGCGGACGGAGCAACGGTGCTCGATCCGATTTCGGCCTTCGGTGCCGGGCCGCTCGGCGCCGGCGAGATCGTCATCTCGTCGGAAGACCTGAAGCGCAAGAACCCCGCCAACATTGCCGACGTGTTTTCCGGCGAGCCCGGCATTTCGGTCGGCAGCTCGTTGCCGATGTCGCAGAAGGTCTACGTCCACGGCATCGAGGAAACCAGCCTCGCCGTGACGATGGACGGCGGCCGACAGAACAACAAGGTCTTCCACCACAACGGCACCAATCTCATTGACCCCGGCCTGCTGAAGGCCGTCAACGTCGATGCCGGCGTTGCGCCGGCCGATGCCGGTCCCGGGGCGCTTGCCGGCGCGATTGCTTACGAGACGATCGACGCGCGCGATCTGCTCGATGGCGACGGCTTCGGCGGCTTTGTCACGTCGAGCTACAATTTCAACAGCGACACGGTGACGACCGGGATCTCCGCATACGGCATGCGCGACGGGCTCGAGTTTCTCGGCTACTTCAATTTCGGCAACGGCAACGATTTCACCGCCGGCAACGGGCAGGACGTGGAAGGCACCTCGACAGACGTGTTGAGCGGGCTTGGCAAGCTTGCCTACGAGTTCGACAGCGGCGACCGTTTCGAGATCAGCCACGACCGCATTCGCGACGACGCGCCGCGTCCGTTTCGCGCTAATATCGGCTTTATCGACGGACGCCCACCATGGGAGCCGCGCGTGCGCGACTACATGCTCGACCGGCAGAACACGGTGTTTACCTATACCGACAGCACGCCGGAGGGCTGGTGGGATCCAACGCTGATGCTCGCCTACTCCAGGACGGAGGTCGAAATTCCGATCATCCTGCCGCCGCGCCTCAACATTCCGCCCTATCCCGCCACCGGCACCACGAGCAGCTTCAACGGCAAGTTCGAGAACAAGTTCTCGTTCGACATGGGTAGCGTCATTGCCGGCGTTGACTTTTATGACGACAAGGCTGACCTCGACGACATGTTCGATGCCAGCACCGAGAAGGCGCGCAATGTCGGCATCTATGCCCAGGCCCGGCTCGAGCCCTGGGAGAGAACGCGGCTCTCCTTCGGTGCGCGCGGCGACACGCAGCAGTTTACCGGGACGACGGGAGAAGAGTGGAACAATTCGGGCCTCAGCGGCAACGTCTCGGGCGAGTACGACCTCATCGAGGACCTGCTGACCGCCAAGGCGGGCTATTCACACGTCTGGGCAGGCATTCCGCTCGCCGAAAACTTCATCATGAATCCCAACTGGAACTATGGCAGCGGTCCGAAGCCGGTGACGGCGGACAACTATATCCTGGGCCTGGAGGCGAACTACAACGACTTCACCGTCGAGGGCAGCGTCTTCCAGACCGATATCGATGACGCGCGCACGCCGCGTTATGCGGTCACGCGCGGGATCGAAGCGCATGACGTCCGCTCGCGCGGCTTCGAGATCGGCGCCGGCTACAGCTGGGGCGATGGCTTTTTCAAGGTGAAATACGCCAATATCGACGTCGAGATCGACGGCAAGCCTGCCGATTCTGATCTCGGCACCTATCTGGCCGCGCCGGCCGGCCAGATCATCACGCTGCAAGCGGTCCACACGCTGACGGACTGGGGCGTCACTTTCGGGGCCGACGCGGAAATTGCGCTCGACTACGACGACGTTGCCGACGGCAGCAAGCCCTTCGAGGGCTACCAGGTCTTCAACGCCTTTGTCGAATACGTGCCGCCGGAGCGACCGAACCTGTTGCTGCGCGCCGAACTGAAGAACATTTTCGACGAAACCTATTCGGACCGGGCGACCTACGGTCAGGAGTTCGGAACGGTGACGCCGCTCTACGAGCCGGGCCGTTCCTTCATCCTGACCGCCAAGGCGACTTTCTAGGGCGTCCGCGACCGCAACGGCCGCCGCCTCCAGGTGGCCGTTGCCTCAACAAGCGGAGGCGGCCACCCAAGCGCCGCCCACGCAAGCGAAAGCCGAAACAGGAGTTCCAGATGCAAGAAGCCACCACCCATTTTGCGACGGAAGACGGCCAGAAATACCTGACGCAGCTCTGCAAGCATTTCGCCCACAAGGTCGACGTCGAACAGGAGGGCCCGCGCGCCGAGCTCAGGTTTTCCTGCGGCACCGGCTACCTCCATGCCACATCAGAAGGCTTGAGCATCCGCGCCCGCTCACCCGATGACGCCAACCTTGCGGACACGAAATCGGTGATCGAAAGCCATCTTCTGCGCTTCGCGTTCCGGGAAGAGCCCGATCCGCTTGCCTGGCAGCCCGCCGGCTAAGCGAACCGCTCGCAAGCTAGTTCCGACAAGAAAATTCAATGTGTTGGTCGAAAGCGCCCAACGCAATTGCGCGGCTATGCGTGTCGCGTGCCGAGGATCAGGATGCAATCGTCTAGGCAAATCGCAGAAATCGCCACCTTTCAAAGCTTCGCAAACTGCTACCTGCGCGAAGTCAATCCGGGCATCCGGGCCATGCATCGCGCCGCAGGCGGCGCCGTCGATTGCGTGGAATGGTCTCTTCCCAGGCAGCAGATGATCCTGCGCGCCGAGGTGACGTCGCCGTCGCTCTGCGGCCCACACCATTTCGGCAGGGTCTGGGGCAGGGGCGTGTCCGACGCCACCTGGCGCCAGATTGAACTGATATCGGCCCTCCATATCCTGGTGCACGAATGCTACCGCCAGGTCGACGAGGCCAAGGCCGACGTTTTGCGCGGCTTCGAGCTCGAACTCTTGATGCGCGTGCTCGAAAGCTACCAGCAGACGGCGCTCTACATCGACAGGGCCGCGCCGGAGCCGGCGGACGGCGACCATTTCATCGAAGCGGAGCAGTCACTCGTCTTTGGCCATTGGCAGCACCCGACGCCGAAGAGCCGCCAGGGCATGACCTATTGGCAGCAGGAAAGCTACGCGCCGGAACTGGGCGGCCAGTTCAAACTGCACTACTTCGCGGCAAAACGCGGCGATATCAGGCACGATTGCGCGCGCGCGGTTGCAGCGCCCGAGATCGTGCGGTCCCTCGTCGGGCCGGATGCCAACGGGATCGCGCTCGGCGACGACGATTATCTGTTGCCAATGCATCCGCTTCAGGCTGAAGCCCTGCTGCTTGATCCCGATATCCGCGGCATGCTGGGGGAGGGGCGGCTGCGGCATCTCGGCCCCGCCGGCCCGGCCTTTACCGCGACCTCGTCGGTGCGCACGGTTTACGGCGCCGATGCCGGCTGGATGCTTAAATTTTCCCTGCCCGTGCGCATCACCAACTCCGTGCGTCTCAATCGTCGTCAGGAGCTCGAAGCGGGTGTCGCAATGGCGAAGCTGATTGACCGGATCGGTTTTGCCGAACGCTCGCGAAACTTCCGCATCATTCAAGACCCCGCCTATATCACGCTCGAGCTGCCGGGACGCAGCGAGAGCGGCTTTGAAGTCATCCTGCGGGAGAACCCATTTGCGGACGGCGGCGGGCGGGGCGTCGTCACCGTCGCGGCCCTGACGGCCGATCCGCTACCGGGGCTGGTTTCGCGCCTCGAACGGCTGGTTCGGACGGTCGCCGCCCGCACGGGCGAGAGCCTGCTCGATGCGACGCACCTCTGGTTTCGCCGGTATCTCGATTGCGCCGTCGAGCCGCTGATCCGCCTCTATGACGACTACGGTATAGCGCTCGAAGCCCACCAGCAAAACAGCCTGCTGGACGTCGGCACCGGCTATCCGTCCGTCAGCTACTATCGGGACAATCAGGGCTTCTATCTCTCGGAGCGGTACCGCAGCCTGATTGCCGGCCATGTGCCCGAGACGCAAACGATCGCGTCCCTCTATTTTGCCGAGAGCGAAATTCGGGATCGCTTCGCCTATTACCTGATCGTCAATCAGGTCTTCTCGGTGATCAGCCGCATGGGCCATGACGGGCTCTGCGACGAGAGCCTGCTCCTGCGCGAACTGCGCGCGCATCTCGAGCGCTATGCCACCCGAATGAGTGGCGCCGGGCGTGACTTTGCCCGTCACGTGCTCGACATGCCGACGATCGTCTCCAAGGCCAACCTGACGACGCGTCTCTACGACGTCGACGAACTGCAATCCAGCAACGCGCCGTCCCTTTATCGCCCCGTGCCGAACCCGCTGAGGGCGCCGGCTGTTCTGACTGCGCCGAGGACCGACCATGCCATTGCCTCTTGATCTCAATGGCCGCCCGGACGAGCGGGTGCTTCGCCAGCTCGTTGCCGCGCTGCTGTTCGAAGGTATCGTTGAGGCCAGCGAGCACACGGACGGGGATGTCACCACCTTCCACTGGTCGATCGGCGGCCGGCAGTTCCGCTGCCACGGCGCCATCGGCCCCTTTGGCCGGCTCCGGCTGGCTGCCGGATCGGTAGAGATGCGCGATGATGCGGACGGCTGGGTCGTGCCGCCGCTGGCGCAGCTGGTATCCGTCCTGCCGGGCAGCGGACCGACGCGCGGAAAGCTGCTCAACGAACTCACGCAGACGATCGCCTTCAGCGCCTGGAACGAGCGTCAGGTACCGGCGCGGCTGCGCCGCGCTTTGTCATTTGCGGAGTTGGAGGGAGCGCTTGAGGAGGGCCATCCCTATCATCCCTGCTACAAGGCGCGTACCGGCTTTTCCGTCGCCGACCATGCAGCCTATGGGCCCGAAATGGGAGGAGCGTTCCAGCTCGTCTGGCTTCTCGTGGCGCGCAAGCATCTTCGCTGCGCGATCCCCGGTGACGAGGATGCCTTCTGGGAAGCGGAACTGGGGGAGGAAACCTGGTCCGAACTCCGGGCGAAGCGGCAAGAGCGCGGTGTTTCGCCTGATGCGTTCGGTCTCGTACCGCTGCATCCCTGGCAATGGCGCGAACTCCGTGAGAGACAGCTTTCTGGCTGGATCGCCGCGGGCGAAGCCCTTTGCCTCGGCCCGGCGGGGGACCGATACACGGCGACGCAGTCGGTCCGATCCCTGTTGAACCGGGACCGACCGTTGGCCGCGAGCGTCAAGCTGCCGCTCAACATCGTCAACACCTCGTCGCGCCGTACCCTTGAGCCGCATTCGGTCTGCACGGCGCCGGTGATCTCGCGCTGGATCGCCGAGATGGTTGCCGGAGATCCGGCCTTTCGCGACCGCTATCCGCTCACCGTCCTGCAGGAATATGCCGGCATCATAGCCGACAGCGACGGCCCTTTGGCCGGACAGGTCGCAGCCATCTGGCGCGAGAACGCGGAAGCGACGCTTGGCTCCGGCGAGGCCGTCATTCCCTTCAACGCGCTGATGATGGTCGAAGCGGACGGGCGTGCCTTCGCCGACGACTGGATCCAGCGCTTCGGCTTGATGCCCTGGATCAACCGCCTGATTGAAGTCGCGGTCCTGCCTGTCTGGCACCTGCTGGTGCACCATGGGCTTGCGGTAGAAGCGCACGGGCAGAACATGCTGCTCGTCCATCGCGATGGCTGGCCGGCCCGGCTGATCCTGCGCGATTTTCACGAGAGCATCGAGTTTTCGCCGGGCTTTCTGCGCGCGCCGGAAAAGGCGCCGGATTTCCTGTCGCTCGAGCCGATCTACCGGGAGGCGGAGCCCGACCAGTTCTATTGGACGGACAACCTGGATTCGCTGCGCGAATTGGTGATGGACACGCTGTTCGTCTACAATTTGAGTGAGATCTCCCACCTTCTCGACCACTGCTACAACCTGCCGGAAACGCTCTTCTGGCAGCGCGTTCAAACCGTGCTTGCCGCCTACGAGGCGGAGCACGGCGCGACGGAGCGGCTGGCGCAGCTCGGCTGCGACCAGCCCCGCATCCTGACCGAATCCCTGATGACGAGGAAGCTGCTCGCGCTCAAGCCGGAATACCACCACGAGGTGGCAAACGCCTTGGCCGCAAGGATGCTTCAACGAAGGAGAAAGCCATGATCCGTATCGATGACAGGCTCTATGACGAGGCCTATTTCAGCGCCAGATCGGCCGAACTCGCAGCCGAGATCGGCCTTGGCGCACAGGACACCGGCCGCTACGCCGTCTGCTTCTCGGAGACGGTCGATTGGCTGGCTCTGTTCTTTGCCATCCGCAAGGCGGGCGCGAGCGTGCTGCCGATCCATCCGGGCACACCCTATCCGGCCGCGCGCAAGCTCGCGATCGGCGCCGGCTGCGACCGGCTGTTCTACAACAGCCTGACGGCCGAAGTTCTCGAACCATCCGACCTGCTTTCGGCTGAGGGCACGCTGTTGCAGATGAGCTCCGGAACGACGGGCGCGCCGAAATGCGTGGCGCGCAACTGGACGGAAATCGATGCCGAGATCGAAAGCTATGTCGCCACCTTCCGCGAACCGGAGGACATGACGCCGGTCGTCGCCTGCCCGACCACCCATTCCTACGGGCTGATCTGCGGCATCCTGGTGGCGCTGAAGCGTGGGCAGACGCCGGTCATCGTCAACACCGCGAACCCGAAATATCTCCTGAAGGTGCTGCGCGAGATCGAACGGCCGCTGCTCTATTCCTCGCCGGCGATCCTGCACACGCTGGCGCGGCTGACGCCCGCGGGCGAACAGATCCACGCGACGATGACGTCGGGCACGCTGCTTCCCGATCCGTGGTTTGCCGACATTCGCGCCAAGAGCCGGTTCATGTTCCAGCAATATGGCTGCTCGGAATCCGGCTGCATCGCCATCAATCTGGATGTGACTTCCGCCGGTGACATGGGCTTCGTCCTGCCGCATCTGATCGCCGCCACCGGCAACACCGCCGAGGACGCGGGTGAGATCGTCGTTAGCAACGGCGACGGCGCGCCGATCCACACGCGTGACCTCGGCTACCGGCGCGCCGACGGCATGCTGGTCTTCGTTTCCCGCCTGGACGACATGATCAACGTCTCCGGCCTCAACGTCTATCCGAAAGACGTGGAGGATGCCGTCATGGCGATGCCGGCGGTCACCGACGCCGTGGCCTTCCGCAAGGCCGATCGTTTTGCCGGCGAGCGCGTGGCGCTGCTCTTTAGCGCCGAGGCGCCGGTGGCGCCGCAGGCCGTGCGCGAATGGTGCAGCCGACACCTCGCATCTCACCAGTTGCCGATGGAAATCCTGCAGATCGATGCAGTTCCGCGCCAGGCGAACGGCAAAATCAGCCGCCGCGATGTCGCGGCCCGTCATCTGGCAGGCGAATTCAACAAACCGATTGCGGGAGCCGCATCATGACCGAAAGCGAAGTTCTGGCGGCGATCGAGGCCGTCCTGACCGACAAAATGGCGCATGGACATATGGACGGCTTCGGCCTCGATGCCCGTCTCAACGAAGATCTCTATCTCGACTCCGTGCTGATCCTCGAAATCTTCCTCAATCTCGAGCTCGAATACGGGTTGTCGGTGCCGGAAGAGGCGATCGCAAAACGGGAGATCGAAACGGTCGCCGATCTCGTCGCGCTCTATGTGCCGAAGCCGACCGCCGCCATCGTGCCCGCCTTTCCGCTCACCGGCGGGCCGACCGACGAGGGGGTGCACGGCGAGGCCTATTACGACATCAAGGTCCATTGCTTCGTCAGTTGCGTCTCGGACGGCCTGAAGCGAAACGGGCTCGATCAGCGGCCGTTCTATTTCGGTGTCTGGGACGCGAAGTTCGCGGTCAGCGAGCGTTTCGAGCTTCTCTATCATGCGCCCGATATCACCCAGGAATTCTTCCGTGGCTGGTTCGAGCGGCTTTACGGCGTTTCCGTCGTCGAGTGGTACGATCCGCAGCGCACCAAGCTCGACAACCTCGCAGTGCTGCTCGGGCTGAT
The DNA here is from genome assembly GCF_014852035.1 of Ensifer sp. ENS03. Lineage (NCBI taxonomy): Bacteria > Pseudomonadati > Pseudomonadota > Alphaproteobacteria > Hyphomicrobiales > Rhizobiaceae > Ensifer > Ensifer sp. ENS03. The sequence continues at coordinate 218,983 of NZ_JACVAV010000003.1, read as the reverse complement.
GAAACAGCGCGGCGAAACCGGCTCGGTCATGGTCATGCTCGACATGTTCCACCTGCCGGAGCGGGAGAACAAGTTCAACCAGAACCCCTTCCCGCACTATCTGATGCTGCAGGAAACGGCCGATCCCGACACATGGTTCGTGCACGATCCCGACTATCGCTGGGAGGGCGAGATTGCCCGCGAGAAGGTCGTTCACGCCATCATGCAGCCGACTGTCGGCGGCGGTTATGTCTTCGACAATGCCGAGGCGCGCGCGCCGTTTGCCGAAGATCTGAGGGCCTATTTCGAGGCCTGCTTCGTCCGGGACCGCAATCCGCTGGTCGATGCCGTCAGAGCGATAGTCGCCGCGCATCTCGACGGGACGAACGGTGTCGCACTCACTGATCTCGGCGCCGCGGTGCGGGAACTGCCTGTTATCACCATCCGAAAATACGCCTATGAGCACGGCTTTGCCTTCTACTGGCGGGCGCTGAAGTTGCCGGCCGCCGAGTTCGAGGGCTGGTGCGGGGAGATCGAGGCGCTGGTTCAGTCGCTGAAGACGCTGCACTACGCCTGCATGAAGCTCGCCCAGACAGGCGATCGCTCGCTGTTGGGCGCCGTCATCGAGCGTCTCGACGAAGCCGACCGGCTGGAGACGAAGCTGAAGGTCAAGCTCGCAGAGGTCTTCGATCTCTGGTGCGATCTTGCCATCCCCCAGGAAATCCGTCCCTTGAAGAGAATTGCGCGATGAGAGTTTCGCTCTGCACCATCACTTTCCGCCACCATCTGATCTCGCTCGACGAGATCGCCGCCTGGGCCGAGGCCAACGACTTCCAGGGTATCGAACTCTGGGGCGCGCATGCGCGCAACCTCTCGCCGCGCGCGGATCGCAACGCCGAATGGCTCGACGGCTACGGCCTCTCGGTGCCGATGATCAGCGATTACCTGCCGCTCGACGGCGACGTGGAAGCGCTGCGGCACAAGGCGGTCGAGCTTTGCCGACTGGCGCGCCGGTGGCGCACCCGCAAGATCCGCACCTTCGCGGGAAGCCGTGGCAGCCTTGACGTCAGCGCTGACGAGCGGCGGGAGATTGTCGAGCGCCTGAAGGAGATCTGCACCATTACCGCAAGCTACGGCATCCAGCTGCTTGTCGAAACGCATCCGAAGACGCTCGCCGACACGGCGGCCTCGACGATGCGGCTCATCGAAGAGGTGGACCATCCCTCCTTCGCCATCAATTTCGACACGCTGCATGTTTGGGAAGGCGGCGACGACCCGGTCGCCGTGCACCGTGCGATGAAACCGCACATTCGCCACTACCACCTGAAGAACATCGTCGGCCGGGCAGAACTTTCCGTCTTCGAGCCGGCCAATGTCTATGCCGCGGCCGGCAGCCGGCGCGGGATGACGCCGCTCTTCGAAGGGGTTGTGGACTACGAACGGTTCCTGACGGAGATCGCCGATGAGCCGTCGGTCGACGCGTCGCTTGAATGGTTCGGCAACGATTGTTTCGAGACCCTGCGTCGCGATCGCAGGCAGGTCCGCGAGGCGGTTGACGGGACCGAGCCGAACCGCCGGGCCGCCGGCCAATAGGCGTTACGCATCATGATGGCCCGGAGGTCTGCGCGCCGGCTCGTGTCGGCGCGGGGCCTATTGTGTCTGAAGCCTGTAGATCTCGGTCTCTTCGCTTCGGCCGGCCAGACAATGTTTGCCGAGCTGGGCGAGATCGGAGCGATCGTCATCAGCCACCAGACCGAAGGTTTCGCCGCTCAGGAGGATCATTACCTCTTCACTTGGCGCGATCGATTTGCCGAGCTGCTCCAGCCGGTTGCAGGCGTTCACCGTGTCGCCGACGATCGTATAGGCCGACCGACCGGTCATGCCGATATTGCCGGCAACGACCGACCCGGAATGGATACCGATGCGCACCCTGAGGGGCGGCAGGCCCTTTAGGCGTCGCTCGGCGTTGTCGCTGGCGATCGATTTGGCGATCGCCCGCGCTGCCCGGATTGCCCGATCTGCATGGTCCATTTGCGCGTCGGGTGCGCCCCAGAAGGCCATGACGCAATCACCGATGAACTTGTCGATGGTGCCGCCTTCGCTTTCGATGCAGTGGCCGAGCAGATCGAAGTGGCTGTTGAGCAGTGCCGCCACGTCGCCGGCGCTGGTCTTTTCTGCCGTCGCGGTGAAATCGACCACATCGGTGAACATGATGGTGACGGTGCGCTGGGTGGATGCCAGGTCCTCACGACCGATCAGGTGGCGCACGAGCTTCTTCGGCACATAGGTCTCAAGCCAGCGCAGCCCAGTCAGCATCGTGTTGTAGGCCTTAGCCTGCTCGTCGAGTTCGGTGAAGAGGCTGCCGGGAAGCGGCCGCAGAGCGGCAAAATCGAGCATGCCGACGGCACGGACCTCACGCGCCATGCTGGTGACCGGGCGAACGATCAGGCGACCGACAACCCACGCGATGACGATCGCGACGAACAGCACCGCGAGGCCGGCAATGCCGGCCCGCAGCAGGTCCCACACCGGCTTCTCGACCGCTTCGATCGGAACCTCGACACCGATAATGAGCGGAGAGGGAGCGTAGCCGCGGATCTCGCGCGTCAGGACGACCCGTCCGTCGTCCCCGAGCTTGACCGCGCGTATCTCCATGTCCGAATCGTCGAAGGTCTCGGCCGGTTCTTTCCACAGTGCGGCGAGAAAAGGGTCGCCCAGTTCGTCGAGCTTCGGCAACCGATGCTCCGCCGAAAGGAGCGGATGTCCCGCGGCCATCAGCGGATGGGCGAGAACCTGGTCGCGGCCGTAGAGGACGAAGGGCGTCGCCCCCGGGTTCGAGACGGCAATCTGGCGCAGGAAGTCGGACATGGTGTCGACCGTTATCGTGGCACGGAAAACGCCGGCAAATTCACCGTTGTGGTTTGCCGGTTGCTGCAAATTCGTGACTGACGTGCGTATCGCCGGATCGGGTACGAAATAGACGGGCCCCCAGTGAGGCGTGCCGCTGCGCCGCGCTTCCTCGATCTCCGCGCGCTCGTTGTCGCTCGTGACCTGGTCGGTATAGGAAAAGACACCCTTTGGACCCTGCGTAACGCCGATGATATCGCCGTTGGGCTTCACGAAAGAGAGTACTCGAACTTGCGGCGTTGCCGCGAGAGCGCCCGTCATCACGCGTTCGAACTTCGGCGAATCCTTCGGGTCGAGGCGGCCGGCACCGACCTCTCGCGCCAGAAAGGCGAGCTGATCCTCCACAGGCGAGAAGCGGCTGCCGATTTGCGTCTGCACCGCCTCCAGGCCGAGATGCGCCGATTGCACGAGCAGGTCGCGGGTCGTGCCCGCTGACATGAACCAGACGACCGAGAGGATAACGGCTGCGGTCAGGGCGACCAGGGCTGCCATCACGATCGCCAGGGTGCGCGACAGGGAGATGGTTCGGTTGGGTGTTTCGGCGTTAGTCGCCTTGGTCGTCTGCACCAGCATGCCTCATGTTGCAGCAGGTGCTCGCCATTCGCGCGGCCCCGCAAGGAATGCACCCTCTTCTAGCTGTTTTGGGCTTTTTTCCAAGCGTGCGCCGGCCTTTCCCGTTCTGCGTCAATCTGTCCCTTGCAGCCGCCGGCTGATCGGCTCGAACTCCGGGGTCGCCTTGCGCGGCGTCGTGTCGCGCTCGTTGGCCTCCATCTGCTGCCAGTATTTCCAGCCGACCTTTTTCGCGCCGAGCTCGTAGTCCATGCCGTCCCAGGCATCCTCGCGGAAACTGTAGAAGGCCCAGTGCAGATCGTCCCTGTCGAGCGCGGTCAACACGTCCTCGAGATAGGTCTTGCAGCCGGACCAGAGGCGCATGCAGCCGAACTCGCCGGCAACCAGCCGATTGAGCGGCACGCCCTTGTCTTTTGCCCATCGCACCGGCTCTGCAAGATAGGCTTCGACCCGGGCCCTGTCCCACGTCTCCTCGCCGTCGCCGAAGGGCACCTTGCCGGGGTAGGCGTAGGGCTTGTCGCGCTTCATGTTCGGTGCGCTGGTCGCGGCATAGGGCTCATACATGTGGAAGCTGTAGAGCACCTTCTGGTCGGTGAGCGCTGCCGGCCAATAGGAAAAGGCGTCGGCAGCCGCATACCAGCCGGCATCCGCCATGATGGGCGTTGCCGGGTCGACCGCCCGGATGGCGGCGATTACCGTCTTGTAGAAGGCCCTGAGGTCCGAGGCGCTGCCCGCCTGGTCGCCGTACCAGGCTTGCATCGTCTTTCGGTCGGCATGTTCGGCAAGGCCGTTCCTCTTTTCAGGCGCCGGCTCGTTGACGATGTTGTAGGCGGCGACCGCGGGATGATCCTTCAGCGCGCGGGCCAGATCCTGCCAGAAGGCTGCTGCCTGGCCCCACCAGATCTTGTCCTGCCAGAGACGGCCGTCGAACCGGTTGCCGTTGTTCTGCGCCCAGCGCATGCCGGGCAGCGACAGCGGCGCGATGACGACCTTGAGGCCCGCCTTGTCGGCCCGGTCGAGGGTCTCCTTCAGCGTCTTGAGGTCTGCCGCCGGTATGCCTTCGTATTTGTCGGCGTCGCCGATCAGATAGTCGCGCTTGGCCGGCTCCCACTTGTCGTAGGACAGGCGCACCCAGGTGGCGCCGTAGCCGGCCAAGGCCCTGAAATAGGCGTCGTCCGGGGGCAGCCGGTTGAAGCTGTTGCCGCCATGCTGCGGCTTATCCCAGAAGGTGATGAGATCGGCGGCACTGGCGGAGCCCGCAAGGCTGCAAGCGAGGAGGGCGGAGGCAATCAGGCGCATTCGGTCGGTCCTTCTGGAGTTCTTGGCCTTCGCGGCTCTTGGTTTGGCGCGGCCAACCTACCGGCGGATCGTTTCGCTGAAGTTCCCTGGGGAACAGCGTCAGGGTTCAAAGCGAGTTTGCGAAACCCATTGGCGGTGACTGATGCCTAGCGGTTTCGTTCTTCGCGAGAAAAAGGCCTCGCAGCGGATCAGTGATCCGCTGCGAGGCCCGCTTGCCTGGATATCTTCGCGATCAGTCGGAAAGCGCTGTCGCCGCCTTCTCAATCAGTTCGGCGACGGCGGCCGGCTGGGACAGAAAGACCGCATGACTTGCCTTGACCTCGACCGTATCGCTGCCGGCACGCTTGGCCATCGTCCGCATCAAGTCCGGATGAATGGCCCGGTCTTCGGTCGCAATCAGCGCCCAGCTCTTCTTGCCCTTCCAGGCCGGTGCCGTGATCTTCGTCTCGAAGGCAGATTTTGCCGGGAAGACCTGGGAATGAGCCATGAAACGGGCTTCTACCTCGGGAACGTCGGCGGCGAAGTCCGCGGCGAAGACTTCCGGATCGAGATAGAGATATCCGTCGTCCGTTGCCGCGATGCCCTTGGTTGCAGCCGGCTTCCTGGCTGCCAGGTCAAGCAGAGTTTCGCCAGCATCCGGCTGAAAGGCTGCGACATAGACGAGGCCGGCGACGTTTTCGGAAGTCCCGGCTTCGGTGACGATCATGCCGCCATAGCTGTGGCCAACGAGGACCGATGGGCCGTCCTGCAGGTCGAGGATGCGTTTGGTTGCCGCGACATCGTCGCCAAGCGAGGTCATCGGCGGTTGGACGACCGTGACGGTGAAGCCTTTGGTGGTCAAAAGGTCGAAGACCTTGCGCCAGCTCGAGCCGTCGGCGAGTGCGCCGTGCACGATGACGACATTCTTGACGGGTTCGGCCAGGGCATGCCCAAGCGGGGCCGCCGCCAAAGCCAGGAGTGTGGCAGCCAGGATTCTCATCTTTCGCATTCTTAGGTTTCCTTTCCTTGAGAGCGGAGTGATTGTTCCCCGACAAGCGGCGCCTTCTTCGGGTGACGCTTCTGGATTTTGAGAGGCGCACGCATGCTCTGGCCGCGGGGTCCGCGGCGCATGATGGTGCGTCTTCGATAGTTCGGACGGCTATTGCTGAACTATGGGAAGAGGAGAGCCGCTTGTCCGGCAGCGGTTCGCCGGCCTGCCGTCAGCGCCATTGCGGATGCCGCGAGCGCGTTGCGGTCGAGCCGGAAGTGGCGGTAGAGATCGCCGATCGTGCCGGTCTGGCCGAAATGTTCCACGCCGTGCGCGATGGTGCGGTGGCCGGCGACGGCACCGAGCCACGAGAGCGCTGCCGGATGACCATCGAGCACGGTGACGATCGCGCAGTGGCCGGGCAGCGGATCGAGCAGCCGCTCGATATGGCTTTTCGCACGGGGGTTGCCACGGGCGCGTTCGCGCTGGGCGGCCGTCCAACCGGCATTGAGACGGTCAGCCGAGGTGACGGCGAGCACGCCAATGTCGCGGCGGACCTCGCCTATAAGTCCGGCAGCGGCAATCGCCTCGTCGGCCACCGCACCCTGGTAGGCAATGACGACATCGCAGTTTGGCCCTGGCTTGCGCAGCCAATAGGCGCCGTCGATTGAACCCTGGCCAAAATCATCGTCGACGCGCTTCAGCGGCTGTTCGAGCGGCTTGGTGGTGAGCCTCAGATAGACGGAGCCGCCGGTCTCGTCGCGCAGCCAGGTGCGCTCGTCCGGATCGTTGTCGCCATCGCGCTGCATGTAGTCGAAGGCCCATTCCATGATGACGGCGAGTTCGTCTGCAAAGGCTGGTTCGAACGCTGCCAGTCCGTCCTGGCTGATCCCGATCAGCGGCGTGCCGATCGACTGGTGCGCGCCGCCTTCGGGCGCCAGCGTCACGCCCGAGGGCGTGCCGACGATCATGAAGCGGGCGTCCTGGTAGCAGGCATAGTTGAGCGCATCGAGGCCGCGGCAGACGAAGGGGTCATAGACAGTGCCGATCGGGATCAGCCTTTTCCCGAAGAGCGAATGGCTGAGGCCGGCGGCGCCGAGCAATAGGAACAGATTCATCTCGGCGATGCCGAGTTCCACATGCTGGCCCTCCGGCGTGAACTCCCACTTTGCCGTCGATGGAATGCGGTGCTCGATGAAGGCGTCGGCGAGCGGCTGGCGGGCAAAGAGCTTGCGCCGGTTGACCCAGGCGCCAAGACTGGTGGTGCCGGTGACATCGGGCGACGTCGTGAGGATGCGTTCGGCCAGGTCCGACTTGCCCTTGGCGAGATCGTCGAGGATCTTGCCGAAGGCCATCTGCGTCGACACCTCGCGCTGGGTCTCAAACGCGATCGGCGGCACCTCGAGTCGGTGCTCGGCGTGGCGGCGTATGCCTTCGGCAAAGAAAGGGACCGCGGCGAGGAACGCCTGGAGCGCTTGACGATCCGCCACTCCGGCGAAAGGCTCCCATTCCTCGCCGCGCCCGACACCCATATGCGCCTGCCATTCGGCGAACTGGGTCGTCGTCATCAGGCCACCGTGATTGTCCTTGTGGCCGGCAATCGGCGTGCTCCAGCCCTTGATGGTATAGGCAAGGAAGCAGGTCGGCCGATCATGGTCGATCGCTGCGAAGGTTTCGGCCATCGTCTCGACGCAGTTGCCACCGAGGTTCTCCATCAGCGCTGAAAGCTCGGCATCGCTGCGCCGGTCGATGAGCGCCGAGACGTCACCCTGGTCGCCAAGATCGTCGGCAAGCCGTTTGCGCCAGACGGCACCGCCCATGAAAGTCAGCGCCGCATAGTCCTGATTGGAGCAACCGTCGATCCAGTCGCGCAGCTTCTCGCCGCCCGGTTCGGCAAAGGCCGCGCGCTGTAGCACGCCATATTTCACCCGCACCACGTCCCAGCCGAAGGCGTCGAAGATTTTCTCGACGCGCTCGAACAGGCCCTCGCGCACGATCCCGTCGAGCGACTGCCTGTTATAGTCGATGATCCACCAGCAGTTCCTGAGGGCGTTCTTCCAGCCCTCCTGCAGCGTCTCGTAGACGTTGCCTTCGTCAAGCTCGGCATCGCCGACGAGCGCGACCATGCGGCCGATCTTGCCCTCGCCCCATTGTTTGGCACGGACGAAATCCTGGACGATCGAGGCGAGCGCGGTGATGCCGACGCCGAGACCGACGGAGCCGGTCGAAAAATCGACATCGTCGACATCCTTGGTCCGGCTCGGATAGCTCTGCGCCCCGCCAAAGCCGCGGAAGTTCTCAAGTTTCTCGCGCGTCTGTCGGCCCATCAGATAGTGCATCGCGTGGAAGACCGGCGCCGCATGCGGCTTGACGGCAACACGATCCTCCGGCCTGAGCGCCGAGAAATAGAGCGCGGTCATGATCGAGACGACCGAGGCGCAACTGGCCTGATGCCCCCCAGTCTTGATGCCGTCGACCTTCGGCCGGATGTGGTTGGCGTGATGGATCATCCAGTGGGAGAGCCAGAGCAGGCGCTTTTCAATGGTCTTCAGATGGGTCGTGTCGGTCATCGCCAGGTTCCGATGGAGAAGGACGTAAGGTGACAGTCTAGGCCAAGGACTCAGCCGTCCTTGTAGTAGTAGCTGTAGCCGTTGAGCGCCGGTGCGCCGCCGAGGTGGGCGTAGAGAACGCGAGACCCCTCCGGGAAGAATCCCTTGCGGGTAAGGTCGATCATCCCCTGCATGGATTTGCCCTCATAGACAGGGTCGGTAATCATCGCTTCGGTGCGAGCCGCGAGCCGGATCGCCTCGTTGGTTTCCTCTGATGGTACGCCATAGGCGGGATAGGCGTAATCGGGATTGATCACGATCTCGTCTTCGCGGATCGCCCTGCCGAGGCGAACCAGTTCGGCCGTCGAGTCGACGATCTTTCGAACCTGGGAGCGGGTCTGCTCGAGCGTGCCCGATGCGTCGATGCCGATCACCCGATTGGCGCGGTCCTGTGCGGCAAAGCCGACGATCATGCCGCCCTGGGTGGAGCCGGTGACGACGCAGACGACGATGTAGTCGAAGGTGAAGCCGAGCTCCTTTTCCTGTGCCGCCACCTCTTCGGCAAAGCCGACGTAGCCGAGTGCGCCATACTTGTGCACCGAGGCGCCGGCCGGGATCGGGTAGGGCTTGCCGCCGGCATCCTTAACCGACTGGATCGCATCTTCCCAGCTCTTCCGAATACCGATGTCGAAACCGTCGTCGACGAGTCGACTGTCCGCCCCCATCAGCCGTGTCATCAGGATGTTGCCGACGCGGTCATAGACCGCATCATAGTGCGGCACCCATTTTTCCTGGATGACGACGCATTTCATGCCGATCTTGGCAGCAGTGGCGGCGACCATGCGGGTGTGGTTCGACTGCACGCCGCCGATCGAGACCAGCGTATCGGCGCCCGAAGCGATTGCGTCGGGCACGATATACTCAAGCTTCCGGAGCTTGTTGCCGCCCGTGGCGAGGCCGGAATTGCAGTCGTCGCGTTTGGCGTAAATCGCGACCTTTCCGCCGAGCGCCGCCGTCAGTCGCGGCAGATGCTCGATCGGCGTCGGGCCGAAGGTGAGGGGGTAGCGTTCGAACTTCTCAAGCAGTGACATGATCCAGGCCTCCGTGTGAAAATTGTAGGAGAAGGATAGGCGAAGTCTCGTGAAAGGTGCTCTCTAAATTGCTGTCAAAATTTCGCTGGATAGAATACAGTTCCGATCAAGTTTTGATTTTCTTCAATAAACGGGATAGATAATGAAAGATTCTTCCGATGATGATTTTGACCGGATCGATCTCAAGATCCTGCGTGCCCTGCAATCCGAAGGACGGCTGACCAACGCCGACCTTGCCGAGCGGGTAAACGTCAGTCCGGCGACCTGTCATCGGCGAACACAGAGGTTGTTCGAAGAGGGTCATATCACCGGTGTGAGGGCGGAGGTCGCGCCGGCAGCGGTCGGTCTCGGAGCGTTGGTGATGGTCGGCGTTGTGCTCGATCGTTCGACGCCCGAGAGCTTTGCGGCCTTCGAGGGCGCGGTGCTGGAGATGAAGGAAGTGCTCGACTGCAATCTCGTTGCTGGCGACTTCGACTATCTTTTGAAAATCCGGGTCCGAGACATGGCGGACTTCAACAAACTGCACGGTCAGAAGCTGATTGCGCTACCGGGGGTACGCCAGACGCGCACCTTCTTTGTGATGAAGGAAGTCAAGGAGAACGCCCGGCTGCCGTTCTGACGGTCGTCGAACGATTGGCCTTTCGCATCGAAGGGCACGCGAGACCCGGTACGTCTTCAGCGTGCCGGATGCGGCCCGATAGGTGCAACCCGGTCAGACCTGGACGAAGTGATCGTCTGCGACCTGCTGAAAGCGCCGCGTTTCCGGAACGTAGTTGGGCGCGCGCAAGGGGCTCTTCAGCTCGTCGCTCGCGACATTGCGGCGCGCATGGCGACGGGTCGGATCGGCGATTGGGACGGCGGCCATCAGCTTCTTCGTATAGGGATGCTGCGGATTCTCGAAAACCTGCGCACGCGAGCCGATTTCGACGATCTCGCCGAGATGCATCACGGCGACCCGGTGGCTGACGCGCTCGACGACGGCCATGTCGTGCGAGATGAAAAGATAGGCAAGGCCGAGGCTCGCCTGCAGGTCGAGCAAGAGGTTGATGACCTGTGCCTTGATCGAGACGTCGAGTGCCGAGACAGACTCGTCGGCGACGATCAGCTTCGGGTCGAGCGCCAAGGCGCGTGCAATGCAGACGCGCTGGCGCTGGCCGCCGGAGAACTCGTGCGGGTAGCGGGCGGCCATGTCGGCCTGCAGGCCGACGCGTTCGAGCAGGTCGGCGACCTTCTCACGCGCCTGCCGTGCCGTGCCGAGCTTGTGTTCGAGATAGGGTTCGGCGATCGCAGCGCCCACCGTCATGCGCGGATTGAGGCTCGCGAAAGGATCCTGAAAGATCATCTGCATGGTGCGGCGCATTTCGCGCAGCTGCCTGCGATCCATTTTGAGGACGTTCTGGCCGTCGAGCGTCACGGAGCCGCTTTCCGGCTCGATCAGCCGCATGATGGCCCGGCCGGTCGTCGACTTGCCGCAGCCGGATTCGCCGACGAGCGACAGCGTCTCGCCCGGCTGCAGACTGAAGGAGACGTTCTCGATGGCGTGGACGCGGCCTTTGAGCTTGCCGAGCAAGCCGGCGTGGATGTCGAAGCGCTTGACGAGGTTCTTGACCTCGAGGATCGGCTTGCGGCCGGCCTGGACCGTATCGGTGGCTTCCGCCGTCGCCGAAGGCAGCCCGGTCGCGGCGTCGATGACGGGAAAACGCATCGGCTGGCTTTCGCCCTTCATCGAGCCGAGCATCGGCACGGCCGAGAGCAGTGCGCGGGTATAGGGGTGTTTCGCCCGAAGGAAGATGTCCTCGGTGTTGCCGGTCTCGACCGCGTCACCGCGGAACATCACCACCGTGCGGTCGGCGATTTCGGCGACCACGCCCATGTCGTGGGTAATGAAGAGCACCGAGGTGCCTTCCTCCTCCTGCAACACCTTGATCAGGTCGAGGATCTGGCCCTGGATGGTGACGTCGAGCGCCGTCGTCGGCTCGTCGGCGATCAGGAGCTTCGGCCGGCTCGCGAGCGCCATGGCGATCATCACGCGCTGGCGCATGCCGCCGGAGAAGCGGTGCGGGTATTCGTCGAAGCGCGAGGCGGCGGAGGGAATGCGGACCTTTTCGAGCAATCGGATGGTTTCCGCCCGGGCGTCGGCCTTCGACATTGGCCTGTGGCAGAGAAGGGCCTCGGAGATCTGGTCACCGATGGTGAACAGCGGATTGAGGCTGGTCATCGGCTCCTGGAAGATCATCGCGACATCGTTGCCGCGCACGCGGCGCATCTCAGATTCCGGCAAGTCGAGGATGTTGCGCCCGCCCATCATCACCCGCCCTTCGACGCGGCTCGTCTCCTTCTGCAGGAGCCGCATGATCGAGAGCGAAGTGACGCTCTTGCCCGAGCCGGATTCGCCGACGATCGCCACGGTTTCGCCGGGCGCGACGGTAAACGATATGTCCCGGACGACAGGCTTCCAGGCGCCGTCGACCAGGAAAGAGGTCGTCAGGTTCTCGACGGAGAGAACGGGCGCCGTCGAACGGTCCGGCTGGGCTTTGGTCTCGGTCATCTCGTTTCCTCCGTCAGATGCTGCGCGTATCTTAGTTGGTCGTCGGGTCAGTCGGGCCAGCGCAGCAGGCCGGCGAAGCGGCGTGCGTTGCGTTCGGCGAGCGACGTGGCGATGATCTCGTTCGAGGCTCTCGCCTTGTCGAGCTCCTCGGCGAGGCGGCTGGCGACGATCTTCTCCTGGCCCGGATGCAGGTTACAGGGGTCGAGGTAGAAGTAATTGTGCTCGGCCTCGTGGTCTCGCACGATGATCGGCGGCGCGCCGCGGGCCAGCGCATCGGCGAGATCCCAGGCGGTGATATGGGCTTCCTGCGGGTCGATGTTGACGCGCAGCCGGTCGAGCGGGTTGTTGGTCGGGTCGGCCTCGATCACCGGCTTGATGCCGGGACGGCCGTCGAGCGTCTCGCGCCAGAGGTTCAGGTAACCGGTTTCGCGCTCGCGGATGCCGGCATGGTCGCGGGTTTCCCAGGCTTGAAGTGCCGCCATCACGCCGAGCATGCTTTCCTTGCCCACCTTCATGCCGCGGCCGATGCCGAGGTTCTGCAGGAAGGTGTTGCGCACCATTTCCTTTTTGCCGGCGACGATGCCGGAGGTCGGGCCGCCCAGGAACTTGTGGCCGGAATAGAGCACGATGTCGGCGCCCTCATCGAGGAAGATGCGCAGGTCGTATTCGGAAGCGGCGTCGACGATGACCGGCACACCCTTCGAATGGCAGACCTCGGCAAATTCCCTGAGGCCGACGAGACCGTATTGCACCACGTGATGCGAGACGACGTAGACGGCGCAAGCGGTGCGCTCGTTGATCGCGCCTTCGATATGGTAGCGATAGGCCGACGTCGCCTGGCCGACGATCACCGGCTTGGCGCCGGCAAGCCGGATCGCCTGGTCGACGGGCGCGCCGTAGCTGACCACATGGCCCATCTGCAGAATGACTTCATTCTTGAGGCCGGTCGTATCCGGCAGGCGCTCGATGGCGGCAAGGTCGCTTCCGGTCATGGTGCCGGCAATGGCGAGGCTGATGCCGGCGGAGCAGGACGCCGTGATGAAGCCGGCCTCGGCACCCGTCAGCCGAGCAATCACCGGGCTCACCTTGCGCTGCAGGTCGTTGATCTCGACGAACTGCGGCAGTATGCCTGTCATGGCCGCGATCGCTTCCGGGACCACGATCGATGCGCCGAGGCTGGTCATCGTGCCGGAGACGTTGATAACGGGACGAAGTCCGAGAGCTTCGCGAATGTCACGGTCAGGCATAGTGGTCTCCATATGATTTTCTGGCGGTCGAAGCGGGTAGACTATTCCGTCTTCGCGGAATATCTACCATAGTAATGAAGTATGAGTGAGGCTTTGCGCTATCTGACGCGGCCGCCATCGGCGGCGCGGCGGCAGCGGAAGCCGAGATTTTACCGGCAGCACGCCCTTCGAGCGGTGCAGGAGTGAAGCAGTGGACAAGACGATGACCGGCGTCGAGCCGACCGACGATATGGAAACGACCGGCAAGCCGCGCCGCTCGCGCGTGAGCGGCATGGATCGCGCCTTGCAGGTGCTCGATTTCCTTTATGAGACGGGTTCCCCGAGTGGCGTCTACGCGATTGCCAAGGCTGTCGGCGCGCCGCTGTCGACCGCTTATGTCATCGTCGACGACATGGTCGAAAAGAACCTGCTTAGCCGCGATGCCGATGGGCTCGTCTGGCTCGGCGACCGGCTCTATCACTATGGCCTTGCCTATGCCCGCTCGCTCGATTTCCTCGGCGTCGCCACCCGCGAGATGCACGACCTCGGCCGTGAAGTTGCCGAGACGATCCAGCTTTGCGGCCGCGACGGCGACTATATGCAGGTGCTCGCCATGGCCGATGGTCCCGGCCATTTCCAGGTGACCTCGCGCGTCGGTACCCGCGTGCCGCTCAACTGGACGGCGTCGGGCCGTCTTCTGGTGGGGCATCTGCCCGCCGACGAACGGCTGGAGCTGTTCCGCCGCTGCGCACGAACCTCGCCGACCGGCCGCGCCGATATCGATCCGGCCGCGCTCTCCGCCCAGGCTGAAAGCGCGCTTTCCGCAAGGCTGTCGATCCAGGCGGGCGAATCCGACTATGCCGTCGCCTGCGTCGCAGCCCCGATCCTCGACGATAAGGGCAATTGCGCCGCCACGATCTCGATCGTCCTGCCCGAGCAGAAAATCCTCGACGACCGGGCGTTCTACGCCGATCACGTCAGGGTTTCCGCCGAGCGGATCGAAAAAATGATGGGCTGGCGCAGCCACTGATCCGACCTCCCGTCGTCACTCGTGCAGAGCGACGATCGCCTCGATCTCGACGGTGATGTTGCCGGGTAACGACCCGAAACCCACCGCCGAGCGCGCATGGCTGCCGGCCGCTCCAAAAACGTCCATCATCAGGTCCGAGCAGCCGTTGATGACGCGCGGATGTTCGGCAAAATCCGGAACGGCATTGACCATGCCCAGGATCTTGACGATGCGCTTGACCTTTCCGAGGTCTCCGAGCGCATCATGCATGACCGCAAGCAGGTTGATGCCGGTTAACCGTGCGTGGTCATAGGCGCTGTCGATGTCGACATCGCCGCCGACCTTGCCGGCGTAGAGATGACCGTCGGGCTCGCGTGGGCCCTGGCCGGAGAGATACAGGATGTTGCCTTCGCGCACATGCGTCACGAAATTGGCGATCGGCGGTGGCGCAGGCGGCAGGTTGATGCCGAGGGCCTGAAGGCGTTCGTAGGGTGAGACAGCGACGGGGCTGTCGTTTTTCGGGTCCATACTGTTCACGCGTTGTCCTGTCATTTCTGTATTCTGTCGCCCTGGCTTAGCGGTAGCTGAAGCCGTGGCTGTGGTCCGGGCACTCGATATGCTGCGGCTGGTAACGATTGGCGGCAACCACGTGGGTGCCCATGACCGCGTAGCGCGGCTCGAAGAGGCGGTTGAGGTGCGCTTCGGCGCCGAGTGAATCGAAGACCCGAAGCTCGCTATCGACGAGGTCGAAGAGGGTGAATTCGGCGCGGGCGCCGACGGTAAGCAGATTGTCCATCGGCAGGCGGATGACCGAGGCGGGCGCTTGGGTCACGGCCTCGACCACCTTTTCGAAAGGCATGCCGACGCTCAAGAGCTTCGACATGGTGGTGCCCAGGTCCCAGACGGACTGGTTCATGCTGCGCAGGTGCACGTCGGTGGAGATCGAGAAGGGGAGCAGACCGCGGGCGATCGCCACTTCCGCCACGCGGAAGGAGAACGAGGCGCCGCCGTGGCCGATGTCGAGGCGGATGCCTTCGCCGGCGCAGCGTTCGGCAAGCTCAAACAGGTCCTCGTCCTCGATGATGCTGGAACCGGCCTTGCCGTTGAAGCAATGGGTGACGATGTCGCCGGGCCCGAGGATTTCCAGAACCTCGTCATAGAGCGCCGGCGGCTCGCCGACATGCACCATGACAGGGATCTTCAGGATTTTGGCGATCTTCTTGCCGAGCTTCACCGGCGTCACGCCCCAGGAACCGGTGATGACGTGGCTGGCGCGCACCTTCAGGCCGACGATGTGCTCGCGGTTTTCCTGGTAGCAGGCGATGATACGGTCGATGTCGATCGAGCGGATGTCGGAGAGTTCGCTGACGCGGTTGCAGGCGACAAGCCCGATCGAGCCGAGATTGAGGAACGCCTTGATGCGCTCGCGCGACGGCTCGATGATGTATTCGCGAAAGCCGTGGAAATTGGCTTCACCGGCCGAACCCGCGTCGACGATCGTGGTGACGCCGCGCTCCATGCCGCAAAGCTGCGGGCGCACAGAAATGTCGGTGCCGCCGTGCCAGACGTGGGCGTGCAGGTCGATCCAGCCGGGCGAGATCCAGGCGCCCTTGCCCTCTATGCGACGCACGTCGCCTGATGCCTCCAGGTTCGGGCCGAGGGCTGCGATGCGGCCTTCGTCGTCGACGAGGATGTCGGTGGTTTCAGCCGGCGCGGCCATGCCGAAGGCGACGGGCTTCACCTGCCGGATCAGCACCGGACCGGCGTTCGATGTTGCGGTCGTCATGACTTACAGGTCCTTTCTGAGGCGGGGATCGAGCATATCGCGCAGGCCGTCACCGACCATCTGCAGCGACAAGACCGAAAGCACGATGGCGATGCCGGGGAAGAGCGTTACCCAGTCGGCCTGGCCGATATATTGACGCCCCGAGGCGATCATCGTGCCCCAGGTCGGGATTTCCGGGCTGACGCCGACGCCGAGGAAGGAAAGCCCGGCTTCGGCAAGCATCGCATGGGCGAAGAGGAAGGTGCCCTGCACGAGGACGGGCGAAAGCAGATTGCGCAGCACGTGACGCGTCATGATGTGTGGCGTCGAGATCCCGAGCGCGCGGGCCGCCTCGACATAAGGAAGCTCGCGGATGACCAGTGTCGAGGCGCGCACCACGCGGGCGAGCCGCGGCGCATAGACGATGCTGAGCGCGATGATGACGGTCGTCAGCGAGGGGCCCAAGGCCGCGACCAGCGCGATCGCAAGCAGGATGTCCGGGAAGGCCATCATCGCGTCGATGACGCGGGCGATCGGCGTGTCGAGCTTCGGAAAGAAGCCGGCGAGCAGACCGAGCACGACGCCGATCACGGTTGCAAGCGTGACGACCGCCGCACCGACAAGCAGCGACAATCGGCCGGCATAGATGGTGCGGGAGAAGACATCGCGGCCGAACTCGTCGGTGCCGAAGAACCATTGCAGGCTCGGCGGCTGCAGCCGGTTGACGATCGACAGCTTGCCGGGCGCATAGGGTGCGATCAGCGGCGCGAAGACGGCAAGCAGCACGAAGACGGTGAGCACGATCAGGCCGAAGGCAACGGTTTTGCGCTTCAACAGCCGGCGGACGAACTTGCGGCCTTCGCTCTCGGTGGGGGCAGATACGGTGATAGACATCAGTAGCGCACCCTTGGATCAACGAGGAGATAGAGCATGTCGATCACGAAATTGATCAGCACGTAGAGCGCGGCAATGACGAGCAGCGCGCCCTGGATGACGGGATAGTCGCGGCGAAGCACGGCGGAGACGACGAGATTGCCGACGCCGGGCAGGCCAAAGACGGTTTCCGTGACAACCGCACCCGAGATCAGCACGGCGGCGGTGAGGCCAATGATCGTCAGGATCGGGATCAGCGCGTTTTTCAGTGCGTGCTTCATCACCACCTTGCGTTCGCCGAGGCCTTTGGCGCGGGCGGTGCGGATGAAATCGTCGCCGAGCACGTCGAGCATCGATGCACGGGTAAAGCGCAGGATCAGCGCCGAGGAGACGACGCCGAGCGCGATCGCCGGCAAGGTCAGGTGATACATGCGCTCGGTGAAGGAGGATCCGGGGCCGCCATAGCCGGAGACCGGGAACCAGCCGAAACGCACGGCAAAGACCTGGATCAGGATCAGGCCAAGCCAGAAACTCGGTATGCTGGCGGCGAGCATGGCAAGCGTTGTTGCCGCCTGGTCGACGAAGGAGCCGCGCCTGTAGGCGGCATAGATGCCGATCGGCAGCGCGATGGCGCAGGCGATGACGATTGAGAACAGGGTCAGGAAGAAGGTCGGCTCGGCACGCTCCGCCAGTGCTGACGTGACCGGCTGGTTGAGGAAGATCGACTGGCCGAGATCGCCCTGCAGCAGTTGTCCGATATAGTAAACATATTGCAGGCCGAGCGACTGGTCGAGGCCAAGCCGGCTGCGCAGCGCCGTAATGTCTTCCTGGGTTGCTTCCGGACCGAGCATGACGGCGGCGGGATCGCCGGGCGTCACGCGGACGATGACGAAGACGATCGTGACGACAATCGCCATGACGACGATCATGCCCATCAGCCGTTGGAAGATGTAGCGTAACATGGTGGCCTCGAACCTTTCCTGTGCGCTCCGCCGCAAGGGTGGAGTGACGCGCCCCTTCGAGCGGGCGCCAGGCGCATGGCCCGGCTGCCCGCCGAAGTCCCTTGGGAGGGGGAGCTTACTTCTTGATCGAAGCGTTCCAGAAGTACGGCCACGGGGCCGGCGAGACGCCGTCGAGCGACTTCGACTTCGCCGAAAGCGCGTTGAAGTCGCCGATCTTGATGAATGGCACTTCCTCGAAGATCACCTTCTGCACGTCTGCCCACAGCGCCACGCGCTTGGCCGAGTCGGATTCGGCGTTGAAGGCATCGACCGCCTTGGCGCGCGCCGGCGTATCCCAGTTGCCGGGCGCCTTGGTCGACATCATGCCGATGAGGGCCGGTTCCGGCAGGAAGGGGCTGTGGGTGATGTAGATGTCCCAGAGCGTCGGGTCGGCACGGCGCTGGGTCAGCGTCGCCCAGTCGACCACCTGCAGATCGACGGTAAAGCCGGCGAGCTTCAGATACTCGGCCGCGACCTGCGCCATCTTGTAATGGAACTCATACTGGCGGCTCGTCAGGATGCGCAGCGGCTCACCCTTGTAGCCGGCGGCCTTCAGGAGTTCGCCAGCCTTTTCCGCATCGGCGATGTTGTAGGCGCCTTCGGTGCCGGCATCGGTCCGCCAGGTAAACTGCGACGGGTAGAGAGCGGCGTCGAGCGCATAGAAGTCTGTGGTGCCGAAGGCTGCCGCCATCATGTCTTCCATGCTGAGCGAAGCGCGGATCGCCTTGCGCAGGTCGAGGTTCTTGGTCATGCCGTTGCCGGAGTTCAAGACGAAGACAGGCCAGCCGAAGGGCTGCAGCATGACGGGTTCGGAAGCGCTCGAACCCTTGACGCGTTCGAAGGATTCGACCGGCAGAGAATCGACATAGTCATACTGGCCGGAAACGGCCGCTTCGACGCGGGTGTTCGGGTCCGGAACCGGCACGAAGCGGATTTCGTCGGCATATTGGTGGCGGGCGCCGCCATAGCCGTTGGCTTCGCCTTCCGGCGACTTGTAGGCATCGTACCGGGTGAGCTGGATGTACTGGTCCGCCTTGCGTTCCTTCAGCTGGTAGGGGCCGGTGCCGACGAAATCAGTCATCGGCTCGGCCTGCTTTTCGGAAGGAAGCACGATCGCCGCGGAGTTGTTGAAGGCGAGCAGCGAAACGAGCGGCGCGTAAGGGGTGGTGAGCGAGATCTTCACCGTCAGCGGGTCGATCGCTTCGATGCCGGAAATCGTCGTTGCCGTCTGCTTGCCGCGCGAGGCGACCTTGGTCCAGCGCTCGAGCGAGGCGACGACGTCCTTCGAGTCGAGATCGGTGCCGTCGTGGAACTTGACGCCCGAGCGCAGCTTGATCGTGTAGGTCTTGCCGTCGGCGCTGATCTCCGGAAGTGCTGCCGCCAGAAGCGGGGTCGGCTTCCAGTCCTTGTCGAAGGTGTAGAGCGTCTCGAAGATGTGTTGCGAGACTATGCCGACGAGGTCGGCCGTCGATGCCATCGGGTCGAGGGTCGGCGGCTCACCGACGGTCGCGACGTTGATCACGCCGCCCTTTTCCTGCGCAAAGGCGAGAGTTGCCGATGCCACCAATGCGGTTCCAATAAGCAATGCGAGTTTAGTCGATTTCATATTTGCTCCTCCTCATATTCCATAGTTATGCTATGTCGTTCTTTATTTTGGAATATAAAAAGGCACGAAGCCGGAAATGTCAACCGGCTGTCGTCGTCTTGTCACAACCGCCGGCAGCGGCGGGCCGGAACCCTTGTCCTGGAGGGTGCATAAGTGGGCGGGAGCTATCGCGAAGGCGCGGGATTTGTTAGCCCGGAGTCCGGATTGAAAAGGGAGAAGAGAATGAAGGTCATCGGCCTGATCGGCGGCATGAGCTGGGAGAGCTCGGCGGAGTATTACCGCATCATCAACGAGACGGTTCGCGCGCGCCTCGGCGGCGTGCACTCGGCGAAATCGCTGATGTGGTCGATGGACTTCGGCGAGATCGAGCGCCTGCAGCATCACGGCGACTGGCCGGCCCTGACGGGAGAGATGATCGCCGCAGCGCGACGTCTCGAGGCAGGCGGCGCCGATTTCCTGATGATCTGCACCAACACCATGCACAAGATGGCGGCGGACGTTTCGGCAGCCGTCTCCATTCCGCTGCTGCATATCGCCGACCCGACGGCGGAGAAGATCAAGGCGGCGGGCCTTCGCAAAGTCGGCCTGCTCGGAACGGCCTTCACCATGGAACAGGACTTCTACAAAGGTCGCTTGGCGGAAAAATTCGGTCTCGATGTGCTGGTGCCGGAGGTGGAAGACCGGGCGAAGGTGCACGAGATCATCTACCGCGAACTCGTTGCCGGTATCGTCAAAGACAGCTCGCGCGACGCCTATCGCGCCATCATCGCGCGGCTTGTCGATGCGGGCGCGGAAGCGATCATCATGGGCTGCACCGAGATCATGCTTTTGATTTCACAGGCTGATAGCCCGGTCCCGGTGTTCGATACGACCGAGATCCACGCGCTTGCTGCGGTCGACCTCGCGCTCGGGGACGCCTGACCACGGCCGACTGGCCGTCGGCCGTGGTTGCAAGGGCTAGTGCAAGGTGAATTCCCGGGGTTCGCCCGGAAACAGGCTGAGAAGTGCTATGCCCTGCTGCAAAAGCAGTTCGGCGGCTGGCAAGTCGCCGACCACCAGGTCGTCCGCACAGCCGATGATGATGTTGGCGAGGCTGATCGAGTTCTCGGCGAACCGGTCGTCGCCGATCTCGTAGGCCTTCTCGGCCGTTGCCTCGAGCGCTTCCGCTACCAGCGCCATCATGTTCGAGCGTTCATCCAGCGTCATGGCATCCAGTGTCTTGGCGTCGGGAGTTTTGGCAGTTGTCTGCATGATTACCTTCCCTATTGTTCAAGCCGAAATGGCCGCGCCGGCCGAAGCCGGGGGAAAAGTCTACGACTGGGGTGAGTCCAGGAGGGGAGCCGGCGTCGAACGCGGCTTCTCCAATAAGATCGTGCGTTGCGGCGCGATATGCAAGGAATGGCTACTATGCGGCCAGCGCATGGGTCCGCGGAGGGCGGCCGCCGGGGTAGCACGTCAAGGGAGCCCGTTGACCGCCGGATGCGTTAGGCCGTGATATGGGGTGGCCTTGCCGGCCATGCCAGGCTTTCGTCGATCGCCAGGCGATCGGCGGCGCATTCCTGGGCAAGAAAGTCGATGAAGGTGCGAACGGAGGGCAGTAGCCCGCGCCGCGAAGGAAAGACGGCGTGCACGACGCCGGACGCCGGGCGCCATTGCGGCAGCACGGGCACCAGCGTGCCGGCTGCCAGGTCCTTCCAGATCATCATCGTCGGCAGTTGCACGATGCCGGCGCCGTCGAGCGCCGCTTCGCGTAGCGCCGCCATATCGTCGGTCAGGAAACGTGGCTCGTGGCGGATGACGGCCCGTTCTCCATCGGCGCTTTCCAGCCGCCATTCATAGGTGTGCGTGGCCGAAGTCCAGGCAAGACTCGGCAATCCCGTCAGTTGCGCGGGCTCAGCGATCGGCGCCTTCAGAAATCCGGGCCTGGCGACGAGATATTGCGAACTGTCGTCGAGCTTGCGCATCACCAGCTCGCTTTTTTCGAGCGGCGGGAACCGGACACGGATCGAAACGTCGAAACCTTCGGCGATCACATCCACGCGCCGGTTGGTGCTTTCCAGCTGCAGGCCGATCCGCGGATGGGCGGTCATGAACCGGGCAAAGAGCCGGCCGAACTGGAACGAGATCAATGCGGTCGGGCAGCTCACCCGGATGATGCCCTGCGGCTCTCCCTGATGCTGCGCGATGAAGGCATCGGCCGCTTCCGCCTCGATTAACACCGCGACGCAGCGCTGGTAATATTCGCGGCCGACATCGGTAACGAAGAACCGGCGCGGCGAACGCTGGATCAGCCGAACCCCGATCCGGTCTTCCAGCATCGCAATGCGCCGGCTCAGCCGGGATTTCTGCGTACCGGTTGCCCGTGCCGCAGCCGCAAAGCCGCCATGATCCACGACTTGGACAAAATAATAGAGGTCGTTCAGGTCCTGCATCGTTCTATTCATAGGACGCTGCGTCGAAATTCACAATCTTTTGGCGGCAACGGTCCTGCAGTAGCTTACGTTCAATCACAGCAGATCGGCAACGAAGGCCGCTGGCGGTGATGAAAACAAAACGAAGGAAAGGACTTCCGATGACCAAGCCCTACGTACGCCTCAACAAGGATGATGTTGCCGTCCTGCTCGTCGACCATCAGACCGGCCTGTTGTCGCTGGTGCGCGACTTCGACCCGGACAAGTTCAAGAACAATGTCCTGGCGCTCGGTGATCTCGCCAAGTACTTCAAGCTGCCGACGGTTCTCACAACCAGCTTCGAGGATGGCCCGAACGGCCCGCTGGTTCCGGAGCTGAAGGAACAGTTTCCCGATGCGCCCTTCATTCCCCGTCCGGGCCAGATCAACGCCTGGGACAATGAGGACTTCGTCAAGGCGGTGAAGGCCACCGGCAAGAAGCAGCTGCTGATCGCCGGCGTCGTGACCGAGGTCTGCGTGGCGTTTCCGGCGCTTTCGGCGATCGAGGAAGGCTTCGAGGTCTTCGTGGTGACGGATGCTTCCGGCACCTTCAACGAGGTGACCCGCGATTCCGCCTGGTCGCGCATGACCGCCGCCGGCGTTCAGCTGATGACCTGGTTCGGCGTTGCCTGTGAGCTGCATCGCGACTGGCGCAACGACATCGAGGGTCTCGGCACGCTATTTTCGAACCACATCCCGGACTACCGCAACCTCATCACCAGCTACAACACCATGGCGGCGCGCAAGTAAGACACGCCAGACGATGAACGACGAAAGCCCCGGCCTGGGATGGCCGGGGCTTTTCGTGTTGTCTGTTGCCGTGGCCTTTATGCGCGGCTGGCGGCCTGCTGGGCGTCGTCTTGCACGTCCAGACGGGCCGCGGGCTTGAGCCGGCCGGTCAAGAGCAGGCTGACGGCGAGGAAGGGCACGAGCACGCCAAGACCGAAGCGCATGTCGCTGTATTCGGCGATCAGGCCGATCAGCGGCGGCCCGAGCAGGAAGCCGAGCAGCGCGATGAAGGACAGAATGGCGACACTCGCGGCCGCCGGCCGGTCCTTCTGGTCGGCAGCGGCGGTGACGGCGAAGGGAAAGCCGACGGATACGCCGAAGCCCATGGCAGAAAAGCCGAGAAGCGCTGCCCAGGCGGCGGGGCTTACCACCACGAGAATGAGCCCGCTAATGCTGGCGATACCGCAGGCACGTGCCACCGCAACCGGGCCGTAGCTCGCCTTCAGCCGGTCGCCGGCAAAGCGCCCGGCAGCCACCATGAAGGCGAAGATCGAGTAGCCGAAACCGGCGCTGGCGCTGGAAAGCCCGAAGATGTCGCGCAGGAAGACCGCCGACCAGTCGGCGACGGCGCCTTCGGTCATGGTGATGCCAAAGACGAAGAAGCAGACGCCAAGCAATGCCCAGCCCGGCAGCTTGCGTCTGGAGGGCGCCGCTTCGGCAGCCGCGGCCTCGCCGGTCTTCAGGAGCGGCAGCTTCCGGGCGAAGTAGACGCTGATCGGCAACATGCCTGCCGCCGTCAGCGGCACCGCCCATTCCGGTGCCACGTGCAGCGCCGCGAAGCCGACGCCAACCAGGCTGCCGGTCATGATGCCGAGGCTCCAGAAGCCGTGGCAGGTGCTCATGATCAGCTGCCCGGAGTGCTTCTCGATCGCGTCGGCCTCGACATTGAGGCCGAGTTCGAGCGTCGTCAACGCTGCGCCGACGATGGCGAGCGCCACGAAGAGCACCTCGATGTTCGGGGCCCATGTCGGTAGCCAGACGAGCGCCAGAAAGACGACGAAGCCGTAGAGGATGGTCGCACGGCCGCCGATCCAGGCGACAAAACGGCCGGCAAACGGCAGGGTCAGCAGAATGCCGACGGGCATGCCGAGCAGCGCGATCGCCAGTTCCGCCGGGCCGAGGCCGAGCCTTTGCTGCACGTCGGGAATACGCGGCAGCCAGGCGCCGAAGGCGATCGGTTGCAGGAAGAAGATCAGCATGATGAGCCGTTGGTTGGTCATGCGCATTGTTCCCCGGATAGCGTGTCGCGCGATGCACCCTCGGCAGCGGGCGGGAGCCGTCGAGCCGATGCGGTATGTGAAGGAATTCTGATATTCTGAAAATTGTTTTCAGAGCTTGTCGCGCGGGGCGGGTCCCGTCAAGGCGAGAAGAGGCCGTCAAGTCGGAAAGCGCGGCCTTTCCGAGCGAATGGCTGTTGGTGTTGCGAATGTGTCGCCACCAATCCTGGCATTGGTCTGGTTCCGGTGAAAAAAATGTACATACCGGAAGCGGCGGGCTCCGACCCGCCGTGCCGTTGCGCGTGCTTTTGTCCTATCGCAGCAATTTCAGCGATCCCGTCAGCGATCTGACCCACTTCACGTCGCCGGCAAGACCGATGCCGTCGATCGTCTCCTGCGCGAGATCCCGTTCCGGAAATTGCGTCTCGTAGTCGGCATAGCTGTGCAGCGAACGCGCGAAGGCTGGAAACGGCACGACGACACGATCGTCTTCTTTCGGCAGTGCCTTCAGGAGCAGTGCACGGATCGTCGCGCCATCGGCCTGGAGGATCGGCACGGGCCGGTTGGAGCTGATGTCGATGGTGTTCTGCATGCTGTCCGTCAGCCGCTGGTTACCGAGACCGGGCATCGCCGAGCCGATGCCGATGCAGATCGCGGCGATCGTGTTGGCGAGATGACCGGGTGTCAGTTCGGGATTGACGATGATGGCGAGGCGGGTGTCCTGAAGCACGTGGTCTGTTTCCTCTCTGTTTCTCAAAGGCTGGGTCGGCCGGGAGAATAGACCGTGTGGCGAGGCAGTATCTTTCTGATGTTGCGAGAAATTGCCAAGATGGGGTAGATTCATCCCGATGGAGCAGAAAATGAGATAGAAGATGCCCGCCACCCTGACACCCGCCGATGTAAAGATCCTGACCGCGCTGCAAAGTGACGGGCGCCTGAGCAACCAGGCGCTTTCGGAGGAGGTTGGCATGTCGACCTCGCCCTGCTGGCGGCGGGTACGGCAACTGGAGGACGACGGTGTCATCCAGGGCTACATGGCGGTACTCAATCGCCGGGAAATCGGCCTTGGGGTGCTCGCCTTCATCCGGGTAAAGATCGACAGCCATACGGAGGCGGAGGCGGACGCCTTCGCCGAGGAGGTGATGAAACTCGACAGCGTCGTTGCCTGCTACAGCATTGCCGGCGATGCGGATTTTCTCCTCCAGGTCGTCTCTGCCGATCTCGATTCCTATTCGGATTTTGCCATGAAGGTCGTGCGGCGCCTGCCGTGCATCAAGGAGATGCAGACGACCTTCGTGCTGAAGGAGATCAAGGCCTATGGCGGGCTGCCCCTGCGCGCCTCGGCCGGCCAGCGCTGACCCAAACGACGGTCAGGAGGCGGAGGCCATCAGCGGGTCTTCCCGGACCACCTGGACAAGGAAATCGAGAACGGTGCGCACGCGTAGCGGCACGTTTCTGCGCGAGGGATAGACGACGCTGATCGGCAGGCGCGCCGGCGGGAATGCCGGCATCACGTTGACCAAGCGGCCAGCCTCGATGTCCGGGCAGGCCAGGATATGGGAGAGGATCGCAAGGCCGTTGCCGGCGAGCACCGCGCGATGCACGGCCACGGCACTGTTGGCGACGAGCCGGGGCGCGATGCGCACGAAAACGTCGCCGGACCCGTCGGAAAACGTCCACTGGCGGCCGTCGCCGGCGCGGCTGTAGCAGATGCATTCATGCTTCCCGACGTCGTCGGGAATCTTTGGCGCGGGGCGCCGGTTCAGATAGTCGGGTGCCGCCACCAGAAACGCGGTCGTCCAGCCGATCCGCCGGCAGATCAGGCCGGCCTCCGACACCGGACCCAAGCGAACCTCCAGATCGATGCCCTCTCCAATCAGTTCCGATGGTGTGGGTCAGGCCGAGATCGTTGGCAGCCGCGGAAAACGAGCCGGTCTCCGCCACCCGCAGGAAGGCTCTGAGCGCAGAAACGATGTCCATCCGGCTTCCCCCAAACGTTTCGACATAAGCCTTATGCGCCGAGTTTACCCCCGGCGCGCTTTACTGTCCATCGATTAAGGATATCTTGTATCCATAAGGATAACAGATGTCCTTAATTAGGAGCAAAGCCATGACCCAGCGCCTCAACTACGCCCAGCAGTCACCCGAGTTCTTCAAGAAAATCTCCGACTTCAGCCACAGCCTGAAGGACAGCGTCATCGAGCAGACAATCCGCGATCTCGTCAATCTGCGGGCTTCGCAGATCAACGGCTGCGCGTTCTGCGTCGACATGCATGTGAAGGAGGCGAAGATCCACGGCGAGAGCGAATTGCGCCTCTACCACGTGGCAATCTGGCGGGAATCGAACCTGTTTGCGCCGCGCGAACGCGCAGCACTTGCCTGGACCGAGGTGCTGACGAAATTGCCCGAGGGCGGCGTTCCGGACGAGCTCTATGAGCGCGTGCGCGGCCAGCTTTCGGAAAAGGAGATCTCCGATCTGACCTTCTCCATCATGGCCATCAACGCCTGGAACCGCGTCAGCGTCGCGTTCAAGTCCGTGCCCGGCTCGGCCGACAAGCTCTATGGGCTCGACAAGGCCGGGCTCAACTGAGCCCGCAGGGCCGGCGGTATCACGCCAGGTCTCGGCACTCGAGGAGCACCTGAGCATGCGTCTTCTGCACCGGACGACGAATGCGCTGGCGCTGACCGCCGAGGGGGAACACATGATCCCGATGGCGCTCAAAGTTGTCGAGGCGGTCGATGCTCTGAACGAGGCTTCCTGCGGCGAGGCCGGCCTCGTGGCGGGCCGCGTGCGGCTCACCGTGCCCGCGCCGCTCGGCCTCTATCTGAGCGATCGCCTGGCCGCCCTGCTCGCCCGTCATCCGGGGCTTTCCGTAGAGATGTTGTTTCGCGAGGGGAACCGTCATGCACGGCGGCGCGATGGGCGCCGCCGATGGAGGATCCCATGAAAATCGTCATCATCGGCGGAACCGGCCTCATCGGTTCGAAGACGGTCGAACGCCTGCGCAAGCGCGGACACGAGGTGATTGCCGCCTCCCCGAACACCGGCGTCAATACGATCACGGAAGAGGGGCTCACCGAAGCGCTCAGCGGCTGCGAGGTCGTCGTCGACCTCGCCAACTCCCCCTCGTTCGAGGACAGGGCGGTGCTCGAATTCTTCGAGACGTCGGGCCGCAATCTGCTTGCCGCCGAAAAGGCTGCCGGCGTCAAACACCATATCGCGCTTTCCGTGGTCGGAACCGAGCGGCTGCAGGAAAGCGGCTACTTCCGCGGCAAGCTTGCGCAGGAAAAGCTGATCGAGGCCGGTGGCATCCCCTACACGATCGTGCACTCGACCCAGTTCATGGAGTTCCTGAGCGGGATCGCGCAATCGGGAACCGTCGGCGACCTCGTGCGTCTGTCGCCGGCCTATGTGCAGCCGATCGCGTCAGACGATGTTGCCGATGCCATGACCGACGTGGCGCTTGCCGATCCCGTCAACGGCACGATCGAAATTGCGGGTCCGGAGCGCTCGCGCCTCAGCGATCTCGTCGCCCGCTATCTCAGGGCGATGGGCGACAATCGCAAGGTCGAGCCGGACCGGGAGGCGCGCTATTTCGGCGCTCTGCTCGAGGACGGCTCGCTTGTTTCCGACAACAATCCCCGCCTCGGCCGCATCACCTTCGAAGAGTGGTTCGCAACGGCACCCCGCAAGTAACCGAACCGGAGGCGCGCGCGTCGCGCATCTCCCTCATCTGAAAGGATTTTCGACATGATCAAGTCTCTCCTCACCACCCTCGCCGTTACCGCAACCCTGTTCGGGACCGCCGTCGCCGGTGACGCTGCCAAGGTGACGCTCGTCTATGAGCATGAATTGCCGAACGTTCCGGGCAAGAGCATTAAGGGCGTTCTGGTGGAATATGGGCCTGGCGGCTCGTCCGATGCGCACACCCATGCGAGCACGGCCTTCATCTATGCGACGGTGCTCGAAGGCTCGATCCTCAGCCAGGTCAATGATGGTCCAGTCAAGGAATACAAGGCCGGCGAGAGCTTCTCCGAGATGCCGGGCGACCGTCACGGCGTCAGCGCCAACGGCAGCAAGACCGCGCCCGCCAAGCTGCTGGCGGTCTTCGTCGTCGACACCGCCGAAAAGGAACTGACCTTTCCGATGACGAAGTGACGCCATGCCAAGGGCCGACTGCCGATCGCGCAGCCGGCCCTTCTTCGGCCCAACCGTTGGGGCCAGCCAAGTTTGCCGAGCATCTGCCGGCGCAGGCCTATCTCTACGCTTCGCCTGCTGGCGGCCGGGCGCCGCTCATCCGGCGCGTTCTAGCACCCAGGCAAAGCTTCGCTTCGAGAGATCGGCGGGAATTTCCTTCGAGAGGATTTCCATCAGGTCGGACAGGCGCACGCTTCGCAGCTTGTCGCGCCAGGCTTCGTCCGCCTCCCACATGATGCGCGCCACCGCACAGGGGGTCTCGTCGCAGTAACCAGGCGCCCGACAGGGATTGTTGGCCCGGATATTGGTACAGACGAAGGTGCGCGACCTGCCTTCGACCGCCTCGACGATATCGAGGAAAGTCAGTTCCGCCGGCGCTTTCGCCAGCCGGTAGCCTCCCGAAGGACCGAGGGTCGTGTGGACGAGGCCCGCCTGTGACAGGCTCTGCAGCGCCTTCGACAGATACTCCTTCGGAAGTCCGTGGAATTCGGCCAGCGCCTTGGTCGATAGGTAGCGGCCCTCGGGCAGGCCGGCGAGAATGGCGCAACAGTGCAACGCCCATTCGACTTGGCTCTTAAGGATCACACGCTCTAACGATCTTTTTTTCGTCCGGCAGATGCCGCCCGCATCTATTAAGGACAAAAAATATCCCTATTTTTTCCCTGTGTAAACAGCGCCGTCATGTGCAACAGGAGGGATCATGGTCGTTGTCGTCGGTTTTCTGCTTGTTCTCAGCATCCTGCTGCCGCTTGCCTTCATCTGGCGACTGTGGCGGCTGAATGAACCGACGCGGCTTGGCTGGCTGCTGGCGCTTGCAGAGACCGTCGTGCTGCTCACCCTGATCGGACTTCTCAACCGCTGGGACATCGCCGGCTTCTGGACCAGGGCGGCGCTGGCCGCGCTCGCGGTCGCGGCATCTTTGGTGTCGTTGCCCCGACATTGGCGCCGGCCCTGGCTGTCGCTGGATCGCGGAGCATTGGCGCGCAGCCTGGTGCCGACCGTAGCCTCTCTTTTCGTCTTCGGTGCAGCACTCGCCTATGTCGCTTGGGGCATCGGCGCGCGGCACGATCCGCGCGGGCTATCGTTTCCGCTGGCCGGTGGTCGCTTCGTCGTCGCTCAGGGCGGCGGCATCGGCGTGCTCAATCATCACAGCGATCACCCGGTGCAACGGCATGCCCTCGACATCACGGCGATCGGCGACGCCGGCTTCCGGGCGTTCGGCCTGCTACCTAGGGATCCCGCTGACTATGCCATCTTCGGCAAGACCGTCGTCAGCCCGTGCGAGGGAGAGATCGTCGCGGCAGTGGATGGGCTGCCCGACCTGCCCCCGCCCGAGGCGGATCGGGGCAACCCGGCTGGAAACCACGTGATCGTTGCCTGCGACGGCATGCGGGTGGAACTGGCGCATCTGCGCAAGGGGAGCGTGACCGCCTTGATCGGGGCGCGGGTTCTCGCCGGCGATCCGATCGGCGCTGTCGGCAACTCTGGCAACAGCACGGAGCCGCATCTGCACATTCATGCCGTCGATGCCGGATCCGGAAAGGCTGTTCAACTGTCCTTCGACGGGCGTGTTCCTTCACGCAACGTGCAATTCGTCAGATGAAAGCCGATGCGAGGTTGAGCGGGCGGTGCTTTACACGTTCGATCTGAACGGCCAAAGATAGGCCGCTCACGGGAGGAGCTCGTTCATGGACATCAGCACCATGGCTGCCTTTGCGGCCGTCACCTTCATCGCGGTGGTCACGCCCGGCCCGGACGTGATCCTGGCGATGGCCAATGGCTCTCGTTTCGGCATGAAAAAGGCGGTTGCCGGGATGATCGGCGTGCTCCTTTCCGACTTCTTCCTGATCGCCGCCGTGGCAGCCGGCCTCGGCGCCATCCTTGCCGCGTCGGAGTTCTGGTTCTCGGTCGTCAAATATGCGGGTGCCGGCTATCTCGCCTGGCTCGGCTACAAGATGCTTCGGCCCGGTAGAGCCGAGAAAGCGGAAACGCAAGGCGCCGAAAACGGCGATCTCGTTCGCACGGAATCCGCGCTTGCGATCTGCCGCCACAGCATGATCGTGGCCATCACCAACCCCAAGGCCTACCTGTTCTTCTCCGCACTGCTGCCGCAGTTCATCAACCCGGCCGCGCCGCAACTGCCGCAGTTCCTGGCGCTTACCGCCGTGTTCACCGTCGTCGAGTTTGCCGTCATGTTCGGTTACGCCCTTGTCGGCTTCAAGACGACGCAATTTGCCGCCTCGTCGATGCGGCGCTGGATGGAACGAGGCTGCGGCGGCGCCTTGCTTGTCTCGGCTGCCTCGCTCGCGCTGGTAAAGCGCGTCAACGGATAGGCGGCGGGTCGCGATAACGGGGTGCCCGGCCGATCGTTCGTTTTCGGGATGCGGAAGGTTCAGGAGCCGGTGGGCCGCCGTGTCGCAGCACTGCTTCTGGCAGGGCTTAATGATAGAAGCGTCGCCGCCGTTCCGGCGGGTGCGATCGAGCCCGCTGCAAACTGCGGCACGCCCGACGGATCATCCGACCAAACGCTGTTTCTGCCGGCGGCCTTCGCGGCATAAAGCGCGGCGTCGGCGGCGGAAATGATCGCGTGCACATCCTTTTGCCGGTCGGCAAAGGCAATGCCGATGCTGACCGTTGCCGACAGCGCGCCCTTGGTCGTGCTCAGCCGGCGCGCTTCGAGCGCGGTGCGAATGCTGTCGGCAATGGCGATCGCGTCGGCGCGATCCGCCTGCGGGAGGCAGGCGGCGAATTCTTCCCCGCCCATGCGCGCGATCAGGGCGTCACGCGGCACGGCCTTCGAGAGGATCCCGGCAAATTCCACGAGCACCTGGTCGCCCACCGCATGGCCGTAGCGATCGTTGATCACCTTGAAGTGGTCTATGTCGAGATAGAGCAGTGCTCCCTTGGCCGGTTGCGTGGCGAGATGGGTCTCCAGCTGCGCAAGGAACGAACGGCGGTTCGGCACAACCGTCAGCGCGTCGGTCTCCGAGGCGAGCTTGTAGCGTTGCTGGGTTCGCTCCTTGACCATGGCGAAGAAGGCGAAACCACCGGCGAGGCTGTGAAAAAACAGCTCGAAGGTCAGCAACTGGTACCAGAGCGGCTGCGAAGTTCCCGCGGCCGTGTTGCCGGCGAGCGGCCAGATCAGGATCAGCGGGATGCGGGCGAGGTAGAGCAGGCCATGGGTGGCGAACACGAAGGCGACGATGTAGGAGCTCGGGAGCTTGCGGAAATTCTCCGAGCGGAAGATCTCGTGCGCGATCAGCGCCGAATAGGCGAAGATCAGGATCGAGTAGAGCACGATCCGGCTTGTGACGCTCTCGCGAACATAGTCTGAAGAATAGGTGACGACGATCCACAGGAGCGGCCCGATGAGCGCGGAGGCGATCTTGAGCGGCTGATTGTCAAAGGCGCGCAAGCCCAGCCAGATCATCGCGAGCCCCAGCACCGCGAGCGCGTTGCCGAGCGAGATGGTGATGAAGTTGTAGCCGTCGCCGCGCAGCGTCAACAGGACGAAGCCGACTGCGCCGATGGCGAAGGCCAAGGACCACAGAAGCAGTTCGAGGCTTTTGCGCTCCTGCCGCCAGGCAAAACCGAAGAAAGCGGCGAAGATCACCAGCGTTACGAACGAACTGAGCATGATCGTCGGGGTATGCAGGATGTCCACCATCGTCTCCTGATGTTCGCGCGAAACCATGCCCGACAAGCGTAAAGCTTTCGCAAATGACGGCATTTGGTGGCGTGCGCGGCTCCGGGCAATCTGTGCCAAAACGGCGGTCGCGTAGGCAGGAAACGGGTTGAATTCGGCGGCGTCCTGCACGATTTTTGAGGGAGGCGTACAAGTGGAGGCGAGGCCGATGGGTCAGGCGATGCATCGTTATTTCATCTTTGAGACCGCGGCCGGTTTCTGCGGCATCGCCTGGAACGATGTCGGCATCACGCGCTTTCAACTGCCGACCGGCACGCTGGAGGCGACCGAGCGGCTGTTGCTGCGGCGGCTGCCTTCCGGCGAGGCGTCGGAGCCGACGCCCGTAATCCGTGCGGCGGTGGAAGCCGTGCGGCACTACTTCGAGGGCAGGGAGGTTGATTTCTCCGGCTTCGCGGTGGATCTGCAAGGCCAGGATGAATTTTTCCTGCGCATCTATGCGGCCGCGCGGGCGCTGCGCTGGGGCCAGACCACGACCTATGGCGCGCTCGCCAAGGAACTGGGCGTCGGGCCGGAAGCAGCACGCGATGTTGGCCAGGCCATGGCGAAGAACCCGGTATCGCTGATCATCCCCTGCCACCGGGTGCTGGCTGCCGGCGGCAAGATCGGCGGGTTTTCAGCGCCGGGCGGTTCGACCACCAAGACGCGCATGCTCGAACTGGAAGGCGTCCATTTGGAGGAGCAACAGGCCAAGCCCGCACAGCAGTCTTTCGGCTTCTGAGGTGAGGCTGCTCCAGCGCGTGGCGCCTAAAGCCTGTCGCGTCACAAAGGATTCACACGCCAGACTGTAAGCTCTTGTTTTTATGCGTCTCGTTGCCGCAAAACCGCTGCACAGTTTTGCGCGACATGCATTAGCCTTTGGAACGTTGCTCGGCCTCTCGTTCGTAGACCGCGAGGAAGGCCTTCCCCATCAGCGAATTCTCGTTCTCGATGCTCTTTCGCAGGACCGCGGCGCGGGTTGCCTGAATGGTCCGGTCGTCGGGTGCGGCTGCGCTGGCGAATTCCACGAGTTGCACCGCGAGGCGGAAATTCCCAGCCTCCGATAGCTGCGTGGCCCGCTCCGCAAGTTTTTCGGCGCCGCCGGCAAGAGCGGCCAGTTCCGATGCGAGATCGGCAGTCCTCGGCGGCTTGAGATGGGCCGCGTCGCCATCGAACCAGCCGGCATAGAAGTGATAGATGCCGCGGACGAGGAATTCCGGGTCGTCGTACTTCGCTGCCAGATAGGGCTTGCCCGAATATGCGTCCGGCACCTTTACCGCATGCAGAACCGTGTCGAGGCTGGCGCCCCTGTTGAGGAGCGCGAGCGTTTCACGCACGAGATGCTCGAGCGCCTCTGCCCCGTGGCGCAGCATCTCGGCCGCGCGCTCTTCGCCAAAGACGACCGGACCGTGACCGGGAATGAGGACCGCCGGAGCGAGCGCCTCCATCCGCCGAAGTGCCGTCGCCCAATCGGCTGCATAACGCTGCACCTTGCGCGGATTGCCGGCGTTCGGAAACACCCAGATGACGAAATCGCCGCTCGCAAGGACGCGTCGTTCCGGCAGCCAGACGAACGTGGCATCGTCGGTTTCGCCTCTGCCGTGAAAAAGTTCGAACCGCTCGCCACCGACGGACAGTGACAGGGTATCGTCATAGACCGCGTCCGGCCGCCGCTGACCGATTGGGTAGATGTAGCCCGGTTTGTTGAACTGCTGGCTCTGCGCGATGCTGTTGTAGCCATGCGAAGCCTCGTAGCGCTCCATCCGCCGCTTCACGTTGCGGTGGGCGACGATCCGCGGGCGCGCTAGCCCACGCGCATCCGCTTCCTGGTCGATGACCGTGATCCCGCTGGTATGGTCGATATGGCCATGCGTGAAGATGACGGTGTGTATGGGGCTGTCGTCCCAGGAGCGTATGACGTCGAGGGTCTGCTTTGCCGTTTCCGGCTTCGCGGTGTCGATTAGGACCAGACCTTCGCTGGTACGGATGGCCGTCACGCTGCCGCAGAAGTAGGTCGTGTGGACGGTGATGATGTTGTCGGCGACATGGGTGATGGCGCCGTGCGAGACCGCGGCGGTCCATTCTTCCATCTGAGCCGTGCCGTCCCACAGACGCTCGAACAACGGGTCGTGTCTCATGGTCTTTCTGTCCTCGAAGCAATCGCCGACAGCTTTAGCATTGCCGGCCGTGGTTGGAAGCCGGCACGTGTGGTCTTGTGGACATGCCTCAGGTTTTGGGCTGCATCATCTGAGACGCTCGCTCATTGAAGAAGCTTGAACAGCTTTCCCAAAGTGCCGCTGTCCTGTGCCGGTTGCTCGGCTTCTGCAGCGGGTTGCTGCTCCGGCTGCGGCGTTTCCGGCGCCGGCTGTTCGGCAGCCGTGTCGGGCGGAGCTTGCCCATCGACGGGCGGTGCCGCCTCGGGCTCGGTGCCGCCACCGCCGATGATCTGCTCGATGGAGAGCTCGCTGCCTTCGTCCTTCGGCTGCTTGCCGATCGCACCGCTGAGGATGTCGCGAAGCTTTCCTCCCTTGCCGTCCCCGGACAGAAGCTCATCGAGCCCCAGCTTGCCGGTCGGCAATCCGAGCTTCTTCAAGGTCGAAAGCGCGGCATCGGGGTTTTTCAGAAGGCCCGAAAGGTCGGGATAGATGCGCGGAGCGGCAAACGACCCTTCGATGACGACGGGCACGCCGATGCCTTCGGTGGCGATGTCGGCACCCTGGCCCTGCAAGGATGCGACCACGCGGGGATCGAGGCGGAAGTTCAACTGGTCCTCCGGCAGGTTTGCCTCGCCTTTGCCGCTCATCCGCACGAGGGGGCCGACGAGCTTGATGTCGTCGGTGCGCGCAACGCCGTTCTCGATGGCAAAGGATGCCCCGAGTTCGGTAAAGCCGGTCGCTTTGTTGTCGTTCTGCTTGAAGCCGGAGGACATCAGGCCGACGAGATTGTTGTAGACGTCGGCAACGTCGATCCCGCGAATGGCGCCGTCGGAGAAACGGACCTCAGCCGTGCCCTTGAGCGATCGCTTGAGCGTGCTGGTCGTGCCGCCGGCGCCTGCAATGTCGAACGTCGTCTGCAGCGCGCCTTCGAGATGCTTGAAGTTTGCAAGGTCGGTGAGCAGTGGTGCGGCCGAGGCGCCCGATATCGAGGCCTTCACGGCGATAGACGGCTCCGTGCCGGATCCGTCGGCGGTCAGGCTCGCGGCCACCTGGCCGCCATAGAAGGGGCTATCCGGAATGTCGAGGTTCGCGATGCCCTCGGAGATCTTCAGGGAAGTTGCGACCGGCCCGACGACGACGCGGCCGTAGGCGAGTTTTTCGGCATCGACCTTGATGGAGGCATCGATGGAGCGAAGTGCGGACAGATCCAGCGGACCATCCGGGGCAGGGCCACCACTCGCTTTGCTTTTGGCCTTCGCCTGCGGCGCGGCCGAAGGCGCGCCGGCCAACCGCGCGAGGTCTAGTTCCTTGAAATGGAGCGCGCTCGAAATTTTGAGCGGTGTCCCGAGTTCGACCGCGCCATTGCCGCTTCCTTCGACCCCGTTGACCGAGAGCGTGGCCTTCTGGAATGCGACGCCCGCAGCGCTTGCCTTCACGTCGCCATTGAAGGCGAATTGCGTGATGCCGCCCGCGTCGGCCTGACCGATCCCCTCAAGAAGCGCTCGCAGGTCTGCGGCCGCGAAGTTCAGCTTGCCGACGTAGCTGCCCGCAAGCGCCGCCTTGCCATCCAGCGCAAGCGTCGCTTCCTTCGAGCGCAGGTCGAGCTTCAGCGGGATGTCGCCCGCACGGGCATTGGCGTCCATGAGCAGGTCGCGGATCGGTAGGGTAAGATCGATCTCGGCCGGTTTGCCGCGCCACTCAAGGCTGCCCGCAAGACGCATTGGCTTGGCCAGGCCCTCGATCTTGAGGGCGAGTTTCTTTGCCTTCACCTCGGCCATGGCCGGATCGGCGATGCCGGGAATGACGATGGTCGCGTCACGCAGGCTTGCGCCGCCGGTCACGTTGATCGTCTTGCGCACAGAGTTCGCGCTCAGTCCGCGAAACGCGAAGGCCGTGTCCATCGTCACGGTTCCCGACAGCGGTACCGATTGGCCGGCCAGAGCCGCGAGTTTGGAAACGTCGAGCCCGTTGCTGACGACGCGGCCCTGGAAAATCGGCTCGGCGGCGCCGACGTCGGCGGCGAGATCGGCGGCAACACTGCCGGCGTCGATGCCGAGATGCTCGAGCCGCCCGGTCAACTGCCCGTCCTTGAGGGTCGCCGTCAGCGCGACGTCGGATGCGGAAATGTCACCAACGGCAAGGGCGCCGACATTGACGCTGATATCGGCGTCAAAACCGGCCAGCGCCTGCAGGCCTGCAGCTGCCTTGGCCTTGTCCGTCCGGCCTGCCGGTTCCTCGGGCTGCGAGGAGGATGCGGCCGTCTCGCCGTCATCGAGAAATGCGCTCAGATCCAGCCGCTCGGCGTTGAGGTCGGCGAGGAACCGCGGGCGGCTGCCCGGCACGAACAGCGCGTCGAGTCCGAGCGCTTCGTCGCCGATCGTAAGCTTGCCGCCGCGGATCTGGTAACCGCCATTGGCATTCAGCGCTACCTGGCCGCTGGCAGTCAGTTCGGTGAGCCCGGCCGCAAGCTGGGGCTCGGCCTCCAGGGAAAGGCTGAGTTCGGCAGGCTTGTGCTCGAGCAGCGGACGCAAAGGCGAAACGGCAAGCGTGACATCGTAGCGCCGGCCATCGACGCCGGCGCCGGCCGAGAGCGACAATTCGCCATCGATATCCGGAACGGCGAGCGTAAGATCGAGATCGCTGACGACGTCGACCGAACCGCCGGCGCCCTCCTGCCGCAGCGTTCCCTCGCTGATCGAGATCTTGTCGATGGCGCTTTTCTCGAGGAAGGCGACGAGGGCGGCGAGCGGATCGCGCGTTTCGCCCGTGCTCGCCTGTCCCGCCTCAGCCCCCCCGTCTTGCGCAACCGCTGCGGCCTCTGCCTTCGGCCGCAGCGCCACGACAGGGCGTACAAGCCTTACTTCCCTCACGTGCAGGCGGTCGGACCATAGCGAGGAGAGCGTCACGGAGCCCGCGACTTCGCCGATCTCGGCGGTCATGCCGTCGGCATCGAGCGAGACGTTTTCGGCCACCACCGCCAGATGCGGGACGACGGAAAGTCTGACCGGGCCGTTGAGCGCGATCGCGCTGCCGGTCGCGTTCGAGAGTTGCCGTCCCAGTTCGGCGCGCATCCAGTCGCTCGAAACGAAGCTGGGCAGGATCATGACTGAAACGACAGCGAGGACGCCGAGCGCCAGCAGGCAAAGAAAGAAACGCCGCATGTTTCCCCTCGTTGCGAAAGCGATTGATTCGGTATCGTTTTCCAGCGCGCGCCGTTTTGCAACTCCTGGGGCGATCTGCCTTCTCGTCGTACGGTTGCGCTATCGCGCGCCGACACCCTTTCCGGCGATGGCTGCATCGCCCATCTCGACGGCTGTACTCTCGGCCACGGCTGCCGGAGCGGCAACCGCGCGCGGACGATGCACGAGCGTGACCAGCACGAACGACAGGATCATCAGCAGATACCAGGCGCCGAGCTTTTGCACGGAGACCAGCGTCCAGCCGGCATGCTGCGAGGGATAGATCCAGGCCCGCGACCAAGTGCCGATGTTTTCGGCGAACCAGATGAAGAGGGCGACCAGCAGGAAGCCCACGAGCAGCGGCATGCGGTGGCGAAAGCGGAAGACGCGATAATGCACCGTGGTGCGAAGGAAGAGGATCGCGGTCAATCCGAACAGCGCGTAGCGAAGGTCGATGATGTAGTGGTGGCTGAAGAAGTTGACATAGATGGCAAGGGCCAAAAGCAGGGTCGCGATGAGCGGCGGATAGTTGCTGTAGCGCATGTCGAGAATGCGGGTCACGCGCGCCAGATAGGAGCCGACGGCGGCATACATGAAGCCCGAAAACAAAGGCACGCCGCCGATGCGGAAGAAGCTTGGCTCCGGATAGATCCAGGAGCCGACGGAGGTCTTGAAGATTTCCATCAGCGTGCCGACGACGTGGAAGATCAGGATGACCTTGGCCTCGGCGATGGTCTCGAGCTTGAAGACGAGCAGTGAGATCTGGATGGCGATGGCGCTCAGGAACAGGAAGTCGTAGCGGGCGAGACCACTACCTTCGGGCCAGTAGAATTTCGTTGCCAGCATCAGGGCCAGCATCGCGCCGCCGAAGAGGCAGGCGAAGGCCTGCTTGATGCCGAACACCAGAAATTCGGTCAGGCCGCCAAGGAAGCCGCTTGCCGGAAGCCGGTCGAGCACGCCATGCGCCGCAGCGTCGATGCGCGCCTCAAGGCTCGTAAACCGCCTCTCCTCGGGTTGTCCAACCATCCGCATCGCCTCCTTTTGCCGTCGCTGCTGCGATGGCCTGACAATGCGGTTGAATTGTGGATGGCTGGAAACCGGGCCGTGTGGAGGTGGCTGCCGCGCATCCGCCACCAGCGGCGGCAGCAGGATTGCGGCATGCCGTCGTCTGCGCTCGTGGCGGGTGATCAGCGCGGGAAGGCGTAGCGGTCGACGATCGCCCAGATTTCCCGGTTGACCTCCTGCAGCTGCTCGATCACCTCGTTGATCCGCGCGATCTCCGCCTCGTTGATCTGCTCGATCTTGCCGTACTTGATCGTGTCCTTGCTGTCGAAGATCGCCATCAGTTGCGTGCTCGCCTGGTCGCCGGTTTCGTCGAAGGAATAGATGCAGTGGCTGTACTTGTTGCGGAGTTTTGCCTGCCGGCCAAGCTGTTGGGTAATCGAAAGAATTTCCTGCCGCTGCGCGGCAGGCGTCTTTCCCATCTTGGTCAGCCGCTCGACGAGTTCGATGCGGGCCCGCGTCGTGTTCAGCGTCAGGAAGATGACGATCGCGGTTTCCTTGTCGACCCGGGCGAGGCCGGCGATGAGGTAGATGAGCAAACTCTCCGTATTCGTCCACGTGTAGTTGAGTTGTCCGATTAAGAGGAGGATTTCGTGAAATCTTGCCATGGGCCTTCCAGTGCTCGCCGGTTGCCAAATGCCACACCACTGCTCGTCAGAATACTGCATTCCTGCGTCCAGTAAATTCGTTCTGACGATGGTCGCGCAGGCCCGGAAATGCGGCGCTCGGGCCCTCTCCGGCGCGTGGCCAGCCGTCGGTTGACGGCCATATTTTGCCTAGCCCACGGGTGAAGGTTTCTGCGTCTGGTCGCTAGCCCGCGAAGGTTAGCCCGAACTGACAACTTACAATGCGTGTCGGTTTTAGACAGAGTCTCCTCTGCAACCGGCGAGCAGGACGCACTCAGGCCCCCTTTGGGCAAGCTCTGCATCGAATGGAATACCCAGTTGGGAACCTGTTCCGGTCCTCTCGACCAAGTAAGGGGAGAGGCAACAAAAGCGATCAAAGTATCGACAGATGGGCGACTAGGCGCCCGGAGGAAAACACCGTTACTGAGTTCAACAAGTCCAACACGTAGCCCGCGCATGGCCCAAATCCGCGTAAGAGAAGAATGCGGCTCGGCTGTCGCGGCCTCAACTCGAGGTAATCGTCATGAGTAAGGACAAGAATATCCTGTGGCCATGGGATGACAGCCAGTCTCAAGATCAAGACCAGGGACAAGGACAGGGCCAGGGTCAGGGACAATTGCAGGCGGAGCTGCAAGGCCAGCTTCAGGGACAGGGACAAGGCCAGGGCCAGGGGCAAGACCAGGGACAGGGCCAGGACCAAGGTCAGGGCCAGGATCAGGGACAATCGCAGTACAGCGAGTCCTACAACGGCAATCTCAACGGCAACGGCAACCTCAATGGTAACGGCAACGCCAATGCCAACGGGAACGGCAACCTGAACGGCAACGGCAATGCCAACCTGAACGGCAACGGCAACGCCAACCTGAACGGCAATGGCAACGCCAACCTCAATGCCAACCTCAACGAAAACAGCACCCATGTCGACGTCGACAGCAAGACGACCGTCGACGTGGACGTCGATCTCGATCTGAGCGGCTACAAGCCGTCCGACGACGACTTTGCCGATATCGACAACTCCTCGATCCACGGCATGGCGAATACGAGCTTCAAGGACATCCTGAACGGCTCGATGAACGGCAACAGCAACGTTGCCAACGTGTTCAGCCAGAACGCCATCATCTCGGATGACGATAGCGCCTCTGACATCAACAACAGCGGCACGCTTAACCAGAACGGCAACGCCAATGCCGGCGACGCCCGATCGGGCGACGGCATTCAGGCCGGCGCAGACGGTGGTGAAGGCGGAAGCAAGGCCTATGCCAACGGTGGCGACGGCGGCGATGGCGGCCATAGCGTTGGTGGCTTCGCGGGCGCTGGCGACGGCGATGGCGGCGACGCAGACAACAATGCCGATGCGACCGGCGGTGCCGGCCTTGGCGGCATTGCAGCCAGTGTTGGCGTTGGCGGCGGCAGCTCCAGCGGTGACGCAAATGGCGGTACGGCGACAGCCGGTGCCGGTGGTGCCGGTGGTGCCGGCCTCGGCGTCGGCCTCGGTCTCGGTGTCGGCCTTGGTGTCGGCGCGGCAGCCGGCGGCGACGGCGGCAGCAATGGTGCCGGCAACGGTGGCACAAGTGGCGACGTCACGAGCGGCCCGGCAGGATCTTCGGATGCAGGTGACGGCGGCGATGCCGGCGGCTTCATCCTTCCAATCCTGAACCTCGGTGGCGACGGTGGCGACAGCAACGGTGGCAACAGCGTAGCGGTTGGCGATACCGGCAGTGCTGACGGTGGTGATGCCGGCGATGCCGGCGACGGCGGCGGCGCTTTGGGTGCTGGTCTTGGCGCGGGTGCTGGCTTCGGCGCCGGTGCAGGCGTCGGCGGTGCCGGCGGCGGTGGTGGCGATGCCTATGCCGGTGGCGGCTCTACGGGTGACTCGACCGGTGGTGACGGTACCGGTGGTGCAGCGACCGGTGGTCACGGCCTCGGCGGCCTCGCGCTCACGGGTTCGTGGGCAGCCGGCGGCGACGGTGGCGATGCCTACGGTGGCCATGCACTCGGTGGTGCCGGCGGTGCCGGCGGCGCGGGTGGCTTCGCGACGAACGGTGATGGCGGTGCGGGTGGCAGCGCCGGCATGTGGGGCTCGTACAATGGTGACGACAGCTTCGTCGAAGGGCTCTCCTCGGCTTCGGCAGACGCAGTTATCGACACCAACGCCTTCAACCAGCAGATCGTGCTCGGCGCGAACCTGCAGGGCAACACGATCGACATGACGGTCGTCGGTGGTGATTACACGACCACTGCCGTCGGCGACGACGACAACACCTGATCGGTGAGGGGGCGTCGATCCGCGTCTCGCGGGATCGACCCGAGAATGACTGCGCGGGAAGCTCTCGCGCAGTCAGGCACGACCCGCCAAGCCGGCGGGGACTGCCGACGACAAGAGGAGGGCCTGACCTTGTATTCCGCAAAGATCACCGAGGCCATTGCCCATTTCATCGGTCTCTTCGAACTCTCTACCGAAGAGGCGCGTCTGCGTGAAATCCATGAGAAGTTCGACCCGGATCGCGACGTCCACAAGGATCCGAAGGAGCTCGTTTCTGCGCCGGTCAAGGTGCACGCACCTTACGATCTCGACGACTTCAACCCCGACGTCCCGTACAAGCCGGTCGGACCGGACATCTTCATGCCGATACCGGACGGCTATGCTGGGGTGTCCTTCCCCGAATACCCGATTTTTGGCGGCTCCCTTGGCCGCGCCAGCTCGGAAGCCTTCCTGCAGGGCGCATCGCCGAGATCGGCCTCGCAGGTGGTCGAGCCGCACATCAACCCGCCGGGCTCGGTGGTGGTCTACAGCAACCAGACCGCCGAGCTTTCGGACAATGATTTCGTCAGTGTCGGCGGGCATGGCCTGAAGTCCGGCCTGCAGATCGACAACAGCGCGACGATGGCCGAGCTCATCGACGCGACGCAGAGTATTTCGCTGCTCGGCGAGACGGATGTCGCCGGCTCCAGTGACGCGATCGCCAGCCTCGTTGTCGGCACGGCCGAGAGGCTTGAGGCATTCTCCACCGGCGGCGAAGCGGAGGCCGGGGGGCTGAGCGTCACCCATTTTTCAGCCAGGGCCAGCACGCTCGAAGGCATCTATGTGAACGGCGTGATCGTTGAGGAAGCGCCGGTTCTCAAGGATCACCTGCCGGACCCGGACGAGGCTTCCGATGCGCCGGACGAGCCCGAACTGTCGAACGACGGGGTCGAAGTCGAGGGCGGCATCGCCTATGGCGAGGGTGCCGTCGCGGTCGACACTTCGGTCGAGCTGGAAGCGGGCAGCAACACGCTGGTCAACTCCGTCGTCATCACCAGCGACTGGCTGCAGGCCGAAGTGCTGGCGGTGGCCGGCGACCACGTCGAACTCAACGCGATCGTTCAGGTCAACACCCACTATGACAGCGACCTCGTCAGTTCCGCGCTGAGCGGCAACAATATTGAGCAGCATGCTACCCAGGCGTTCAACATCGCCATGTTCAAACATGTCGAGCCGGCGCAGACGACGCATGCCGACACCGCCGACTTCCCCAAGGTCTGGGCCATCACCGAGGTCAAGGGCGACCTGATGATGGTCAACTGGCTCCAGCAGTTCACTTTCATGTCGGACCAGGACACGGCGATCCTCGCGGCTTCGGGCTCGAAGCTTTCGATCGTCGGTGG
The DNA here is from genome assembly GCF_014852035.1 of Ensifer sp. ENS03. Taxonomy (NCBI): domain Bacteria; kingdom Pseudomonadati; phylum Pseudomonadota; class Alphaproteobacteria; order Hyphomicrobiales; family Rhizobiaceae; genus Ensifer; species Ensifer sp. ENS03. The sequence continues at coordinate 176,590 of NZ_JACVAV010000003.1, read as the reverse complement.
CGACAACACGGCGGCCAACCAGATATCGCTGCTGGAGCTCGGATACCGCTTTGACCTGATCTTCGTCGGCGGCAGCGTCTTCGACGCCAACATCATCCAGCAGACGAACATCCTGCTCGACAACGATCTGATCGGTGCCGTCGGCGGCTTTCACACCAGCGGCGCCGGTTCGGTCTCGACCGGCGGAAACCTGCTTTGGAACTATGCCGGAATCGTCGAAGCTGGCAGTGCAGGCCCGGTCAATCCGATGTCGGACGGTTACCTGTCCGCGCTGCAGGATCTGTCGGAAGGCAAGAAGCCGTCGGGCGACGACTTTCTGCATGATCCCGCCTTTGCCGGGCTGAATGGCCTGAGGGTGCTCTACATTTCCGGCGACCTCATCAGCCTCAACTACATCCAGCAGACCAACATTCTCGGCGACAGCGATCAGGTGACGCTGGCGATGAACGCGCTCGAGGCGCGCCCGGACGCGGACTGGACCATTTCCACGGGCTCGAATGCTCTGCTGAACTATGCCGGGATCGTCGATGTCGATACGGGCAAGACGATCTATGCCGGCGGCGGCGCCTATTCGGACGAGGTGCTCATCCAGGCGGAGCTGGTCAAGAACGATCCCTATCTCGGTAGTCAGAACCCGGATGCGCTGGTCAGCGAAGCGGTCGTCTTTCTCGGCGACGACATGCTCACTCCGGATTTCGGCCACCAGCCGCAGGATCAGATCTCGCCGAGCCATGGGCACGGCATCGATACGGCCAGTGCCGACCCCATGCACAGCATGGTCGCCTGATGGGAGTGCGGGAGGATAGTCATGACCGACCGCACCAATCCGTCTCGGCCAGTGTCTGCCGAAACCGGCGCCGATGCCGCTTCGCGTGCGGAGGAAAACGGAACACGGCCGGAAGCATCCGGCGCCGACGCCGCGCGACGGCAGTTTCTGCGCAAGCTCAATCATCAGGAACACGTTCTGGACCGTGCTGTTAGGGAGATCGACGGGGTGGCGGACCAAATAAGAAGAGTGGCGGCAAACGGCGCCGGCGAGGATGGCAACTGGACCCCTTCACCCGTTTCGCCTCTTCCCGGATCGGGCGTTGCCGCAAGGCCGGTACAGATCACCGGTCCGACACCCGGCCTCGCACCGGCGCGCGCTGCTGCACCGGCCGCACCGATCGGGGTCGCGCAGGCGTCACGCGCACAGATGGGAACGCCACGGGCGGATGCCGCTGAGACGGTCAACGTCACGTCGCGGCCGTGGCCTCCAAAGACCGAGCCCGTGGCCAGACCCGAGCCGGCTCTGCGCGGCGAGGCGACGGTCGAGCGCCGCCCGTTGCAGGAGGAACCAAAACCGGAACCCTGCATCGAAAAGCCGGTCGGAAAACCGGTTGCCTGGCCGACCGCGGAGATGAAGGAGAGATATTCGCCTTCGGGCATGGTGGTGATCGAAGCCGACCGTGGGCCGATCAAGGCCGAGCCGCGGTCGCCCGACAAAGGTGGCGGATCGTCCGACAAGGGCGGCGGCGGAGGCGGTGGAGGGGGCGTGTTCCACAAGCGCCTTGGCCCGGTCGATTTTTCGGCGAGCCTCAGCGCTGGTCTCAAGGCGATCCGGCAGAACCTGATGATCGTCATGCTGTTTACGATCGTCACCAACATCCTCGTGCTTTCGATCCCTGTCTATCTGTTCCAGATTTCGGACCGGGTGCTGACCAGCCGCTCGGTCGACACGCTGGTGATGCTGACGGCGATCATCGTCGGCGCGGTGCTGCTGCAGTCGGTTTTCGACGCCATTCGCCGCATGATCCTGATGCGCACCGCCGTGGAGGTGGCCGCGCAACTCGGCGCGCCGATCCTGAGCGCGGCAGCGAGAGCCGCCCTGCATAGCAACGGGCGCGAGTACCAGACGCTTGGCGACCTGCAGCAGCTTCGCTCCTTCCTCGTCTCCGGCACGCTGCTTTCGTTTCTCGATGCGCCGATCGCGCCGCTCTTTCTGGTGGCGGTCTTCCTCATCCATCCGCATCTCGGGATAATCGTCGTCACCTCAGCCGTTCTCCTCCTCATCGTTACGCTGTTGAACCAGAAAGCGACGGCTGCGGCGTTCGGCGAAGCGACCAATTTCCAGACCAAGGCCAACCTTCACCTCGATTCGATGTCGCGCAACTCCCAGATCATCAACGCACTGGCGATGATCCCGGAGGCCGTGCACATCTGGGGCAAGGACATGGCCGGTTCGCTCAAGGCCCAGGTGATGGCGCAGGACCGCAACATCGCCTTTGCGTCGCTGTCCAAGGCGGTGCGCCTCCTGACGCAGGTGACGATGCTCGGTTGGGGCGCCCATCTCGCCCTCAATGGCTCGCTCACCGGTGGCATGGTGATTGCGGCCTCCATCATCGCGGGCCGCGCGCTTGGACCTATCGAGGGCGCGATCGAGGGATGGAGCCAGGTCATCCAGTCGCGTGCTGCCTATGGGCGCATTTCCGCGCTGCTGAAGACGTCACCGCTCAATTTCGAACGGTTGAAGCTGCCGCGGCCCGAAGGGCGCCTTGATGTCGAGCGCCTGCTTTTCGTTCCGCAGGGCACCAAGCGCGTGGTGCTCAACGGAATTACCTTTGCGCTGGAGCCCGGCGATTCGCTTGCCGTGATCGGCAGTTCCGGTGCCGGCAAGACGACGCTCGGCAAGATGCTGGTTGGATCCATCCTGCCGACGTCGGGCAACGTCCGGCTGGATCTCATGGACCTGAGGAACTGGGACCAGCGGCAGTTCGGCGAAAGCATCGGCTACCTGCCGCAGGACGTGCAGCTGTTTCCCGGCACGATCAAGGCCAACATCGCCCGCATGCGCGAGGATGCCACCGACGCCGACATCTACGCCGCTGCCAAGCTTGCCGATGTTCACGACATGATCGCCATGCTGCCGCACGGATACGAGACCGTGGTGGCCGCCGACGGCTCGCCTCTATCGGGCGGCCAGAAGCAGCGCGTCGCCCTTGCCCGCGCCTTCTTCGGCAACCCGCGCATGGTTGTGCTCGACGAGCCCAACTCCAATCTCGATACCGCCGGCGAGGCGGCGCTGACGCGGGCGCTGACGCACGCCAAGCGCGAGAAGATCACCGTTGTCACCATCACTCAGCGACCGGCGCTTTTGAACAGCGTCGACAAGGTTCTGCTGCTCGTCAACGGCACGGTGGCGCTCTTCGGCATGCGCCAGGACGTTCTCAAGGCACTCGCTTCGCGTGGGGTGAATACCGAAGGCAACCCGCTCGAACAAAACCAGCTTCCGTAGGCGATCATGAGCGACATGGCCAAAGTGCAGGATCTGACCTGGTACGCAGAGGTTCCGCGTTCAATCTGGCAGCATACGATGATCGGCCTGGTGCTGATCGTCGTGACCTTCGGCGGCTTTGGCCTTTGGGCCTTCACCGCGCCTCTGGCGGCAGCCATCATCGCCCAGGGCAGCTTTGTCGCAACCGGGCAGAACAAGGTGGTCCAGCACTTCGAAGGCGGTATCATCAAGGATATTCTGGTGAGCGAGGGCGACCGCGTAACCGTGGATCAGCCGTTGGTGCGGCTGGACGAAACGGCCGCACAAGCGAATGAGAGGCAGTATTTTCTGCGCTGGGCGCGGCTGGAGGCGATCGTCGCCCGGCTGACCGCGCAGGCGCACGGTTTGAAGCAGATCGTGCTGCCCGCGGTTCTCACGGAGCACGTCAAGAAAGATCCTGAGATTGTCCCGATCGTGCAGAGCCAGGAGCTCAATTTCCAGACCTGGAGGAGCAAGCTCGACAGCGATATCGGACTGTTGAAGCGGAATATCGAGAGCCTGGAGTTCCGCTCGCAAGGTTTTCAGGAGCAGCTGAAATCGGTGCGCGAGCAAAGAGTCCTGCTCGAGGAGGAATACATCGGCAAGAAGACGCTTTTGGCCAAGGACCTGATCCGCAAGACGGAGATCAAGACCATCCAGCGCGCGATCGCCGATGCAGAGGGTCAGATTGGCCGTCTGATGTCCGAAGTCTCGGAGACCGGCTCCCAGATCCTCAAGCAGCAGCAGCAGGTCAACCAGACTGAACAGAGTTACCAAGAGGCTGCGCTCGACGAATTGCAGAAGGCCGAGGGTGAACTGGACACAGTGCGTGAACAATTGCGCGGCGCCACCAATGTGCTCCGCCGCGCGACGATCAACGCGCCGGTGACCGGCACGGTCATCAGGATGCATTTTCATACGTCCGGCGGCGTCATCGAGAGCGGCAAGCCGATCATGGAAATCCTGCCGGCCGATGTACCGCTCATCATCGAGGCGCAGGTGCTGCGCACCGACGTCGACAATATCCGGGTCGGCGAGAAGGCGACGGTGCGGCTGACCGCGCTGAACCAGCGCACGACGCCGGTCCTCAATGGACAGGTCTTCTACGTGTCGGCGGACGCCCTGCCGGTGCAGACGCATGAGGGCACGCGCGAGGTCTACCTGGCGCGCGTCAGCCTTCCGGCAAGCGAGCTTGCAAGAGTTCACAATTTCATCGTGACCCCCGGCATGCCGGCGGAAATTCTGATCCAGACGGCGGAGCGGACCTTCTTCGACTATCTCACCAAGCCGATCCGCGACAGCATGGCGCGCGCCTTCATGGAAAACTGACGGTTTCGCGCGGCAGCAGCGCCTACGACGTCGGAATACGGGCGGCGTGAAACCCGTTTCCGCCTGCCCGCGTGTCGCCTGAAAGCACTCGCGTTTCGCCGGCATCACCGGCCGTTCGATCGCATTTACGGCGGCTCTGGACCGATGCGCCGGTATTGCGCTGCGCGCATAGCGCATAGCTGGCTTGCGCAAAATCCGCCTACGATTTGGGCAGAAACCCTGTATATTCACCTCATCGAAGCAATGCATCTCCTCCCGCAGAGCTTCGATGCGGTGAACGATCTCCTCCTCCCATGGATCGTTCACGAGATCAGCGCCACTCCTCCTCCCAGGTTGCTGATCGATTTTTAGAGAGCCTGCCGCTCCTCCCGCGGCGGGCTCTTTTGTTTTTCGGCAGACGCTGCCGGCAATTGCGTCCTTCAAGTGTCGAATTCGTCGACGCCACGCCCCCGTGATCAACAATGCATGCCCGCGCACGGAACCAAAGTGCCCGGTTAGCGGTTACGCCTGTGGAGGTGCGTGATGTCTATCCGGCACGTGAAATCCGATCCGCAGTCGAAACCACAGCGCTGGGCGTTTCACCATGGCGCAGGGCGCCTGCGGGCAGGAGACGCGACCCGCGACGGGTCGACGACGCAGGAACGGTTGTCTCCCGTGGTCGACGCCGGCGACGGCGGCCTGGTGGCGCCGGATCTTTCGGGATCTCTCGCCCCTCATCGCAACCGGCAGCCGCCGCCGCACGACTACAGCCGTCCGGCGGTCGGTCGCGATGCGCTGGCTTCCATCCGCGACATGCGCGACGAAGACTGCAGCGGCGGGCCGATCTGGGTCGCCTTGCTCGGCGACAATACGAGCGAGGGCATGCGGCAGTTCATGGGGCTCGTGCTCGCCTTCATCTTCCTGTCGGCCGTTTTCTTCTGGTTTCTTGCCTAGGACGTATGAGGCAACAAAGCCGCCGTGGCCGTGACATTTTCCCGGTTGACGGTCGATCGCTGAAGCCTAGATAACCGGCGGTATCCCGTCCTCCTTCCCCAATGCCAGCGAGAGCGCCATGCACTACAGAACCTTCGGCCGTACGGGCCTGCGCATTTCCGAAATCGGTTACGGTGCCTGGGGCATCGGCAAGAGCCATTGGCAGGGCGCGCGCGACGACGAGTCCGCCCGCGCCCTCAACCGCGCAGTCGACCTCGGCCTCAATTTCATCGACACCGCACTCGGCTACGGCCAGGGCCACAGCGAGAAGCTGATCGGCGCCTTGCTGCGCGAGCGGTCGGAGACGATCCATGTCGCCACCAAGATCCCACCTAAGAACATGCAATGGCCGGCGCACGCCGGCACCCCGGCCGAGCAGACCTTCCCGGCCGACCACGTGATCGCCTGCACCGAGACGAGCCTGCGCAATCTCGGTGTCGAGACGATCGACGTGCAGCAGTTCCATGTGTGGTCGGACGAGTGGGTAGGCCGCGGCGACTGGCTGGAGGCTGTCGAGCGGCTGAAGCGCGACGGCAAGATCCGCTTCTTCGGCGTTTCGATCAACGACTACGAGCCGGACAATGCGCTCCGGCTGATCGAGACCGGCGTCGTCGACAGCGTGCAGGTGATCTACAACATCTTCGAGCAGGCGCCGGAAGAAAAACTGCTGCCCGCGTGCCTGAAGCACAATGTCGGCGTCATCGTCCGCGTGGCGCTCGACGAAGGTGGTCTGACCGGCCAGATCCGCGCCGATACCGTCTTTCCCGAGGGTGACTTCCGGGAAACCTACTTCCGGGGCGAGCGCAAGCGCGAGGTCGAGGAACGAACGCAGAAGATCGTCGAGGATCTGGAAATCAAGCCCGACGCACTGGCCGAGACGGCGCTGCGCTTCGTTCTCAGCCACCCGGCCGTATCGACGGTCATTCCCGGCATGCGTTCGGTGCGCAACGTCGAGCGCAACTGCGCCATCGGCGACGGTGCCGGCCTGCCGGATGCGCAGCGGGCGAAACTGACCGCCCACCGCTGGCGGCGCAACTTCTATCGGGATTGAAGCCGCCGTTTCGCCGCCTGTCATCGACGCTCCCAGGGATCTGTCGGCTGCGTGGCCGCGTCTTCAGTGCCTCGCCCGTCCGGATATGCTATCCATAGGGGTGCTGGAGCCTGGGGGCGCCGATGGAACAAAAGCTCTCCGTCATCATGGCCGCGGACGTGGTCGGCTATAGTCGGCTGATGGAGCTCGACGAGAAGGGCACGCTTGCGACCCTCATGGCTCATCGGCAGGAGCTGTGGGACGTCGCGGTCGCCGCGCATCACGGGCGCATCGTCAAGCTCATCGGTGACGGCATGCTGATGGAGTTCCGTGCCGTGGAAGACGCAGTTCTCTGCGCGGTCGAGATCCAGCGGGGAATGCAGACGAGGAACGCGGGTACGCAGCGGGATCGCCGGATCGAATTTCGCATTGGGATCAATCTCGGCGATATCCTGTTTGAAGACGGTGACGTTTACGGTGACGGCGTCAACGTGGCGGCGCGCATCGAGAGCCTCGCCAAGCCGGGTGGCATATCCGTCTCCGCCTCGGTTCACGACACGCTGGGCGGTCGCCTGGACATCCGCTTCGAAGACACGGGCGCGCAGGCGTTGAAGAACATCGGCCGCCCCGTCCACATCTACAATATCGTCATCGACGACGGCGGATCGGAGGGGGCGGCGCTGATGGCGCCACCGACACAGGAGATACGGGAAAATCCCCCCGTCAAGTCGAGCCGGACGCTTCTCTATGTGTCGCGCTTTGCGAATTTAAGCGGCAATCCCGATGAGGATTATTTCGCGGCCGGCATCACGCAGGACGTCGTCGCGGCATTGTCGCGGTTCTCCGGTTTGAACGTGATCGTTCGGTTGCCGCGTCCCGAGCCGCAACCCCAGGCACGCACAACCTACTACACGCTCGAAGGCAGCGTCAGACGCGCTGCCGACCGGGTCAGGGTCAATGCCAGTTTGACGAATGCCACTGGCGAACACATCTGGGCGGACAAATACGATTTCGACCTTGTCGACATGTTCGATGTCCAGGACGAGTTGTCCCGTTCCATTCCGGCTGCCTTGAATGTCAAAATCGAAGAGGCCGAACGATACCGGATTCTCGCCGAGCCGCTCAAAGGATCAAGCGCCTACGATTTCTATCTGCGTGGCCGGCACATTGAAAAAAGCCTGAAACCGGATGAGGTCAGGCGGGCAAAGGAGATGTTCCTGGCCGCGGTCGACGCTGATCCAGCCTACGCCCGCGGATATCTCGGGCTGGCCTGGCTGGATATACGCAAACTGAAATGGAACGAGCGTGCCGACATGGAAGCGACGCTTGCCAGTGCCTTCGCATCGGCAAGCAAGGCTTTGGAGCTCAGTCCCTGTGACGCCGATGTTCACTGGGCGCTCGGCGTCGTCCATTTGTGGAGGGGAGAGGCAGAACGCGCCATCGGTTGTTACGAGCGTGGGCGCGAACTGGCGCCGAACAATTGCGATCTTCTTGCGGAATATTGCGATGCCCTGGGGTATCTCGGTCTGTTGGAGGACGCGATCAGGATCGGGGAACTGGCCTTGCGGCTGAACCCCAGTCGTCCGGACTGGTATTTCTGGAACATCGCGGCTGCCAGGTATCTCTCCGGCCAGTACACCGAAGCGTTGGCTCTGCTGGAGAAGATGGCCGATCTTGGTTCGGCCTACCGTTTGCTGGCGGCGACCTACGCGCAACTCGGGCGCCTTGAGGATGCACGTCGCGCCGCGGCGGAGCTCCTGAAACTCAATCCGGAATTCTCGATCGAGCGATACGGTTCCCGTGCACCCTACCGGGATAAGGCCTTGCTTGCGCGTTACGTTGAAGGATTGCGGCTGGCCGGACTGCCGGAGTGAGTTCGGAACGGCGTGAGGGAGCCGCATCGGCCGGCCGGGTTTACTTGGAGGAAAAGCAATGTCGGAAACAGTCAATGTCCGCTACATGGTCGACGACGTCGAGGCGGCGATCGCCTGGTACACGACCCACCTCGGCTTTTCGCTTCTGTCGAGCTATGCACCGGCTTTCGCGGATGTGCAGCGCGGTGCGCTGCGGCTGCTGCTGAGCGGACCGACGAGTTCGGCCGGCCGGCCGATGCCGGACGGCGAGAAGCCGGGGCCGGGCGGCTGGAACCGCATCCATCTCCTCGTCGATGACCTCAACGCCGAAGTGGAGCGGCTGCGCCGTGCCGGCGTCATGTTCCGCAATGACATCGTCACCGGTCCCGGAGGGGCGCAGATCCTTTTGATCGATCCCTCCCGAAATGTTGTCGAACTGTTTCAGCCCGCGCGACGATAGCGACCCGCGCGCCCGCGGGTCGTCGATGCGCTCGCACCGCTGGGGATGCGAGCGCCAGGTCGGCTCTCAGCCGGCGCTGGTGTCGACCACTTCGAAATCGTGGGTGATCGTCGCGGTCTTGGCGAGCATGGCCGAGGCCGAGCAGTATTTCTCGATCGAGAGCGAAACGGCGCGCTCGACCTTGTTGACCGCAAGTCCGCGTCCCTTGACGATGAAGTGCATGTGGATGCGGGTAAAGACGCGCGGTTCCGTCTCGGCGCGGTCGGCGTCGAGTTCGACGACGCAGTCTTCCACCGGCTCGCGGCCCTTCTCCAGAATGTGCACGACGTCATAGGCCGAGCAGCCACCGGTGCCGATCAGCACCAGTTCCATCGGGCTCGGTCCCGGGGTGCGCCCCTCTTCGCCGAAGGCGGTTCCCAATACGACTTTGTGGCCGCTACCAGACTCTCCGACGAAGGTCCGGTCTTCCACCCATTTGACGCGTGCTTTCATGTGTCTCGTCCTGTTGTAGCCATGGCATGATCACGGACCCAGACAGAGCCGATGATCCTCCGTTCACATAGCGTCTTGGAGGGTTTTCGCAAATGGCCCGCATCCTCTAAAATGGCAGCCAGCGCCATCGGTGCGGGAACGGACGGCGCGGAAACCAGGCCAAAGGTGTTTTGATGAACGACACGACGGGAAATGCGCCTGACCGTTCCGGCGCCGTGATCCATCCGCCGATCGCCTGGGTGATGTCGGTGGGCGGTGGCCTCGTGCTCGACCGGCTCTACCCGTTGCCGTTCGTGCCCGCGACCGTGCCGGACGTCCTCGTCGGCGGCATCATTTTTCTCGCCGGTCTCGCGCTTTTGATCTGGGCGGCGGTGAGCTTCAGGCGTGCGGGAACCGAAATCCAGATCCATCGCCCGACATCGGCGATTGTCGAAGCCGGTCCCTACCGCTTCACCCGCAACCCGATCTATACTGGCATGTTTCTCGGCCTGATCGGCTTTTCCATCGTCTTCGACAGCCTGTGGCTGCTGATCTTGCTGGTGCCTTTCTACCTTATCATCCGCTATGGCGTCGTGGCACGCGAGGAGGCCTATCTCGAGCGCAAGTTCGGCGACGTCTATCGGGCCTACAAGGCGCGCGTCAGGCGCTGGCTCTGATTGCACAAATCGGCATGCTCCGCGGCGATGAAACGGGTCCGGACGCCTCGTCGAAGCACTCGCGATTTCGGGTGGATGAGTCGGCAGTCCCTCGATTGATCATAGCCGAGGCGGCTGCGGGTGTGCCTAGGGGGTATTGCCGGGATGGACTTGAACGAGCGTCCATCCCGCTGGAACACGAAAGGTGGTCCTTCGTGCAGAAGGTCGGGCCTTATCTCGGCGCTACGATCCCGTGATAATAGTCGCCGTCACCAGCTTCATAATCGGCGGCGTAGCCGCCACCGCCACCGCCGCCGCCGCCGGTCTGGGAGCATCCGGCGAGGGCGAGAACCATTGCCAACAGGATTGTAGCGCGCATTTATTCTACCTTTCAGTTGAATGATCACGACAGAGGCTGCCGAGTTGCTGCCATACCTAACACGCCCGGTGGAGTATGATCGAGCGCGTGTGGCGATGTGTGCCTATGGCAATGCGCCGCGCCTCAAGCGCGCGATCGCCTGTCGAAGGCGATCGTTAGCGCCAGGCCACAAGCCCTTCTTCATACGGCCGTATCTCCTGTGCCCACCTCTTTCAGGTAGGTTGCTGTGAAGGGCCATAGACTATATGGCCCTTGACCTCACTTCCGGAACAAGGAGGACACATGACTTCGATCGAACCCGCCTACGGAACCGCGACGCTCCTGCTGATCGCGGCGGCAGCCGTTGGCCTGCTTCTTTTTCTTATCCTCCGGTTGCGCCTGCATGCCTTCGTCGCTCTGGTTTTGGTCAGCCTCTTGACGGCGCTGGTGACCGGCATCTCCTTCGCGGACGTGGTCCCGACCCTCCTGCAGGGCTTTGGCTCGACGCTTGCCTCGGTGGCGCTGCTCGTCGGTTTTGGCGCGATGATCGGGCGGATGCTGGAGGTCTCCGGTGGCGCGCAGGTGCTCGCGGATCGGCTGATCGGCCAGTTCGGACCTGAGCGCGCGCCTCTCGCGCTCGGCGTCGCCTCGCTGCTGTTCGGCTTTCCGATCTTCTTCGACGCCGGCCTCGTGGTCATGCTGCCGATCATTTTCAGCGTCGCAAGCCGCTTCGGCGGCTCGGTTCTGCTTTATGCGCTGCCTTCGGCAGGCGCCTTTGCGGTCATGCACGCATTCCTCCCGCCCCATCCAGGCCCGGTGGCCGCCAGCGAATTGCTGGGGGCGGATATCGGCCTGCTCGTGCTCGTCGGCCTCGTCGTGGCGCTGCCCACATGGTATCTCGGCGGCTATCTCTTCGGCCTATGGGCAGGCAAACGCTTCGAACTGCCGGTGCCAACCCTTCTCGGGTCGCCGAACGAGGCGGCGCACGACGAAGTGCCCCCGTCTTTCGGCACGGTGATGCTGGTGCTGCTGCTGCCGCTCGTGCTGATCTTCCTCAATACCGGCCTATCGACGCTGGCCGCCGCCAAGATGATCGACGGCGGCGCATTGTGGGTCAGCATCCTGCGCATGGCCGGGCAGACGCCCGTCGCCCTGCTGATCACTGTGCTCGTCGGCATGTGGGTCCTCAGCGGCGAGCGTACGCTCAAGGACATGGAAAAGCTGATGGACGGGGCGCTAGGCCCGATCTGCGGCATCATTCTCGTTACCGGAGCCGGCGGCATGTTCGGCGGCGTGCTGCGAGCAAGCGGCATCGGCCAGGCGCTCGCCGGCAGCCTCGAGGCGATCGGCATGCCGCTGATCGTCGCCGCCTTCCTCATCTCCACGGCCCTGCGTGTGGCGCAGGGGTCGGCGACCGTGGCACTGACGACGACGGCGGGCCTTCTCGCTCCAACGGTCGCGGCAACGACGGGGCTTAGCCCCTTCGACCTGTGCTTCCTCGTGATCGCCATCGCTTGCGGCGCGACGGTGCTGAGCCATGTGAACGATTCCGGCTTCTGGCTCGTCGGCCGCTTCCTTCAGATGGATGAGCGGACGACGCTCAAGACCTGGACGGTGATGGAAACCCTGCTCGGGGTGATTGGTTTCGCCTTCGCGCTTGTGGGATGGTGGCTGCTATGAGTGAGGACCTTCAGCATATCGTGGTGATGGGCGTATCCGGCAGCGGGAAGACCACTGTCGGCGAGGCGCTGGCCGCAAGGCTCGGCTGGCGTTTTGTCGAGGGCGACAGCTTTCACCCGCCGGAGAACGTCGCCAAGATGTCCGCGGGCATTCCGCTCGACGACAATGACCGTGAACCCTGGCTGCGGGCGCTGGCCGCAGAAATTGCCAAGGACGAGGCGGCTGGCAGCCCTTCGGTGGTCGGGTGCTCGGCCCTGAAACGGTCCTATCGCGACATCCTGCGCACGGGCGCGCCGCGCGTCTGCTTCGTGCATGTGCACGGCGACCGCACCGTGCTGGCCGACCGGCTCTCGCATCGGGCGGGACACTTCTTCCCTGCTTCCCTGCTCGACACTCAGCTTGCGACCCTCGAGCCGCTCGGTCCGGACGAGGATGGCGTCGTCGTCGACGTGGCTCTTCCAACAGCTGAGCAGGTCGATCTTGCCATCCAGGGGCTGGGCAACTAGCCCAGCCGCGCTTGCGCTTCTCACATCGGGGGACAGTCGCTGTACGGCGGGGACGGGGCGTGCAATCGCGCATTGAAGGCGAAGCGATCCCTGAACGTCCGCGCATCCCGCAGCCTGAGCTCCAATGCGTGAGCGCTGGCGGAGGGGAGTGGGGGTCGAACCCACCCGGGACAGGCTCGCTGCCCCAACCGGATTTGAAGTCCGGCCGTCCCACCGGAGACGATTCCCTTCCTCAGCGCGCAAACAGGTCGCTGCGATGGGGATTTATGCGACGCAGATCTCCCCTGCGCAAGGTCAGGCCGAGCCGGTCGTAGAAATCGAGGACCTCGATGGCGACCTTGCGGCCGTTGTGGACCCGATCGCGAAAGGTGGGCGCGGTGAACCAGCCGTCTTCCGCCTGTGCCGCCACATCGAGCACGATGGCCGCCATCTCCTCAACGACCGCGCGGGCGAAGAAATGGTCGTGCGCGATCTCGTGGGTCTGCCCGAGCCTCTGGGCGAGCTTCAGCACGCGCCGTATGTCGCGCTCGTCGGCATTGAGAAGGGCCGCGAAATCGCGCACGCGCGGTGGCCGGAAGCGGCTATCGTCGACGAGGTGCGGATGGATCCGCTGCCACAGGTCCTCGTCCGCCGGCGACAGCCGAAGCTCGTGGCCCGGCAGGCGCAGGAAGGCGCCGTCAAGCACGATTCGACCTGCCGCGGCTTCGTCTCGGAGGAACGCGAGGAAGCTTGTCGTCGGCAGGCGCGGTTTGAGCAGGAGCCGCAACCGTTCGCGACCGATGCCGGCAAGCTCCGGGTTTTCTGCGTGGAAGGCTGTGAGTGTGTCAGTCAGGTTCGCCCGCAATCCGTCCGCTGCTGCGGACGAGAGCGCGTGGTCGCCGATGGCCCTCGCCCCGGCGGCAATCAGCAGCCGGGAAAGCGTGTCCTCGCCCAGGCCACGGTCGCGCAGGAAGGCCGCAAGCTCGATCGGTGCCAGGTCGGACAGGTCGGAAAGGGCCGCCGCCGGGTCCTCGTGGCGGGAAGCGGTAAGGAAGGCCAGGCGCTCCGGCGTGCCACGCTTTCGCGCCGGCGGGCGCAGATCGAGAAAACGGCCACCGCCGATGGTCCGGATGGCCGAGGTGTCGCGCAGGATGAAGCGGTCGCCGATGGTCGCGGCGATGGGGCGGTCGAGGACCAGTTGCACGAGGCCTTGTGTCCCGGGATCGAGCGGGCCGGCAAGAGGCACGATCCGCGCACCGACCTCTGTCGCATGGGTGTACAAGCGTGCGGGAAACCAGATGCCGATCGGCTTGGCCTCCGAGGCAAGCACGCGGACCTCCGCGTCGATCCGGTCCGTCGGTGCATGCAGTGCCGGGGCGAGGACCACGTCGCCGCGCCGGATCGCGTCCTTCGTCACCCGTTCGCCGGCGATATTCAGCGCGCAGCGTTGGCCGGCAAGCCCCTCCGCTGCTTTCCGGTTCTGCGCATGGATCCCGCGTATACGGGCGGTCAGGCCGGACGGACTGACCGTGACGCTATCGTCGAGCTTCGCACGGCCGCCGAGCACCATGCCGGTCACGACCGTGCCGGCGCCCGCAAGCGTGAAACTGCGATCGACGGCAAAGCGCAGCAGGCCGGCATCGTTGCGTGCGGCGGTTTCCGCTTCGGCGGCGGCGAGCCCCGCGCGCAGGACCTCGATGCCTTCGCCGGTAAGGGCGGAGACGGCAAGGATGGGCGCCTTTTCCAGACCGGTGCCGGCGAGGGCGGTCTGGATCTCCGCGGTTACCTCCGCGCGCCGCTCAGGCCCGGCCAGATCGGCCTTGGTGAGCGCAACGAAACCTCTGGTGATGCCGAGCAGGTCGAGGATCGCGAGATGCTCGCGCGTCTGCGGCATGACGCCGTCGTCGGCTGCGACCACCAGCAGCGCGAAATCGATACCGCCAGCGCCGGCAAGCATCGTATGGATCAGCCGCTCATGACCCGGCACGTCAACGAAGCCGGTGACCGTCCCGCCGCCGAGGTCGGCATAGGCAAAACCGAGGTCGATGGTGATGCCGCGGGCTTTTTCCTCGGCAAGGCGGTCGGCGTCCGTGCCGGTCAGGGCCTTCACCAACGCCGTCTTGCCGTGGTCGATATGCCCTGCCGTCCCGACGATCATAGTGCTGCCAGGGCCGCGATGAGCATCTCGTCGCTTTCCAGGCAACGCAGATCGAGGACCAGCGCGCCATCACGGATATGGCCGACGACCGGGATCGGCAGGGCGCGAAGCCGTGCGGAAAGCCGTTCCGGCGCGTCGCCGCCGCTGCCTATCAGCCGCAGGCCGGCGCTCGGGATCGTATCGACCGGCAAGGCGCCGGAGCCGACCTGGCTCTGGCACGTGCAAGCTGCTGCCGAATAGCCGTGCGGCTTGAGCAGCGCATCGATTGCCGGAGCGAGACGGGCCGCCTGTGCGCCGATGTCGGCCTCCGGTCGGGAAAGAAAGCGCAGCGTCGGCAGCCGCTCCTTAAGCCGATCGGGATCGCGATAGAGCTTCAGTGTCGCTTCGAGCGCGGCAATGCGGATCTTGTCGAGACGAACGGCGCGTTTGAGCGGATTGCGGTTGATGGCGGCGATGAGATCGCGCCGACCGACCACGAAGCCCGCCTGGGGCCCGCCGAGCAGCTTGTCGCCCGAAAACGTGACGAGATCCGCGCCTTCGGCGACGGCTTCCGCCACCGTGGGCTCGCGTCGCAATCCGAAGATGGAGAGATCGATGAGTGAGCCCGAGCCGAGGTCGTTCAAGAGCGGCACACCGGCCTTGCGGGCAATCTCGGCCAGTCTTGGCGCCGGCACCTCGGCGGTAAACCCTTCGATCCGGTAGTTGGAGGTATGGACCTTGAGGATGACGCCGGTCTCAGGCCCGATCGCGCCCTCATAGTCACGCGGATGGGTGCGGTTGGTGGTGCCGACCTCCACCAGCCTGGCGCCGGCGCGGGCCATGATGTCGGGCATGCGGAAGGCGCCGCCGATTTCGATCAGTTCGCCGCGCGAGACGATCGCCTCGCGTCCGTCGGCCAGGGTATTGAGCGCAATCAGCACGGCGGCGGCATTGTTGTTGACGATTGTGGCGTCCTCGGCGCCGGTCAGTTCGCAGAGCAGGCCACGCAGATGATCGTCGCGCTGACCACGCCCGCCGCCGTCAAGGTCGAACTCCAGCGCCAGCGGGTTGGCCATCGCGGCGGTTGCGGCGCTGACGGCTTCTTCGGCCAGGATGGCGCGGCCGAGATTGGTGTGCAGCACGGTGCCCGTGAGGTTGATGAGCGGGCGAAGGGCGGAGCGGGCGGCGGCCGCCAGCTCCTCGGCGACGCGGCGCGGTAGGTCGGCCGCAAGCGTTGCCCCATCGTCGCCCGCACGGATTTTTTCCCGCGCGATCTCAAGCCCGGCGCGGACGGCGGTGACGACGGCGAGACGGCCATGTTCTTCCGTCAGCGCCAGTCCCTCTGGCGAGGTCAGCATCTGGTCGACCGAGGGAAGCACGCGAAAATCCTGCATCAATACCCCGCGAGATAGGGGTTGAAGCCACCGCGGCGAAACTCGGTCTCCTTCATCAGGATATCGAGGCCAAGGCTGCCGACGTCGTCGGCGATCGGCTCCAGGCTCGGATTTTTCACCTGGTAGAAGATCTTGACCCAGGCATGGCATTCCCGACAGGTCTCAGCCTTTACCGTCGCCTCCGAGGTCTCGACCGAACGATAGCTGATGCCCTTGGTCGAACCGCAACAGAGGCACTTCACCCGCACCTCGTTCCATTGCGTGCCGCAGCAGGCGCAGGCGGCATAGCGGACGTTCTCGACGCCCTGCGTGCCCACGACCGACGACGTCGCCGGCCGGCCGCCGCAGGCGGGACAGACGCCGAGGCTGACAGGGACGAGCGCTTCCGCATCGAGCGTCGCGGCGAGCCGCGCCATGTGCACCTGCACCGCGGCCGCGACGAAGAGATGGGGAGCGGCGCTGTCTTCCGGAACCCGATCCGATAGGATGTTGGCGAGCAACCAGTGCCGGTCGCCGTCCTCTGCTGCGCGTACCGCATCGAGCGCCAGGCGGGCCGGGTCGGGCATGGCGAGATCGGCAGCGCCTTCGAGAAGCGCGTCGAGGGTTGCGGAAAGGCCGGGGTCATCGACAAGCGCCATTCGGTCGAACGGCGGCATGGCGGCGCGTGCGGCCTCGGCGAGGCGCGCCGATGTGGGCGCCGCGACGGGCGGAAGGGTCACGACCAAGCGAGCCTGAAGTTTGGAGAGCGCCGCGAGGAAGGCGAGATACGGCGCAAGCGCGTTGCTTTCGGCGAGAAACGCGAAGCGGCGCGCGCGTGTCTGGAACAGTTTGACCGGCTCGGGCAGGAAAGCCAGCGGCGGTGTCGGCACGCCGCCGATGAGGGAGGGATCGGGTTGTATGTCTTCTGCCATCGCATCTCCGGCGATCCGACAGAGACGCCGGATCAAGCAGCATTCACGGTGCTACAGCGACCTTTGCGCGCCTGACAGGACGCGCGGCGCTGTAGGAGACCTTCATTTTGACGGGTCGGAGCCCTGGCGTCCAGCCAGTTCGCGCAGCCATTTGCGATGATGCCGAAAGGCCCAGCCGCCGGTGACGGTGCCGCGGGTCATGGCCCTTATCGTGCCGCGCGTCCAGATTGCCGCATAGACATGGACGATGAAGATCAGGATCGTGAAAAGCGCCGCCAGCGCATGCACCGCGACCGCGATGCGGCGAACGGGGATGGAAACGAGGTCCGGGAAGTACTGCTCCCAGATCATGATGCCGGTCGTCACGAGCACGACGATCAGACCGGACATGCCCCAGAAGACCATCTTCTGGCCGGCATTGTATTTTCCGAGTTCGGGCAGGCTCTCTTCGTTGCCCTGGAGTAGATCGCCGAACTTGCGGCTCCATTCCACATCCTCGTGCCGCGGCAGATTGAGCTTCCACATCTGCGCAAACAGGAGGAGAAAGCTTGCGACGAGGATAAGTCCGACGATCGGATGCAGCCATCGCGTGGTCTGGCCGCCGCCGAAGAGGCCGGTCAGGAAAAACAGCGACGGGTGGAAGAAGGAAAGTCCGGAGATCAGAAGCACGATCATGCAGGCGGCGGTGACCCAATGGTTGAGACGGGTATAACCACGATAACGATTGACGGTGACCGGATGCTTCGTCTCGATCCTGTCGCCGGGGGCCGAATAGATACGTTTGTCAGCCATCACGCCTCCCTGCCGCCCTGCGGGCGGTTGCGATCCTCGACGAGTTCCTCCGCCTCGCCTTCCTCATGGGCGGTCACCTCGTTCGGCCGGGCGAAGATGCCGTGCAGCACGGCGCCGGCGGCGGCAAGTCCGGCAACGGCGAGGCCGACGGTCTTAGCCGGACCCTTCCAGCCGCGCACCACCGGCGAAATCTGCGGATCCTCCGGCAGCCCGGAATAAAGCGACGGCTGGTCGGCATGGTGCAGCACATACATCACATGCGTTCCGCCGACGCCTTGCGGGTCGTAGAGGCCGGCATGATCGTAGCCGCGCGACTTCAGGTCCTCGACACGCTCGTTGGCAAGCGTGACCATGTCTTCCTTCGTGCCGAAGGTGATCGCCTTGGTCGGGCAGGCCTTGGCGCAGGCCGGTCCTTGTCCAACCGCCACGCGGTCCGAGCAAAGCGTGCATTTCTTCGACACATGCGCGGTCTTCGAGATACGCGGAATGTTGAAGGGACAGCCGGCGATGCAATAGCCGCAGCCGATGCAGTTGTCGGAGATGAAATCGACGATGCCGTTGGAATATTGCACGATGGCGCCCGGTGCCGGGCAGGCCTTGAGACAGCCGGGATCGGCGCAGTGCATGCAGCCGTCCTTGCGGATCAACCACTCGAACTCGTTGGTAACCGGGTTCTCGTATTCAGTGAACCGCATCAGCGTGAACATATCAGCCGTCAGGTCATGCGGGTTCTCGTAGACGCCGACATTTTCCTCCAGGTCCGGATGGGTGTCGTTCCATTCGATGCAGGCGGACTGGCAGGCCTTGCAGCCGATGCATTTCGACACGTCGATCAGCTTGGCGACCGGGGTCAGCTGTCGTTCGGGTGTCCGCACGTTGCTTGTTGCCGAAGCCTTGACGACGTCGCTCGGCAACAGGTTCGACGCCAGCGGTTGCAGCGGCGGGTTGGCGGCGGCCGTTACCGGTTCCGGTGCGCGTTCGCTCATGCCGAAGCTCCTTCTTCCGCCGCCGGTTCGATGTTGACCAGGAAGGCCTTGAACTCCGGCGTGTCGATATTGGCGTCGCCGACGAAGGGGGTGAGGCTGTTCGGGCCGAAGCCCTTGCGGGCCGCACCCATGAAGCCCCAGTGCAAGGGAATGCCGACCACATGGACAGGCTTGCCGTTGCAGATCAGCGGACGAATTCGCTTCGTCACCACTGCCTTCGCCCAGACCTCGCCACGTGCGCTCCACACGCGCACCCGCCCGCCCTTGGTGATGCCGCGTTCAGCCGCCAGCTCCTCGCTGATCTCCACGAAGAATTCCGGCTGCAGCACGGCGTTGACCCGGCTGTGCTTGGTCCAGAAGTGGAAATGCTCGGTGAGGCGGTAGGATGTGGCAACGAAGGGGAAGTCGGTGCTCGTGCCCAGCTGCTGCAGGTCGCCGGGGAAGATGCGCGCTACGGGATTGCCGCGAAGTTTGGCGTTGAACGGATTTTCGACCGGGCTTTCGAACGGCTCCATATGTGTTGGGAACGGCCCGTCCCGCATCAGCTTGCGGGCAAAGAGGCGGGCGGTGCCCTCCGGCGTCATGATGAACGGCATCACCGCCTCGGGCTTTGCCGTCACCGCTATGTCGGGAACGTCGAAGCCGGCCCAACGCTCGCCGTTCCATTCGATCAGTTTACGCGCCGGATCCCAGGGTTTGCCCTGGAGATCGCAGGACGCGCGATTGTAGAGGATGCGGCGATTGGCCGGCCAGGCGAAGGTCCATTTGAGGAAGGTGCCGACATCGCCCGGATCGCTGTTGTCGCGCCGGGCCATCATGTTGCCTTCTTCCGTCCAGGAGCCGGCATAGATCCAGCAGCCCGACATGGTGGAACCGTCGTCACGCATCACGCCGAAGTTCGGCAGGAGCTTGCCCGCCTCGACCAGCACCTTCGTCGGATCGGTCGGGTCATAGAGCGTCTGCAGCGCCCGTCCGTTCATCTCCTGGGCAAGCTCAGCCGGTTCCGGCTCGTAAGGGTCCTTGTAATCCCAGGCAAGGTTCAGGATCGGCTCGGGACAGACCCCGCCTTCCTTGCGGTAGAGTTCACGCACCCGCAGGAAGATGTTGGCCATGATCCAGGTGTCGTGCTTGGCGTCACCAGGCGGTGTCGCCCCCGGCCAGTGCCATTGCAGCCAGCGGCCCGAATTGACAGTGGCGCCCTCGTCCTCGGCAAAGCAGGTCGCCGGGAGTTGCAAGACCTCCGTCATGATCTTGGCGGAGTCCACCTGGTTGTAGATACCGTGGTTTTCCCAGAAATGCGCCGTCTCGGTCTGCAGCGGGTCGATTGTCACGAGCAGTTTCAGCTTCGACAGACCCTCGGTCAGCTTCGCCCGATTGGGGAAGGACAGAAGCGGGTTGAAGCCCTGGCAGAAGTAGAGGTTCACTTCGCCGCGGCTCATCATGTCGAACATCCTGAGGATGTCGTAGTAGGGGACATCGAGCTTCGGCAACCAGTCGAAGCCCCAGTCGTTTTCCTTCGTGGCAGCGCTGCCCCACATGGCCTTCAGGAAACTGACCATGAATTTGGGGGTGTTCTGCCAATAGCTTGTCTGGCCGGGAACGAGCGGCTTGTTGCCGCGCGTCGACATGTAGGTGGTGTAGTCCGTCTCCTTTTCCGTCGCGAGGTTCATGTAACCCGGCAGGGAGTTGGAAAGCAGGCCGATGTCGGTCAATCCCTGGATGTTGGAGTGACCGCGCAGCGCGTTGACGCCACCGCCCGGCAGGCCGACATTGCCGAGGATGAGCTGCAGCATCGCCATGCCGCGGATGTTCTGGGCGCCTTTCGAATGCTGCGTCCAGCCGAGCGCGTAGAGCGAGGTCATCACCTTGTCGCGCGCCGACGTCGCGCCGATCATCTCGCAGATCTTCAGATAGCGATCCTTGGGCGTGCCGCAGATATTTTCCACGAATTCCGGTGTGTAGACCGCGACATGCTCTTTCAGGAGGTTCCAGACACAGCGCGGGTCGGTGAGAGTCGGATCGGTTTTGACCGTTCCGTCCTCGTTGAGCTGGTAGTCCCAGGCGGTACGATCGTAGTCGCGCTTCTCCTCGTCATAGCCGGTGAAGAGACCATCGGCCCAGCCGAACTCCGGGTTCACCAGGTAGGTGGCGTTGGTATAGTTCTTGACGTAGTCCCACTGCACCTTGTCGTTCTCGATGCAGTAGCGGATCGCGCCCATCAGGAAGGCGATGTCGGAGCCGGGGCGGATCGGCGCATAGACGTCGGCGACCGAGGCCGTGCGGTTGAAGCGCGGATCGACCACGATCAGCCGGGCGCCGCGATGATGCTTGGCTTCCGTCACCCATTTGAAGCCGCAGGGATGAGCTTCGGCCGCGTTGCCACCCATGACGATGACGAGGTCGGTGTTCTTGATGTCGGTCCAGGCGTTCGTCATTGCGCCGCGGCCAAATGTTGGAGCCAAACTGGCTACCGTGGGGCCGTGTCAGACGCGTGCCTGGTTGTCGAAGCCGACGACTCCCATAGACCGCACGGTCTTGTAGGTCAGCCATCCCGTCTCGTTGGTGCCGCCCGACGCCGCAAGGAAGCCCATCGTCGTCCAGCGGTTGACGGTCACGCCGGCCGCGTTCTTCTCGATGAAGTTCTTGTCGCGGTCGTCCTTGATCGCTCGGGCGATCTTGTCGAAGGCCTCTTCCCAGGAGATGTCCTGCCAGGTGTCGGCGCCCGGAGCGCGGTGACGCGGCTTCGTGGCGCGGGTCTCGGACTTCACGAAGTCCTTGAGCGCCGCGCCCTTGGGACAGAGCGTCCCGCGGTTGGTCGGATGATCGGCATCGCCCTCGATATGGATGAGCTCCGCCTTCTCGCCGGCGGAAAGATCGCCCTTCGAATACATCAGGATGCCGCAGGCGACCGAACAGTAGGTGCAGACGTTGCGGGTCTCGGTGGTGCTTGCGAGTTTGAAGGCACGCACATGGGCGGCTGTTGCGGCCTCGGCCGCTCCGAAGCCCATGGCGCCGATCGTGGTGGCCGCGGCTCCTGCGCCAGCGAGCTTCAGGAAACTGCGGCGGGAAAGATCGATGTTCATTGGAGGTCATCCTCTTCCATGCGTATCGGTCTTACCGGGATGGTCGAACCTCAAGGCCCTGGTGTCAAGAAGGAATTGAATGGCATTTGCCCCGAAAAGTCATGGTCTTGCCCGGGATCATCGGTCATGATCGCGAGCTGCGACAGGGCCGCCTTTGACGCAACCGTATGAAGGGAGTTCCAACCGTGAGCAGTATTTCCGCTTCTGCCGAACCGCGCCTGACCTCGCTTGCCCATGGCGGCGGCTGCGGCTGCAAGATCGCCCCGGGCGTGCTTCAGGACATTTTGCGCGGACGGGTACAACTGCCGGTCCCGCCGGAACTTCTGGTCGGCATTGAGACCTCGGACGATGCAGCGGTCTATCGCCTAAACGATCACCAGGCGGTGGTCGCCACCACGGACTTCTTCATGCCTGTTGTCGACGACCCCCACGATTTCGGCCGGATCGCCGCGACGAATGCCATCAGCGACATCTACGCCATGGGCGGAACGCCGATCTTCGCACTGGCGCTGGTCGGCATGCCGGTCAACGTGCTCTCGACGGAAACCATTGGCGCCATCCTCGACGGCGGGGCGGCGGCCTGTCGGGCGGCCGGCATTCCGATCGCCGGCGGCCACACGATCGATTCCGTCGAGCCGATCTACGGTCTCGTCGCGATCGGGCTCGTCGATCCGGCCCATCTCAAGCGCAACAGCGGAGCCGAGCCGGGTGACGTGCTGATCCTCGGCAAGCCGCTCGGCGTCGGCATCTTTTCCGCGGCGTTGAAAAAGGGCGCGCTCGATGAAGCCGGCTATATCAGGATGATCGAAAGCACCACGCGCCTCAACACGGCCGGACCCGATCTCGCGCGGCTTTCCGGCGTGCATGCCATGACGGACGTGACGGGTTTTGGCCTTGCCGGCCACGCGCTCGAAATGGCGCGCGGGTCGAACTGCCAGGTCCGGGTCGACTGGTCCGCCGTTCCCGTTCTGGAAGGTGCTTTCGATCTGGCTGCCGCCGGTTTTGTCACCGGCGCCTCCGGGCGGAACTGGGCAAGCTATGGGCAGGACGTGGCCTTTGCCCGCGAGATGGGCGCGATCGACAAGGCGCTGCTTTGCGATCCACAAACGAGCGGCGGCTTGCTCGTCGCCTGTGACCGGTCGTCCGCGCAGGCGGTGCTCGACCTGTTCGACAAGCACGGTTTCGGCGCGGCGGTGATCGGGGAAACTGTGGCCGGGCCGGCGGGATTGGTGATCGCGTAGCCTTTGGCGCTTACCCGGCCCTGCCGAGCTTGGCTGCGTCTCTCTAAGCCAAATCTCGCGTCGACCAGAGTGGTCGCAACGTCTTTCGTCGGGACGGGTTGGTCCCGGCGATGATCGGTGTATTGCGGCCGGGCTGTGTCGGCCGGAACAAGATGGATGCGGAGGCACGATCTCGCCACGCCGTGACGGTTGGGGTGCGCTTCTGACCCCGGCTATTGCTCGGCAGACCGGAGCGCGCCGGCATCGTACACAACCTTGCCGCCAAGCAGGGTCAATACCGATCGGATGGTATCGATCTCGTCGACCGGCATCGTCATGTAGGGCTTGTCGAGCACTGCGAGATCGGCGAGCTTGCCTGCGGAAAGCGTGCCGCGATCCTCCTCGGCAAAGGCGATCCATGCTGCGTTTCGCGTGTAAAGCCGCAGCGCTTCTTCGCGCGTGAGCAACTGGTCGCTCGCCTTCTGCACCGTGCCTCCAAGCGAACGGCCCGTCAGGTGGTACTCTATCGCCTGCCAGACGCCGGCGACGCCGATGCGTGTGGAGTCGGTGCCGCCGGCGACAAGCAACCCCTTGTCGATGGCAAGGCGCGTCGGTGGCGAAACGGCTGCGACAGCCGTGCCATTGGCGTCTGCGATGGCCGCCCCCTCGAAATAGGGACCCATCTGGACGGTGTAGGCGAGACCCATCTTCTGCATCCGGTCGAGGGTGGGTTCCGATCCGGTGTTGAGGTGGGCGATCGACCACCGGAGGTCGTTGAGCGGGTGCGTCTTGTGCACCTCTTCGAAGACGTCGAGGATGGCGCTCGCGGCGTCATCGGTATAGGCGTGGATCTCGATGGGGATACGCCGTTCCGCAGCGAACTGCGCGACTTTCAAGAGTTCGTCGCGCGCTTCCTTTGGCGGAGCGAAACCCGGCCCCATCTGCACGCCGTCGTTCATCGCAAAGACCAGGGATTCGCCAAGACCCAGGAAGCTCAGCGTGCCGTCGTCGTGGACGGCGGGACGGAACGACATGATTTCGCGGAACCATTCGGCTTCTTTGCCGGGATGGGCCGCCGGAATGCGGTAGCCGGCCCTCAGTGTCAGGCCGCCTTCGTCCCGGAGGGCGAAGAACGGTTCGTAGCCGGTGGCCGGCCCAGCGGAAGGGTCGATGAAGCCGGTGACGCCGACCGCGTTGAGATGCGAGAAGAAGACCTGCAGGTTCGCCTTGCGCTCGTTCATTCCAATCGCACTGAGTTGTCCGAAGAGCACGTTGAACGAGCCGATGTTGCCGAAGAGCCTGCCCGTTGCGCGGCTTTCTTCGTTGCGCTCGATCGTGATGCCGGGCGGCAGCTTCGGCGCAGCGCTGTCGAGAGCAAGCAGTTCGATCCCCTTGGTGTTCACGAGCGCGTAGTCGTAGAGATATTGCACATAGGCCGGCGTCTGCGGGAGGGTCTTGTCGAGGTCGGCGACGTCAGGCGCTCGGCGCTCGGCGAACTGGTCCGGATGCCAGGAGCCGACGACCGCGACCCACTGGTCCCTGGCACGATCCCGCGCCGCAGTCTTCAAGGCTTCAAGCGCGCTCGCAAGGCTCGTTTCGTCATGCCAGTAGGTCTCGAACGGATAAGTCTGGCCGCCGCGGATCGCGTGGATATGCGTATCGACAAGGCCGGGAATGACCGTGCGGCCGCCAAGGTCCAGGACCTCGGTATCAGGTCGCACCAGGTTCTCGATGTCCTCGTTGCTGCCGACCGCCACGATGCGGCCATCGGAAACGGCGAGCGCTTCCGCCGCCGGTCGAGCCTCGTCCATGGTGACGATCGTCCCGTTTCTGAGCACGAGGTCGGCACTATCGTTTGCCAAGGACGATTGCGTGAAAATGGCAAGCTGTGCCGCGGCGAGGCAGAAGGTCGAAAACCGGCGGATCAAGGCACTCTCCTCAACAGGATCGGTGAAACCAAACTGGCGGAGGGCGCGGGTGGTTCGCGTTGCTTTCTCCGGCAGGTGCGGCGTCGGATGGTGGCCGAGCCTCTTCGCCACGCCTGAGATAGCGGGCCTAAAAAAGATACGGACGCTACAAACCGGCGGTAGGCGCCGAAATCGAGCCACAGCGTCTTAAAAATAGGACAAGGATTTCGGCGATTGCCGATCCAGACTGCGATCGCAGGTGGAGCCGGCGAGGCGAAGGCCGGCGATCACTTGCTTCCGATGGCGCGCAGAAAGTCCACGCCGAATTGGACGATAGTCCACCAAAAGAGCACAGTTGGACCTCATCTCCACCGGAACGGCGAGCTACCAATCTGTCGGCAGGATGAGGAACCCGCCAGATCAGAACCAAGGGAGCGAGAAATGATCCACGCCGATGACGGCTCACTGTCCCAGGAACAGCGAATGATGCGCGACAGCTGCCGCGCCTTCGTCGACGACGCGGTGACGCCTTTCATTCGATCGAACTGGCAGCGCGAATGGGACATGAGCCCGGGTGAGCGGCTGCCGCGCTCGATCCTGGAGGGCGCCGAAACGATCGGCGTCCGCACGCTCGGCGTGCCGGAAGCCTATGGCGGCGTCGACCTGGAGCGCGAGACGGAGGTTAGAACCTTCGCGCTGATCTCCGAAGAAATCGCTCGTGGCGACTCCGGCCTTGCCGACAAGCTGGTGCAGAACTGGAAGGTTTCGATCCTCCTGCGCGAATTCGCGCCAAGGCACCTGCAGGACAAGTGGTTTCCGCGCCTTCTGGCGGACCCGCAGTTCCTGCTGGCCCATTGCCTTACCGAGCCGCGCGGCGCTTCGGACCGCTGGCTACCCTACAATGTGCCCGAGGCGGCGATGCACACGAAGGCCGTGCTCAAGGACGGGCACTGGGTGATCAACGGCCGCAAACAGTTCATCTCGAACGGCTTCGATGCGAGCCTCTACGTCGTCTATGCCAATACGGACTCCTCCGTCGGCATGCTGCAGGGAACCTCGAGTTTCCTCGTGCCGCGCGACACGCCGGGCCTGACGGTGACGAAATGCAACGAGACCATGGGCTGCCGTTTCATGAACAACGGCGAGCTGGTGTTCGAAGACTGCCGGGTGCCGGCGGATCACCTTCTCGTCCAGAACACAGCCCTTGGCAGCGCCGGGCAGTATTTCCGCGCCGGCAAGATCATCCAGGCGGCCAAGAACCTCGGCGTCGGCGTCGCCTGCTTCGAGCGCACGGCCGACTATGTCCAGAACTATGTGCAGGGCGGGCGTATTCTCATCAAGCACCAGGCGGTGGCGCTCAGGCTCGCCGACATGGCGACCCGGATCGAGGCGGTGCGCGCGCTGATCGAGCGGGCGTCGAGGGCCGTCGACGAGGGGCATCCGGACATGGATGTTCTTTGCAACATGGCCAAGGTCTACGCCTCGGAGGAGATCATGAAGGTCGCGACCCACGCGCTGGAACTGCATGGCGGCAACGGCGCGATGCTGGAGTTCGGCATCGAGAAGCTGTTCCGCGACGCCGCGATCTTCCTGCACATGGACGCGACCGTCGATGTCAGCCGAATGAAGATCATCAAGACCATGTTCCCGGCAACCGCCGGCAAATACGCAGGCCCCGAAAACTAGGGCCTGTCGGAGGAGTTGGCGGGCAAGGGAGGACGAAGGATGAAGATATTGGTCGCCGTGAAGCGCGTTGTCGATCCGAACGTGAAGGTGCGGCTACGGGCGGATGGCAGCGGTCTCGACCTTGCCGCCGCCAAGATGACGATGAACCCGTTCGACGAGATCGCTGTCGAAGAGGCGGTCCGTCTCAGGGAGGCGGGCATCGCCTCCGAGGTGGTCGTCGTTTCTGTCGGTCCTGAAAAGGCGACGGAGACATTACGCACCGCACTGGCGATGGGGGCCGATCGCGGCCTCCTCGTCCGGACCGAGGCGACGACCGAACCGCTGGCGGTCGCCAAAGCGCTGAGCGCCGTCGCCGGCGAAGAACAGCCGGCCCTGATCCTTCTTGGGAAGCAGGCCGTCGACGATGATTGCAATCAGACCGGACAGATGCTGGCCGCAAAACTCGGTTGGCCGCAGGCGACCTTTGCCTCGCAGCTCACCGTCGATCGCGACCGCGCCACCGTCATTCGCGAGATCGACGGCGGATCGCAGACGATCGCGCTCGCCCTGCCGGCAATCGTCACGGCGGATCTGCGCCTGAACGAGCCGCGCTACGCGTCGCTGCCGAACATCATGAAGGCCAAGAAGAAGCCGCTGGAGGAAAGGCAACCTTCGGACTACGGCCTGGTCATCGAGGAGCGCCTGGAAGTCGTCCGCCTCGAAGAGCCGCCGACAAGGGCCGCCGGCATCAAGGTGAAATCGGTGGCGGAGCTTGTCGAACGGTTGAAAACGGAAGCGGGAGTGCTGGCATGAGCGTGCTTGTCTTGGCCGAACACGGCAATGCGCAACTGGACGAGGCAACGGCAAGGGCGGTCAGCGCCGCGCTTTGCCTCGGCAATGACGTCCACGTGCTCGTCGCGGGCAAGGGGTGTCACGACGCAGCCCTGGCTGCCGCCCGTCTCGACGGCATCTACAGGGTCCTGGTCGCGGAAGGGGAAAGCCTTGCCAACCAACTTGCCGAGCCGCTCGCCGACTTGATCGTCGCCTTGTCGGGAAACTACGATGCCATCGTAGCGGCATCCACCTCGACCGGCAAGAACGTGATGCCGCGCGTCGCGGCACTGCTCGACGTCATGCAGATCTCGGACGCGATTGCGATCGATGGTCCTGACCTGTTTCGCCGTCCGATCTACGCCGGCAACATCGTTCAGACGGTGCGCTCGAAAGACCCGAAGCGCGTTCTGACGATCCGGGCGTCGGCATTCCGACCCGTGGGTCAGGGAAAGGCGAAGCCAATCGAGGTAGTCGACGTTGCGCCGGGCTCCTGCCGTTCGACATTCGTCGCCAATGCTTTCGCGGTTTCGGAGCGGCCCGAACTGACCTCGGCGCGCATCGTCGTGTCCGGCGGGCGCGGTATGGGCTCGGCAGACAATTTCGAGACGGTGCTTGCGCCGCTCGCCGACACGCTGGGGGCGGCATTGGGTGCGAGCCGCGCGGCCGTTGACGCCGGCTATGTCTCGAACGACCTTCAGGTCGGCCAGACCGGCAAGATCGTCGCTCCCGACCTCTACATCGCCTGCGGCATTTCCGGCGCGATTCAGCATCTGGCGGGCATGAAGGATTCGAAGGTGATCGTCGCGATCAACAAAGACGCGGAGGCACCGATCTTCCAGGTTGCCGATTATGGTCTCGTCGCCGATCTCTTCGAGGCGGTTCCCGAGTTGAAAGGGACGCTCGCAAGCGCGACTTGAGCAGGTGGCATCGGCACTGAGGCAAACGGGGAGGACGAGATGGCAAGGACAGATGGGCAGCCGGGCGGCGATCCGGATCAGGACGTGGACGACACCCTGTCGGCGCCCTTTCGTTCCTACGCGCTCGAACGGGCCGATGCGCCTCGCTTCCACATTCGTCTGGTCGAAAAGACACAAAGGCTCTATCCGGCGCACAAGCACGACTACTTCCAGATCGTCTATTTCATGACCGAAGCGCCGACGGCGCGCGTCGGCCTCAGATCCTACAAACCGCAGCCGGGCTCGGTTTATTTCATCGCGCCGATGACCCCGCATCAGATGCGCTTCAGCAGCGCGTCGCGGTCCGTCGTGATCTACTTCGACCTCGATTTCCTGCGGCCGGGCATCACGCGCTCTTATCCGATACAGGAACTGGTGCGCATTGCCCCCGAACTCACGCCCTTTGCCTGGCAGGGGCACATCGACTTTAACCTGGACGAAGCCCAGGCGGCGCGCGTCGAGGAGGCCTGCCGGGTGATGATCCTTGAGCATGCCGAAGATCGGATCTGCACGGGGGAGATCATTCGCGCCGAGCTGACGCTGATGCTCGGCAGGATCTGCCGGGCCTACGAGGATCGTTTCGACGAGTTGTCACCGGTTCTGCCGGCGATCGGCCGGGACAGCGGACATATGCGCCGGATCTCAGATTTCATCGCGGAGAATTACCTGCGCTCGCCGACCCTCGATCAGGCGGCCGCCTACGCCAGGCTTTCCCGCAGCCGCCTCTGCGCGCTGTTGCGGCAGCATACGGGCACCAGCTTCAACGCGCTCATCCGCGAGATGCGCATCGATGACGCGCGCGAACGCCTGGTGCTGACCGACGAGCCGATCGGCCAGATCGCCTATGCCGTCGGTTACAACGACGAGAAGTATTTCCTGCGAGCGTTTCGAAAGTCGGTCGGAATGACGCCGACGGCCTATCGGGTGAAACGGTTGAGCGACCTGGCCGTACCCGCGACGACGCGGCGCGGTCTCGGCGCGCAGGCCCGGGCCTGATGCCAACGAGCAGGAGCTAGCGGATCACACGAAACCAGCCGGACAACGGGATTGTCCGACGGACAGAGAAAAGCCTGACCGGGATGCGGTCCGGCATGTGCGGTTGATTGCAACATGGGAGGAGTAGCAATGCTTAAGAATGTCGAGGATCAGGCGCGGGCGCCGCTCCGGATGTCCGGCCTGTTCGTGGGTGGGGAATTTCTGGACGACGGCAGCGCCACCACGTTCAGCGTCGAGGAGCCGGCAACCGGGGCGACGATCGCGCATGTGACCAATGCATCGGAGGCCGACGTCGACCAGGCAGTCAGAAGCGCCCGCGGCGCCTTCCAGGCCTGGCGCGACCGGTCCCCGCGCGAGCGCGGCCAGATCCTGCGCGAAGTCGCCGCCCATATTCGCAAGCATGTGGACGAACTTGCCGAGATCGAGGCGCGCGAAGTGGGCAAGCCACGTCGCGATGCGCTCCGCTTCGACGTATCGTTCTGCCATGCCTGCTTCGACTACTTCGGCGGTCTCGCCGACACGATCCACGGCGAGATCCTCGATCAGGGACCGATCGAGGCGCGCATCAACTACGAGCCCTATGGCGTGGTGGCCGCGATTCTGCCTTTCAACTGGCCGCCGATCCACTTTTCCAAGAAGTGCGCGCCGGCGCTCGCCGCCGGCAACACCGTCGTCATCAAGCCCGGCGAGCAGGCGCCGTTGACGGTGTTGCGCCTCGTCGAACTCGCCAATGAGATCCTGCCGCCGGGCGTTCTCAACGCGGTCGCCGGCATGGTCTCCGGCCCGGCACTTGCCGCCCATCCGCTGGTCGAGCGCATCACCTTCACGGGATCGACGATGACGGGCCGGCGCGTGCTGCAGTCGGCCGCGCAGAACCTCACCTACGCCACGATGGAGCTTGGCGGAAAGAACGCGCTGATCGTGCTTCCCGATGCCGATCTCGACGTCGCGATCAACGTTGCGCTCGAAGGCATGTTCTACAATCAGGGAGAGGCCTGCACATCGACATCGCGCATCCTCGTGCACGATAGCCTCCATGACCGGTTCCTGGAGCGGTTCGCGCGGGCGACCGAGAAGCTGGTCGTCGGCGACGGACTTGATCCGGCGACCGACATCGGCGCCATGGTCGATGCCAAGCACCGCGACAAGGTTCTGTCCTATCTCGATATCGCGCTGAAGGAGGGAGCCCGCCTCGTCACCCAGGGCAGGTTGCCGACCGACGAGAGATTGAAGGACGGCTACTGGGTCGCGCCGACGGTTCTTGCAGATGTCACGCCTGACATGACCCCGGCGCGCGAAGAGATGTTCGGTCCGATCGCCAGCATCATGCGGTTTTCGACCGAGGAAGAGGCGATCCGCATCGCCAATGACAGTGAATACGGCCTGACGGCGGCGATCTGCACGACCGACGAGGCCCATGCCGGCAAGATCGCAGCCAAGCTCGAAGCGGGCATGATCTTCGTCAACAACTACATGCGCCGCGCCTTCCTCGGCTCACCCTTCGGCGGCCAGAAGGGAAGCGGCTTCGGTCGGGAAAATGCGGCGGAAACGCTGCGCGAGTTCACGCGCTCAAAGAACGTCCGGTTTCCGTCGGGCCGGGGGAGCATCCCGACCTGGCCACCGAAGGACTGAGTTCTTCCTGAACCAGATCTATTGAACCGAACCTCCAGCACGGTGACGACGCCCCGTCTTCGGCTCGTCGCCGTGCGAACTTCTAGCGGTCCTCGGCGAGGGCGGCCGTCGCGTTCCGCGCGGCTCGCCTCATTAGGGCCGCCAATTGATAGGCGCATGCAGATGGTTGAACGCGAGAGCATGGAGTTCGACGTTGTGATCGTGGGTGCGGGGCCGGCGGGTCTTGCCGCGGCGATCCGGCTGAAGCAGGTCAATCCGGAGCTTTCGGTCGTCGTCTTGGAAAAGGGCGCCGAAGTCGGTGCGCATATCCTGTCGGGCGCCGTCGTCGATCCCATCGGCATCGACCGGCTGCTGCCGGACTGGCGCGACGACGCCGACCATCCGTTCAAGACCGAGGTGACGGACGATCACTTCCTGTTGTTGGGACCCGCCGGCTCGATCCGCCTGCCGAACTTCCTGATGCCGCCGCTGATGAACAATCACGGCAACTACATCGTATCGCTTGGGCTCGTCTGTCGCTGGCTGGCGACAAAGGCGGAGGAACTCGGCGTCGAGATCTATCCGGGCTTTGCCGCCACCGAAGTGCTCTACAACGACGAGGGTGCCGTCATCGGCGTTGCCACCGGCGACATGGGCATCGAGAGGAACGGCGAACCGGGCCCGAACTTTGCCCGCGGCATGGCTCTGCTCGGCAAATACACGCTGATCGGCGAGGGCGTGCGCGGTTCGCTCGCCAAGCAGCTGATCGCCAAGTTCGATCTCTCCAGGGACAGCGACGTCCAGAAGTTCGGCATCGGCCTGAAAGAGCTCTGGCAGGTCAAGCCCGAGAACCATCGTCCGGGCCTGGTGCAGCACTCCTTCGGCTGGCCGCTCGGCATGAAGACTGGTGGCGGCTCCTTCCTCTATCATCTCGAAGACAACATGGTCGCCGTCGGCTTCGTCGTGCACCTCAATTACAAGAACCCCTATCTCTTCCCGTTCGAGGAGTTCCAGCGCTTCAAGACGCATCCGGCGATCCGCGGCACCTTCGAGGGCGGCAAGCGGCTTTCCTATGGCGCGCGTGCCATCACCGAGGGCGGTTACCAGTCGGTGCCGAAACTGTCCTTCCCCGGTGGCGCGCTGATCGGCTGTTCGGCCGGTCTCGTCAACGTGCCGCGCATCAAGGGCAGCCACAATGCGGTGCTGTCAGGCATTCTCGCGGCCGAGAAGCTGGCGGCAGCGATTGCCAGTGGCCGCGCCAATGACGAGCCGATCGAGATCGAACGCGGCTGGCGCGACAGCGCCATCGGCCAGGACCTGAAGCGGGTGAGAAACGTCAAGCCGCTGTGGTCGAAGTTCGGCACGGCAATCGGCGTTGGGCTCGGGGGTCTCGACATGTGGACCAACCAGCTGTTCGGCTTCTCCTTCTTCGGCACGCTGAAGCACGGAAAGACCGACGCGCAGTCGCTCGAACCCGCAGCGCAGCACAAGAAGATTGACTATCCGAAGCCGGACGGGGTTCTGACTTTCGACCGGCTGTCGTCGGTGTTCCTGTCGAACACCAACCACGAGGAAGACCAGCCGGTCCATCTCCAGGTGAAGGACATGGATCTGCAGAAGCGCTCCGAGCATGACATCTATGCCGGCCCGTCGGCGCGCTACTGTCCGGCCGGGGTCTACGAATGGGTGGAGAAGGACGGCAAGCAAGTCTTCGTCATCAACGCGCAGAACTGCGTGCACTGCAAGACCTGCGACATCAAGGACCCGAACCAGAACATCAACTGGGTGCCGCCCCAAGGCGGTGAAGGCCCGGTCTATCCGAACATGTGAGTTCGGGAGGCGGGCCGCGCGGACCGAATTCATTATTGCCAAGCGAGAGACGCATCCATGCAAGACCCGACTGTCATAACCAACCCCGTTCTCAGCCAATGGATCGACGAGGTTCGGGCCCTGTGCGAACCGGATCAGGTCCATGTCTGCGACGGCAGCGATGCGGAATACAGGCGTCTGTGCAGCACCCTTGTCGCCGCGGGCACCTTTATCCGGTTGAACGAAGCGAAGCGCCCAAACTCGTTCCTCTGCCGCTCCGATCCCGGCGATGTCGCCCGCCTCGAACATCGCACTTTCGTCTGCACCTCCAGTCGGGAGGACGCAGGGCCCACCAACAATTGGGCAGATCCGGCCAGCATGCGCGTCGAGCTTTCGCGATTGTTCAAGGGATCGATGCGCGGGCGCACCATGTATGTGATCCCGTTCTCCATGGGGGAACCCGGCTCGGACCTTGCGATGATCGGGGTTCAGATCACCGATTCCGCCTATGTCGCGGTCAGCATGAAGTTGATGGCGCATATCGGCCTGCCGGTCCTGCGCGCACTTGGCACGCGCGAATTCGTGCGCTGCCTGCACTCGGTCGGAGCCCCGCTCGCGCCCGGCGACCGCGATGTGCCGTGGCCCTGCAACGCGGAGCACAAATATATTGTGAGCTTCCAGGACGACGGCTCGATCGCATCCTTCGGTTCCGGCTACGGCGGCAATGCGCTTCTCGGGAAAAAGTGCCTGGCACTGCGCACGGCCTCGCTGAAGGGCCGACAGGAGGGGTGGCTTGCCGAGCACATGCTGATCATGGGCGTGGAGGATCCCACTGGGAAAACGACCTATGTCGCGGCCGCCTTTCCGTCCGCCTGCGGCAAGACCAATTTCGCCATGCTTCTGCCGCCCGAGGGTTTTGCGGGATGGAAGGTCAAGACGGTCGGCGACGACATCGCCTGGATCCGGCCGGATGCGGACGGCAGGCTGCGGGCCATCAATCCGGAAACGGGCTTCTTCGGGGTTGCCCCGGGCACCAACGAGAAGACCAATCCCAACATGATGGCGGCGATCGCGCGCGAGACCATCTTCACCAATTGCGCGCTGACGCCCGACGGCGACGTCTGGTGGGAGGGCTTGACGGAGGAGGCGCCGCCGGCGTTGGTGGACTGGCGCGGTCTCGACTGGACGCCTCAGGCCGGTCGCCCGGCCGCGCATCCGAACGCCCGTTTCACCGTTTCGCGCGACCGCTGCCCGAGCATGGACCCATCGGCCGCGCACCCCGCCGGCGTGCCGATCTCGGCCTTCATCTTCGGCGGGCGGCTTTCCCACACTTTTCCGCTCGTCTTTGAGGCAAGGGACTGGCGCGAGGGCATCTACTGGGCGGCAACGCTGGGGTCGGAAGCGACGGCGGCCGCGGAAAATCAGGCCGCGACCCGGCGCGATCCCTTCGCGATGCTGCCTTTCTGCGGCTACAACATGGCCGACTATTTTGCCCACTGGCTTTCGATGGGCGACCGGCTTGTGAATGCGCCGGCAATCTTCCGCGTCAACTGGTTCCGGCGTGACGAGGACGGTGCATTTCTCTGGCCGGGCTTCCGGCAAAATATGCGCGTGCTCAAATGGATCGTGCAGAGGACAGAGAGGACTGGCGGCGGAAAAGCCACGTCGATCGGCCTTGTGCCGGGCTATGACGACATCGACTGGCATGGCCTCGACTATGACCGCCAGACCTTCGACGCGCTGATGAAGCTCGATCCGGCCGAACTCGCCAAGGAGCTGCAAAGCCACGACGCCTTGCTGCAGTCCTTCGGCCAACGATTGCCTCCGGAGCTTTTCGCGATCTGCCGCGCCCTGCACGATGGGGTTGACCAGACGCCGCCTCAAGACTGAGGTGCCCGGGCACGCCGCCCCGTCATCCAGCCAGGCGGTGGTCACGGCCACCGTCTGGCTCAGCATTGCCGGGCGTTCAGCCGTCGAGAAGCGCCATATATTCGGGGTGTTTGGCCGCAAAAGCGGCCATAAACGGGCACTTGGCGATCACCCGTGCGTTTCGCGCGCGAAGAATGTCGAAGACGCCGGTCGCAAGCCGCGTGCCGATCCCCTGTCCCGACAGGGTCTGCGGCACTTCCGTGTGCGTGAGAACGACCCGGCCGTCCTCCAGCCGATAGTAGGCAACGGCGATCTCGTCGCCGATCGGCAGCTCGAATCGAGACGCCTGAGTGTTATCGATGACCTTTTCGACCATTTCGTCCCTACCTTCCTGCAACCGTTATCCGCGCCGTCGCTGTGCCCTGGACTATAGGAGGGACGAGACATCCGCGCGACCACTCTGTCGCGCGGATGCGGAGTTCTGTGGTCTCAGAGCGCCCGGCCGCCATCCACCTGGATGATGTGGCCGGTCGAAAAGCCGAGCAACGTCGCGCTCGCCAGGATGGCGGCGGCGATGTCGTCGACTTCGCCGATGCGGCCGAGCGGGGTCGAGGACGCGACCTTGTCGTTGAAGTCCGAGCCTCGCCCGGGGACGAATTGCGTGTCGACGACACCAGGAGAAACTGCAAGGACCCGGATTTCCGGGGCAAGGACGCGGGCGAGCGCCTTGGTCATCACGTCGATGCCGGCCTTGGCGGCGCAATAGGCGATATTTGAGCCAATACCGGTGAAGGCGGCGATCGACGAGATGGAGACGACGAGCCCGTCGCCGGATTTTTTCAAAAGTGGCGCGAAGGCGCGGATCGCCGCGAATTGGCTTCGCCAGTTCACCTTGAAGATGTCGTCGATCAGTTCATCCGTCAGCGCGTCGAGATCCCGGTGGGCGATAGGCTTGGTGAAGCCCGCGGCGTTGACCAGCACATCGAGCTTGCCGAATTTCTGTTCGATGGTGCGGGCAAGGTCGCCAAGAGCGCAGGAATCCGTGATGTCGACGGCATATCGGGCATGACGTTCAGCGTTCGCAAGGGAGGAAATCACCGCGTCCGCGCTTGCGGCCCCCTGTTCACGCGGCGTGTGGGTGATCAGCACGGTCGCTCCCGCGTCTGCAAACAGGCGCCCTGTCGCGGCGCCGATTGCGCCGTTTCCGCCGATGACGAGAACTGTCTTTCCAACCAAGGACCGCGGATACGCCATAAGTTCCTCCCTCTTGACGTGATGTCTTTCAAGCCGACGGAAACGTCCGCCCGGCAATTTGACGGTTGATCGATGCGACCTTAGGGCAATCGATTGCACGAAACAATAGGCAATCGATTGCATAAAGGTTCGCGGCGGACGCCCGCGCAGAGGCGTTCGCAGGGGAAAAGCGGTGAGAAGGGGCCGAAGCCGCCGATCCGTCGCGAACTGCCGGCTGGCGATTGTCAGCGCTTCTGCGCTGCCACCGGTCCCGTGCTTTCGCGTTCCAGGAGCTCCACCGGCAGCACGGTCTCGAGCGGAATGTCGTCGTCCGCGCCGGCATTCATCAGGCGCAGCAGGATCGATGCGGCGGTGATGCCCGCATCATACTGCTGGATGCGGACGGTGGTGAGCCTTGGACGCGCGAGTTGCAGGAACGGCATGTCGTTGAAGCCGCTGACGGAAATGTCCGATGGACAGTCGAGGCCGTTTTCCCGCAAGACGTCGATGCAGCCGAGCGCCAGGCGGTCGTTTGCGCAGAGCACGGCGGTAAAGTCGTATCCGGAGGCGAGCAGCTCGCGCGAGCAGCGGGCGCCTTCGTCCTCGTCGAAGCGCATGGCGGTGACGATGAGCTGCGGGTCGATGTCGATCGACATTCTCTCGGCGGCGTTGCGGAAGGCGGCCAGGCGTAGCTGCCCGGTCGAGAGATCCTGCGGCCCGGCCAGATGCGCGATCCGCCGGTGGCCGAGTTTCGTCAGGTGGCGCAGCATTTCGCAGATGCCCATGTCCTCGTCATTGATGACATAGGGGATGTTCGAATTCTCCACGCGCCGGTTCAGCGTCACTACCGACAGGCCGTCCTGGGCAGCCTTGGCGATCGAGGGGTCGCTTCTGAGCACCGCTGCATGGATAAGTCCGTCGACACCCCGATCGCGCAACACTTCGAGAAGGCGAACCTCGCGCTCGCGCTCGCTGTCGGTGTTGACGATGATCGACGCATAGCCGAGCGGTTCCAGAACGCTTTCGATCCCGCGCAGGATCGGTGGGAAAATCGGGTTGGTGATATCCGGAATGACGACGCCGACCGTCATCGTCCGGTTGGTGCGAAGCCCGAAGGCGATGCGGTTGGGGCGATAATCCAGACGTTCCGCCGCGGCCTGGATCTTCGCCACGACCTCTGGCGTGATGCTCTTGCGCTCGGTCGGGTCAAGGGCGCGCGATACGGTCGACACATGAACGCCGGTCGCGCGCGCAATGTCCTTCAGCGTGGTTCGTTTCTTCTGCATGTGTCACCTCTCGCCTCCATTTAAAATCCTGCCGGAGGTTTTGCAATCGTTCGCATGGATGCTTGACAAAGCGCAAACGGTGCGCATAATCGCCCATGTGCAATCGTTTGCATATTCAGTTTGCGGCAGAGCAGTTGAGGAGCTGGCCTGCCGTCGATCGAACAGTGCGCAAGTGTCGTCCGGCGTGGCCGGGCGATTTGTTTTTCGCTTCAATGCAAACGATTGCGCACAAATGTCTGGGAGGAGACAAAATGGGACTCAATCGGCTGATCGCGGCAGCAACCGTCAGTGTGCTTTCGGCAAGCACCGTTGCGAGCGCTGCGGAAACAATACGGATCGGCGCATCGCTGCCGATCACCGGTGGCCTTTCGGTCAGCGGCGAGAAGCATAAGCGGGGCTACGAACTCTGCAACAAGCTCATCAATGAAGCGGGCGGCATTCTCGGCAAGCAGGTGGAGCTGATCGTCAGCGACAATCGCTCCGACCCTGCGACGGCCATCAATCAGTACGAACGCTTCATCAACGTCGACAAGGTCGATGCCGTCTACGGTACGTTCTCGAGCCGCTTGACCTTTCCGGTCGGCAACGTTCTGTCCAAGTACAACATGGTTCACCCGGTTCCCTCGGGCGGTGCGCTCCGGATCTATGCCCAGGGCTACAAAAACCTCTTCTATTTCCAGGTCAATGCTGCCGAATACACCGGCAAGGACGTGATCGGCCTCCTGAAGGAGATCAAGGATCCGGCGGATGCGCCGAAGACGGTCGCCGTCGTCCATGCCGACGACTTCTTCGCCAATGCGATCGCCACCGGCCTTCTCGGCCAGAAGGTGATCGATCCCGCCAACGACAAGGAAATCGCCGACCTCGCGCCCGGTTACTTCAAGGAAGCCGGCATCGAGGTGGTCATGGAGGAGAAGTGGCCCGAGGAAGGCTTCAACGACTGGCTGAACCTTGCCAATTCGATCAAGCGCTCCGGCGCTGAAATGATCGTCGGCCTGACGGCTTCCGCGGAAGAGGCGGTCCAGCTCATGCGGGCGCTCAAGACCGTCGGCGCATCGGCAAAGCTCGTCTATCTCAGCCAGGGTGCCCAGACGGAGTTCATCGAGGGTGTGGGGAACGACGCGGCCGATGGCGTCGTCATCCACACCACCTGGCACAAGGATGTTCCGTTCAAGAGCACGCTTGCCGGAAAGCCCTTCGACAACGCCGATTTTGTGAAGGCGTTCGAAGCCGAATATGGTGTCGAGCCGGATGAAGACAGCGCCATCCCCTTCGCCGTCTGCCAGGGTATCGAGCAGGCCATGGTTGGCGCCGGCAGCACGGATAACGCCAAGATGGGCGAATGGCTGCACGCCCGCACCAAGGAACAGCCTGTCCATACAGTGCTCGGCGATTTCAGCTGGGACGATCTCGGCCTGCCCGTCGAAAAGTCGCACATCATGACCCAGTGGCAGGATGGCAAGCTGACCTTCGTCTACCCGACCGGCCAGTTCGAGGGCATCGTGCCCTTCCGCTATCCCAAGTCCGGTTTCTGACCCTTTGCGAGGCAGAGGAGGGTGTTTCGCTCGCGAGGCGCCCTCCCGATAGGCAGGCATTTAGTACCCAATTTCTAGTACAAGGAGATCGCGCGGATGCTCGAGGTTAAGAACCTGTGCAAGCACTACGGCGGAATTCGCGCCGTGGACGGCGCAAGCTTCAAGGTCGAGAAAGGCTCGATCACGGCACTCATCGGGCCGAACGGCGCCGGCAAGACCACGGCCTTCAATTGCATCAGCCGCACCGTCGTCCCGACCTCGGGCGAGGTCTGGCTGGATGGCGAGCGGATCGACAATCTGCGTCCGCACAAGATCACGGCAAAGGGCCTGAGCCGGACCTTCCAGATCTCGCGCAACCTCGCTGACATGACGGTGCTGGAAAACGTGATCGTGCAGGCGCGCTGCCGCGGCTTTGCCGACCTGTTCCGGCCGGCGGTCTCGGCGGAAGAGCGCGACAAGGCAATGTCGATCCTCGATTTCCTCGGGATCACCCGCATTGCCTACGAGGATGGGCACAACCTGTCCTACGGCCAGAAGAAGCTGATGGATCTGGCAGCGCTGCTGATGGCCGATCCGAAAATCATCCTGCTCGACGAGCCCGCCGGCGGCGTCAACCCGACGTTGCTCGAAGAGATCGTCGGCCACATCCGGGCGCTCAACGCCAAGGGCCTGACGGTGCTGATCGTCGAACACAACATGGACCTGATCATGCGGCTCTCGCATCGCGTCGTGGTCATGGCGCACGGGCGGGTGATCTGCGACGGCACGCCCGATGTGGTGCGTCGCGATCCGCATGTGCTCGAAGCCTATCTGGGCGGCGTACTGGAAGAGGAAGCGGCCTGATGAGCGATCTCCTGCAAGTCACCAATATCACCGCCGGCTATGGCGACGGCCCGGCCATTCTCGATGGCGCGCGGCTGACGGTCGAGCCAGGCAAGGTCCACTGCATCATCGGCCCGAACGGCGCCGGCAAATCGACGCTGCTGAAAGCGATCTGCGGCATGCTGACGATCCGCAAGGGCGACGTCATCTTCAAGGGCGAGCGGCTGAACGGCCTGCGCCCCGACCAGATCCTGCGCAAGGGCATCTGTTTCGTACCGCAGGAACGGGCGCTGTTTCCGAAGATGACGGTGCGCGAAAACCTGCGCATGGGCGGATATGTGCTCAACGACGCAAAGCTTCGTGACCGCCGCATCGACGAAATCCTCGAGCGCTTTCCGGTGCTGCGCGAGCGCGCCGACCAGCATGCCGGCACCATGTCGGGCGGCCAGCAGCAGACGCTTGCGATGGCGCGCACGCTGATCGTCAAGCCCGACATCGTCATGCTCGACGAGCCCTCCCTCGGGCTGGCGCCGAAGATCGTCCAGGAGATGTTCGACATCATGAAGATGATGTCTCAGGAGGGCGTCACCGTCCTGCTCGTCGAGCAGAACGCGATGATGGGCCTCAAGAATTCCGACTGGGGCGTTGTGCTCGATCTCGGCCGCACCCTCTTCGAGGGGCCGGCCGAGGCGGTTCTGGCGGACCCGCGCATCCAGGAACTTTACCTCGGCGGCCGCAAGGTCGCGTAGCGGAGGACGTGATGACAGACATTCTTCAGATACTGATACTCGGCCTCGCGCTCGGCGGCGTAATCGCGCTGATGGGGTCCGGACTTTCGCTGGTCTTCGGCGTCATGCGCATCGTCAACCTGGCCCATCCGTCGCTGATCATCTGCGGCGCCTATGTCAGCTATTGGGCCTTCAAGCTCTGGGGCCTCGACCCGATCGCCACGCTGCCGATCGCGGCACTGATCATGGCGGCGATCGGCGTGCTGCTCTATCGCCTGATGTTCGAGAGCCAGGCCAAAAGTGCCCGCTACTCGGAAATGACGGTACTTCTTACCTTCGCGCTGGCGATGATCGTTGAAGGCTTCCTCGGCGCCGCCTTCACCAACACCCAGCGCGTGACCTCGCCGGAATATGCGACGGACGCCTTCTTCATCGGCAGCCTGTTCATCCCGAAAGGGCAACTCTATGCCGGCTGTGTGTCACTCGCGATCATCGGCGCGCTGACGCTGTTCCTCAACTACTCGCGGCTCGGCTACGCCATCCGCGCCACCACGCAGAACCGCGAGGCCGCCGAACTGCTCGGCGTCAACGTCAACCTCATCAGCATGATCGCCTTTGCAATAGGCATCGGGCTTGCTGGTGCTGCCGGTTCGCTTGTGAGCTTCGTCTTCAGCTTCTTCCCCGCCAAGCAGTGGGAATGGATTGCAATGCTAATGTCGGTCGTCGTCCTTGGCGGCATGGGCAGCGTGCTCGGCACCGTCGTCGCCGCTCTTCTCCTGTCGGTCATCGCCGCATTCGTCGGCACCTGGGTGGGCGCCACCTGGTCGACCATGACCTTCTTCCTCGCACTCTTCGTCATCCTGCTGATCCGTCCCCAGGGCCTGTTCGGCGAAAAACCGGAGTTGGCATAATGGCCGTAAACCTACAACAAGCCGACGCGAGCTCGGTGCTCGAGGCCCGTCGCATTCACAACCAGAAGCTTGCACGCCAGCATGACCAGACCCGCGCCACGTGGTTCCCTCTCACCGTTCTCGGTGTGCTGCTCGCCCTGCCGCTCCTGCAACTAACCGGCAACTACAACTACCTGCTGCACCTTGTCCTGTTCACGGCTTCTTATGCGGTCATGGCCAGCGGCTGGAACATCATCGGCGGGTTCGCCGGCTATATCTCGCTCGGCCACGCGGTGTTCTTCGCGATCGGCAGCTATTTTTCAGGCGTGCTCCTGGCGCGATACGGCATCTCGTCGCTCTTGACGGCACCTCTCGCCGGGTTGGCGGCCGCGGCCTGCGGCTATATTGTTGGCCTCATCACGCTGAAGGTTCGTGGCCCGAGCTTCATCATCTCGTCGATAGCGCTCCTGATGATCGCCCGTATTCTGTTCGACCACTGGGAGTTCATCGGCGGCGCCAACGGCCTGTCGCTGCCAGTGACCGATCTGCCCGTTCAGACGGCGAAGCTGCCCTACTACTACGCCTTCGTGCTGATGGCTGCCTTCACCGTTTGGGCGACCTATCGCATCAAGCATTCCAAGTTCGGGCTTGGCCTGCGCGCGCTCTCCAAGGACGAGGTCAAAGCGGAAAGCGCCGGGATCAACACCCGCTTCTACAAGGTGCTGGCCTTCGCATTGTCCGCCTTCTTTGTCGGCATGGCCGGTGCAGTCTGGGGTGAGTATCTCACCTATCTCCGGCCGAACATCTTCCTGATCATCCTTGTTTCGGCAAACCTGGTGCTGATGTGCATTCTCGGCGGCAAGGGCACGATTGCGGGGCCTGTCGTGGGCGCAATCCTGATCGTCGCCTTCAACGAAATCTTCGTGGCGACCCTCGGCGCCTCCGAGATCAACATTCTCGCGACCGGTTTCGTCATGGTTCTCGGGCTGATGTTCTTTCCGAACGGCGTGATCGGAACGCTCGCCCGCAAGGGCAAGCTGCCCCGCGTCCTCAACTGGGATTGAGAGGCGACGATGCAGGACTTCATCCTCTACAACGCCCCTCAATCGACGTGCAGCCAACGGGTGCGATACGTTCTCAACGCCAAGGGCCTCGCCTTTAAGGAGCACAAGCTCGATCTCTTCACCGGCGACCAGCTCAAGCCCGAATATCTGGCGATCAACCCGAACGGCGTCGTGCCCTCGCTCGTCCACCACGGCCGCGCGGTCACCGATTCCGCCGTCATCATGGAGTATCTGGAAGACATTCTCCCTGGTGGGCTTCGGCCAAGGGACGCCTTCGGCGCGGCGACGATGCGGGCGATGATGCGCTTCATCGACGAAGTGCCGACACCTGCGATCCGCGTGCCTTCCTACAACCTCGCCTTCCTGCCGCACTATCAGGCGATGACGGCGGAGGAGTTCCAGGCGGTCTGCGATGCAAAGCCGCTTCGCCGCGAGTTCCTGATGAAGATGGGGCGAACCGGCTTTCCCGAGCCGGAAATGGAAGAAGCGCTCGGCCGCCTTGAGCGCGGCGTTCAGCGCATGGCGACGTGGCTTTCCGACAATGGCGGGCCGTGGGTCATGGGCGATCAGCTGACGCTGGCGGATATCGCGATCATGCCGGTGATCGTCCGGATGGACGATATCGGACTGTCCTCGATGTGGGCGGAGATGCCGGCGATCCAGAGATGGCTCGATGCCATCCGCGCAACCGGCGCCTTCGCTGAAACCTATTACTACGGGTCGCTGCTGACCGAAAAATATCCGCACCTGAAGACGGCCAAGCCCGAACTTCGGCTCGCCGGGTCCGGCCTGTGACGCGGAAAGGAGAACAGGGATGAACAGC
Source organism: Ensifer sp. ENS03 (assembly GCF_014852035.1). Classification (NCBI taxonomy): domain Bacteria; kingdom Pseudomonadati; phylum Pseudomonadota; class Alphaproteobacteria; order Hyphomicrobiales; family Rhizobiaceae; genus Ensifer; species Ensifer sp. ENS03. The sequence continues at coordinate 133,453 of NZ_JACVAV010000003.1, read as the reverse complement.
CATATCAGCCCCGAGGCAGAACTGATTTCCAAGGAGGCCGACGTCACGCCGACGGTGCTTGCCGCCATGTCGCGCGGCGACGATCCGCGGCTCAAGCAGATCATGGACACGATGGTCAGGCATTTGCACGCCTTCCTGCTGGAAGCGCGCCCGACCGAGGCGGAATTCGAGTACGCCCTGCGCTGGATCACGGCGGTCGGCCAGGCGACCAACGAGGCGCACAACGAGACCGTGCTTGCCGCCGACGTGCTCGGCGCTTCGACGCTGATCGACCTGATCAACAATGACGGCATGCAGGGCGAGACGCTGTCAGCGCTCTTGGGGCCGTTCTATCGCGGGGGTGCGCCGAAATGCTTAAACGGCGACTGCATCGCCCGTTCGGATACGCCGGGATCGCAGCTCTGCTTCACCGGGCGAGTGACCGATCCAGCCGGCCGACCCGTCGAAGGGGCGACCCTCGATGTCTGGCAGGCGTCCCCGGTCGGGCTTTACGAGAACCAGGACGAGACCCAGGACGACTTCAACCTGCGCGGCCGTTTCACCACGGATGGCGACGGTCATTTTCACTTCGTGTCGGTGAAGCCGGCAGGCTATCCGGTTCCGACCGACGGGCCGGTTGGCGACCTGCTGCGAGCGCAGAAGCGGACACCGATGCGTCCGGCCCACATCCACTTCATCGTCTCGGCGCCGGGCTACAAGACGCTCGTCACCCAGATCTTCTCCGACAGTCACGAGGCCCTGGTCAACGACGTGGTCTTCGGCGCGAAGCAGCAGATCGTCGGGAAATTCTTCCGCCACGATAGCCCGGACCCGGAGTTTCCGGGCGCCGAGGCGCCCTTCTACAGCTGCAACTATCACTTCAAGCTGGTGGAGGGTCAATCGGTCCTGCCGCTGCCTCCGATCTCCGGAAAGAAGGTGGCGCACCATGGCTGAGAGATCAAACAGGTCGCGCCCTGGCGCGGGAGGCTTGTGATGCAGCAGAACGTCATCATCACCTGCGCGGTCACGGGCAATCTTACGACGCGGGAAAACCATCCCGGACTTCCCGTCACGCCCGAAGAGATCGCCAATGCCTGCCTGGAGGCGGCCGATGCCGGCGCGGCGATCGCCCACATCCACGTGCGCGATCCGGTTACGGCAAAGCCCTCCATGGAGCTAAAGTACTACCGCGAGGTCGTCGAGCTCATCCGGGCCAAGAACACGGCGCTGATCCTCAACGTCACGACCGGGCCCGGTGGCCGCTACCACCCGAGCGACGAGAACCCGGCGGTCGCCGGACCACGCACGACGCTGATGCGGCCGGAAAAGCGGGTCGAGCACATCGTCGCGCTGAAGCCTGATATCGCCACGCTCGACCTCAACACCATGACCTTCGGCTCCGAGGTCGTCATCAACACGCCGGCCAACGTCAAGATCATGGCCGACATTATCAACGAGGCGGGCTCCAAGCCGGAGCTCGAGGTCTTCGACACCGGCCACATCCAGCTGGCGCAGGATCTGTTGAAGGCGGGCGTGTTGAAGTCGCCGGCGATGTTCACGATCGTCACCGGCGTCAAATACGGCTTTCCCTCGACCACCGACGTGATGGCGACCGCGGCGCGGATGCTGCCCGCTGACGCCGTCTGGACCGGCTTCGGCGTCGGGCGGATGTCGTTCCCGATGGCCGTTCAGGCCTATCTGCTCGGCGGTCACGTTCGGGTTGGCCTGGAGGACAACTCCTACATCGCCAAGGGCGTGCTCGCCAAAGGCAATGGCGAACTGGTCGAGCGGGCAAGAGACCTGATCGAGAAGCTCGGCGGCCGGATCGCCGAGCCCTCCCAGGCCCGCGAAATTCTCGGACTGCGTGCATAGGCATCGATTTCTGCAAGGAGGCATAGAATGAACATTCAGGTGGACGCGAAGATCGCCCGAGCGCTGAGGGTGACGGAAAAATCCCCCGATCTCGACAATCTCAAGATCGACGTCGTCGATGTCGCGGTGCCGCGGCCGGGTCCCGGGCAGGTGCTGGTCGAGATCGTGGCGGCAGGGGTCAATCCCAGCGACGTGAAGGCATCCCTCGGGCACATGCCGCACGCCATCTGGCCGCGCACGCCGGGCCGCGACTTCGGCGGCATCGTGCGCGAAGGACCGTCGTCGATGATCGGCATGGAAATCTGGGGCGGGGGCGGCGAACTCGGCATCACCCAGGACGGCAGCCACGCCAAATGGATGGTGCTCGACCAGAAAGCGGTGCGCGCCAAGCCTGCGAATTTCACCATGCAGGAAGCAGGCTCGATCGGCGTGCCGTTCATCACCGCCTTTGAGGGCCTGCGCGAAGCCGGCGGCGTGCAGCCGACGGATGTCGTGCTCGTCTGCGGCGGCAACGGCAAGGTCGGGCAGGCGGTCATCCAGCTCGCGACCATGGCCGGCGCCAAGGTCTTTGCGGTCGAGTACAATGAGCAGCCGCTTCTGGCGCACACCAACGCGCCGGTCGAAATGCTCAACAGCGCCAAGGATGACGTTGCGGCGATCGTGCGCGAAAAGACCGGCGGCCACGGGGCCGACATCGTCTTCAACACGGTCGGCAGTCCCTATTTCGAGATCGCCAACAACGCGATGGCGAAGCAGGCGCGCCAGGTCTTCATTTCCACCTTCGACCGCGCCGTGCCGTTCGATATCTTCAACTTCTTCCGCGGGCGTCACAAATATATCGGCATCGACACGCTGGCGCTGTCGTCGGTCGAGGGTGCCCGAATCTTCGACAAGCTCAAGCCGAAGTTCGAGGAAGGCAAGTTGAAGCCGTTCCCGATCAATCCGGCGACCGTCTATGGCTTTGCCGACGCCGCCAAGGCCTACGCCTCGGTGCTGCGCGGCACGCCCGAGCGCGTGCTGCTGGTGCCCTGAGGAGGAGCGGACGATGCAGGTGACGCGCTACGGCGATGCCAGATCCTATGAGGCGCCGGAGCACTACGGCATGCACTGCCTGCGGCTCCAGGGAAAGGAGGCGACGGCAACCGATACGATCTGGATCGGCCTGTCGCACCTCCTGCCCGGTGGTCATACGTCGCTGAAGGACGCCACGGTCGAGAAGATCTACATCGTCGTTGCCGGAGAGGTGACGGTCGAAACCGGCAGCGAGAGCGTCACGCTCGGCTTTCTCGACAGTTGCCGGCTTGCGCCCGGCGAGGCGCGTGCGCTCGCCAACCGCACCAATGCGCCGGCGTCCATCCTGCTCGCCATGCCGACCTGAGCGCCGCCGCAGAACGGAGAATATTTGATGGTTTCATCGGGTCTTTACCGGCTGGGGGGGCGCGCGCCGCGCGTTCCCGCCAATGGACGATTTTACGTCGCGCCCGGCGCCGTGGTGATCGGCGACGTGCGGCTCGAAGAGGATGTCAGTATCTGGTTCAACGCCGTCTTGCGCGGCGACAACGAGCCGATCATCCTTCGGCGCGGCTGCAACGTCCAGGACGGATGCGTCGTTCACACCGATCCCGGATACCCCGTGGAGATAAGCGAGGATGTTACCGTCGGACACAACGCCACAATTCACGGATGCCGGATCGGCAAGGGAAGCCTCGTCGGCATGGGGGCGGCGATCCTCAACGGCGCGCAGATCGGTGAGCGATGCCTGATCGGCGCCGGCGCATTGGTGCGGGAAAACATGGTCATCCCGGACGGCGCTCTGGTCCTCGGGGTGCCCGCACAGGTCGTGCGCGTTCTTGACGGAAAGACGGCCGAAGCTTTGTCGATCGGGGCGCAACGCTATCGCGCGAAAGCCCGGAGCTATCCCGGGGATCTCCAGCCGGTCTCCGTCGAACACGTATCGTCGGGGGCGGACCCAAGCAATTACATCATGCGGGAGAACATGCATGACGCAGAATGAGAACCGATTGGTCAGTGTCGTCGAGCATTGGCTCCCGCGCATGGAGGTCGCCGGGATCCCGTCGGCAACCGCACGTGCCGTCATCGAGCGAGCCGGCGTCTGGCAGAAGTGGCTTGCTGCCTGGAGCGAGGAGGGCGAGCGTCACGCAGAGCTCGGCGCTGCGGCTCTGGTCGCCGGCCGCAACGTGACTGCCGGCGAAGCCTATGCCCGCGCCAGCCTTTTTTATCATTTCGGACAATTCATGGCCTTCGAGGATCTGGAGGCAAAGGCGAGGGCCGCCACGCGAAAGGTGGAACTCTACCGTCTCGCGGCACCCTTGCTTGATCCGTCTGGCGAGATGGTCGCTGTGCCCTTTGAGGACGGCGAACTTCGGGCCGTTCTTCGCGTGCCGAACGGAGACGGCACACACCCGCTGGCGCTGATCATCCCGGGCTCGGATTCGACCAAGGAGGAATTCCCGGCCTTCGAGCGGCATTTTCATGCCCGCGGCGTTGCGACCCTTTCGCTCGACGGTCCCGGCCAGGGTGAGGGCCGTTCGATGGGTACGCTGCGCCCGGACATCGGTCCGGCGGTTGAGGCGGCCATCCGGTCGGTAGAGGCGCACCCGCGCCTTTCGGGCAAGGTCGCGCTCGTTGGCATGGCCTTCGGCGGCTTTCTTGCCCTGCGCGCCGCCGCGTCCGTGCCAACGCTCGCCGGCGTCGTCTCCATCAACGGCTTCTTCGATCTCGGTGGGTTCTGGGACGCGCTGCCGCAGGTCTATCGCGACAACATGCGCTTCTCGCTCGGGGGCGCGGACGTTCGCGAACGTGCCGACCGTTTCACGCTGGCGCGCTGCCCGCCGCCGACCGCCCCGGCGCTCATCCTCCACGGCGGACGCGACAAGATCTTTCCACCCTCTGAAGCGGTAAAATGCGCAGATATCTGTGCGCGTGGAGCCGAACTGCACATCTTCGAGGATGGCAACCACGTCTGCAACAACATCCCCTGGCTCTACCGCCCGCTTGTCGCCGACTGGGTGGCGGAGCGCACGCGCGTGTAACCGTCGAAGACGGACGCTTCGCCGTTCACGGCATGGCCGTGGAAGGGCTGCGTCACGCGTCCGGCAAGGTGAAGACGGCGCAGGGTGCTGCGATGCCGCGCAAGGGATGCTCGCCGAGCGGCAGCAGCGGCGTCGACGCGGCCTCAGCCACGGAACCGGAGATCAGCACGGAGCAGCCGAGCGGCCGGCACAGGCCCTCCAGGCGGCTGACGAGATTGACCGCCGGGCCGATGGCTGTGAAGTCGAGCCTATCGGCGGCACCTATATTGCCCCAGAGAATGTCGCCGAGGTGCAGGGCGACGCCGAAGGAGAGCGGCGGTAGCCCCTCGGCCTGCCGGGCCTGGTCGAGATGCGCCATGCCGGCGCGCGCGGCGGTGACCGCGCGCAAGGCTGCGTCGCAGGCTTCGCTCGGCGAGCCGCTCACCGGAAAGATCGCCAGAACGCCGTCGCCGATGAATTTCAGCACCTCGCCGCCAAAGGCATGGATCGCGCCGGCGAGGCGATCGAACCAGGCGTCGAGGGCCGCGATCACCACGGCGGGTTCCGATGTTTCGGACAGCGCCGTGAAGTTGCGCAAATCGGCATAGAGTAGGGCCGCGCGAATGGTTTCGCCGGTGCCGCGGGTGAGCGCTCCGGCGCGGACACGGGCGGCGCTGCGGCGGCCGAGATAGGCGTCGAGCAGAGCGGTGAGCGCGGCCCGCTCGGCAAGAACCGCCAGGGGCGCGACGGCAAAGCGCGCGACATCACCAAGCCGCGCCGTCTCTTCCGGGCCGAACGGGCGCGTCCCGGCCCAGCCGAGCGACGCGCGTTCATTCCCCGAACCGGTCGATTGTTGCAGCAGTGGCCCGAGCCCGGCCAGCCACTCCTCTCCCGCCCGGTCGGAGACGGCGTCGGCAAACCCCAGGCTCTCGATCACCACGCCGGTCTCGGCTCGCCAAAGCCAGGTGCGGCGGGCGATGATCGGATGCGGCACGGCGAGCGTAAGCGCGCCGCCCGAGAGCGGCAGACCGTCGGCGACGAGCTGGCGGCCAAGGTCGGACAGGAATCGGTCCGGCTCCTGCGAGGCGCTTGCCTCGTCCACGAGCCAGGCAAGGGGGGCGGACAAATCCATGCCGAAGAGGATAGGGTCGAGCGCCCTATGGACAAGCCCTTTCCCGCCGCCGCGCTGCGCGCAAGTCAGGGGCGGACGGTGGCGCCGTCCGCCCCGGCGGTCTATGATTGCGGCAGCCCGCAGAAGGACTCTCAAGCCGCAGGCAGGCCAATCAGCAAAGGGAAGACCGATGCCAGAAGCCCTCGTCGTCCGCCGCGAAGCGCATATTCCGGCGCCACCCGCCGCAGTGTTCGCTCTTTTGACCGACCCGGAAAAGATCCTGCGCTGGATGGGAACGGAGGCCGACACCAAGGCGGAGCCCGGCGGTCTCTATCTCGTCAACGTGACCGGGGCCCGTTTTGCCCGCGGGTCTTTCCGCGAGGTCGTGCCGGTGCATCGGCTCGCCTATAGCTTCGGCTGGGAAGGCAGCGACATTGTCCCGCCCGGCTCGAGCCTGATCGAGCAGCCGCCCGGAACATTGCTGCGCCTTACGCAAACGGGTCTGCCCAGCGCCGAACAATGCGCCGGCCATGCGGAAGGCTGGGCACATTATCTGGAGCGGCTGGGCCAGGTTGCGTCGGGCCGCGATCCAGGCCCCGATCCCTGGCTCGGCCGCGACGGCGCGGCTTGATGCAGACGTCCCTTGCCTGCCACGACTGGGCCTGAAGGCTTGACGACGGCGTTGGAATGCCATGTTGCTTGGGATTGGCGCGAACCTGCTTTCACATCTTATTGATGCCAAATCAGGACGTTAGGCGGCACATGTCATTGCGGTGCGCTGGCTGAACGCGCCGGGACATGTATGAGTTTACTCGGGATGGGAGCGAATGGACGACAACAACATCATCAAATTTGAACGACCAAAGCCGAAAAAGGAGGCGAAGCCGGCCAGCCCTGTGCCGCGGAAGGCGTTGATTTGGCTGGCACTGATAGCCGCCTTGGTTGCGGTGTGGTCGTACTATCAGTTTATCGCGCCGCCGAGCTTGCCAGGCTAACAACGCTACAGACCGGCGGTTGGCGAGCGGCACGCGCTCCTCGCTTGGTCTGTCTGCAGACACGAGCGCACAATTCGCGAGCTCGCCACCGCCTTCGCTCACTTCCACATGGAGCGCATGCGGGCGCCGACGTCGATGCGGATCTGCTTGGCGCTACGCTCGCTGGCGCTTGCCGAGATCTTCGGCCAGCTCGTCGTCTCGAAAAACTGAAGCAATGTCGCCGGGATGAAGCGGGTTCGCGAGGCGTAGACATGCCGGTCGCCCTGGGCGTTCTGGCCGTGGGTGAAGAAGCGCTGCGGCGTCACCAGGGAGAGATGATCGCGTGCCCGTGTCATGCCGACATAGAGCAGCCGCCGCTCCTCTTCGAGTTCGGCAGTTGTGCCCACGCCGAGATCGGACGGAATGCAGCCGTCGACGACGTTGAGCACGAAGACCGAGCGCCATTCCTGGCCCTTCGCCGAATGGATGGTCGACAGGATCAGATAGTCCTCGTCGAGCAGCGGCACGCCCGCCTGGTCGCTCGTGGCATCGGGCGGGTCAAGGGTCAGCTCGGTCAGGAAACGTTCGCGGTTCTGGTAGCCGCCGGCAATCTGCTCGAGCTGCAGCAGGTCGGCCTTACGCGTGTCGGCGTCTTCATGGATCCGGTCAAGATGGGGCTCATACCAGGCGCGCGCAGCGCCAATCTCCTGCGGCCATCCAGGCTCGGCCCGTCGCAGACCGGACACCAGGTCGACGAAGCCGGTCCAGTTCTCGCCGGTCTTGGCGGGAGGCGGGATCTCAGCAAGAGCCGCGAGCGGTTCCGGATCGGCGGCGATCGCATCGAGGATCTTTCCAGCGGTCTGTGGGCCAATACCGGGCAGCATCTGCAGCAACCGGAAACCTGCGACGCGGTCACGCGGGTTCTGCGCGAAACGCAGGACTGCGAGCAGGTCCTTCACATGGGCGCTGTCGAGAAACTTCAGGCCACCGAATTTCACGAACGGAATGTTGCGGCGGGTGAGTTCGACTTCGAGCGTTCCGCTGTGATTGGACGAGCGAAAAAGCACCGCCTGCTGCTTCAAGGCGATACCGATCTCGCGGCCAGCGAGAACCTGCTCCACGATGTAGGCGGCCTGATCCGCTTCGTCCTTGACGGCGACGAGCAACGGGCGCTGCTCCGATTGCCTGTCCGTCCAGAGGTTCTTGGTAAATCGCTCCCGCGCCAGGCCGATCACGCCGTTCGCAGCGGCGAGGATCGGCTGCGTCGAGCGGTAGTTCCGGTCGAGGGTGATGACGTCGGCAGGCTCGGGCGAAAAGGCGTTCGGGAAATCGAGAATATTGCGAACCGTCGCAGCCCTGAAGGAATAGATCGACTGGGCGTCGTCGCCAACGACCGTCAATCCGTGGCCGCCGGGTCTGAGCGACATCAGGATCGACGCCTGCAGCCTGTTGGTGTCCTGATACTCGTCGACAAGAACATGATCGAAGCGTCCGCCGATATCTTCGGCAAGCTCCGGATCGGAAACCATCTGCGCCCAGTAGAGCAGGAGATCGTCATAATCGAGCACGTTCTGCGCCTGTTTGGCATCGACGTAGGCCGCAAACAGCGCCTTGAGCTGTTCGTCCCAGCCGGTGACCCAGGGATAGGCCGACTTCAATACGTCGCCAATCGAGCTTTCGGAGTTCACGACGCGCGAATAGATCGAAAGGCACGTTCCCTTTGTCGGGAAGCGGCTTTCCGTCTTCGAGAAGCCGAGCTCGTGGCGCACGAGGTTCATCAAATCGGCGCTGTCCTCCCGGTCGTGGATCGTAAAATCCGGGCCGAGACCGATTTGTTCGGCGTAGATGCGCAGGATCCGGGCGCCGATGCCATGGAAGGTGCCGGCCCAGGAGAGCGCGTCCGTCATGACTGCAGCGTTGTCGCCAAGGACCTGGCGGCAGATGCGCGCGACCCGGCGGGTCATCTCGGCTGCTGCGCGTCGAGAAAAGGTCATCAGCAGAATGCGGCGCGGATCGGCACCGTTGACGATGAGATGCGCGACGCGGTGGGCGAGGGTATTCGTCTTGCCGGAGCCGGCACCGGCGATGATGAGAAGCGGGCCGCCGACCTGTCCTTCCGGCAAGCCGATACCGTGCTCGACCGCCTCACGCTGGCGGTCATTGAGTTTTTCGAGATAGGCGGCGCTCATGCGTTCCCGTTCGTTTTCGTCGCACTCAGTCACTGCCCGCATCGATTTGCATCCAAGAGACGGGCAGGAACAAAGAAAGAACTAGCAATTTAGCATCCAGATGAAAACCCTGACGTCGCCGAGTTTTCCCTCCTGCAACGTCGGAATGTCACTCTTCCAAGGTTTTGATGACCTGCGAGATCGCCGATGGGCTTGATTGCTGCAGGTAAGGCCAATCGGCCGTGGATCGAGATCTGTCGCGGGTGATCGCCGGCTTATCGATCGGCCTATACCTATGGCTGTGCGCCGCACGAAGAACGCGCGACGGCTTGTGGCCTTATATAGTAGATTAGAAATATGCTCCGCTCCTGCGTCCACTCGAAAGAGGAAGAGCACATGGACGAACGGAGCGTTGAAAATACCTGCGAGGCCACCGGCTCGACCGCCGAATTGCAGGAGATTGCGCGCAAGCTGGCGTCGCTCGCCCAAGAGATCAGGTCAATTGCAGCGACCCCGCTCGGCGAGACGGTCGTACTCGACGAAAGCGGCGATGGATCGGAAACGGCAGTCGACTGATGTCGGCCGCGGGGCAGCGGCTTTACTTGTTCGGTACAGGCATTCATTCCTCAATTGGGAGATGGCCGTGATCTGCCTGCGCGCTTAGAACCAGCCTACGGTGGCGACCTTGGGATATTCGGGACGTCGATACGAGGCGACGCCTTCGAATATCCCTTGGCGCGTCAGCAGACGCTGGTGTCTGTTCAGGGGCAGCATTGAGCTCGTCACGCCACGACCGTCATCGTCATTTCGATGTAGGCGGCAAGGCACAGGGCTGAAGCCAAGATGCCCGGCGTTGAAGGCACGGCTTGCATTATTTTCGCGAAGAACATACCGCCGGCGATGAGCAATCCGCCGAAAAGCAGACCGTGTTCTGCAACAGCGAGGCCGATGGCGCAGAGGTTCACGGCACTCGCAACCATGGTGAGGGGCGCTGCGGCCAGCGCAGCGTTCGATTGAGCCAGGAAGATGAGCCTGAAACGCGGCCAGCTGAGGCCGATGGCGAGAACGATGAACACCAGGGAGATGCCCATCAGCATGCTCCTGCGAGAGTGCACTCGATCGATCCGGCCTGCTTGTCTCGGGCCGAAAACACGTCGCCGACAGCGATGAGGACCGGGTTGTCGTAGCCGATCTCCGCTATGCCCAAGGGGATTGTCGCGAGCGCGCCGCGCCAGCTGCGTTCCGTCGGACGGCTGACATCGCTCATGATCACGGCCGGTGTTTCAGGTGAACGGCCTTCGCCGATAAGCTTTTCGGCAATCAGCCCCGCCGTTCGGCCACCCATGTAAAAGACCGCCGTGCTGCGCGGATCGGCAATGCCTCCCCAGTCGACATCATCGGGCAGGCCGCCGTGGCGGGAATGACCGGTCACCAGCCGAAGCGACTGGGCATAGTCGCGATGGGTCAGCGACAGACCGAGACGGGAGGCCATGGCGCTTGCGGCAGTGATGCCGGGGATAACGTCGACGGAAATGTTCTCGCGGTCGAGATGGGCGATTTCCTCGCCGGCCCGGCCGAAAACCATGGGGTCGCCGGATTTCAGCCGCACCACGCGTTTCCCAGCCTTGGCGAGCTTGACCATCATGGCGTTGATGTCTTCCTGCCGGCAGCTTTCGCGGCCGCCGCGCTTTCCGACGAGCATGCGCTTTGCCTCCCGCCGGGCGAGTTCGAGCACGTCTGAAGAAACGAGGTCGTCGAAAAGGATGACATCGGCCGCTTGCAGCGCGCGCACGGCCTTCAGCGTCAGGAGTTCGGCATCGCCCGGTCCCGCGCCGACCAAAGTCACGTGACCGATGGCGGGGGCTCCCGCGAGCCTTTCGGCATCAGCAAAAAGCACCCCGCCTACGCCCTCCTCCGGCGTATCCATGGTCGAAAAGACGCGATCGGCAAAACGTTCCCAGAAGAGGCGGCGCCGGGGACCGGGTTCGATCCGGCGGTTCACCGCTCCACGAAGAGACTGGGCCAGCGCTGCCCAGGCCTTCAGGCTTTTCGGCAGCAGCGTCTCGATCTTGCGGCGGATCGTCTGGGCGAGGATCGGGGCGGCGCCATCGGTCGAGATTGCAACGATGACGGGCGAGCGGTTGACGATCGAGCCGAACTGGAACTCGCAGAAGTCCGGCTGGTCGATGACGTTGACCGGAACGCCCGCCGCGCGGGCGGCGGCGAAGAATGCCCGCGCCTCCGCCTGGTCCTCGCAATCGCCGACGGCGAGCGCGGCACCGTCAAGATCGGCGGGCGCCCAGTGCCGGCGGTTTAGCGTGACGCTGGCGGTGGGGTGTTGCGGGGTACGGCCGGCAAATGCCGCGAGCGCCTCGTCGTTCCCTTCAGCGTAAAGGTCGACGCGGGCGCCGCAGGCGGCCAGAAGCTCGACCTTCCACATCGCTCCGTCCGTTGCACCGGCCACCACGACGCGCCGGCCCTCCAGCGCCCAGAAGACGGGCAGCTTGGCGAGCGCCTCCATGCGGGCGGGTCCGTCACTCTGCGGCTGCTGCAAGACATCCATCGATGATCCCCCTGATTTCGGCGCGGCACGAGCCGCAATTGGTTCCGGCATTGAGCGCCACGCCGACGGCCTCGACGCTGTGGCAACCGCCGCGTACGGCCGCGACGATCTGGTTGACGCCAACACCGAAGCAGGAGCAGACGGTGGCGCCGGGATCCGGCTTGTCCGCCCCCGGACGGCCCGCGACGAGCGCGAAGCGCTTGCGCAGATTGGCGTGGTCAGCGCCGAGTTGTGCGATCGCCCAGTTGCGCGCGACGGCGACCGGTTCACGCGCGAGGAAGAAGGCCGCGAGAAGCTGCGGACCATCGAAGAAGGCGAGCCTGATGTCGCCTGTCTGTGCATCCGCATAGCCGAGCGGCTCTACCCCTTGCGGGATCGCAAGAACGCGGCGGCACCAGCAGGCCCAGTCGTCCACCGGCTCGGCAAAAGCCAGTTCCAATCGCCAGCCGCCAGCCGCCTTCGCCAGCGCCCAATAGGCAGCATCCGGATCGACCGGCTTTGCCAGCGAGACAGCGAAGGCGTAGTGCGTCGCCTTGAACTTTCGCGCGGCGACCGCAATGTTCTTCGATGCCGGCTGGCCGGAAAGACGATCGGTGATCGGCGGCACGAGGACATCGATGCGTGCCTTCGCCGCAAACTGGTCGTTCCAGTGCATCGGCGCGAAGATGCTGCCGCGCGCCTGGCGCTCGGTGATGAGCGCACGCACGAACGCCTTGCCCTCAGGGCTTTCAATCTCGATAAGGTCGGCGTTGCCGACGCCGATCTCCATCGCATCACGCGGGTGCAGTTCCGCAAACGGTTCGGCGATATGGGCCGAGAGGCGCGCGCTTTTGCCTGTGCGGGTCATCGTGTGCCACTGGTCGCGAATGCGGCCGGTGTTGAGCGTGAACGGGTAATCGGCATTGGTGCGGTCGGTCTCTGCCGGGCGAACGGCCACGAACCGGCCTCTGCCGTCAGCGTGATAGAAGTTGCCCGCCGCAAAGAAACGGCTTTCGGCGCGCTTCTGGCCTTCCCGTTGGGGCCACTGGAAGGGCGTCAGCCCGTCGTATTCCTCAAGCGCAAGATCGGCATAGGCGCCAATGTCGAAATCGCGGCTGCCGGCATTTTCGAAGGCCGAGAGCGCGGCATGTTCGCGGAAGATCGCAGCGGGCGCTTCGTAGGCGAAAGCATCGGTATGGCCCAGGCGGCGACCGACCTCGGCCAGTTGCCACCAGTCCGCCCGGGCTTCTCCCGGTGCGGCGAGGAACGCCCGCTGGCGCGAGATGCGGCGTTCGGAATTGGTGACCGTGCCGCTCTTTTCCCCCCAACCGAGCGACGGCAGCAGCACATGCGCGTGGCGGGCGGTATCAGTTTCTTTCAGGATGTCGGAAACCACGACGAAGGGACAGGCCCTGATCGCGGCCTCGACGGCGTCGGCATCCGGCATCGAGACGACGGGGTTCGTTGCCATGATCCAGAGCGCCTTGACGCGACCGTCTGCCACCGCCCGGAAGAGATCGACGGCCTTGAGCCCCGGCTTTTCGGCAATCTTTGGCGAACGCCAGAAGCGCTGGACGCGATCGCGATCACCGGCATCTTCGATCGCCATGTGTGCGGCGAGCATGTTCGCAAGCCCGCCGACCTCGCGGCCGCCCATCGCATTCGGCTGCCCCGTCAGCGAGAACGGCCCCATGCCCGGCCGGCCGATGCGGCCGGTCGCAAGGTGACAGTTGAGGATCGCGTTGACCTTGTCGGTGCCCGAAGACGACTGGTTGACGCCTTGGCTGTAGCAGGTCACGACCTTCTCGGTTGTCGAAAACAGCCGGTAGAATTCGCGCAACTGCATCGCCGGAAGGCCGGTCCGCTCGAGCACGTCGTCGAACGAAACACCGCCTGCTGCGAGCAAGGTATCACCGAAGCCGGCCGTATGCGCCGCGACATAGTTCTGGTCGACGGCATTGCTGGAAACCAGATGTGAGAACAGCCCGACGAAGAGCGCCACATCGGCGTCGGGCCGGATCGCGAGATGCAGGTCTGCAATATCGGCCGTCATGGTGCGGCGCGGATCGATGAGAACGATTTTGAGGCCCGGCCGTTTCGCCTTGGCGGCGGCAAGGCGCTGGTAGAGGACGGGGTGGCACCAGGCAAGGTTCGATCCGGTGAGTACGACCAGATCGGCCAGCTCCAGATCCTCATAGGTCCCGGGTACCGTATCCGAACCGAAGGCACGGCGATGACCGGCAACTGACGAGGACATGCAGAGACGTGAATTGGTATCGATGTTGGCGGAACCGACAAAACCCTTCATCAGCTTGTTGGCGACGTAGTAGTCTTCGGTGAGCAGCTGGCCGGAGACGTAGAAGGCGACCGAATCCGGGCCGTGTTCGGCAATCGTTTCCGCAAAGCGTGCGGCGACGAGGTCGAGCGCTTCGTCCCAGCCAGCCTGGCATCCGTCGATCTCCGGATGCAGCAGCCGACCGTCGAGGTCGAGGGTCTCGGCGAGTGCGGACCCCTTGGAGCACAGCCTGCCGAAATTGGCGGGATGGTCGGCATCGCCGCGCACGGCGACGGCGCCGTTGTCATCGACCGTCGCGATGACCCCGCAGCCGACGCCGCAATAGGGACAGGTGGTCTTGACCTCCTTTTCCATGGTCATTCCGCCGCAATCAGCAGGCTTTCGAGCGCAATGAACAGCGCGCCGCCGTCAATACGCACCGGAATGGTGCGCACCGCGCCTTCGTCGGCCCCGAGCGCCTTGCCGGTTTCGAGCGAGATCGCCCAATTGTGCAAGGGGCAGGTGACCGCCTTCGCGTGGACGATGCCTTGTGACAGCGGCCCGCCCTTGTGCGGGCAATGGTCCTCGATGGCGAAGACTTCGTTTTCGGCTGTGCGGAAGACGGCGATCTTGCCCTGAGGCGTCTTCACGCAGCGCGCGCCTCGCAGCGGAATGTCCGAGATGTCGCCGATCGGGTGCCAGGTCATGTTCATCATCTCACTCCGCAGCTTGGGGGAAGCCGACCGTCGCCATCGGCCGGAACTCGTGTTTGTCCTTGCCGGAGACGCGCTCTGACCAGGGGTCGACCTGGGCGAATTTCTGGCTGAAGACGAAGCGGTCGTAGTAGGCCTTGCGCTTGTCCGTATCGTCCATGATCTGGCGGCGGATCTCGTCCAGCCCGACGCGTTTCGCCCACTTGTAGATGCGCTCGAGATAGCGGGCCTGCTCGCGGTACATCTGCGTCAGCGCCACGATGTGTTCCAGCGCCTCGTCCTCGCTTTTCACCAGGCCAAGTACCTCGGTGCCCTTGATGTCGAGCCCGGCAGCACCGGCGAAATGGATCTCGAAGCCCGAGTCGACGCAGATGACGCCGATGTCCTTGCAGGTGGCCTCCGCGCAATTGCGCGGACAGCCGGAAACCGCCATCTTCAGCTTGGCGGGCGTCCAGGAACCCCACATGAACTTTTCGATCCGGATGCCAAGCCCGGTGGAATCCTGCGTGCCGAAGCGGCACCAGTCCGAGCCGACGCAGGTCTTCACCGTGCGCAGACCCTTGGCATAGGCCTGGCCCGAGATGAAACCGGCCTTGCCGAGATCGGCCCAGACGGCAGGTAGGTCTTCCTTTTCGATGCCGAGCAGGTCGATGCGCTGGCCGCCGGTCACCTTCACCAGCGGAATTTCGAACTTGTCGACCACGTCGGCGATGGCCCGCAGCTCGCCGGAATTGGTGACCCCACCCCACATGCGCGGCACGACGGAATAGGTGCCGTCCTTCTGGATGTTGGCGTGAACGCGCTCGTTGATGAAGCGCGACTGGTAGTCGTCGGCATATTCGTCCGGGAAATCGCAGACGAGGTAGTAGTTGAGCGCCGGGCGGCACTTGGCGCAGCCGCAGGAGGTCTTCCATTCCAGCTCTTGC
This sequence comes from Ensifer sp. ENS03, assembly GCF_014852035.1. Lineage (NCBI taxonomy): Bacteria > Pseudomonadati > Pseudomonadota > Alphaproteobacteria > Hyphomicrobiales > Rhizobiaceae > Ensifer > Ensifer sp. ENS03. The sequence goes on along the minus strand of NZ_JACVAV010000003.1, from coordinate 117,861 downwards.
ATGACCGCGGGAATGGTCTTCAGGCCCTTGGCCTTGATCAGGCGACGCACGTCGTCGTGGCCGAGATCGGTGCAGCCGCACATTGGCTGGACGGCGGCAGGACTATAGCTCTCGCCGAGCGTCAGCGTCATCAACTGTTCGACAAGGCCGGTACAGGAGCCGCAGGAGGCCGATGCCTTGGTATGGGCGCGCACCTCGTCGAGCGACGTCAGGCCCTTGTCGGCAATCGTGGAAACGATCTTACCCTTGCAAACGCCGTTGCAGCCGCAGATTTCCGCATCATCCGGCAAGGCTGCAACGGCCGCCATAGGGTCCAGCGGAGCGCCTCCCTGGAAGGCCTGGCCGAAGATCAGGGTCTGGCGCATCTCGGAGACGTCGGTCTCCTTCTTCTTCAGATCGTTGAACCAGGCGCCGTCGGATGTTTCGCCATAGAGCACGGTGCCGATGATGCGGTTGCCCTTCAGCACCAGCCGCTTGTAGACGCCGGCCGTGGCGTCGCGCAGAACGATCTCCTCGCGGTCGTCGCCATCGGCAAAGTCGCCGAGCGAGAAAAGTTCGATGCCGGTGACCTTGAGCTTGGTCGGCGTGTCGGAATGGACAAAGGCGGCGGAGCGGTCGCCAGCCAGATGCGAGGCGGCGACACGGGCCATCTCGTAAAGCGGCGCGACGAGGCCATAGACCATGCCGCCCACTTCCGCACATTCGCCGAGCGCCCAGATGCGGCCATCCGAGGTCTGCATGCCCTGGTCGACGACGATGCCGCGGTTGATCGCAAGGCCGGCCTCCTTCGCAAGGCCGACACTCGGCCGAATGCCGACGGCCATGACGACGAGCGTCGCCGGAATGATGCGGCCGTCGTCGAGCTCGATGCCTTCGACCCTGCCGTTGCCGACGATCGCCTTGGTGTTGGCCTTGCAGATGATCTTGATGCCGCGGCCTTCCAGCTCCTTCTCAAGGAGATAGCCGGCGGCCGGGTCGAGCTGGCGGTCCATCAGCGTCGGCATCACGTGAAGAACGGTGACGTCCATGCCGCGACCGGCAAGGCCGGCGGCCGCTTCAAGGCCGAGCAGGCCGCCGCCGATGACGACGGCTTTTTCGCGCGACTGGGCGGCGAGCAGCATGGCCTGCACGTCATCGAGATCGCGATAGGTGATGACACCGGGCAGGTCCTTGCCGGGCACCGGCAGGATGAAGGGCACCGAACCGGTCGCGATCACCAGCTTGTCATAGCTTTCGGTCACGCCATGGTCGGAGGTCACGGTTTGGGCATCGCGGTCGATCGCGACGATGCGATGACCCTTGTAAAGCGTGATGCCGTGTTTGATGTACCAGCCGTCGCCGTGGATGATGATCTCTTCGTAATCCTTTTCGCCCGACAGCACCGGCGACAGCATGATGCGGTCGTAGTTGACGCGTGGTTCGGCGTTGAAAATGGTCACGTCGTAGTGCCCGGGCGCCTTTTCCAGCAGGTGCTCCAGCATGCGCCCCGGCGCCATGCCATTGCCGATGATGACGAGTTTCTCGGTCATGGTCTGTCCTTGTCTGTTTACGCGGCAGCAGCCGTCGGCAGGGTGAGCGCGCGGCGTTCCATCTGGCGGATCGAAAGATGCATCCACAGGAGCGATGCGACGACGACGGCAAAGAGAAGCAGGAAGCAGCTCGACCACAGGCCGGTCGCGTCCTTGAGCAGGCCGAAGGCGATCGGCAGCACGAAGCCCCCGAGCCCGCCGACCATGCCGACGATGCCGCCGACCGCCCCGACGTTTTCCGGGTAATAGGCCGGGATGTGCTTGTAGACGGCGGCCTTGCCAAGGCTCATGACGAAGCCGAGCACGAAGACCGTGACGATGAAGACGGCAGGCGTAATGCCGAAGCCGTGGCCCTCGCCGGCGGCCGGCAGCGACAGGATCAGTGTTGCCACCGCCGAGATGCCGAGCATCCAGTACATGACGCTACGCGCGCCCTTGCGGTCGGAAAGCACGCCGCCGAAGGCACGGAAGACGCTGCCGGGGATGGAGTAGGCGGCTGCGACCATGCCCGCCACGGCGATATCGAAGCCGTAGACGCCGACGAGATAACGCGGCAGCCAGAGCGAGAGGGCGACGAAACCGCCGAAGGCGAAGAAATAGTAGAGCGAGAAACGCCAGACCTGGGCGTTCTTCAGCGGTGCGAACTCCTGGAGCAGGCTGCGCTTTGGCAGCTGGCGCTCGCGGCGGCTGCGGAAGGCCGGATCGTCGCTTGTCGTGAACCAGAAGACGAGTGCCGTGACGACGAGTGCGGCCGCCCAGATCTCGGCAACCGTCTGCCAGCCCCAGGCAATGAGGACGAAGGGCGCCAGGAATTTCGTCACCGCCGCGCCGACATTGCCGGCGCCGAAGATGCCAAGCGCCGTGCCCTGCTTTTCCGGCGGAAAGAAGGGCGAGACATAGGCGACGCCGACCGCGAAAGAGCCGCCGGCAAGACCGATGCCGAGGCCGGCGAGCAGCATCTGCGGATAGGTGGTGGCGTAGGTGAGCAGAAAAGTCGCAAGGGCTGCGGCCAGCATCGTCAGCGTATAGACGAGGCGCCCGCCGTAGCGCCCGGTCCAGACGCCGAGCAGGATGCGCACCAGTGAACCGGTGAGGATGGGCGTGCCAACCAGCAGGCCGAACTGCGCTTCGGTGAGCGCGAGGTCCTGCTTGATGCGGATGCCGATGATGGCGAAGATCGTCCAGACGGCGAAACAGATCGTGAAGGCAAAAGTGGACATCCACAAAGCCGTGGCGGGTTCGCTGGCGGATAATGGCTGCTTGTTCTCAGACATGGCTTCTCCGAGGCCCGACAAGGTCGTGCCGCTCCATCTTGGGGGTGAAAAACAAAAAGCCGCTGGCCAGGTATGCCCGACACGGTTCGCTCCGTGTGCGCAGTCCTGATCAGCGGCTTTGCTGGTAGGGCGCCCGTCGTTGGACACCGATCTCTTGGCCCGAGGGCCTGAGAATATAAAAGCAATCAGCGTGCCAGTTTTGGCAAGCTATTGATCTAAAAGAAAAAGTGAAATCGTCGGCCTGGCGTCATCCCGGTGGGTGACATTCCTTGGTGCAGTGCGAAGCCATTTTTTGTGCAATGCGCATAAATTAGGCGTCGCGCATTCAGCCTGCAGACTGGGCAGCGATGTAGGCATCGAGGTCGTCGGGATCGAAGCGTCCGCCATCGAAGAAGCCATCCGGCCCGAGCGTCAGCGCGCCCGATGAGCCGACTGGGGTTTCGACGGTCAAGGCGCCTTCCACCTTGGCGCTTGCCGACGGCATGGCGATACCAAGGTGCTTCAATGCGGCGCGGTAGATGTCCGGCCGGTAGGTTTCCGCGGCGATACGCTGGCGCTCTGCCGTATGCTCGATTTGCCGCCAGCGCACCATCTGGGTGTAGAACCAGAGGGCATGGCTCTTCCAGGGGAAGGTCGCCGCCTTGGCATTCGGAACGAAGAAATCTCTGACCACCCGGACCTCACCGCCGCCGACCGGCAGCGTGCCTTTGAGGGCGGGAAGAAGCAGTTCGGCGTCGCGCCCCACATAGGCAGGCTTTGCCAGAAGGGTCGCGAGTGCCTCGTGGTTATCCGGGCGGGCGCACCAAATTGACGCCTGATGAAGCGCCACGAGCAGGGCGGCCATCGCCTCCGGGTTGGCCTCCCCCCACTTTGCGTTGACGCCAAGCACTTTCTCGGGGCTCGACCGCCAGATCGCCGCCTTGACGGTCGCGAGATGTGCGCCGCGGCGAAGCACGCCGAAGGTGTTCCAGGGCTCGCCGGCGCAATAGCCGTCGATCACGCCTTCGGCGAGCGCATCGCCCATGTCGGGCGGCGGCAGCACGACGATCTCGATATCACGGTCCGGATCGATGTCGCTCGCTGCCAGCCAGTAGCGCAGTTCGTAATTGTGCCCGGAATAGGGATGCACGACGGCAAAACGCAGCGGCGCGCCCGCCTGCGCATCGATCGCCTTGCGCAGGGCTGCACCGTTCGCGCGCGCATCGAGATCCGTGGTCGCGCCGTTTTCCGCCATCCTTTGCCAGAGCGCCGGAGACACCGTCACCGCATTGCCGCCGAGACCCAGCGACATCGGCACGATCATTTCAGGGGCAGGCACATTGAGGCCGAGATTGCCGGCGATCGGCATGGGACCGAGAATATGCGCCACATCGACATGGCGAACCGCAAGCCGGTCGCGGATGCTTGCCCAGGAGCGTTCGCGCAGCAGGGTAAGGTCGATCCCCTGTTCTTCGGCAAAGCCCATCTCGCGGGCGACAACGAGCAAGGCGCTGTCGAGGAGCGGCACGAAACCGGCGGTGATGGCGTGGCGCGTCGTCATTCCTTTCCTCCCGGATCGAGCAGGCTTGCCGCCGTGACGAGGCTTTGGGCGATGTCGACGATCTTGCGGTTCTGGTTCATCGCCGTGCGGCGCAGCAGCGCATAGGCCTCTTCCTCGGAGAGCCCGCGCGAGCGCATCAAGAGGCCCTTGGCGCGGTCGATCACCTTGCGGTTTTCCAACTCGCCGCGGGTTTCTTCCAGCTCGCGGTTGAGGCGGGAGAATGCGTTGAAGCGGCTGATCGCCATCTTCAGGATGGGGCGCACCCGTTCCTGCTTCAGACCGTCGACGATATAGGCCGAGACCCCGGCCTCGACAGCCGCCTCGATGGAGGCCTCGTCGGACTTGTCGACGAACATCGCGATCGGGCGCTTCACCGCGCGCGAAAGCTGGAAGATGCTTTCCAGCATGTCGCGGTTTGGGTTTTCGAGATCAATCACGATGACGTCGGGATTGAGGTCCGCGATACGCCGCGCCAGGCCGTGCATATTGTCGATGACGGTGACATGGTCATAGCCCGCGTCGCGCAGCCCGTCCTCGATGATGGCGGCGCGGATGCGATTCTCGTCGATGACCAGGACGTTTAGTCTGCTGTGCTGCATGCCACGACCGCATTCTGACCAAGCTTGACCTGCCGTGTCGGCTCTTTTTGCAATGCAGCATGGCGGGTCCGAAAGCAAGGGCGATCTTTCGGATGGCGTTTACGCACAGGCGGGACTGCCGCAATCCTCGGCGCAGGTCGGCTTGCCGCGGCGCGAAGGCAGCGCCGCGGCAAGGAGGAGATCAAGCTCTTCCACGGTCCGTGAAAGTGCCGACCGAAGGCATTTTAGGCTGCAATGAGTTCGTCGGCTGGGCCGAAGAACTCGTAGTGGACCCGCTCGCTGGAAACGCCTTCCCTGGCAAGAGCCGGGACGAGCGCACGAAGGAACGGTTTGGGGCCACAGAGATAGAATTCGGCATTGGCGATCGGCGTGTGCTTGCGAAGCCATTCCGCGGTGATGAAGCCATCGAAGTCGTGCGACAGCCCCACGGCATCCCCGTTCGCAGGCGCGCTATAGAAGCTGCTGATCGTGATCTTGCCATGTGCATCGGCGAGTTCGCGAACATGCCGATCCATGGCATGCGTGCCGCTGTTCAGCGCGCCGTGGACGAAGTGCGCCTCGAGGTTCGGATGTTCCTCGGCGATCGTCTCGAGAATACTGACCATGGGGGTCAGGCCGACGCCACCCGACAGCAGTACGACAGGTGCTTCCGGCGCTTCGGGGAGGAAGAAGTCGCCGGCCGGCGGGGTCGCGCTCAAGACCGTGCCGACGGTCGCCTGATCGTGGAGATATCGGGATCCGCCTTGCCCCTGCGCCTCGCGCTTTACCGAGATGCGGTAGAAGCTGTCGTTCGGCCCGCTGGAGATCGAGTAGTTGCGCTTCATCTCCAGGCCATTGTCCAGTTGGAAGCGGAACGTCAGATATTGGCCGGGTCTGTGGCGCGCAACGCGACCGCCGTCCTTGGGTTTCAGGATAAACGAGGTGACGACGTCGCTCTCGCGAACTTTTGAGACGATGACGAAATCTCTCCAGCCGTTCCAACCGCCCGAGCGCTCCATCAGTTCGCCGCGTATGGCGGTTTCGCGCTCCTTGAGAATATCGGCCAGGAACCAATAGGCCTCGCCCCATGCGTTGAGGAGCTCAGGGGTCGCAGCACTTCCGAGCACATCCTCGACGGCGGCGAGAAGAGCCTTGGCTACAAAGGGATAGTGCTCCGGAAGGATATGGTAGCCGATGTGCTTGTGGGCGATCCGTTCGACCACCGGGCCAAGCACGCCGAGATTATCGATGTTCTGCGCATAGGCGAGAATGGCGGCGGCAAGCGCGTTGACCTGTGAACCGCCTTCGCCCTGATTGGCGTGGTTGAACAGCGCGCGGATATGATCGTCACGGAAGAGGCGGGCATACATGCTCTTCGTGATTTCCGTTCCGTGGGCCGCGAGCGCCGGAGCGCTGGCTTTCACGATCTGGACAGTCTCGGGGGAGAGTGGTTTCGGCATGATTTTTTCCTTTCGGTGGGACGTATCAGTGGGGGCAGGTTGGTGATCCTGGAAATGCAGCCGGCAATTCACCGGGCCCGGTGATCGGGAACTGTGTCCCAATCTCTCGCGGCCGCGAATCCCGCGCTCAAAATCCTGTTAATGCGGACTTCGCCCTGGAAGCATTCGACGATCATCCTGATCTCAGCTCCGGCTACTGTTCGCGCGTTCATCGCAAATGACCCTTAAAGATGTATCTGAAATGCATCTATTCGCTTGCGATCAAAGATGCTAATCAAATGCATGTTTTTTGAACGGACTTTTTGACGCAGATCCCGCGATGAGGCTCACGAAATACACCGACTATGCGATGCGCCTGATGATCTATCTGGGCTCCCAGCCCACTGGGCTCAGCTCCATCCGGGAGATATCCGATACCTTCTCGGTCTCGCAGAACCATATGATGAAAGTGGTTCAAGACCTCGCGAATGCGGGGTTTCTGGAGGCTGTACGCGGCCGGAACGGCGGTATCAGGCTCGCAAGGGCTGCGAACGAAATCAATCTCGGCGCTCTCCTCCGGCACACGGAGGAGTTGTCCGATCTGATCGATTGCCGAGGTTGCCGCATCGCGCCGGCCTGCAGCCTGCCGTCCGTCCTTTCGGAAGCGACGGTCGCCTTCGTCGCGGTCTTCGACAAGTACACGCTTGCGGATCTCGTCGAAAAACGCTCGACGCTCGGCGTGCTCCTGGGTTTCAGGGCAGCGTTGCCGGGCGAAGATTGCACCCTGTGACGAAGGGATTGGCGGCCCGCGCGCGTTAGGTCGCCAGTCGCTCGAGGAATAATAACGCCCGGCACCCCAATGACTCGCCGCGGCCTGCTACTTCACGTCCGATTTGAGGTTGCGCCGCTTTGCTGGGGCGAACCTGGCAGTGGCCGGAGCCCGCCTGAGCATCAGATCGGTAGCAGCGCGTCCGGCTTGACGTCGCCGACCGAGGCGTAGGTGTGCGTCTCCCTGACGCCGGGCAGGGGCAAAATCACCCGTTCGAGAAAATCCTGGAACAGCGACATGTCGGCAATGCGCGCCTTCACCAGATAGTCGAACCCGCCGATCACCATGTGGCATTCCAGAACTTCCGGCGCCTTTGCAACCGCGTCAGAGAAGCGCTCGAAGATATGCGGGGCGGTATGGTCGAGGCGCACCTGGATGAAGACGACGGTGCCCCGGCCGATCTTCTTCGGATCGAGGATCGCTCGCACGGCCTTCACGTAACCCTCGCGGAAGAGGCGCTTCACGCGCTGGCTCGTGCCCGTTGGCGACAGGCCGACACGCTCTGCCAGCTCCAGTGTGGTCCGCCGGCCATCTTCCTGCAGCAATCTCAACAAGGTGCGATCGATGGTGTCGAGGCCTGCAATTTCGTTCTTCACGCTATTTGGTCCATGAAAGAGTGATAATCGCTTAGATTCATTGAAATCAGTGTATTTTGACGCGGCCGTTCGCGCAATACGGTGCTTCTGTCGAAGCCGCCGGGTAAGGCTTCCGCAATGTGGAGAGACGGGCGTGCAAAGTGTTACGATGGGGGAGGGCGACCGCAGCCGGCGGCTGGCGATATGGGCAGGGGTGGCGGTCGTCGCAATCACCACCTTACAGTTCGTGGCCGCCCGGTTCAGTCTGCGCGAGCATCTGACCGCCGCCGACATCGTCACCTTGCGGTTCTCTGGCGCCGCCCTGGCCTTCCTGCCGGTGTTCCTCAGCGTCGGCTTGCCGAAGTTGATGCAGCTTGGCTGGCGCAAGGCAACCGTGCTGGCGCTGCTGACGGGGCTGCCCTATCCGCTGATCATCAACCAGGGACTTTCGCTGGCACCGGTCGCCCATGCGGCAGCACTCTCTCCCGCCGTAATCGTCTTCTTCTCGTTCCTGTTTTCCCGTCTCGTCTTCAAGGACAAGGCCTCCGGCACGCGCCTTGCTGGCGTTGCCACGGTCATTGCCGGCCTTTTGCTGTTCGTGCTCCAATCGGGCGTCGCCGACGCCGGGACATTGCGCGGTGATCTGTTGTTCGCCGTTTCGGGGTTGATGTTTGCCACCTTTGCGGTGCTGGTGCGGCTATGGTCCGTCGACGCCGTGACGGCGACGATCGCAGTGGTGTTCTTCTCCTGTCTGCCGTTGCCCTTGCTGCACATTCTGGCGCCCAGCGGGCTCGCTGCCGCCTCTTTCACCGAAATTGCCACGCAATTCGTCATCCAAGGCTTTCTCGCCGGAGCGCTCGCGAGCGTTCTCTACACCTATGTCATCCGTCAATTGGGTCCGCAGCCTGCGTCGCTGTTCATGCCGTGCGTCCCGGTGACGACGACCGCGGCGGGGGTCGTCGTTCTCGGTGAAGTTCCGACGCTGCTTCAGGTCGTTGCCATTGCCGTCATCACGTTCGGCATGGTCTTCCCGATCCTGAAAAGGGCGTAGGCCGGGCCGGCGACCGGCCTATTTCTGCGCCTGCTCGGCCGGCATCGGTTTGACCGGTGCGCCCGGGAAAATTTTCTGCAGGTTTCCCGCGATTACCTGGTCGCCCTCCGAAACCCCTGAGGTCAGGCCGATGAGATCACCGCTCGTCGGGCCAAGAGTGACCAGCCTTTGTTCGACCGTTTCACCCTTGCCGACGACATAGATGTATTTGCCGAGCTGGCTCGAGCCGAGCGCCGTTTCCGGCACCATCAGCACGTTCGGCTCGTCGCGGATCTTCAGCCGGACGCGGACATATTGGCCGGGCAGCAGGGAAAGATCAGTATTGTCGATCGTCACGCGCGCCACCACCGTTCCGGTATTTCCCTCGACCGTGTTGTTGATGAAGGTGAGGTCGCCGCGATAGCGCGGTTCCTTGTCGCCAGGCAAAAGCACTTCCGCCTGCACTTTCCCCTTCGCCCGGGCCTTCTGGATGTCGGCGAGTTCTGTTTCGCTCGGGTTGAAGGAAACATAGATCGGCGAAAGCTGCACGAGGTTGTTGAGCGGTGTCCCGGCGGTGTTGCTGACAAGCGTTCCCTCCGGCGCCTGGTCGCGGCCGAGCCGGCCGGCAAAGGGCGCGTGGATTTCGGTGTAGTCGAAATTGATCTCGGCGGTGCGCACCGCCGCCCGCGACATCTCCAGTGCCGCTTCGGCCTGGTGCACAGCACTCTGGCGCTGATCGAAGCTGTCCTTGTCGAGGTAACCCGTCGTGGCCAGTTCATTGCCGCGGTTGAGATTGGAGCGGAGATAGGCGAGCGACGCCTGGTCGCGCTCGACCTGGGCCTTTGCCTGATCGAGCGCTGCCCGATAATCGCGCGGGTCGATCCGATAGAGCAGATCACCTTCCTTCACATCCGAACCGTCGGGCACCGCCTGCGACTCGATATAGCCCGTGATCTTGGCGCGGAGCGTCACGTTGCGGATCGCTTCGGTGCGGGCCGAATAGTCGAGATAGATCGGAATGGTTTTCTTGACGACCGAGGCGACCGGCACGGGCATGGCCTGTTGCGGCGGCCCCACCGCCGCGCCGGCGTCGCCGCCCTTCAGCTCGAATCCGCCGTTCTTGTAATGATAGGCCGCAGCAAGGGCGGCGACCACGACCGCTGCGGCAAGGACCAGTCTCGAACCACGCATGTCAGGCTCCAATTCCTATTCCGCCGCCTCCGGCTCGTGACGCTGGCCGATCGGCTGCGAGGACGTGCCCTCGCGCCATTTTTCGATGACCGCGTAGAAGACCGGGACGAAAATGAGTGTGAGGATCGTCGCCGCCAGCATGCCGCCGAAGACGGTGGTGCCGATTGACTGGCGGCTGGCAGCACCTGCGCCCCTGGCATACATCAGCGGCAGCACGCCGAGGATGAAGGCGAAGGCCGTCATCAGGATCGGCCGCAGCCGGAGACGCGCCGCTTCCGCGGCGGCTGCGACGACGTCGAGCCCTTCCTCGCGTCGGCGTCTTGCGAACTCGACGATCAGGATGGCGTTCTTGGCGGCAAGTCCGACCAGCATCACGAAACCGATCTGCGAATAGACGTCGATCTGCATACCGCGCAGCCAGAGCGCCGAAAGCGCGCCCAAAAGCGCGAGCGGCACTGACAGCAGCACCATGAAAGGCATCGACCAGCTTTCATACTGGGCGGCCAGGATCAGGAAGCAGAAGACGAGGGCGAGCGCAAAGACGAGCGCGGCGATCGAGCCTGCCCGGATCTCCTGATAAGTAATGCCGGTCCACTCGAATGTGTAGTCCCTGGGCAGCGTCGTTTTTGCCACCCGCTCCATCGCCGCCACCGCCTGGCTCGAGCTGAAGCCGGGTGCTGCCGCACCGTTGATCAGCGCCGAGGGGTAATTGTTGTAGTGGGTGATGGTCTCCGGGCCGACCGTCGGCTTGAAGGTTCCTAGCGTATTGAGCGGCACCATTTCCCCCTCAGTGTTGCGCACGTAGAGACGAGAGAGATCGGTGGCCGAGGCGCGTGCGCCTTGATCGGCCTGCAGCGTCACGCGGAAGGTGCGGCCGAAGATGTTGAAGTCGTTGACATAGAGCGAGCCGAAATAGATCTGCAGTGTGCTGAAGATATCCGGCAGGCTCAGGCCCAGCAGCTTCGCCTTGTCGCGGTCGAGGTCATAGTCGAACTGTGGGCTCGAGGTGCTGAAGGTGGTGAACAGCTGGTAGGGATTGATTTCCGGCTGCTTGCGCGCCTCAGCGATCAGCGCCTGCGTCGCGTCGTTCAGCGCCTCGGCGCTGCGGCCGGCAAGGTCCTCCACCTGGAACTCGAAGCCACCGGTAGCACCCAGCCCCTGGATCGACGGCGGGTCGAAGGCGAGCACCAGCGCGTCCGGGATCTGCAGCAGTTGCGGCATCACCTCTTCACGCAGCGCCGAGGCGCCTTGTTCGGGCGGCCGCTCGTCCCATGGCTTCAATACGGCGAATTGCACGGCCGAGTTTGACTGGGCGGCGAAGGACAGGAAGTTGAAGCCGACGACCGAACCGACGAAATCGACGCCGGCGGTGCCGCGCAGGATCTCTTCGGATCGCCGCGCGACCGCCTCGGTGCGTTCGAGCGAGGCACCATCGGGCAACTGGATGACGACGAAGAAATAGCCCTGGTCCTCGACCGGCAGGAAGGTCGAGGGGATGCGCTGCCATAGCGCATAGGTCGAGGCGATCGCGGCGAGGAAGACGGCAAACAGCGCCCAGCGCCAGCGCACGAGCCCGGCGACGCTGCGCGCATAACCGTGCGACAGGGCGTGAAAACCGCTGTTGAACCAGCGGAAGAGGGCAAAACGCGGCTCGCCGCGATAGCGCAGGAACGCGGCGCTCAGCGCCGGACTGAGGGTCAGCGAGTTGAAGGCGGAAAAAGCGACGGAGATTGCGACCGTCAGCGCAAACTGGTTGTAGAGGCTGCCGGCGACGCCCGGAATGAAGGCGACGGGGATGAAGACGGCCAGCAGCACCGCGGTCGTCGCGATGATCGGGCCGGTCACCTCCTGCATCGCCTTTTTGGTGGCCTCGAGCGGCGGCAGCCCGGCCTCCAGCTGGCGTTCGACGTTCTCGACGACGACGATCGCGTCGTCGACCACAAGCCCGATGGCAAGCACCATGCCGAGCAGGCTCAGCATGTTGAGCGAGAAGCCGAAGAGATACATGACGACCAGCGTCGCGATCAACGAAACCGGAATGGCGATCGTAGGGATGATCGTCGTGCGCAGGTTTTGCAGGAAGATGAAGACGACGAAGACGACGAGGGCGAGCGCCTCGAGCAGCGTGAACACGACATCCTTCATCGCCGCCGAGACGAAACGCGTGGTGTCGTAGAACATGTGGTAGGCGATGCCCGCGGGGAAGCGCTGCGACAGCTCGTCCATCTTCGCCTGCACGCGGGCCTGCAGGTCGAGCGCGTTGGAGCCCGGTGCCTGGAAGACGGCAAGCACGACGCTTTCCTTGCCGTTGAAGGTGACCGACGAGGAATAGAGCAGCGCGCCGAGCTCGATGCGCGCCACATCGCGCAGCCGCGTCGTTGCCCCCGTCGTCTGGTCGGCGCGCAGCACGATGTCGCCGAACTGGGACGGGTCGCTCAAGCGTCCGAGCGCGTTGATCTGCATCTCGAAGGGCGTGCCGGCCGGTGCCGGCGATTGCCCGATCTTGCCGCCGGCGACCTGGATGTTCTGCTCGGCAATGACGTTCTGGACGTCGACGGCGGTAATGCCGAGATTGGCCATGCGATCCGGATCGAGCCAGACGCGCATCGAATAGCGGCGCTCGCCGAAAAGCTGGACGTCGCCAACGCCCGGCAGGCGTTTGAGTGGATCGAGGATCTGCAGGTAGGCGTAGTTGCTGACCGCGGCGAAATCGACCGAATTGTCAGGCGAATCCAGGCTGACGAGCACGGTGAAGTTCGGGATCTGCTTGGCGATGGTCACGCCGGTCTGGTTGACGAGGGCCGGAAGCGAGGAGGCGGCCTGCGAGACGCGGTTCTGCACGTCGAGCGCGGCGACGTCGATCGGATAGCCGACCTCGAAGGAAATGATGATGCGCGACGAGCCGTCGTTCGAGCTGGTCGAGGTCATGTAGAGCATGCCGGGCACGCCGTTGATCTGCTGTTCGAGCGGCGTCGTCACCGTGTCGGCGACCACCTGGGCGCTGGCGCCCGGATAGTTGGCGGCAACGACGATCTGCGGCGGCGTGACGTCGGGAAACTGCGAAATCGGCAGCAGGAAATAGCAGATGCCGCCGGCGAGCGTCATGATGATGGCGATCGCCGATGCGAAGATCGGCCGGTGGATGAAGAAGTCAATCATGGGGCCGATCCTTTGGGAGCGCCACCATCGCAGCAGGCGGCGTGGCGGAAACTCGGCACCGGCACGCCCGCCGCGCGGACCTTGCGGTCAGCGACGGTCTCCCCAGCCTTCAGCCCATCCAGCATGCGCATCATAAGGCTCCAGCACGAGATCATGAAGGGCCGATCCGGTCCTAATCACGACGACCAAATCACGAGCGTTATCGAATCTAAAAAGTCTCTGCGGTGTGCGCTCTGGCTAAAAGACGCCTGGCGACCGCGCTCACCGACACTGCGCATGAAATTTTTCTGCAGTTACCGCCGCCGTTTCCGGAAGAGCTCTTTGCCGCAAGCGGATGCTCCTTGATTTGCCACGGTGGCGAAAATGTTACTGGTCGGTAACATCGTCGCATGTTATCGACCAATGACAGGGCGTCAAGGGGCAAGATTTTCCGCGCCGTTCACGCCGGACCACTGCGATGACAACGGATTTCTGCAAACCATCCCGTCGTTCGCCGCGCGATCGCATCGTCGAGGCTGCGCGTGATCTCTTTCGCCGCCGCGGCATTCGCGGAACCGGCGTCGATGCGATTGCCGATGCTGCCGAGAGCAACAAGATGACGCTCTACCGCCACTTCAGTTCGAAGGACGAGCTGATCGTCGAATGCCTGCGCCATGCGGGAATGGAGATGGATGGCTTCTGGCGCGAACTGGAAGACCAGCACCCGGGCGACGGTATCGGTCAGCTCAGGGCCTGGGTCCGGCGTATCGCCGAGCACCTCGGCGAGGACAAGTGCCAATGCGAAATGATGAGCGCCGCCGTGCAGCTGACCGATGAGGATCACCCCGGCCGCGAGGTGATCCGCCTCTTCAAGGATGCGCAGCGCGACCGGGTCGTCGAGCTGTGCCGCCGGGCCGGCATCGCCGACGCAGAGCTGCTCGGCGACACGCTGCTGCTGCTGATCGATGGCGCGCGCGCCGCGCAGCAGAGCAGCGGCGCCGAAGGGCCAAGTGCTCGTTTCGCCGAGATCGCCGATGCGGCGATCCTGTCTTTTGCCGGCAACAGCACCGCCTCCAAGTAGCGGCCGTTGCCTACCGCTGGGCTGGCCAGTCCGGGTGATGGCTGTCGATCACGAACACATGGGTGTGGCGGTGGCCGCTGCCGACGCGCGTCGCACCGGCAAGATGGGGGTGATCGCCCGCCAGCGCATGATGGGTGTGTTCGATTTCGTCCGGGTCGGGCGCGGGCCAGAGCCGGGCGGCCGCGGCGACAGCGCCGATGGCGATGAGGCCAAGCGCGATGAAGGTCGTGCCGAGCCCGGCGGTAGCGCCGAGCCAGCCGGCCAGCGGATAGGTGATCAGCCAGCAGGCATGCGAAAGGGCGAACTGCGCTGCAAAGAGCGCCGGCCGGTCTTCGGGCTGGGCGGAGCGGCGCAGCAACCGGCCGGACGGCGTCTGGGTCAGCGAGTAGCCGATACCGATGGCGAGCCACAGCGGCAGCAGCGAAGCGAAATTTGGAACGAGGGGCCCGATGAACAGGCCGGCGACGAGGATCGTCGCCCCGGAAAACATCGCGAAACGGTCAGGCGTCCTGTCGAGCAGGCGCGGCAGCATCAGCGCGGCAATCATCGAGCCGCAGCCAAAGGCGGCAAGCGCGATCGCCGTGTCGGTCTGGGTAAGGTCGAAGCCGGCCTGAACCAGCACCACCGTGTTGACGATGACCATCGAACCCGCCGCCGAGACCGCGAGATTGAGCGCGAGCAGGCCGCGCAGCCGTGGCGTCGAGAGATAAATGCGCAGACCCCGTGTCGTGCGGTCGTAGATACCGCGCCGTTCCGCAGCCTTCGGGCTTGGCAGCGCGACGGACACGACGAAGGCGGCCGAGGCGAGGAAGCCGATCACCGTGCCGGCAAACAGGTCATGGAAACTGACGACGGTAAGCAGTGCCGCAGCGAGCATCGGGCTTGCGACGCTTTCGAGATCATAGGCAAGCCGCGAGAGCGACAGGGCGCGGGTGTATTCCTTTTCATCCGGCAGCACGTCGGGAATGGTCGCCTGGAAGGTGGGGGTAAAGGCGGCCGAGGCCGACTGCAGCACGAAGATCAGCACATAGACCTGCCAGATCTCGGTCACGAACGGCAGGAACAGCGCGACGGCGGCGCGCACCAGATCGAGGCTGACGAGCATGGCACGGCGTGGAAGCCGTTCGGCGAAGGCGGCGGCGATCGGCGCCACGCCGACATAGGCGATCATCTTGATCGCGAGCGCCGTCCCGAGCACCGCGCCCGCTTCGGCGCCGGCCAGATCATAGGCGAGAAGGCCAAGCGCGACGGTTGCGAGGCCGGTTCCGATCAGCGCGATCACCTGCGCCAGGAACAGGTGGCGATAGGTGCGGTTTGCGAGGATCTGCAGCATGATGATTGGGCCTCGCTCGGTGGCGGTTTGTGGCAGCGGATTTGCTGCTCAGAGGTATTTCGTGATCGCCTTGAACTCGTCGATGGAGTGGCGCTGCTCGTGCGGAAGCGCCCCGATCGTGTCTTCAAGGCAATGGTCCAGGTGATCCTGGATCAGGGTTCGCTTCGCCTGGCTGATCGCCTTCTCCACTGCGTGGAGCTGCTGGGCGATGTCGAGGCAGGAGCGGCCGCCTTCGATCATGGTGATGACGCTCTTTAGGTGCCCCTCCGCGCGTTTCAGCCGCTTGACGATCTCGGGATGGGTGTCGTGTCTGTGCTCGCTCATGTCAATATCCTATCCCCCTGGATAGGATATTTCAAGGGAGTGATTTTCGATGGTTGCTGCGGTGTCCGAAGGCGGGCGTTGTGGCGCCATGTATCTGGTCTATCCGGATCCAGATGCGGCGGGACCGGGTGCCCAGCGCCTGGGCGAAATCATCAGGCACGAGGCACGCGCCTGGCGCAATAGTCGTCCGTCTGCGCGTCTTTCCGGAATGTGCCCGCCGTTGCTTTAGGCCAGCCTCTTCGAGAGGCCGCGCTCCATCACCACCCCGTGGTTCCAGCGAAAGACGGGTCTGAGGATAAAGGAAAGACGGACCATCCAGGGCTTCGTGACTGTCACGATCCAGTCATAGCGAACGCGGCAAGCGCTGCCTTCGCCTTGCAGGGTCCAGCGGCCGATGCCGTCGAGTTCGCCCAAGGCCCGGCCTTCGATGAAGAGAGGCGGCTCGACTTTGGTGGTCTCCATGTCGAAGACCAGTGCGTAGGGGAGTGCCGTCGACCAGCGCATGCGCCTGACGGCGCCGACACCATGTTCGTCCCCCTCGTTTAGCAGCGTAACCTGCTTCACCGATGGCCACCACTCGGGCCAGCGTTCCGGCGTGCTGAGTTCACGCCACACGTCTTCAAGCTGGGAGGCGATCGTCCATTCGGTGACGAGATGAAAGTTGGTCGACGACATCGCCGATCCCTCAACAGGCGGAACGCCTGAAGTATAACACGGCATGCGGACCTTGCGGCCCGCATGCGTCGTTTCACGCCGTCAGGCAGCGCGTGCAGCGGCGCCAAGCGGTTCCAGGTCGTCGAGCACCTTGTCGCCGTTGTAGACGGTCTCGTCGAGAATGCCTTCGCGCTTGGCGACGATCGTCGGCACGAGCGCCTGACCGGCGACGTTAACCGCCGTGCGGCCCATGTCGAGGATCGGGTCGATGGCGAGCAGCAGGCCGACCCCTTCGAGCGGCAGGCCGAGCGTCGAAAGCGTCAGCGTCAGCATGACAGTCGCGCCGGTGAGGCCGGCGGTTGCGGCAGAGCCGAGCACCGAGACGAAGACGATCAGCACATATTCCTGGATGCCGAGCGGCAGGCCGAAGAACTGCGCGATGAAGATCGCCGAGATGGCCGGGTAGATCGCGGCGCAGCCGTCCATCTTGGTGGTGGCGCCGAGCGGCACGGCGAAGGCGGCATATTCGCGCGGCACGCCGAGGCTCTTTTCGGTCACTGTTTCGGTAACGGGCAGGGTGCCGACGGAGGAGCGTGAAACGAAGGCGAGCTGGATCGCCGGCCAGGCGCCGGCAAAGAAGCGCGAGGGCCTCAGGCCGTGGCCGACGAGCAGCGCCGGGTAGACGACAAAGAGCACGATCGCAAGGCCGATATAGACGGCAGCGGTGTACCAGCCGAGCTGCGCCAGCGTTTCCCAGCCGTACTGGGCAACGGCGCGACCGAGCAGGCCGATCGTGCCGATCGGCGTCAGCCGGATAACCCACCAGAGGACCTTGCGCACAATCGCGAGAAGCGACTGGTTGAAGGCGAGGAACGGCTTGGCAGCATCGCCCACCTTCAGCGCCGCGGCGCCGACGGCGATCGAAACGACGAGGATCTGCAGCACGTTGAAATTGAGCGAGGTGGTGGCACCCGTGTCGGTGACCTTGGTGCTGGCTTCAAGGCCGAGCATGTTGGCGGGCACGAGGCCCTTCAGGAAATCGAGCCACGAGCCGGAATAGGAGGGGGCCTTGGCAGCTTCCTGCGAAACGGCCGAACCGATGCCCGGCTGAATGATCAGGCCGAGTGCGATGGCGATGACGACGGCGATGAGAGAGGTGATCGCGAACCAGAGCAGCGTCTGCCACACGAGCTTGGCGGCATTCTGCAGCGTCGCCAGGTTGGCGATCGAGGCGACGATGGCGGTAAAGACGAGCGGCGGTACGAGCGCACGCAGAAGCTGGACGAAGATCGAGCCGATCGTCTGCAGGGTGACCGTCAGCCAGTTGGCATTGCCGCTGGCATCGACGCCCATATTGCGGGCGATGAGGCCGAGCAGCAGGCCGATGACCATGGCCGCCAGGACTTGGAACCCGAAGGAAGCATAGATCGGCTTTGGTGAGGATTGGGTGGTTGCTTGGGACACGTCTTTCACTCTCATTGTGTGGCGGCGGCCACATTTTTAGGCAATGGCCGCCGCAAGTGCCCGAAAAATAGTCGAGTATTCTGGTCGAGATAAGAAAACCTTTGGCTCGAAAACTATTCCAAGTGGAATATTTTCCCGGATCAACCGCGCACTCTCGCTCCGGCCGGATTGCGCCTGAGGGCGGCGAAGCGGTCATCGATCTCTAAACCGGGCGAACTGACGAAAAACATTTCAATCCCGGCACGTCTCGTTGAAATCCTCTTTCTCTATAAAATTAGTATATAATGTAACCTGTCTGTCGTGGCCGGAGTTCGCCGCGTGTTGCGGAGCGCCTTGTGCGCTTCGCCCTCGGCAGGGTGATCTCCTCGAGTTTAAAGCGAGACAGGAGAGGATTGAGATGACACGCAAGATCCGGCTTGGAGCCTTTCTTCCCGGCGGCGGGCAGCATATTGCCGCCTGGCGCCACCCCGACCAGCCAGCCGACGGGGCGACCAGTTTCGAGTTTCACAAGCAGCTGGCGCTGACCGCCGAACGTGGTCTGTTCGATGCCTACTTTCTTGCCGACGGGCTGGCGATCGGCTTCGGTGGCGCGCGAGAGGGCGGCAATGCCCGTGTTGCCGGCTTCGAACCGGTGACCCTGTTTTCGGCGCTGGCGCCACTCACCACCCATCTCGGTTTCATAGCCACCTCGTCGACGACCTATGAGGAACCCTATACGACAGCGCGCAAGTTCGCGTCGCTCGACCTCATTTCCGGCGGTCGCGCCGGATGGAACGTGGTGACGACCACGGGTGATCCGACCGCCCAGAATTTCAACCGCGACACGCAGCTTCCGCATGCCGAGCGTTACCGGCGCGCCGCCGAGCATGTCGATGTGGTCAAGAAGCTCTGGGACAGTTTCGAGGACGATACCTTCATCCGCGACAAGCAAACGGGCGTCTTTTTCGATCCGGCGAAGCTGCACGACACGGATCACCGCGGCGAGCATTTCAAGGTCCGCGGCCCGCTCAACATTTCGCGCTCGCCGCAGGGACATCCCGTCATCGTGCAGGCCGGCCAGTCCGATGATGGCAGGGGCCTTGCCGCCGCCACTGCGGAGGTGATCTTCACGGCGCACCAGCACATCGAAACGGCGCAGGAATTCTATCGCGATATCAAGGCCCGCGCCCGGGGCCTGGGCCGCAACCCGGACCACATCCTGGTCATGCCCGGTGTCTCGCCCTTCGTCGGCCGTACGGAAGCCGAGGCGCGGGAGAAATACGAACGGCTGACCTCGCTCATCGTCGAGGAGGACGGCATCGGCCTGCTCAACGGCCTGACCGGCGGAACGCTCGATCTCCGTGGTTACGACCTCGACGGGCCGCTGCCGCCGGCGCCGCCGACCGAGGGCATGAAGAGCCGCCAGGCGCTGATCCGCCAGATCGCCGACGAGAACAACTTCACCATTCGCCAGCTCTACCAATGGATCGCGTCGGCGCGCGGCCACTACACGATTGTCGGTACGGCGGGGCAGATCGCCGATACCCTGCAGGAATGGTTCGAGAACGAAGCCGCCGATGGCTTCAACATCCTGCCGCCATGGTTCCCGACGGCGCTCGACGACTTCGTCGAGCTGGTGATCCCGGAATTGCAGCGTCGCGGCCTGTTCCGCACTGCCTACGAGGGCAAGACGCTGCGCGAAAACCTCGGCCTGCCCGTTCCCGTCAACCGCTGGACTGCTGCCCGGTCGGCCGTTCAGGCAGCAGAGTGAGGTGTTGCCATGTCCTATGAAACCATCAACCCCTCGCTTGCGGCAGGCTTTGCAACGGCGCGCCGTGAGGCTCTTGCCAAGAGTTCCACTTCGCCCGCCGCGCATTCCCGGCCGAACTCCGTGCCGCGCTGGCGCCGCCTGCTCGGCGCAATCGTCGCCCGCTACGGCCTCGTGCTTACGTTTCTGGCCTTCTGGCAGGTTGCAAGCACCGTGGGCTGGGTCAACGCGGCGGTGTTTCCGCCGCTCGACGTGATCCTGTCGGCCCTTTGGGACGGCATCGCCGGCGGCGCGCTGCTCGACGACATCGCCATCAGCCTGCAGCGGTCGGGCATTGCCTTTGCAGCCGCCGTCGCGGTGGGAATCCCGCTCGGGCTGTTCATGGGCCAGGTCCGGCTTGTCGAACAGGCACTCGACCCCGTCCTTCAGCTTTTCCGCCAGACCTCGGCCCTGGCGCTCTACCCGGTCTTCATTCTGCTGCTCGGTCTCGGCGAAACGTCGAAGGTCTTCGTGATCTTCTGGGCGACGCTCTTTCCGATCCTCCTGTCGACGATCGGTGGGGTCAAGGAGGTCGACAGGAAGCTGATCGAGATGGCTCGCACCTACGGCGCCGGCTCGCTCGCCGTCTTCCGCCGCGTGGTTCTGCCGGCCTCCGTGCCCGCGATCTTCGTCGGCCTCAGGCTCTCGGCCACGACCGCGTTGCTGCTTCTGATCGCTGCCGAAATGATCGGAGCGAACAAGGGCATCGGCTTCCAGGTGATGAACGCCCAATACAACTTCCAGATCCCGCTGATGTTTGCATCGATCCTGCTGCTTGCCCTGCTCGGTCTCGCCGCCAATGCGCTGCTCGTTCTCATCCAACGCAATCTCTGCCGCTGGTCTGCGCCGAACGCCTGACCGCCTTACCAGTTCCCCTTCGAAAGGATATCGAGATGACCTTCCACCCCCGCAATCTTCTTCTCTCGGCAGCCGTCACACTTGGCCTTGTTTCACCGGCGGCCGCTGCCGACGCGGTCACGCTTCGCTATCTCGCCAGCCAAGGCGGTCTGTCGGCACATGAACTCGCGCAGGAACTCGGCTATTTTGATGGAACCGGCATCACGATCGAGAGTGTCGGCTACGCCACCGGCGGCCCGGCATCACTGATCGCGCTGGCCTCCGGCGACGTCGAGATCGGCAGTGCGGCGACATCGGCCGTGCTGAACTCGATTATCAGCGGCAACGATTTCGTGGCCGCCTATCCCTCCAACGGCATCAATGACGAAGTGCAGTCGATCTTCTACGTGCTGGAAGACAGCCCGATCAAAAGCATCAAGGACATCGCCGGCAAGAGCATAGCGGTGAACACGCTCGGTGCGCACCTCGACTATACGATCCGCGAGGCCTTGCACTCTGTCGGCCTGCCGACAGATGCCGCCAACCAGGTCGTCGTGCCCGGTCCGCAACTGGAACAGGTCCTGCGCTCCGGCCAGGTGGATATCTCGGCCTTCGGCTATTGGCAGACGACCTTCGAGGGCGCGGCTCGTAAGAATGGTGGTCTGCGCGCGATCTTCGACGACACCGACGTGCTCGGCGAGATCGCCGGCGGCTTCGTCGTGCTCAGACGCGACTTCGTGAAGGAGCATCCGGAAGCGGCAAAGACCTTCGTGCTGCAGTCGGCCCGCGCGCTCGACTATGCCCGCGAACATCCGCAGGAAACGAAGGACATCCTTGCCAAGGCCCTGAAAGCCCGCGGGGAAAATCCTGAGATCGCCCAGTACTTCCGCGGCTATGGGGTGCGGGCCGGTGGCCTGCCGGTCGAGCGTGACCTCCAATTCTGGATCGACGTGCTGGTGCGCGAAGGCAAGCTCAAGCAGGGCCAACTGGCGCCAAGGGACGTGCTCTTGGCCGTCGACGGCGCAACGGCCAGCAACTGAGGACGTTCCATGAGCGTTACCCAGAACCCTCGCCGGGGAGAGGTGACGATCCGTCACCTCTCCAAGTCCTACCGCCTGAACGGCACGCCCTTGCCTGTGCTTCGGGATATCAACCTTAATATCCGCTCCGGCGAGACGCTCGCTATCGTCGGCGCCAGCGGTTCGGGCAAGACGACCCTGCTTCGGGTGCTGGCGGGTCTTGAGGATCCGGATGCCGGAGAGGTGCTGATCGACGGAAAGCTGACGAGAGGTGTCGGCACCGACCGTGCCGTGATCTTCCAGGAGCCGCGGCTCCTGCCCTGGCTGACGGTGCTCGACAATGTCGGCTTCGGGCTGGAGACGCGTGGTCTTTCCCGTGGGCAGGCACGAGACCGGGCGCGGCGCTACGTGCAACTGGTCGGCCTGCAACAGTTCGAAGACGCCTATCCGCGGCAATTGTCGGGCGGCATGGCGCAACGCGTCGGCATTGCCCGGGCGCTTGCGGTCCAGCCGGAAATCCTGCTGCTCGACGAGCCGCTGGGCGCGCTGGACGCCATGACCAAGATCAGCATGCAGCAGGAGTTGGCGCGGATCTGGCGCGACGAGGACGTGACAACCGTGCTCGTCACCCATGATCTCGAGGAGGCGATCTATCTCGCCGACCGTATCCTCATCCTGCCGCGCGAAAAGGGCGGCGAACCTCGGCTGATCGAGATCGACCTGCCGCGGCCGCGCGACCGCAGCGCCAGCGCCTTCGTGCGCCAGCGCGAGGAACTGCTCGGCATCTTCGGACTGCACTAAGGTCGCGTGCGGAACGGTTGCAGCGATTACGCGTTATTCTCTCTCGACGTTCGCATCCACCGGGGGCGATGCTGCCAGATGGTCGGATGCTCAGCCGAGACAGGAGCAACGCCATGAAGCTTTCGAACGGAATGTCATTCGCCGCAATCGTTTTTGCCCTTGGCACGGCAACACCGGCGCTCGCCAACGGCTTCTACACCGGCATCGATCCGCACAATCCGCCGGGCACCCAGAACCGGGTGCTCTACGGGCAACCCTACTATGTCGAACCCGCGCCCGGCCCGGTCTATGTCGAGCCTGTAGAGCCGCAAGTCTATGTCGATCCGATGCCAACTGGCAGCATCTATGTCGATCCGTATGTCGATCCGGCGCCGGGTTATGTCTACCGCCCGCCGGCCCGCACGCTGGGTGATGCCCGCCAGCGCTACACGGGCGAGTATCAGAGCGGCGGACAGGGCGACTACTATCTGGGCGTCGCGCATCCGCCGCAGGTTCCCTGAAGAACCGGCTAAGCGAAGGGGCGCGGCAGTACCGCCGCGCTCCCTGATTCGGCCGGGTGCCTGAATTCAGATGCCTATTTCAGATGCCTGGAGTTTGAGGCGTCGCCTGTCGCTAGCGCCAACCAAGTGCCGGCGCGACATGCTTGAGGATCGCCTCGATCACATGGGCGTTGTACTCGACGCCAAGCTGGTTCGGGACCGTCAGGAGCAGCGTGTCGGCCTCGGCAATCGCCTCGTCCTTTGCCAGTTGCTCGACCAGCACGTCGGGTGCTGCGGCGTAGCTGCGCCCGAAAATCGCCCGCGTCTTGTCGTCGATGAAACCGATCTGGTCTTCCTGCTTGTTTCCGCCGCCGAAATACATGCGGTCGCGATCGTCCACCAACGCAAAGATGCTGCGGCTGACCGAGACGCGCGGCTCGCGCATGTGCCCCGCCGCCTTCCAGGCTTCCCGGTAGGCGCGGATCTGGTCGGCCTGCTGGACATGGAACGGCAGCCCGGTCTCGTCATCCTTCAGCGTCGAGCTCTGCAAGTTCATGCCGAGCTTGGCGGCCCAGACGGCCGTGGCGTTCGAGCTTGCGCCCCACCAGATGCGTTCTCTGAGGCCCGCGGAATGCGGCTCGAGGCGCAGCAGGCCGGGAGGATTGGGGAACATCGGCCGCGGATTGGGTTCGGCGAAGCCTTCGCCGCGCAGGACGTCGAGCAGCACTTCCGCGTGCCTTCTTGCCATGTCGCTCTCAGTCTCGCCCTCGGACGGCTGGTAGCCGAAGTGGCGCCAGCCATCGATCACCTGTTCCGGCGAGCCGCGGCTGATGCCGAGCTGCAGCCGTCCGCCGGCGATGAGATCGGCCGCACCCGCATCCTCGGCCATGTAGAGCGGGTTCTCGTAGCGCATGTCGATGACGGCGGTGCCGATCTCGATCCGGCTCGTCTTTGCACCGACCGCCGCCAAAAGCGGAAACGGCGAGGCGAGCTGGCGGGCGAAGTGATGAACGCGGAAATAGGCGCCGTCTACGCCGAGTTCTTCGGCCGCAACGGCGAGATCGATCGATTGCAGCAGGGCGTCGCCCGCCGATCGCGTCTGCGACTGCGGCGAGGGCGTCCAGTGTCCGAAGGAAAGAAAACCGATCTTCTTCATGGCCGTGCCGCCTCCTCGATGGAACCAGCCGCTTCCATGGCATAATTCGGTTCCCGGATACAGCCGGTGTCTGGTGACTTCGCCGTGAACGGCGGCGCGTGGGGATGCGCTCGCACCGCCGCCCTCAAGTCTTTCATCGCACCTGCAGGCGCGCTTTCATATTTGGGTGAAAGCGGCAGGTATAGTCGAAGGTTCCGGCCTTGGTGACGGTGAGTGTCGCCATCTTTTTCGGTGGTATCACCACGTCGAAATCACCCTTGGCCGTTGCCGTGTGCGCCATGACGTCCTTGTTGTCCCACTCGATCACGTCGCCGACGGCGGCGCTGATTTCGGCGGGCGAAAACACGAGCTTTTCGATCGTCACCCGGATGGTCTCCGCCCACGCCGATGGCGCAGCCAGCATCAGAGCCAGGCCGGAAATGGCGCCAAGGCTTCGCTTCCGCATCATGTCGCGGCCTACTTCATCATCCCGGCGACATGCTCGGCATGTTGCTGGTGCCCCTGGAACAGCTTGAGCCCGGTCTCCAGCAGGTCCTTGAGCTCGGCATTCTTCGCGGAGGGAATAAGCAGGGTTTCAAGCGCGCCATTGACCTGCTTGTGGTAGGCCACCTCGTTGGCGACATAGGCCTTGTCGAAGTCGGCGCCGCTCAGCTTCGCCAGCTTTTCACGCTCTTGCGTAGCCGCTTTCGTCAGCGCGCGGCTGGTGTCGTTGTCTTCGGGCGTCACCTTGAGCTTCTTGACGAGATCGAGGGCCTGCTTGTTCACGGCCTCGTGGTCGCGCAGCATGTCGTTGGCAAAGCCGATGACCTCCTTGTCCTTCGAGATTTTCAGGGCCTGCTTGGCGGCCTCGATATCGATGACGCCGGCGGTATAGGCGATATGGGCGATTTGCGGATCTGTGACCTTCGTGTCGGCTGCATGGGTAGCGCCACCGATGAGACAGGCGACGGCGAGGGCTGAAGTGAAACGGGCATACATCGGGAACTCCTTTTCCGGCCGCAAGTGGCACCGGTCTTGATGGATGACACCCGTTGGATGCGCGCCGCAGTCAAAGGTTCCCGAAAATGTCAGCCTGATAGCCCGAGCCGGTGCATGACCGCCTCCGTCAATCGCGCGCAGCGACGTCCAGCGAAGGGAAAGGCATTCAGGAGCACCGGCCCGACCTGGCGATCGATCTGCTGACGGACGAGCTGACGAGCCCGGTAGAGGCGGCTCCTGACCGTCTTTGGGTTGATGCTGAGGAGGGCGGCGGTTTCTTCGACGCTCATCGCTTCGATGACGCGGGCGGTAAAGACCAGACGGAAGGCTTCCGGCAAAGCGTCGGCGGCCTCTTCCACCAGCCGCAGGATCTGACGCTGCGCGAGGCTGCGTTCCGGATCGTCGGCGTTCGCAGCATTGGGAAAGGGTACGATCTCGGCGCCGGCGTTGTCCGTCGGAAGCGGAACCTCCCGTCGCGTCGCCGACCGGCGCAGGCGTCCGAGCGCCTCGTTCAACACGACCCGATGCAGCCAGGTGGCGAGGCTGGCATCGCCACGAAACGTTTCGAGGTGTTCGAACGCGCGCAGATAGGCTTCCTGCACCACATCCTCGGCGATGCTGTCGTTGCGCACGACGGCGCGCGCGATGCGAAAAAGCCGCTGGTTATGCCTTGTCATGATGATCCGGAAGGCTTCCGGATCCCTCGCAAGCGCACGCTCGACGAGAGTCTCGTCCGTCAAATGGTCCGCTTCCGCCGTGGCGGGTTTTGTCTGCACGGCATCCTTCATCATCCACCTCCAAACCACCGTTTGATGCGGATCGGGCAAAAACGTTCCCGAGAAAACATACGCCGCGTTAGCGGCAACCGAAATAGGGGCAGGGGCGTGCTTCCAGTCGCGAGGGTGTCTCTACGAAGCGGCATTTCGCGTGTTTTCGCCAGCGGAAGTTGGGTCTTGGGGCGCTGTTCGCGCAGCGGTATTGGCAAGCCCTCTTTTTTTCTCTGGCCAGGGAACTGGGGTTCCCTCTGGCGAGTTTGAGGATCGGCGACCCCGGTGTGCAGGGGCGCGTATCGCGGTCGCATCTTCGCACTAGGAGAGACGACGATGAAGCATCAAACAATAGAACAGTTGCAGGCGCTCGCCGAAATTCGTCCCGATCCCGTCATGACGAGAACGGAACGGCTTCAGCGTTGGGCCGAACTCTTGGAAAGCAATCCCGATCGCCGGCTTGGCACGCTTTCCGGTACTGAACGTGCGACTGCTGCCGTGCGTCAGGCCATGCAGGTCAACGGTTCGCCCATGACCGTCGCCTTCGAGGATACGCAATTGCGCCTCGCGGGGCTCGCAGACGACAGCTACGGCGAAGCAAAACGCTTTTTCGAAATATCGGATCATCAGCTGCACGACATCGTCTGCGACTGCAATTTCGGTAGTTCGGTGCGGGCTGCCTATGCCGCCCGTCGGGTTCGCGCGGCCATTGGTCTCTGGCCGCGTCTGAAGGCGCTCTTTAGCTGAGGGCTGAGCCCATCGGCCAGCCTCGGGGGAAGCCAGGGCGCCAGCCGGAAGCTTCCCTAACCTCCTGTTTCTCGTAAGCGGCGCGGCCTCGCTTTCGCGCCCGGTAAGGATATTGCGCCCGACTGGGTGGCAAACCTGGTTTTGGTCAGCCCGAGCCGATGCGCACCGCGTTGCAACGGACACAGTGTGGTCGTCGCGCGGCATGGCGCAAACCTAGCCCGAGGGAGTATATCGCGATCCTCCCCTCTTGCAGCATCATCCCCTCAACGCCGGTGCCGCGCGGCTCGCCGGGGGTGGAGGGATGTAGCCGCGGGAGGAGGATTTCATGACATTGGCAGCAGTAACCCGGGCTCTGGGTGCAACGTCCGCGCTGGCGATCCTGGTCGGCACGGCGCAGCCGGTTTGGGCCGCACCCGATCTGATCGTGCTCAACGGCGACGTGCGCACGGTGGACCAGGGCAAGCCGAAGGCACAGGCCTTCGCAATCGAGAACGGCAAGTTCACCGCAGTCGGCAGCAACGACGAGATCAAGGCACTGGCCGATGCCGAGACCAAGGTGATCGACGCCGGCGGCAAGACCGTGACCCCTGGCTTCATCGACGGGCATACGCACCTCACATCTGGCATGGACATGGTGACCGGCGTCGACCTCTCCTACATCCCGGACAAGAAGACCTGGCTCGAAAAGATCAAGGAAGCCGATCAGCGCCTGCCGAAGGGCGTCTGGCTGATGGGCGGCGGCTGGGACTACACGCTCGGCGAGGGCAAGCTGCCGACAAAGGAAGACCTCGACGCCGTGGTGCCGGATCGCGTGGTGGTCCTGCGAGATATCGATTTCCATTCCGTCTGGGTCAATTCCAAGGCGCTCGAAGTGGGCGGCGTTACCGCGAAGTCGGAAGTCGAAGAGGGCGGGCAGGTGCTCTTGAACGACAAGGGCGAGCCGAGCGGCATCCTGCTCGAAAAGGCCGGCGACCTCGTCGAGAAGCATCGTCCGGTGGCGACCGACAGCGAGCGGCGGGCAGCGCTGCTTGAGACAATGAAGTTTGCCAACAGCCTGGGGATCACCGGCGTCAACGACATGTCGGATCTCGCCGCCGTGCACGACTATGCCGCGATCCTCTCGGAAAAGAAGATGCCGCTTCGCGTCTGGTACGGCTTCTTCGAAGGAGATCCGAAGAAGATTGCCGCAGCGGTCAAGGATCGCGACGAGGTCGACAAAGCGGCCGCCGATTCCGGCGAGCAGGAGGTAAAGGGGCCGATGCTCAAGCTCGGCTACACCAAGTCGGTGATCGACGGGGTGCTCTCGACCCGCACCGCCTATATGCATGAGGACTATTCCGACCAGCACGGCTGGAAGGGCAAGCCCTTCGAGACCAAGGAGCAGCTGGAAGCGGCAATCAAGGCCTCCAACGAAAACGGCTTCCCGACGGCGGTGCATGCGATCGGCGATGGCGGCGTCAGCCTCGTTCTCGACGCTTTCGCCGAAGCGTCCGTGCCCCGGCCGCAGCCGAACCGTATCGAGCATATCGAGGTGGTCGAGACCAAGGACATCCAGCGCTTCAAGGATCTCGGTGTCGTCGCCTCGATGCAGCCGAACCATGCGACCGGCACGATCGGTAAGTACA
Source organism: Ensifer sp. ENS03 (assembly GCF_014852035.1). Taxonomy (NCBI): domain Bacteria; kingdom Pseudomonadati; phylum Pseudomonadota; class Alphaproteobacteria; order Hyphomicrobiales; family Rhizobiaceae; genus Ensifer; species Ensifer sp. ENS03. The sequence goes on along the minus strand of NZ_JACVAV010000003.1, from coordinate 89,687 downwards.
TCACCGAACGCATCGGTACCGATCGCGAGCCGCGGGCCTATGTCTGGCATTCGATGCTCGACGCCGGCGTACCGCTGGTGTTCGGTTCGGACTGGCCGACATCGCCGCTGAGCCCGCTGACTCAGATCAACGATGCCGTCTTCCGCGAGAGCCCCTTTGGCTTGGGTGACGGTCCCTGGCACCCCGAGCAAGCGGTCACCTTCGACCAGGCCCTGCATGGTCTCACCCAGGCGGGTGCCGACATGACGCCTTGGGGCGGTGAGATCGGCTCGATCAGCGTCGACAAGTGGGCGGATTTCGTCGTGATCGACGGCACTCTGTCCGATCCACTCGACCGTTCGATCCGCGAGCGCAAGGTGGAGGCGACCTATCTCGCCGGAAACGAGGTCTATCGCCGGCCCTGATCGGGGGCGGCAGCGTCCTTCTCTTGCCGGTCGCCGTGCGAGGACACGTCGATCGGCAGCCTTCCCACCGATCCAGATCACGCTCGGCCGGCGCTACCAGCGCCGGCCGATCTGCCGTTCAGGGCCATGGTGCACTAGCTTAGTGCCTGAAAATTCATAATAATTTCGCTTCACTTTGGAGCTTATCAAGCTAAGGACGCGATGGAATGGCGTTGGACTCGTTGGACGTGCGGCTGCTGCGGATCTTCGTGACAATCGTGGAGGCGGGTGGTTTTGCGGCGGCGCAGGGCGAGCTCAACCTGTCGCTCTCGACGATCTCCAACCATATCTCGGCGCTGGAAAGTCGCCTGGGTCTGATCCTCTGCCAGCGGGGCCGGTCCGGTTTCCGTCTTACCGAGGAGGGGCGTGCAGTCTACGAGGAGGCCAAGCGCCTGTTCGGCACGATCGACCAGTTCGATATCCGCATGAAGGGGCTACAGCACCGGCTGAACGGCACGCTTTCCGTTGGTCTGATCGACAACACCCTGTCCGACCCGGCCTCCCGTCTGACCCGCGTCTTTGCGCGGATGACGGATGAAGCGCCCGAGGTGGCGCTTTCGATCGTCACCCGACCGCCGCATGAACTGTTGCGCGACGTGATAACGGGCGAGCTCCACATCGCGATCGCGAGCTTCCCGCGCACGACGCTGGGGCTCGAATATGTCGATCTTTACGAGGAGACGCAGCGCTTCTATTGCGGGGCCGAGCATCCGCTGTTTTCCCGCGATGACAGCACGATCGAAATCGACGACATCCGGTCCTACAATCTGATCGGTCGCTCCTATTGGAATGCGCGCGACCTCAAGATATTCTCGATCGCCAATCCGCGCGCGACGGTCAGCGACATGGAGGCGGAGGCGCGGCTGATCCTTTCCGGGCGCTATCTCGGCTATCTGCCCGATCACTTCGCCAGCCGCTATGTCAGCGCAGGGCTGCTGCGGCCGATCCGCCCGGATCTCTTCAGCTACAGGGCGCCTTTCCAGGCAGCCTTCGACAAGTCGCGGGCGAAATCGGGGCTGGTGCCGTTTTTCGTCAAGCTGCTGACGAGCGAGTTCGGCGTCGCGCCCTCCGGCCGAAGCGCCTCGCGGCTGCGTGCCGGACGTTAGAACGCCGGGTCGCTGCTGCGGCCCGGCGTTCTGAAGGAACAGATTACGTGGCCGGTTCTAGTCGAGCTCGAAGTTCTCTTTGTAGTCCTGCTTCAGGTGCTCCGGCTGGTTTTCCTTCTTCAGGATGCAATTGCCGACGACGAGGCGCTCGATCTCCGTTCCCATGAAGCAGCGATAGGCGTCTTCGGGATTGCAGACGATCGGCTCGCCACGCACGTTGAAGCTGGTGTTGACGAGCACCGGGCAGCCGGTGCGCGCCTTGAACCGGGTCAACAGCTCCCAGTAACGCGGGTTGGTCTCGCGGTGCACCGTCTGGATACGGGCGGAGTAATCGACATGGGTCACCGCCGGTATTTCCGAGCGCGGCACGTTGAGCAGATCGATGCCGAACAGATTTTCCTGCGGGTGATTGGCGTGCAGGCGGCGGCTTTCCAGGACGTCGCCGACAAGCAGCATGTAAGGGCTGTCGGTGTCGATATCGAACCAGTCCGACAGGTCTTCACGCCGGATCGACGGAGCGAAGGGACGGAAGCTCTCGCGATACTTGACCTTGAGATTGAGCATCTTCTGCATCGTCGGCGAACGGGCGTCGCCGAGGATCGACCGTCCGCCGAGAGCCCGCGGTCCGAATTCCATCCGCCCCTGCATCCAGCCGACCGCTTTTTCCTCGGTCAGCGCCGAGACGGTGGAGGAGGTGATCTCTTCGTCCGAGAGGACCTCGAAGTTCGCCCCGGCGTTGGCAAGCCGCTGCTCGACTTCACCTTGCGCGAAGGCCGGTCCCAGATAGCCGCCCGACATGGAATCGCTGTCCTTCACGACACGCGCGCTTCCAAGATATTCGTGCCAGACCGAGAGGGCCGCCCCGAGGGCGCCGCCCGCATCGCCTGCGGCGGGCTGGATCCAGATATCGTCGAAGATCCCGGCCTTCAGCAACTTGCCGTTCGCCACGCAGTTGAGCGCGACGCCACCGGCAAGGCAGAGGTTCTTTTCGCCTGTCTGGCGCCGGGCATAGCGGGCGAGCCGCATGACCGCCTCTTCGGTCACGACCTGCACGGAGGCCGCAAGGTCCATCTCGCGTTGGGTCAGCGGCGATTCCGGCTTGCGGGGTTCGCCTCCGAAGAGGTCGTGAAAGGCCGGCGAGGTCATCTTCAGGCCCGTGCAATAACCGAAATAGTGCTGGTCCAGACGGAAGGAGCCGTCGTCCTTGAGATCGATCAGGTTGTCGAGGATCGTCTGCGCAAAACGCGGCCGCCCGTAGGGCGCAAGCCCCATCACCTTGTACTCGCCCGAATTGACCTTGAAGCCCGTGTAATAGGTAAAGGCCGAATAAAGCAGGCCAAGGGAGTGCGGGAAATGCAGCTCCTTCAGGAAGTCGAGGCGATTGTCATGGCCATGGGCAAGCGATGTGGTGCACCACTCGCCGACGCCGTCCATGGTGAGGACTGCGGCTGAGGCGAAGGGCGAGGGAAAGAAGGCGCTCGCTGCATGGGACTGGTGGTGCTCGGTGAAAAGCAGCGAGCCATCCCATTCCTTCTTGCCGACAAGCTTGCCGAGATCCTTGCGCAGCATCTTCTTCTGGAAGAGCTTTTCCTTGATCCAGACCGGCATCGCCACGCGAAACGAACTGAAGCCGTGCGGCACTGTCGCAAGATAGGTCTCGACAAGCCGCTCGAACTTCAGGAACGGCTTTTCGTAGAAGACGACATGGTCGATGTCGTTCATGGTGCAGCCTGCTTCCGACAAGCAGTACTCTATTGCCCGCGCCGGAAAATCGGGGTCGTGTTTCCGGCGCGTAAAGCGCTCTTCCTGTGCAGCGGCTACGATGCGCCCGTCTTCGACGAGCGCGGCCGCGCTATCGTGGTAAAAGGCCGAGATACCGAGGATACGCACGATGGTGCCGCCTAGAACAGCGTATAGATGAAGGGGGCGACGGCCGTTCCCTGCGTCAGTACCACCAGGGTTCCGAAGATGGTCGTCATGACCAGGATCGGCAGCAACCAGTATTTCTTCCGGTTGCCCATGTAAGACAGGAGTTCCCTAGCAAGGTCCATTTTCGTGTCCTCTGTCCGATACAATAAGGGATAGGTTCTTCAAATTTCAGAACTGGTTTTTCATCGTTGCCTGGGCTGCTTCGCCCTGTGGCTTGTCGATCCAGTAGGTCTTGGCGTTCTTGTCGAACTGTTCGGTCAGCGCGTCATTGCCGCGAAGCCTGAGATAAATGCCGATCGGCACGAAGGTCGTGACGTAGATCAGGAACATCACGACCGGATTGACGATCTTGAACAGCACAAGGCCGAGCCGCATCCAGAGATGGTTGGCGCGTGTCAGGGTCGAAGGCGCGATCAGGGCCAGCACGACCAGAACCACGCCGATCAGGGCGAGCACAGCCGTTACGGTCGTAATCTCGGAAGCCCGCCACCATTTCACGAGCGCGATCAGGGTAAGGATGCCACCGACGGTGTAGCCGAAACTTCTGTTCGACGGTCCTTCCGGGGGCTTCTCGTTCAGTGGTCCGTGAGAAATGCTCATTGCTATCCACCTCAAAGCGGTTAGCTAAAAAACGCACAATTTTCATTGTGCCGACGAATGAAAAACTCTTTAGTCATTTATATTGGGAGAATATGAGCGGCAAATACTGGGGTAGGTCAATATGCCAATGGATATAGAGGGTCATATCCGGCTTACGATTCTTGGCGCGATCTTCTGATACTCGGGTTGATGTCCGCCGGTCGGCCCTGTTCCAGGGCTTGCCTGCAGCAGTGCAAGGTTCGTGTGGTCCGGGCGCGCGCGCGTAACCTTGGCTATACTGGTGGCGAATGCATTTGAGCGCTGGAAGAGACGAGCGTATGCTGACGACACTTGAATATGCTGATTGCAGCGGCTGCCAGGGCCGTGCCGTCCTCGTCGTCGAAGATGCGGTCGGCGACGGTCGGTGGCCGCGATTTGATTTATTCTCGCTCGTCACGCGCAGGGTTGTTTTCAAAGGGGCGGCGCAGAGCGGAGACTTGGCATGAAGCTAGAGCCGTCAAACCGTTTCAGCGCCCGCCGCGTGAGCCCGACGGCGGCCGCTCCACCACACGGTGCCGGCGCGCCGATGGATCTGGACCAGGCGTCCGGCCGCAAGGTCTGGACGAACACCTTCCGAGCTCGTTCCGACAAGGTGATCGCCGTCGGGCGCATTCTGCTGGCGCTCGGCAGCGTCTGGATCGCCTGGCTCGATTCCGTTCACGTGCCGCTGCCGCCAGAGCCCATCTACTTCCTGCTGATCGGCTATCTCTTCTATGCCATCGCGGCCGCCTTCCTCGTCTGGCGCACGGAGATTTCGCGCGTGCGCGGCACGCTGGTGCGTCACATCATCGATGTCGCGGCGTTTGCGATCTTCATGTCGATGACCGACGGCCCGGCAAGCCCGTTCTTCATGCTGATGCCGTTCACTTTGCTGTCCGCGACGCTGCACTGGCGCTGGCGCGGGGCGCTCTACACCGGTCTCGTCTGCCTGGCGGCCCTGCTCTACCTCGGTTACTTCGATGCCGGCGATATGCTCGATCCGGATGCCGATACGACGACGAACGCCTCGCGGATCCTCTTCATCTTCGTTGCGGCTGCGCTGCTCGTCTGGCTGGGCGCACACCAGGAGGCGGTCCGGGCCGAGCTTCTTCGGCTGGTGCAGCGAACACCGAGCCAGCCGCGGGGACGCGAGTGGCCGGCGCGCGCGGCCCTCGATTATGCCGCCCATGTCATGCTGGTTCCGCGGGCCCTCTTGTTGTGGACCGATGCGGAGGAGCCCTGGACCTATGCGGCCCTGTGGAACGAAGGCGAACTCGAGGTCATGCAGATGCCGCCCGATGCCTTCGGTACCTGGACGGACGAAAAATTGCTGCGCAGCAGCCTGCTTGTCACCGAGGCCGCGCGTGGTCGCGTTCTCGTGCATATCGGCGAGGGGCGGTTTCATCAATGGTCGGATCCCGATCCCCCGATCTCGCCAGCGCTTGTGGAAGCTTTCAACATCAACGCCGCGGTCTCGACCTTCTTCCAGGTCGACGATCTGCAGGCGCGCCTCTTCGTTCTGGAGCCGCCTGCGCTCACGCTCGATGACGTGGCGATCGCGGAGATCATCGCCGACAGGATCAAGGCGCTGTTCGAACAGGCGATCCTGGTTAGACGCCTGAGTGACGAGGCGGCCGTCGACGAGCGCATCCGCATCGGCCGCGACCTGCACGACGGGGTGCTTCAGGCGCTTGCGGGCACAGCACTGCAGCTTCAGTCGCTGCGCAAGCTCAAGGATGCGGGGCCGGATGTGCTTGCTGAACGCCTCGAGGCCATCCAGGCGATGCTGCTCGAAGAACAGCGGGAGCTTCGCGGCTTCATCCGCGCGCTCGAGCCGGGTGGCAATCTCCAGGCTACCGGCGAAATGCAGCTCGAGCGTCAACTGGAAGCGGTGGCCGCACGGCTGCGGCAGCAATGGCAGATCGACGTCTCGATCGCCTTCGACCCGCCGTCCGGCATCGACCTGCCGCTGGCGCTGACCTACGAGCTTGCGCGCATGACGTCCGAAGCGACCGCCAACGCGGTCAGGCACGGCGGCGCGCAGAAGGTCAGGATCACGCTCAGCATCGACAACGGATCGATCGTGCTGACGATCGACGACGACGGGGTCGGCTTCGGTTATGGTGAGCGTCTTGACCATGCCGAGCTTGAACGAGAAAAAATCGGACCGCGGAGCCTGCGTGAACGGGCGGCAGCGCGTGGCGGAAAACTTGCGATCGAAAGGATAGCGGAATGGACTCGAGTGGTCGTCATGCTGCCAATGCCGCAATAGCGTTGCGCGCGGTCGTCGTCGACGATCATCTGATCGTGCTCGACGGGCTTCGCCGGCTGATCGAGACCGTGCCCGGCTGGGAGGTGGTGGCGACCTGCGAGCGTGCGACCGATGCGCTGCAGGTTCTGTCCGAGCGGGGCGCCGATATCGTCGTCGCAGATCTTCGCATGCCGCATATGGACGGGCTCGAATTCATACGCCGGGTGCGCAGCGCCCACCGACAGCAGATCGCGATCGTCATCCTGACGGCTGATATCGGTGACGATCAGGTTGCCGAAGCGATCCGGCTCGGAGTGAACGGCATCGTCCTCAAGGAACAGGCCCCGGACACCCTGCTCGACTGCATGAATGTCGTGGCCAGCGGCAAGACCTATTTCCAGGATCAGGCGCTGAAGTCCGCGATCGAGCGGATACGCGCGCAGGAGGCCGTTGAGACCCGGGGCGTCGACCTCCTGACACAGCGCGAGATCGAGGTCTCGCGGCTGGCGGCCTCGGGGATCCGCAGCAAGGAGATCGGTGCCCGGCTCGGCATATCGCCGGGCACGGTCAAGCTGCATCTCCACAGCATCTACAGCAAGCTCGGAATCTCGACGCGCGTCGAGCTGGCCAATCTGGCGAACCGGCTCCCGAAGAGCCCACTATGACGGCGTCGCCCGCGCTTGCAGGCCCCCTGCTTCTGGCCTGAGCCTCCCCTTTCGAAAACATCCAGCCCGCGACGAGACGCCGCGACCGGCGCTTTCTGCCGCAAGCGAACTGTAAGAAACAGGGCCGGAGTATATCCATCTGGATATATTCAGAACGAAAATCCTAGGATAGAGTTCGGAATTGTAAGGCGTCTCCGGCAGAGAAGTGAAACCTCCGAAGCTCATGTCGCTATATAACGAATAAGTTCATGTTTTCGTATTCTGAAGATATTGACGGTGTTCTTCTCTGTTCCGGAGAGCCACTATGCATGTTCAAAGTGTTATTGAAATAGCTGAAACAGACGGTCGGCTTCCGGTCGAGATAATCATAAAGGGTTATCGTTTGAGCCAGAAGCGGCTTACCGTCTTCGTTTTAAACGAGGTGACGCCGGCCGCGGTCAACCGGATCCTGGATCCCGTGGTGCCGACGTTGCCTCTTTTCATTCCTGGCGTGCTTTACGTCAAGATTTCGGATGATGCCCGCGTGCGGGAAGCGGTCGAGACGGCGGATGTCGTCTATGCCGCGACCAGCCTGTTTCGCGATCAGTTGACCGGCTACGGGACTTTGCCCGGGCTGCTTCGACCGATCGAGCTCCTGCGGCCGGATTCCTCCAAGCGCATCCGGCTCGCAGATACTGGCGAACACGCAGGCTCCGACGAACCGAAGCGTCCCTCCGTCGCAAAGACATCGAGGCGCACGACCACCTATCTCGCCAGCCTGGCACGGTCCTATTGGCGCGAGGCCGGAAGCGCCTGAACCGGGCGATGCGGCAATCATCCGAAATGCTTCAACACAGATCGCACAATCAAGGTGTCAGCTGACATGCCCCGAAAAGCCGAACGTCAGGATGCGCTCAACAACAACAATCCGACGGCGACGCCTGCGGATTTCATCGATCAGAACAAGCCTCAATCGAGCGGAATCCTGCAACGCATGCGCCGTTCGCGCAATTTCGGCGGTGTCATGGATGGGCTGATCATTCTCGTTTCGGGACTTGTCGCCATTCTGCTGTGCGAACTGCTGCTGCGTCTGGTGCCGAGCCTGCAGCTTCCGGTCGGCGAGGGCGAATATGTCTATTGCGGCGTGCCGCGGGGGCGGCATCAGTCGCACGCGCTCTACGGCTATACGGAAATACCGGGCAACAGCTACTTCGAGCGTTTCAGCCCGCTCGATCCTTGGAACCGCGTCCAGATCAACCGCGACGGTTTCCGCGACAATGCGACGGGCACGGGTTCGCCGGTGTTCGTCCTCGGCGATTCCATGGTGCGCGGCTCGCTCGTCAAGGAAAGCGAAACCTTCAGCTCGCTCCTGAACGCATGGCACCCGCAACTGCTGCTCAAGAACTACGGCACCGGCGGCTACGGCCAGCCGAACGAGATCCGGGTCTATGAGGACAAGGGCCACAGCATCCCTCATAACCTCGTCGTCGTCGGGCTCTCGCTCAGCACCGACCTTGAGGACAATGCCGAGCGTGCGGTTCTGACGCCCTCGTCCATCGATATCACGGTCGAGCCGGCCGGTAGCGGAACCAAGAAGCCCAGCCTCGCTTTGCAGGCACATCTGTACCTGTGGCAGAACAGCAAGCTCTACAACTGGTTCTACTCGACCCTGCTCAGACCCTATGTTGGCGACCGGGCGTCCCGGCGTGACATCGGCCATGCGATCGAGCTGACGCGGCGCCTGTTCGTCCGGCTTGCCGACGATGCCCGCGCCAACGGCGCCGAGCTGCTCGTCGTCATCCTCCCGGGCTGGGCGGAACTGGTTGGTCGCGACGACGGCCTGCAGCCGGAAAAGCAGCGCGAAATGATCAAGGCGCTCGCCGCTGCGACGCCCGGAGTGTACGTGGTCGATCCGACCGAAAAGCTCTCCGCCAACGATCCGATGAAAACCTATGGCATCGGCGACAAGCACCTTTCTCCGCTCGGACATTTTCTTGTGGCCGAGGCGATCGACCAGTGGCTGGTCAATGATTGGAGCGGCGGCAAGGGCCTGACGGTCGGCGAGCACCAGTTCGTAAAAACCGCTCCGGTGGAGCCAGATTGCCTGAAGTTTTCTCAGGTCGGACAGTAATCGGCGGACCTGAAAGGAAGATCCGATGAATTCCAATGTAACACGCGTCGTTCAAATGGAACAAAACAGCGTCCGGAAATCCTCCATTCTCAAGCGAGCCCTGCTTGCGGTTCTCGCGACGGCTTTCAGCCTCGCCCTTTGCGGCCTCATGATCGAAGGCATGGCGCGCACCGTCTTCGACAACGGCATGGATTTCGACCTCGAGATGTGGAAATACGCCCGCGACCTGAAACGGGTCAGCGCCGAGCCGGCGATCGGCCACGAGCATATTCCCAATTCGAGCGGCGTCTTCATGGGTGTGCCGGTCAGCATCAACTCGATCGGCCTGCGCAACCGCGAAATCGGCCCGGTTGCCGCCGGGACGACGCGGGTGATGATGCTCGGGGATTCGCTGACCTTCGGCTGGGGCGTCAAAGAGGAAGATACGCCCTCCAGGCTGCTGGAAACGGTCCTCAACGGCGGCAGCCAGGGGGCGCCGAAATACGAGGTGATCAACACCGGTGTCGGCAACTACAACACCCAGATGGAAGTCGCCTATTTCATGACCAAGGGCGTCGAGCTCAAGCCGGACGTGGTCGTCCTCAACTATTTCATCAACGATGCCGAGCCGACGCCGCGCCGTCACGAGGTCGGCTGGGGCGAGTATTCGCAGGCCTATGTCGTACTCGCCTCGGCGGTCGACAAAATCTCGCGCATCTTCCTCGGTCGGGCGGACTGGAAGGCCTATTACCGGGGCCTCTATGAAGACGACCAGCCCGGCTGGACGGAAGGGCAGGATGCCATGCGGCGGCTGATCAGCTTCTGCCGCGAACGTGGCATCAAGCTCGTGCTCGTCAACTATCCCGAACTGCATGAAGTCAAGCAGTATCCGTTCCCGGAAGTCACCGGCGCGGTCGAGAAGATCGCCGAAAGCGAGGGGGTTCCCTTCCTCGATCTTCGCCCCTCGGTCGAGGATCTCGTTCCCGAAACGCTGTGGGTATCGCCATCGGATGCGCACCCGAACCGGATCGCCAACGAGCGCTTCGCCGCCGCGATCGCCGGAACGCTGGAACGCTCCTATCCGGACCTCTTCGCCGGAGCCGGATCGGTCGCCAAGGTCCAGCCGTGAGGCTAGCGCGACCGGCTGCTGAACGTCCTGGTCGGAGACATGCGCGTCAAAAATCGACGATCAGGTTTGCGCGGCCGGCACTCGACCGCGCGCCGTCGCCGAATTCGCCGAGATAGGTGATTGCCAGCCGCGCGGATTTGGAGAGCCGGGCGGAAATGCCCGCTTCCACCACCAGCGCATCGCGCGCGATGGGCACGCCTGCGATGGTGAAGGGGCTGGCACCGGCAAAGGCAAGGCGCGCGGACGGCGAAAGGTCGCCTTCCGCATGGCGCCAGCCGAGCATGCCGGAGGCTGAGATCGGCATTTGGTCTATCGGCAGATTCGCCCACCAGCGCACGCCGATGGTCGTAAGCATGGCGTCGTCAGTGGCACCTTCTGCCGAGAGCGCCGCCGAACCACCGTTTTCCTTGAACGCATCGGTATCGAGATAGACATAGGCCAGGTTTGCGAACGGCTGAAGCCTGATGTCGTCTGCGCTGAGCGTGAAGGAAAGGTCGGCGAACACCTGGGCAACAGTGCTGTCGTAGTCGGCGGTCAGGCGGTCTGTGAACGAGCCGAAGGCGAGGTCACGCTCCGACGAAACCTCGTTGTGGCTATAGATCGCGCCGCCTGCAAGGTTCAGCGCCCCGATGTTCCCATATCCGTAGAGGCCCGCATGGTAAGCATCGACACGCGCCTGCGGCTGAACGGTGAGATGGCTGTAGCCGAGGATCCCACCGAGGCGCCAATCGTCGGAAACCGCCGTATCAGCGCCGACGAGGACACCCGCCGTGCGGTTACCGATAGCGGCTGCGTTGCCGTCACCGGACAAATGGCCCGCGCCTGCAAAACCCGACGTCCAGAAGACGGCGTCCTCGGTTTCCTGAAGGGTCGAGACGGCCGAGCCCGCGCGCTCCAGAATGGCGTCCCGCGGAAAACGGCTGTCCCACATCAGCGCGCTCTTGACTGAGGCGTGTACCTCGCCGCTCAGCTGGGAAAAGGCGCTTGCGGCCGTTGCATCATCCAGCGAGAGCACGGCCAGCGTGAGCGGGCTCGTGACGCCCAGCGCTTCGACAGCGCTTGCTGCTGCGCGCCCATTGGCGGTTTCTGCGAGGTCCGCGAACGCAACGTCGTTCCGGTCGAGCCTCAGATCGATGCCGGTGGCGCCATAGGTCAGCGTCGGCGACAGGAACGCAAGATTGCTTGTCACCGCATCGAACCGGCCGCTGACAGTGCCGGCGGAAGCGATCGTGTAGCTCGTCGACGGGTCATAGACGCCGCTGCCGGCGAGGACCGCTAGCCTGCCGCCCTCAAGCGAAAGCGCGCCCGAAACGGCCAGGCGGTCGGATTGCCCCGCCGCATCCACATCCACCTGATAGATCGAGCCCGAACGGAACGTCAGGTCGCCGTTGACGGTGGCAACCGCGATGCCCGGGCCGGGAGAGACCACGCCGCCGGCATTGACCGTCAGGCTGCCGACGATGCCGCTGCCGGACAAGAGACCGCCGTCGAAGATTTCGACCGTCCCGGCGACCGTACCCTGGTTGACGAGAGCGCCGCCCGTGATGTTCGCCGCGCCGCTGATCGTGCCGGTGTTTTGGAAGAGGCCGCCGCTGTTTGCGAGCGAAGCGATGGTTCCGTCGTTCGACCCGGTGCCGGCGTTGGAAACTGCCCCGGCAGTCGCGCCGCTGTTATTGGTGAAAGTGCCGTTGGCACCGATCTCGACGTCGGCGAGCGCCGCATTGTTGACGACGCTGCCGCCGGCGACGGTTGTCTTTCCGGTCACCGTGCCGTTGCCGTTGTTGGTGAAGGATCCGCCATCGTTGCGCACGGAAGCGATGGTTCCGGCATTGGACAGGGTGCCGGCGTTGGTGACGTTGGCGGCCACGGCGCCGCTGTTGTTGACGAAGGCTGCCGCGGCCGCGACGTCGGCGTCGCTAACGACGAAATTGTTCGTCACGGTGCCGCCTGTAACCGTCGTCTTGCCGGTGACTGTGCCACCGGCATTGTTGGCGAAGTTTCCGGCTGTGTTGGTAAGTCCGGCGATCGTGCCGGCATTCGACGCGGCGCCGCTGTTGGTGACCGCGCCGGCGCTTGCCCCCGACGTGTTCGTGAAGGTGCCGCCCGCGCCGACGGTGACCGTACCGAGGGTCGCGTTGTTGGTGACGGCGCCGCCAGAGACCGTGGTTTCGCCGGTCACTTCGCCGCCGAAATTGTTCGTGAAGCTTCCGGCGTCGTTGCGCACCGATGCGATGGTGCCAGCGTTCGAGACCGTGCCGGCGTTGGTAATCGCGCCCGCAGTTGCGCCATTGTTGTTGACGAAGGCGGCCGCTGCCGCGACATCCGCGTCGGTGACGACGAAGTTGTTGGTGACGGTTCCGCCCGCCACCGTCGTTTTCCCGGTGATCGTGCCGCCGGTATTGTTGGTGAAGTTCCCCTGGGTGTTCGTCAGCGAGCCCATGGTTCCGGCGTTGGAGGCGGTGCCGGCATTCACCGTCGCGCCGGCGACGGCGCCGGTGTTGTTCACGAAAGTGCCCCCAGCCGAGACTTTGACGTCACCAACCTCGCCGTTGTTGGAAAGCGACGTGGCGCTGCCGACGCTGGCGCTGTCCAGCGTTCCGTTCACCGACACGTTGCCGTTGTTCAGCGTCAGCCTTCCGTTGAGGTCCCCATCGATCGACAGGCTGCCGCCGTTCAGCTCGACATTGGAGGTGAGTGCGCCGCCCGCGTTGATGCTGACGCTCCCGGAATTGATCGTGCTACCGTTGGTGACGGTCAGCGCGCCGGTGTTGGAGATGGTGACATTGCCGCCGTCGACGCCAAGCTGGCGGATCGTACGGCCGTCGTTGACCTGCGGAGAGCCGGTGTTGACCTCCGCTGCGTCGCTCGCGCCGGGCAGGGCGGGCGCCCAGTTCGCGCCGTTGCCGAATTCGTTGTCGGCTCCCCCGGTCCAAACGGACTGGGCAAGCGCCGGTGTCGAGACGGCAAGAGAGGCTAGTGCCGTGAAAAGGCCGAGGCGTTTGGAAAGGACCGCGAGCGGTGTTTGTCGCATGGGTGCCGCCGGTGCTACGAACGCTCGCGAATCAGCCAGCGGAATGGGTAGCTTTGGCTATCTAATCATGGTTAACGATTTACTACCACCGTTGCTCCCGGGCCGGATGGGCCACCGCCATCGCCCGGTGGCAGAGCCGAAAGTCTCGGCTCCGCTTGCCCTTTGAAGCCGCCGGGAAACGCATGATCAACTGAGCGGGAAGCCCATGGCCGAGACCATCTTGAGCCACGGCCTGCGCCAGCCACCGGACTTGTCGGCGGTGTCGAGCGCATACATGGTGATCTGGGCGCCGAGCCAGCGGAACGGCTCGGGTGGGATCGTATTCGGAAGGCTGGTGGCGAAATCCAGCCGGCTCTCCGGGGTCTTCGAGCCGTCGAGGATATCGAGCGCTATGCGCGCGCCGAAACGTGAGGCCGAGACGCCGAAGCCAGAATAGCCGCCGGCATAAACGACCTTTTCGTCATGGTAACGCTGGAAGTGTACGGCCATGCGGGTGCTGAGGTCGATCGGCCCGCTCCAGGCATGGCTGAAGCGCAGGCCTTCGAGCTGTGGAAAGGTGTCGAAGAAAGCGGCGGCAAGGGGCTCATAGGTATCGAGTTCCCGGTCGATCGACGGAAACGGATCGCCGGCGAAGGCATAGGCGAGGCGGCCGCCGAAGATGATCCGGTTGTCCTTGGTGAGCCGCATGTAGTTCATCTGGGTGCGAGTGTCGTAAACGCCCTGACGATGGCTCCAGCCGATCGCTGCCATCTGCTCCGCTGACAGGGGCTCTGTCGCCAGCACCCGATCGCGCACGGCGACGACCCTGTTTTTGATCTTCCTGTGGCCGGCGGCAAAGGCGTTGGTGGCGAGCAGCACCTTCGGCGCGGTCACGCTGCCGGAAGCCGCGTGTGCCTTCATCCGGTCGCCGAGGTCTTCAAGGCCTGTCAGTTCGGTGTTTTCGAAGATCCGTACGCCGAGCGTGAGCGCGACCCGTTTCAGTCCGAACGCCAGCAGCGCCGGATGCACCGTGCCGCAGATATGCTTCGACCAGACGCCGGCCTTGTAGCGCGGCGAATTGATTTCGGCGCGGACGGCGCTCTGATCGAGGAAGACCGCCTGGTGGCCGTACTTCAGGTGAAGCTCGTGCTCCTCGTGCAGCGCTTCGATATGGGCGTCGTCGACCGCGACCGTTAGCTCCCCGCCCCACTCGGCATGACAGTCGATCGCATGCTCCTCAAGCGTCTTGAGAAAGCCGTGCATGTTCTCCTGGCCGAGCTTCTCGAGCGCTGCGATGTCGTTCGGGAAAATGCGCACGGCGTTCGACAGCCCGTGCATGACCGAGGTTGAGACGACACCGCCCGGCCGACCCGAGGCGCCGTTGGCGACCGAGCCTTTCTCGATCAGAATGACGTCGATCTCGGGCTGGCGCTGCTTTGCCTGGATGGCGCCCCACAACCCGGTAAAGCCGCCACCCACAACGAGAAGGTCGGCCTTCAGATGACGCGTCAGTCGCTCTCGCGGCTCGGGCGCATCCGGCCGGTCGAGCCAGAAGGGCGTCATCGTCACGTCTGCAAGGGCTTTGTTTCTTACCTGGGTCATGAGGACGGCTCACATCACTTCGCGGCAGGGGCGGTGTAGAGGACGTAGACCTTGCGCATCGTCTCCAGCACTTCGAAACGCACTTCGACGCCGGCTGGAAGCACGTAGCTTTCGCCCGCCGAAAAGGTCTCGACCGAGCCATCCGGGTTGGTGATCGCGACCTTGCCAGAGAGGATGACGCTGTATTCATTGCCATCGGGATAGGAGAGCATTTCCGCATAGGGCGTCGACTGCCACGTGCCGATGACGACGGCCTTATCGGGGCTTTCGAAATGAACGTCGCCGAGCTCGTCCGCAAAGCCCGAAAGGATCGCCTCCGGCGGCACGACGCTGCATTTTTCAAGCGCGTTGAGGCCGACACCATCGCGCCCGAGTTTGATGACCTTCGACATGTTCACTCCAGTTCAGAAAGACGAGCGCCAAGTCGATCGGCCGCGCGCCAGGGTTTCGTTGTTTCATTCTTCTACGGAACGATGGGATGTCCGAGATCAATATGCCGTCTCGACAGTCACGTGCCGCCTTGCCTGCCGCGGATCTACTGTGCGGCTTGCATCATTTTTCTAGGCGTCGGTATCGCTGCTCGGAATACGCCAAAGGGCTAGGTTCGCTCCGAGGCGGGCCATCCGTGCCGCGCCGCAAAGCCTTGCCCCGCCGGATGTCGGCCACCTATGCCGTTGTTTTGGTTCGCCAAAAGATAGTTTTGGAAATCCCGTAGTGAAATTCCGTTACTTGCGACCAACCCAACCTTCGCCTAGTCTGCGCTTGGAGGAGAACAATATGAACGACGATACGATCATCAAAGTCTGCGCGCCGGCGCAGCAGGTGTCCGGTGTAGGCGATCTGGCGCTGTCGCTGATGGAGGGGGTGGGCCGTTCGGATTTCCAGGACCGGCTGACACATTCGCTCAAGCGGCACATTGCGATCGATGCCGGTCTGATGCTCCTCTATCGACGCGACGCCGCGCCGAAGATCCTGTTTAACGACTGGCGCACGGACAGGGGGCTGTCGGATATTCGCGCCTATCTGCAGGGGCCGTACCGGATGGATCCGTTCTACCGGCTGGCGCTCGACAATGGCGACGACGGGCTTTATCGCCTGCGGCAAATCGATCCGTCCTTCGACCGGTCGCAGTACTACCGCGACTACTACCGGCATTCGGGCCTGCACGACGAATTCAACGTCTTCATCGGCATCGATGCCGACACGAAGATCGCAATCTCTCTGGCGCGCCGCCATGCGCACGCGGCCTTCAGCGGCGAAGATCAGGATTTCCTGCAGAATGCGGCGCCGCTCATCAGCATGGCCGTGCTTCGGCATTATCGCGACCTCAGACCCGAAGGCCTGGGCGACGACGGCTCGCCGCTTCAAAGCGCCCTGGCGCAGGCGGTGCGCAATTTTGGCCGCAGCCTGCTGACCGATCGCGAGTGCCAGGTGGCGCAGATGATCCTGCGCGGTTACTCGGTCAAGGGTGCTGCCGAAAAGCTCGGCATCTCGCCGGCGACCGTCAAGCTGCATCGCCGCAACCTCTACGCCAAGCTCGACATCACTTCGCAGACGGCATTGTTCTCGCTGTTTATCGATGCCGTGTCTTCGGCAAGCAATGCCTTCGAGGATCCGCTGGCCACGTATCTTTCGCCGGCTGGCGCGCTGAGGCCGCACTGACCCGGCGCATTTGTCGGGAATTCCGGGGAAGTCTATCTTCCTCAGAGTTACCTCAAGCCGCGGCGCTCACCCGTTGTTCGGAGCGCCGCGAGACCAGTTGAGCGGCCACCAATCCAAACACGACGATGCCGAGGATAATCGTCGAGATCGCGTTGATCTCCGGCGTCACGCCGAACTTGATCTGTGAATAGATCTTCATCGGCAGGGTCGATGCACCCGGCCCGGTCGTGAAGCTCGAGATGACCAGGTCGTCCAGCGACAGGGTGAAGGACAGCAGCCAGGCGGAGACGAGCGCCGGGATCATGTTCGGTAAGGCGACGCTGACGAACGCCTTTGCCGGAGGGCAGCCGAGATCGCGCGCCGCCTCCTCCAATGACGGGTCGAGTTCGACCAGCCGCGATTGCAGCACGACAGTCGCAAAACAGAGCGTGAAGGTGGTGTGCGCCAGCGTGATGGTGAGCGGCCCGCGGTCGATCCCGAGCGTCACGAACATCAGAAGCATCGACACGGCCATCACCACCTCGGGCATCACCATCGGGGCGAGCAGCATGCCGTTCAGCAGTGCCCGGCCACGGAAGCGACGCAGCCGCACCATGACGACGGCGGCAAGCGTGCCGAGAAGGGTGGCGGCGGTGGCCGAGACCGCCGCGACCAGGAAGCTGACTTTCGCGCCCTCGATGATCGAGGGATTGTTGAGAACAGTCGCATACCATTGGGTGGAGAAGCCGCCCCAGACCGTCACGAGCTTCGAGCCGTTGAAGCTGTAGACGACGAGCACGACGATAGGCAGATAGAGGAAGGCAAGACCGAACAGGATCGACAGCCGATTGAACCAGCTTGGTTTTGTCATGGCTTGCTCCTCAGCCTTGTTCACGCGATTGGCGCGACTGGAAATAGACGATCGGTACGACCAGCAGAGCGAGCAAGACGATGGTCACGGCAGCGGCCATCGGCCAGTCGCGGTTGTTGAAGAATTCGAGCCAGATGGCGCGGCCGATCATCTGCGTGTCGGCGCCACCCAAGAGATCCGGGATCACGAATTCACCGACGACCGGGATGAAGACCAGCGCGCAGCCCGCGAGCACGCCGGGCAGGCTCAACGGGAAGGTGACCCGCCAGAAGGCGGAGATGCGCGAGCAGCCGAGATCGCGCGCCGCCTCGATCAAAGTCCGATCGGCGCTGCTCAAGGTCGAATAGATCGGCAGCACCATGAAGGGCAGGTAGGTGTAGACGATGCCGATATAGATCGCCGTCTCGGTGTTGAGGATTCGCAGCGGCTCGCTGATCAGCCCGATCTTTAAAAGCAGCGCGTTCAAAAGACCGTCGTTCCTGAGAATGCTCATCCAGGAATAGACGCGGATCAGCATCGAGCTCCAGAACGGCACGATCACCAGAAAGACCAGCAGGGACCTGGAGGAGGGCGAGCAGGACGCGATGCCATAGGCGAGGGGATAGGCGATGAAGAGCATGGCAGCCGTGGAGATCGCCGCGATCTTGAGGCTCGTCAGATACGCCAGAAGATAGGTGTCGTCGGTCAGCACATAGAGGAAATTCTCGAAATTGAGCCTAAGGTTCAGGATCGAGCCGTCCCAGGCGGTCAGCGGCTCGAATGGCGGCATGCCGAGGCGGACGGTCGAAAGGCTGATACCGGCAACCAGCGCGAAGGGCGCGAGGAACAACACGAGCAGCCAGGCATAGGGGATGGCGATCAGCAGGCGCTTGCCCCAGTTCGCCTTTGCGGAGGGGGCGGCTGCGGAAGAATGGGCGATGGAAGACAAGGGTCGACCTCCTATTCGGCCAGCAGCCGGCTTGCCTGCGGCGGCCAGTTTGCGAACACGCGGTCGCCGACGCGAAGATCGCTCTCGGCGCCGAGATTGACCCGGCGCGCGTCGAGCGTCGCGCCCGACTTCAGCCGCACGCGGTAGTGTCTCTCGACACCGGTATAGGTGAGCTGTTCCACGGTGCCTTCGAGGCCGCTGCCCGAAGTTGTAAGCTCTACCCGTTCAGGGCGGACCGAAACCCAGAACGGCCGGTCGAGCGCCACCCGGTCGGTGAAGGCGGCGCGGACACCGCCGCCGGCCTCATCGCTTTCGATCCGCAGTTCTTCGCCATCGCGTTCCGATCGTCCGCCGGCAAAGACATTGGTTTCGCCAAGGAATTTCGCGACGTAGCGCGACCGCGGCGCCTCGTAGACGTCTGACGGCGAGCCGACCTGCAGCACCTGTCCCTGCTTCATGATGGCGATGCGGGTGGAAACGGTCATCGCCTCGTGCTGATCATGGGTGACGATGATGAAGGTGAGGCCGAGTTCGCGTTGCAGGCGGACGAGTTCGAGTTGGGTTTCGGTGCGCAGGTTCTTGTCG
The DNA here is from genome assembly GCF_014852035.1 of Ensifer sp. ENS03. Classification (NCBI taxonomy): domain Bacteria; kingdom Pseudomonadati; phylum Pseudomonadota; class Alphaproteobacteria; order Hyphomicrobiales; family Rhizobiaceae; genus Ensifer; species Ensifer sp. ENS03. Next base: position 70,820 of record NZ_JACVAV010000003.1, on the reverse strand, counting down.
AGCGCGCCCAAGGGCTCGTCAAGCAGCAACACCTTCGGCCGCTTGACCAGTGCGCGGGCGAGCGCCACGCGCTGGCGCTGGCCGCCGGAAAGCTGCGCCGGCTTGCGATCGAGCAGTGCGGTCAGCTGCAGCTTTTCCGAGACCTCGTCGATCCGCTTCCTGATCTCGCTCTTGTCGAGACCGTCCTGGTGCAATCCGAAGGCGATGTTCTTGCCGACCGTCAGATGCGGAAAGAGCGCGTAGGATTGGAACATCATGTTGGTCGGACGCCGATGCGCCGGAACGTCGGTGACGTCGGCGCCTTCCAGCCTGATCGCGCCCGAGGTCGGCGTCTCGAAGCCGGCGATCATCCGCAGCAGCGTCGACTTTCCGCAGCCGGAGGGCCCAAGGAGCGAGAAGAATTCGCCCCTCTCGATGCCGAGGTTGATGTTGTTGACGGCCGTGACGACGCCATAGGACTTCGCCAGGTTTTCGATCGAAATATAGGATGGCACGGGATCTGGTCCTGCTGTTGACGGTTGGCCTATTGGCCGGCCCGGAATGCTGACCAGACGCGGGTGCGCTCGCGCGTCTGGCGCGGTGGCAGCGACTTGTCGACGAAGAGCTTGGAACGGACCTCGGCAGGCGGATAGATGTTCGGGTTGTCTCGGATGCCGGCGTCGACCTCTGCCGTCGCCGCGGCATTGGCGTTGGCGTAAAAGACGCGATTGCTGATCGCGGCGACTGTCTTCGGCTCGAGGATATAGTCGATGAAAGCCAGCGCCTGTTCCGGATCCGGTGCGTCGGCCGGGATCGCCATCGTGTCGAAGGAAATGATCGTGCCTTCCTTCGGGATCGAGTAGGCGACCGCAACACCGGTCTCCGCCTCTTCGGCGCGGGCCGCTGCAATGCCGGCGTCGCCGCTCCACATCAGCGCCAGGCAGAGCTGGCCGGAGGCCATGTCGGCCACGAGCTGGCCGCTTTGCATGTGCCGGATAAAGGGGCGCAGCTTCAGCAGCAGTTCCTTGGCTTTGTCGAGATCCTCCGCCTGTGTGGAATAGGGATCGAGGCCGAGATAGTTGAGCGCGATCGGGATCACCTCGTTCGGCGCATCGACGATGCCGATGCCGCAGTCCTGGAATTTCTGGGCGATCTCGGGCTTGAAGAACATGTCGAGGCTATTGACCGGTGCCTCGGGCAGGCGCTCGTTGACCAGCTTGGCGTTGTAGGCAACGCCCGTCGTCAGCCACATGTAGGGAACGAGATACTTGTTCTCCGGGTCGTGCTCGGCGACAAGCTTCAACAGGTCCTTGTCGAGATTGCCGTAGTTCTTGAGCGCTGTGACATCGATCGGCTTCAGTGCGCCGGACTGGATCAGGCGCTCGCCGACCGTGGCGCTCGGGAAGGCGACGTCGAAACCGCTGCCGCCGGCAAGCAGCCGGGTTTCAAGCACTTCAAGGGAATCGTAGAAGTCCACCCGAGTTTCAACGCTGGTCTTCGCCTGGAAATTCGAAACGGTGTCTTCGGCGAAGTAGTCGGAGAAATTGTAGATGAACAGCTTGTCCTGCGCCTGGGCGGTCGTTGAGGCCGCAATGGCGGCGAGCGACGCGGCGAACATGGAGCGCAGGGCGGTGCGGGTTAACTTTTGCATGGTTCCTCCCAAGAACAGCGTATTTTTGTTTTCGCCAAAGTGATTGGCGGGTCCTTTGAGGGCAACACTCCCTTTGGCTAGGTGTGGGAGACGCGGCGGCGTCGTAAACGGCAATCGACGCCGGCCTTTGCCGCATCGGGCATGTTTGTTTGACCGCGATCGAAGTAACGTTCGATCGAAGGGCATTTCTCGGGTGGCAATGGCTGCTAGGGTTCCGGCGACAGAAAGGGAGAACTTCCATGGACGAAAAATTCAACCAGCCGCTGGGCGGCAACGATATGCCCCGCTTCGGCGGCCCCGGCACGATGATGCGTCTTCCCACTGCGACCTCGGCTGAAGGCCTCGACGCCTGCTTCGTTGGCATCCCCATGGATATCGGCGCGTCCAACCGGTCTGGTACGCGCTACGGACCGCGCCAGATCCGCGCGGAATCCGTGATGATCCGTCCCTACAACATGGCGACCGGCGCCGCCCCGTTCGAAAGCCTGCAGGTCGCCGATATCGGCGACATCGCCATCAACACCTTCAACCTGCCGGCCAATATGGAGATCATCACCCGCGGCATCCGCGAGATCCTTAAGCATGACTGTATCCCGCTGACCCTCGGCGGCGATCACACGATCAGCTACCCGATCCTGAAGGCGATTGCCGAAAAACACGGGCCGGTCGCCCTCATCCATGTCGATGCGCATGCGGATATCAACGACACGATGTTCGGCGAGAAGATCGCGCACGGCACGCCGTTCCGTCGCGCCTATGAGGACGGCTGCCTCAATCCCAATCTCGTCTTCCAGATCGGCCTGCGCGGCACCGGCTATGCTTCCGACGATTTCGACTGGTCGCGCGACAGGGGCTTCACCGTCGTCCCGGCCGAGGAATGCTGGCACAAGTCGCTGGTGCCGCTGATCGAAGGCATCCGCGCGAAGATCGGCAACCACAAGACCTACCTGACCTTCGACATCGATAGCCTTGATCCGGCCTATGCGCCGGGCACCGGCACGCCCGAGATCGGGGGCCTTACCGTCATCCAGGCACTCGAGATCATCCGCGGCTGCCGCGGTCTCAACCTGGTCGGCGCCGATCTCGTCGAGGTGAGCCCGCCCTTCGACACGACTGGAACGACCGCGATCACCGCGGCGAACCTGCTTTATGAAATGCTCTGCGTGCTGCCGGGGGTGAAGTACAAGCGGTAACGGCTCCGGCAAGCTTGATTGCGGATTGGCAGGAGGCCGGAGGCGGCCTCCTTTCCGAAAACCTTTCGAACGCCTTTAGCGCTTTGCCGGGCGCAGACGCCCCCAGATCGGCGCGACGACATTACCCAAGACGACGATCGTGATGGCGCCGACGACGAGGGCGAGCAGTGCCTGCTGTGCCGAGGTCGCAAACCAGCCGACGAGCCCGGGCGCGAACTGAAGCGCCTGCGCGACATGCTCGGAGATGTCGTGGATGAAATGTTCAGGCCCGGCCTCGCCAAGTTGCGCCATGCCGTGCACGAGAATGCTGCCCCCGACCCACAGCATGGCGGCGGTGCCGATGGCGGCGAGAGCCTTGAGGAACACGGGCATGCCGAGCACCAGTCCGCGGCCGAGCGGCCGCAGGAGCGCGACGGGGTTTTTGGCAAGCGCGACGCCGGCGTCGTCGGCCTTCACGATCAAGCCGACCGCTCCGTAGACGGCAAGCGTGATGAGGATGCCGACCCCGGCCAGAACTGCTGCCTGTGTGTAGATGCTGGCGTCGGCAACGGTCGAGAGCGTCAGTGCCATGATCTCGGCGGAAAGAATGAAGTCGGTTCGGATGGCGCCCGCAACCTTCTCGTTTTCGAGCGCTGCCGGATCGCTCGTCGCGCCGAGCACGGCTTCCTCATGTGCGTGGGCGGCATGGGGGAAGAGGGCACCATAGAGCTTCTCGGCGCCCTCGTAGCAGAGATAGATGCCGCCGAGCATGAGCAGCGGCGTGATCGCCCAGGGTGCGAAGTAGCCGAGCAGAAGGGCTCCCGGCAGAAGGAAGAGCAGCTTGTTCTTGAGCGAGCCGAAGGCGATCCGCGCGATGATCGGCAGTTCCCGTTCCGGCGTCAGGCCAACGACATAGCGTGGCGTCACGGCCGCATCGTCGATCACGACGCCAGCGGCCTTGGTGCTGGCCTTCACCGTCTGGGCGGCAACGTCGTCAAGCGAGGCCGCAGCCATCTTGGCGATCGCAGTGATGTCGTCGAGGAGGGCGATGAGACCTGTGGCCATCGATGGCTGAACCCTTTGAGAGAAATCCGAAAAACACGGCAGTTAAGTCGCCAGTAACCACCATAGCGTGTCGAGTCAACGGCGCCGCGGTTGCACCCCGTCACCCAGTCTGCGTCGCGGAGGCCCTCGTGTGCCAGAGGAGGGCGTCTCGCTCGTTCTTCAAAACGTGATCAACCACGCCCGACTGTGCCATTGACGCACACCTCGTTTCGATTTACGACTGACGAAATACGAAATTCGTCAGTCGTAAATCGAAAGGCCAGCGATGCCGGTGAGCAACGATATCGTCGTCGACCAGACACGGCAGGACAACATCACGCGCATCCTCGATGCAGCGGAGGGGCTGTTCCGGCACTTCGGCTACAGCAAGACCAATGTTGCCGACATCGCCCGCGAGCTCGGCATGTCGCCGGCAAACATCTACCGTTTCTTTGCCTCGAAGACCGAGATCCACCAGGCGCTTTGCGCGCGCATGCTCGCGGCCAGCTACCAGATGGCGCAGGAGATCTGCCAGTTGCCGCTGAGCGCGAGCGAGCGCCTGCACCGCTACGTCCACGCACAGCACAAAATGACGGTCGAACTGATGCTCGACGACACGAAGGTGCACGAGATGGTGATCGTTGCCATCGAACGCGAGTGGCACGTCATCGACAAGCACATCGACAGGATCGACGCGCTCCTCGCCGACGTCATCCGCGAGGGGATTGCCGCGGGCGAGTTTCGCGACCAGGACGCCGATGCCGCGTCCCGTTGCTTTGGGGCGGCGACCGTCACGCTTTGCCACCCGCAAATGGTCGCCCAGTGTCTGAGCAAGACGAACCGCGCAAGCCCGGAAGAGCTGGTCGAGTTCGCGATCAACGCATTGAAAATTTAGCAGAAATATTTCCGGCGCGGCTTCGGCCTGCGCCAGCCTGTTTTGGGAGTGCGAACATGTTTAAGCTCATAGAATTTCGCCGCCGTACTTCATTTTTTGCCACTGCTGCACTCCTCTCGATGCTCGCGGCGACACTGGCCGGCTGCTCGCAGGAAAAGACCGAAGCCACTGCGGTGGTGCGCCCGGTCAAGGTCGTCGAGATTGCTGAGGCCGACACGGCCCGCCAGCTCAGCTATTCCGGCTCCGTGCGGGCACGGACCGAAATGAACCTCGGCTTCCGCGTCAGCGGCAAGATCGTCGAGCGGGTCGTCAATGTCGGCGACCGCGTAAAGGTCGGCGATCTGCTCGCCCGCGTCGACGCCACCGATTATGAGCTCGCCGTGCGCAGCGCTTCGGCCAATCTGGAAGCGGCCGAGCGTCAGGTCGAGACAGTCAAGCTGGTGCGCGATCGCGCCGAACAACTGCTCGCCCGAAAATTTGCCTCGCAGGCCCAATTCGATCAGTCGGTGCTGAGCTACAATCAGGCCGTGGCGACGCGCGACGCTGCGAAGTCGGCGCTGTCGCAGGTGGAGAACCAGGTGACCTATACGAACCTCGTCTCCGACCGGCCGGGCATCGTCACCACGATCAATGCCGATGTCGGCCAGGTCGTCGGTTCGGGCACGCCTGTCGCGACTGTCGCCGTCGAAGGCGAAAAGGAAGTGCAGGTCGCCGTGCCCGAGACGGAGATCGCCAATTTCAAGACCGGCCTGCCGGTCAAGGTCGGGCTCTGGTCCGACACCGGGTTGTCGCTTGACGGCACGGTACGCGAGGTGGCGGGCAGCGCCGACCCGCAGTCGCGGACCTTTTCCGTGCGGGTAAGCCTGCCGAACGATCCGCGGGTTCTGCTCGGCATGACCGCGACCGTCGAGGCGTCGGCCGGCAACGGCAAGCCTTACGTCTCGGTCCCTTTGAGCGCGCTTGCACAGAAGGACGGCTACACTATCGTCTGGGTTGTCGATCGCGGCACCGAAACCGTCAGCAGCCGTCCCGTCACGCTTTCCGACTTCACCGCTGACGGCGTGCGCGTCACCGATGGGCTTGAGGTCGGCGACCTTGTCGTTGCTGCCGGGACGCAGTTCATGGCCGACGATCTCAAGGTGACGATCTCGAACGCGACGACGCAGCACTCCGCTTCGGCCCAGGCCGAAGTCCCGCTCCTGCGCTGACACTCGAAAACCGCGGAACCGAGCCGATGACCACCTCCTCTTCCGACGAAAAGCGGCCCTTCAACCTTTCGCGCTGGGCGATCGCGCACCCGAGCATGGCGCGCTTCCTGTTCGGCCTCATCATCCTTGCCGGCGTCTTCGGCCTGATGCGCATGGGGCAGAAGGAAGACCCGGACTTCACCTTCCGCGTGATGGTCGTGCAGGCCTTCTGGCCGGGGGCCTCGATCGAGGAGATGCAGGACCAGGTCGTCAACAAGATCGAACGCAAGCTGCAGGAAACGCCGCATCTCGATTTCGTGCGCTCCTATACGCGTGCCGGCAGCGCGATCATCACGTTGCAGGTCGAAGGCGACACCAATGCCGAACAGGTGGCGGATGCCTTCTACCAGGTCCGCAAGAAGGTCGGTGACATCTCCAACGAACTGCCCGAAGGTTTGCTCGGTCCCTATTTCAACGACGAGTTCGGCGACACCTTCATCACGCTGCATTCGCTGAGCGGCGAAGGCTACAGCTATCCGGAGCTGAAGAAGTTCGCGATCCAGGCGCGTGACATGCTTTTGACGACGCCCGGCGTCGAGAAGGCCGTCATCATCGGCGACCAGCCGGAGAAGATCTATATCGACGTCTCATCCAATGCGCTGGCCGAGCGCGGGCTGACGCTCAACGACCTGCGCAGCACGATTGCCGGCCAGAACAACATCGACCCGGCCGGCGCGGTCGATACCGGCACGCGCTCGGTGCGCATCTCGGTCGAAGGCAGCCTTGACAAGGTGGAGGACCTGAAGAACCTGAGGCTTCGCGCCGGCGGCCAGATCACCCGACTTGGCGATATCGCCACGGTCAGCTCCGGTCTCGAAGATCCCTATTCGCGCAAATTCCGTTTCAACGGTGAAGACAGCGTCCAGATCGGCGTCGTCATGGCCAAGGGCTTCAAGGTGACCGATGTCGGCAACGCGGTGGAGGCGACCTATCAGCACTTCGAGGCGTCGCTGCCCTATGGCGTCAAGGTCGACCAGGTCTCCAACCAGCCTGAAGTGGTCAAGGAAGCCGTCGGCGAATTCATGAAGGCGCTCGGCGAGGCGCTGGCGATCGTGCTCGTCGTGTCGTTCCTGTCGATCGGCTGGCGCTCGGGCCTGGTGATCGCGATCACCATTCCGCTGGTGCTGGCTGCAACCTTCGCCATCATGTACGAGCTCGGCATCGACCTGCAGCGCATCTCGCTCGGTGCACTGATCATTGCGCTCGGCCTTCTGGTCGACGACGCCATGATCGTGGTCGAGATGATGGAACGAAAGCTGGAAGAGGGCTTGGTGAAGGTCGAGGCTGCGAGCTTCGCCTATACCTCCACTGCCTTCCCGATGCTGACCGGAACGCTGATCACCACGGCCGGCTTCATTCCCGTTGGTTTTGCCGCTTCGACCGCCGGGGAGTATGTGCGCTCGCTATTCTACGTGGTCGGCATCGCGCTCGTCGTCTCGTGGTTCGTTGCCGTCTATTTCACCCCCTGGCTCGGCAACATGCTCCTGAAGCAGCGCAGCCACGCCGGCAATCATCACGACGTCTTCGACACGCGCTTCTACCGTCGCCTGCGCACGACGGTCACCTGGGCCGTGCGCCACCGCATCATCGTGCTGTCGACGACGCTCGCCCTCTTCTTCGTCAGCCTCTGGGCCTTCCAGTTCATTCCGAAGAACTTCTTCCCGCAGTCGTCGCGGCCGGAGATCCTCGTCGATCTCTGGCTGCCCGAGGGCACCAGCATCAAGGAAGTCGAGAAGCAGGCCAAGGCACTCGAAGCCCGCATGATGGACGACGAGGACAAGCGCTTCATCGCCACCTATATCGGCGAGGGCGCGCCGCGCTTCTTCCTGCCGCTCGACCAGCAGCTTCGCAATCCGAACTTTGCCCAGCTTCTCGTGATGGCCAAGGACGAGCCGGCGCGCGAACGGTTGATCGCCAAGATGCGCGGAATTCTAGCTGCCGACTTCCCCTCGATCCGCGCCAAGGTCGATCGCCTGTTCCTGGGCCCGCCAACCGGCTGGCCGGTGCAGATGCGCATCATGGGGCCGGATCGCGACGAAGTCAGGCGTATTGCCGATCGCGTCAAGGCGAAGTTCCACGAGAACCCGCTGCTCGGCGCCGTGCACGACGACTGGCTGGAGCCGGTGCCGGGCATGAAGCTGGTGATCGACCAGGACCGCGCCCGCGCGCTCGGGGTCACCTCGCAGCGCATTCGCCAGATACTGCAGGCAAGCGTCACGGGTGCGCCGCTCGACAATTTCCGCGATGGCGAGGAGACGGTGGCGATCGTTGCCCGCGAGCCCGCGGAAAGCCGCAAGCTGTTGAGCTCGGTCGACTCCATATACATCCCGACCGACTTCGGTGGCTTCGTACCGCTTTCGCAGGTCGCCAAGGTCGTGCCGGTGCTCGAGCAGGGCATCGAATGGCGCCGCGACCGCCTGCCGACAATCACCGTGCGCGGCACCCTGCCGGATGGTGTGCAGCCGAACGACGTGGCGATGAAGATGTTTGGCGAAATGCAGCCGCTGCGCGACAGCCTGCCCGCCGGCTACTCGATCGCCATCCAGGGGGGCGCGGAGGACTCTGCCGAAAGCCAGGCCTCGATCGCCGCCAAGGCGCCGATCATGCTCGGCGTCATCGTTATCCTGCTGATGATCCAGCTGCAGCATTTCGGCAAGGCGATGCTGGTTCTCGCGACCGGTCCGCTCGGCATCATCGGTGCGGCTGCTGCCCTTTTGATCAGCGGTGCGCCTTTCGGCTTCGTTGCGATCCTGGGCGTCATTGCGCTGCTCGGCATCATCATGCGCAACTCGATCATCCTCGTCGACCAGATCGACCAGGATATCGCCGCGGGCATGGACCGCGCCGAGGCGATCATCGGCTCCGCCGTCAGGCGTTTCCGGCCGATCACGCTTACCGCCTTGACGGCCGTGCTGGCGCTGATCCCGATCTCGCGCGGTGTCTTCTGGGGGCCGCTCGCCTACGCCATGATGGGCGGCATTCTGGTCGCGACCGTGCTGACCATCCTGGTTCTGCCGGCGGGCTATGCGCTCTTCTTCGGTCGCGAACCGAAGAAGAGCTCCGTCGAGCCTGAGACGCCGGAAAGCCTCGAGGCCGAGGACACGAAGACCGTAGCCTATCCCGCAGCCGTGGCGGCGGAGTAGGGCCACGGCTCCGTTCAGGGATGGTAGATCGGGCGGCGGGCAAGCCGCCCGACGTCAGCCGGTGATGTACATCGCCTGGCCCTGGGCGAGGCATTGGAACAGCTCGTAACCCATCCAGATGTAGCCGCGACGCCCGTTCCATTCGCAGCCCCAATTCTCACCGAAGCTGTTCTGGATGAGAATGGCCTGCTGCTCGTCGTCATAGCCGATGATCAACATGCAATGGCCGGTGTTCGGCAACTTTTCCAGAGGCCCTCTCAATGGGCCCGGCCCTTCATATTGCATGAAGCCCTTGTTCAGTGACGTGCCGTAGCAGAGCGCTCCGCCCGCGACGATGACGGCCTTGATCGCGTCGAGATCGCTGGTCTCGACCGTCGCCCAGCCGGGTATCTGGAAGCTGTCGTCGGGAAGGGCGCCGGGATCGTAGCGCGACCACAGCTCGGGACAATTCGGAAAATAGGGAGCCGTCTTCCAGTTCGGGGTGCCGCGCTGCTTGAGCAGGTTGAGATAGGAGGCCAGTTGTGATCCCGCGCAGCCCGTCTTCCCGTAGCTCTTCATCACTTCGATGTAGATATGGGCCGGACTTGCCTGCCGCAGGGGCTGCAACGGCGCTTCGCCGGTCGAAACGGCCGCCCAATAGGTGGCAAGCCCGTAGGTCGTGGCCCAGGCGGCGCAACTGCCGGGGCTGCCGACATGGCTCGGTGTGCCCTGCGCCTTGGGCGGCGGCAGGTAGAGCGCGTTCACGGTTGCCGCGCTCGGCAGTGATGCGGGTATCGGCGGCCGGAGCGTCGGGCCATCTTCCTTGATCGTGGGATCATAGCCGAAGTTGAGGATTGCTTCCTGTACGGTCATCGGGATCTCCTGCCGACAGCGAGGGTTGCGTGGGTTAAAGGCGTGATGTCACAGGCGTCGCGCGCCGCCGGCGTTTCCGGTGAGACACAGCCGAAAGCGGCTCCCTCGTTTCCCGAAGGCGCAGTCGAAATCTCCCCGGGAAACGCGGCGCTCGTATCAAGATGATGCACTCATAGGTAGATCTTATCAGGATTTTGCATGCCGAAAATCCCGAGTTTCGCGGGGTTTCGATCATTCCATTGAAAGTCAATAATGAAACGCATGTTTCATTATTGACTTTCAATGGACCATGTATTCCGTTTATGACTCACAGGTCATCTGTTCCTTTGGGAGGTTTCGAATGAGGAAGTTGCTGTTTGCCGCCATGTCGGTTCTGCTGGCTGGTACCGCTCACGCCGAAAACATCGGCATCACCATTGCCCGTTCCGATAGCGCGTTCCTGACGATCCTGCGTCAGGGCATGGAAGACCGCGCCGCCAAGCTCGATGGCGTTTCGGTTCAGGTCGAGGACGCCCAGAACGATCCGAGCAAGCAGCTGGACCAGGTACAGAACTTCATATCCTCCGGCGTCGACGCGATCGTCGTGGTTGCCGTCGATGGCGACGGCACGCCGGCGCTCACGAAAATGGCGAGTGCCGCCGGTATTCCGATCGTCTACGCCAACCACCCGCCGGCCGATGCAGATGCGCTCCCGGCGACTGCCGCCTTCGTCGGTTCGAACGAGATCGATTCCGGCACGCTGGAAACGAAGGAAGTGTGCCGGCTGCTTGGCGGCAAGGGTTCCGTTTATGTGCTGATGGGGCCGCTCAACAATCATTCGTCGCTGACCCGGACGAAGGATGTTCACGACGTCATCGCTACCGATGACTGCAAGGGCATGAGCGTGATCGAGGAACAGAGCGCCAACTGGGATCGCCTCGAGGCGAGCAACATCATGACCAACTGGCTCTCGACAGGACGGGAATTCGATGCCGTCATCGCCAACAATGATGAGATGGCGATCGGCGCGATCCAGGCGATGAAAGCGGCGGGCACCGACATGTCGAAGGTGGTGGTCGGTGGCATCGACGCGACGCCGGACGGGCTTGCCGCCATGGCCGCAGGCGATCTCGACGTTACCGTCTTCCAGAACGCAATCGCGCAGGGCGCGACCGCGATGGATGCCGCCATCGCCCTGGCGCGGGAGGAAAAGACCGAACGGCAGATCTGGGTTCCGTTCGAACTGGTGACACCTGAGAACATGAAGGACTACGCCAAGGCGAACCAGTAGACGGCCGTTCTTGTCACAATCCGAACAATCACTGGTAGATCTCGGTTTTAACCGACAGAGAAGCCGGCAGGCCGCTCGCTACGGCCTTTCGGCTTCTCTGGTATCCAACAGATGACCCCTGATCGTTCCGCCCAGCCCCCTTCCCAGCCGATTGCCGATCTGCAGATCGCGATCGCGGCCTTTGTGGCGGGCGCCGGATGGCTGTTTTCGATCCACGCTCTTGCCGAGTTTCCGCCGCTGCTCTTCCTCGGCAGCCGTTTTGTCATCGTCGGTCTGCTGATCGGTCTCTTGGCGAGGTTCGCATCCTTTGCCGAACTCGGCAGGGCGGTGCGCCTGCTGCTTCCCGCCGCGCTCGCCCTTGCGGTCGCCATGATGGCCTGGATTTTCGGCCTGAAACAGACGACGAACCCGGGCGTTGCGGCCTTCATCACCTCGACCGGCATCCTGCTGGTGCCGGTTTTCGGCCTGCTGTTCTTCGGCTGGCCGGTCGGGCGAGCGCTCTGGATCTCGATCGCCGTCGCGCTTGCCGGGATGGGCTTGCTGTTTCTTGGCCCCGGCGCTCGGGTCGAGGTGGCTCACCTCTATTTTGTGGTCTCGGCCCTGCTTTGGGCGGCGAGCATTGCGTTGGTCAAACGCAATTCCACCGAAGTAGGCGCGGTGGCCACAGCCGCGATCCAGCTGGTGGTCGCAGGAGTGGTCATCCTCGCGGTCTCGCTGCCTGTCGAACAGATGCCTGCGGCAGTCCCTTCGATCGCGATCTGGGGCTGGTTTCTGGCAAGCATCCTGATCTCGACCTGCCTGCGCTTCGTCCTGCAGTTTCGCGGCCAGCAGATGATCTCTGCGGCGCGGGCATCGGCAATCATGTGCTGCGAACCGGTATGGGTTCTCGTCTTCGCGCTGGCGTTTCTGGGGTCACCCTTGAGCCTTTCCCAGATCCTGGGCTGCGCGGTGATTCTGCTCGCGATGCTTGGCCAAGTCGTTTTCCGACCAAATTTCGCCGCCTGAAAGAGCCGCCAAATCGCGAGATTTCGGAAGTGGTATTCTCGTTCGAAATACCACTTGGCGGTTCGGACCATAACTTTAGTCTCGGCGAAAATACCCCGATTGACAGCGCGACTTTGACGGACTTATCGTTAAGTCAAATTACTTGACTTAATAGTTCGATCAACGAAACCTGAGGGGGAATTCGTCATGACGGCAGTCGAGGAAATGCGGCCTTTGCGCAACGCGCCGGGGGTCGGAAGGAGCGGAACGACACGGCGTTTTGTTGGCGTCGCGACCGTGCTGATGATGATCGGCGCCGCTGAGGCCCGCGCTGAATCCGTGCTCACCATGCACATCGAGGAGCAGACGAGCTGGGTGCAGAATTTCAACCCGTTCGACCTCGGCGGTCGGCGGCAGAGCACCATGGATTTCGTCTACGAGCCGCTGGTGATCTTCAATGATTACGACGGCGGCAAGCCGGTCTTTCGGCTTGCGACTGCCTACAAATTTGCCGACGACCTGAAGTCGATCACCTATACATTGCGCGACGGCGTGAAATGGTCGGACGGCAAGCCGCTGACCTCGGCAGATATGAAATTCACGCTCGAGCTGATGCTGAAGAACCCGGCGGTCGATACCGTCGGCGTTGGCGAAACCGTCGCTTCGGTGGAGGCGCCGTCGCCGGCCGAGGTGAAGATCAACCTCAAGGATGTCGACACGCATTTTCCGGAGTCGCTTGCCGATTTCCCGGTGGTGCCCGAGCACATCTGGAAGGACGTGAAGGATCCGCTGGCCTTCAAGAACGAGACGCCCGTCGGCTCCGGTCCGATGACCGAAATCCGCCGCTTCACGCCCCAGGTCTACGAGCAGTGCCGCAACCCCAACTATTGGGACGCGGCGACGCTGAAGGTCGATTGCCTGAAGCTGCCGCAGATTTCCGGCAACGACCAGATGCTGGCGCTCCTGCCGGAGGGCTCGATCGACTGGTTCGGCTCGTTCCTGCCGCAGATCGACAAGACCTATGTCGGCCTCGACCCTGACCATAATGGCTACTGGCAGCCTCCGGCCGAAACCGTTTCGTTCCAGATGAACTTCAAGTCGTCGAATCCGGGCAACGCCGAGGCCTTCAACGATATGACGTTCCGGCGCGCTTTCAGCCTTTCCATGGATCGCACCGCGATGGTCGATATCGCCGGTTTCGGCTATCCCGTCGTCAACACCCATGCGAGCGGTCTGCCGCCGCGCTTCGACAGCTGGCGCAACAAGGCCGCCGAGGGTGCTCAGGACGAGTGGCTCGCCTATGACATCGACAAGGCCAACAAGCTGCTTGACGATGCCGGCTACAAGAAGGACGGCGAGGGCTTCCGCACCACGCCGAGCGGCAAACCGATCGCCTTTCCGATCATCGTGCCGAACGGCTGGACCGACTGGATCGACGCGGTGCAGATCGCGGCCGAAGGCTTGCGCAAGATTGGCATCAACGCCTCTGTCGCAACGCCCGAATACGAGCAGTGGCAGAAACAGATCCTCGACGGCAGCTTCGAGGCGGTGATGAATTCGCGTGCCGACGGCCCGACGCCTTTCCGCGGCTACTTCCAGTCGCTGTCGACCGGCTTCGGTGGGCGTATCACCAGCGCGCCGTCACGCTATTCCAACCCCGAACTCGACAAGGTCTTCGATAATTACCGCCGGGCGGCGACGGACGACGACCGCAAGAAGCTGTTCGATCAGGTGCAAGTGATCGTCGCCGACAACCTGCCCGTCGTTCCCGTCTTCAACGGTCCGACCTGGTATCAGTTCTCGACCAAGCGCTTTACCGGCTGGGTGACGAAGGACGAGCCTGTCATGAACCCCGAGGATCACGACAACAACCGGATGCGGCTGGTGCATCTGCTCCGCCTGAAGCCCGTACAATAAGCGGCAGCGGGTTCCAGCGATGCGACTTTCCCGTCGACGGCTTACCGTCTACTGCGTGGCGTTCCTCTTCGCGATCGTCATGAACTTCGCGGTTCCCCGGCTGATGCCGGGGTCCCCCGTCGACAGCATGATCGCCCAACTCGGACCGCGGGCAACGCCCGCGGCCATCGAGGCGATCAAGGCGCGTTTCGGTGCGATCGAGCAACCGATCTGGCAGCAGTTCGTCGACTATGTCGTCGGGCTCGCCCATTTCGATCTCGGCGTCTCGGTCAAGTATTATCCGCAGACGGTGCTTGAAGTTCTCGGCCGCTCGGCCGGGTGGACGGCGTTTCTCGTGGTCACCGCCATAACCTTCTCTCTTTGCATCGGTGTGCTGCTCGGCGCCGTCGCCGCCTGGCGCCGTGGCGGGCGTTTCGACAGTTTCGTCTCGCCGTTCTCGGTGGTGCTGATTGCCGTTCCGCCCGTCATCATCGCGCTTGCGACGCTTTTCACTTTCGGCGTGACGCTCCGGCTGCTGCCGGTCGGCTACGCCTATGATCCGAGCCTCGACCCGGGGCTGAACTTCACCTTCTTCGGCAGCGTCTTCCTGCATGCGATCATGCCGGTGCTGACGCTCTCGCCCTATCTGATTGGCGAGTTTCAGACGACGATGCGCTCCAGCATGATCTCGGTGCTCGGTGAGGACTACGTCACCATGGGGCGAGCCAAGGGCCTCTCGGAAGCAGCCGTCATGTTCGGCTACGCGGCGCGCAACGCCATGCTGCCGGTGCTCACCAACCTGGCGCTGATGCTGGGGGCGGTCTTTGGCGGCTCGATCGTGACCGAGATCGTCTTCAACTATCCGGGTCTCGGACTGACGCTCTATACGGCAAGCGTTGCCCGCGACTATCCCGTGATCCAGGGGCAACTGCTGCTGATGACGATCGCCACGCTCGGCGCCAATCTTCTGGTCGACATCATCTATGGCGTGGTCGATCCGCGCATAAGGGAGGGCAGGGCATGAATGCGGGCGTCTCCTTGTTCTGGCGGCAGAAAAAAGCCGTCGCCGGCCTTGTCATCATTCTCACGCTCTGCCTGATGGCGCTGCTCGCGCCGGTTCTCGCACCGGGTGATCCGAGCGAGCGCGTCGGTCGTTCGCATCAGCCACCAACCGTCGAGCATGTCTTCGGCACCACGAAGATGGGCCGCGACGTCTTCTCGCAATTCGTCTGGGGTGCCAGGCCGTCGCTTGCCGTCGGCTTTGCCACCGGCCTTGCGATTACCGCGCTCGGCACCATCGTCGGCCTCGTCGCCGGTTACTTCGGCGGCCGCACGGATGCGACGCTTGATCTCGCCACCAATGCCGTCCTTGTCATACCGAATATTCCGCTGCTGATCCTGCTTGCGTCTTTTGCCGGCACGGTCGGGCCGATGGCGATCATGGCGATCATCGCGCTCACCTCCTGGCCCTGGGGCGCGCGCATGACGCGGTCGCAGACCATGGCGCTCCGGCAGCGTGAATTCGTGGTGGCGGCGCGCATGGTCGGCGAGCCGCATTGGCGGGTCATCTTCGTCGAGATCCTGCCCAATCTGGTGCCGCTGATCGGCATCAACGTGGTCGGCAGCATCATCTATGCGATCGTCGCGCAGACGACGCTCGAATATCTCGGCTTCGGCGATCCGCTCCGGGTGACCTGGGGCACCATGCTCTACAATGCGCAAAACTCCTCGGCGATCATCGTCGGCGCCTGGTGGGACATCGCCGTTCCGGCCGCGGGCATCGCGCTCGTCGGTCTTGGTCTCGCGCTCATCAACTTCACCTTCGACGAGATCGCCAATCCGCAGCTTCGCTCCGGTCCGGCGCTCAGCCGCTGGCTGCGTCTCACGCGGCTGCGCCGTCGCGAACTGGAGGCGGCCCGATGAGCGATGCACTCCTGGAAATCCGCAACCTGAACGTCGATTACCTGCTTGACGACGGCGCTTTCCGCGCGGTTAACGATGTCTCCTTCGAGGTGCGCCGCGGCGAACTCTTCGGCCTTGCCGGCGAATCCGGCTGCGGCAAGAGCACGATCGCCTATGCGATCACGCGGCTGTCAAAACCGCCGGCCTGGGTCGCCGGCGGCGAGATCCTGCTCGATGGTCAAAACCTCCTGAAGATGCCGGAAGCGTCGCTTCAAAACGTGCGCTGGCGGCGGATCGGCATGGTGTTCCAGAGCGCAATGAACTCGCTCAACCCGCTGATGCGGGTCGAGGCGCAGTTTTTCGACGTCTTGCGCAAGCACACCGGCGCGACCAGGCCGCAGGCCCGTGCACGGGCCGAAGAAATGTTCCGGCTCGTTGGAATCCCGATCAACCGCCTCGACGACTATCCGCACCAGTTCAGCGGCGGCATGCGCCAGCGCATCGTTATCGCAATCTGCCTGGCGCTGAAGCCGGAACTGATCATCATGGACGAGCCGACGACGGCGCTCGACGTCGTCGTGCAGCGGGAAATCCTGGAGCAACTCGTCGACCTGCAGCGCAACCTCGGTTTTTCGGTGCTGTTCATCACCCACGACCTGCACCTGATGGCGCAGCTCTGCCATCGCATCGGTGTTATGCTCAAAGGGCAACTGGTTGAGGTCGGCGACACGCAGCAGATCAGCCGTGCGCCGGAACACGACTACACGCGGAAACTCTGGGGCGCGATCCCGCAACTGCCCTCATCCGTCCGCAGCCTGGGGGTCGTCGAATGAACGTGATGCCGCTAACGACGACCATGGCTGATGAAGACGACGCGATCGTGCGCCTCAAGGACATCAGGCGCAGCTTCGGTACCGTCGAGGCTTTGCGCGGCATTTCGCTCGCCTTGAAGCCCGGCCGGGCGCTGGCGCTCGTCGGCGAATCCGGTTGCGGCAAGACCACCTGCGCCCGCATCGTCGCGCGGCTCGATGCGCCGACATCGGGGACGATGGCGTTTCGCGGCGCCGACGTTACCCAGGCCGGAGGAAGGGCCGACGAAAAGACGCGTCGGCGGGCGATCCAGATGGTGTTTCAGGATCCCTTCGCCTCACTCAACCCGGTGTTCTCCGTCTACCATCACCTCGCGCGGCCACTGCTTTTGCATGGTCACGCCAAGAACGGGGGCGAGGCGAAAGCTGCCGTCGCGCGTCTGCTCGCCGATGTCGGTCTGGACGCCGATGTGACGGCACGAAAGTTTCCGCACGAACTGTCCGGTGGCCAACGCCAGCGCGTCAACATTGCTCGGGCGCTTGCCGTCGGGCCGGATGTGCTCGTTGCCGACGAGCCGACATCGATGCTCGACGTGTCGATCCGCCTCGACATCCTGGAACTGCTCGCGCGCATCAAGCGCGAGCGGAACCTCGCCATGCTCTACATCACCCACGATATAGCCACGGCCGCCCACATCGCCGAGGAGGTCGTGGTGATGTTTGCCGGGCAGATGGTCGAGTGGGGCGAGACCAGCGCCGTCATCTGCAATCCCCGCCATCCCTATACGCAACTGCTTCTTTCCGCGGTCCCCGACCCCGATCGCCCCTTTGTGCCAGGGCAAAGCGCCCGCTTCCTTGCCCATGCCGACGACGTGCGGCGAAAGAGCCGTCCGGCCTCCGACAACGTGGAAGAAGTTACCGTCAATCACTTCGTCCGTGCCCTTGGCCAAACGCCGGCGTGAGCTATGTGAACCGAGGACCTGCATTCCCCAAGAAACGCGCTGGCCGCCCGGGCGGCCGTAGAGACCAATCACTCATGGAGCCATTTGATGACGTTTGCCGCCAAATCTGACTATCTTCTGGAAACGCTCTGGGTGCCCGTCGGCACCGCCGACAGGTCGGTCTATGCGCTGACGCTCACCAACAATTCGGACCGGCCGATCAAGGGCTTTCGCCTCGGCGTCTCGGGCCCGGCGCGCATCGATCCTGCCGCTGAGGTCGAGGGCGGGCAGCTTCTGGTCCGGCTCTCCAACTATGCGGAATTCGCGCCGCCGGAAGGTTTTGAGCTGAAGCCCGGCGCGACCTGGACGCTCAAGGCTCACGGCATGAGCTTCGAGCCGCGCCACTGGACCGATGGCGCCAACGCCGCCTTCCTCGTCCTGTCCGATGGCACGAATGCGCCGGTTGCCGTGCTTGCCTCGCGGGCGCACGGTGACAACGCCGAGCTGAAGCGTGGCGCCGCCGTCTATCCGGTGCCGAAGGTGGCCCCGGTGCCAGTCTCGATCGTGCCGTGGCCGCAAGCGGTTGCGGTCTCCGGTCAGCTATTGGCGCCTCCGGGCCTCGATCTGAAGGCCGAAGGCAGTGAAGTGTCCGCCGCGGCGAAGGCGTTTGCCGATCTCACGGCCAGCCTGTTTCCGGTCGAGGGCATTGTCCGGCCGGCGGCGGAGGGCGGTTTCCCGGTCGAATTGTCAAAGGCGTCGCACCTTGGTCCGGAGGCCTACACGATCCGTTTCTCGCCCGCCGGCGTCGCCATTTCGGGCGGTAGCCAGACGGGTATTCTCTACGGCCTGATCACGCTCGGCCAGGTCCTGCGCGGGGCGCGGTCGCATCCGGGCACCTTCGTGTTTCCGACGGGCGGGGAGATCAAGGACGAGCCGGCGCTCGCCTGGCGCGGCACCCATCTCGACGTCGCCCGGCAGTTTTATAGCACCGCGGAGGTCGAGCGCTTCCTGCAGTTGATGGCCTGGAACAAACTCAATCGCTTTCACTGGCACCTGACCGACGACGAGGCCTGGCGCGTGGAGATTGACGCCTATCCGGCGCTCACCGAAATCGGCGCCTGGCGCGGCCATGGCCGCAAGATCCCGCCGCTGCTCGGCTCCGGTCCTGAACCGACCGGCGGCTACTACACCAAGGCGGCGGTTCGTCAGATCGTAGCGCTTGCCGCCAGCCTCGGCATCGAGGTGATGCCGGAAATCGACATCCCCGGCCATTCCTATGCGATGCTGCAGGCAATCCCGGAACTGCGCGATCCCGAGGAAAAGGGAAGCTATCATTCGGTCCAGGGCTTCCCGGACAACTGCCTCAACCCGGTGCGCGAGGAGACCTATCGCGTGCTGGAAGTCATCTTCGACGAGTTGATCGAACTCTTCCCGATGCGGGCGATTCATGTCGGCGCCGACGAGGTGCCGCTTGGTGCCTGGTCCGGCTCGCCGGAAGCGCTCACGCGGCTTCGTGCACTTGCCGGCGATGAGGTCGCTGAAACCCACGCCAAGCGCCTGAACGTCGTCACCAACACCCATGGCGCCGACGAGATCGACGGTTCGGGTGCGGCGGTGCTGCAGGGCGAGTTCCTGGCGCGCGTCCAGGCGTTCCTGGCGAGCCGAAACTGCGTTACCGGCGGCTGGCAGGAGGCAGCCCACGGCAACGTCATCGACAAGGCGAAGGCGTTGCTCTTCGGTTGGCGCACGGTCGAGGCGTCGGCCGCGCTTGCCGAGGAAGGTTACGACATCGTCGTCTGCCCGGGCCAAGTCTACTATCTCGACATGGCCAACAGCCCTGCCTGGTCGGAGCCCGGCGGCAGCTGGGCCGGCTGGTCAGACCCGGAAAAGCTCTACACCTTTGACCCGGTCGAAGGCTGGACCGACGCACAGAAAAAGCACCTGCTCGGCGTGCAATGCTGCATCTGGTCCGAACCGATGACCGACCGCGCCGTCTTCGACCGGCTCGTCTTCCCGCGGCTTTCGGCGCTCGCCGAAACCGGATGGACGCGACCCGAACGTAAGTCCTTCAAGCGCTTCGAGGCGCTGGTCGGGCTGATGCCCGTGCTCTACGGCTTTTATGCTGCGGAGTAGGCGCGGTTAAGTTTCCAGTTTTCGTCTGGGCTTGGCCAGGCGATGGATTGGATAGGCAAACGGCGGCGAGAGCCGCCGTTCGTCGTTCGGAGCTAGCCAGGCGTGCGCTTCCGCTTTGCTGGACACGATTTGGATTTTCGTGCTTGTGCGCCGGAGCGTGACACGCAAAGGTGCGCATCGATCCCGCGACGACCCGCGGGATGCAGCGTTTCCTGAGGCCAAGTTATCGATGCGAAGACTTCCTGGATTGTCGGCGATGAAGGTCTTCGAAGTGGTCGGGCAGACCCGCAGCTTCACGCGGGCGGCCGAGCGGCTCAACCTCACGCAAAGTGCGGTCAGCCGCCAGGTTCGCAACCTCGAGGATGAGCTTGGCGAAGACCTGCTCATCCGTCGCCACCACCATCTCGAGCTGACGCCGGCCGGTGCCGAACTGCTGGCGACGATCCAGGAAGCGTTCCATAGCATCGAGGTTTCGCTGCGCAGCATCACCGAGAAGAGCAACCAGAACCGCTTGCGGATCAACGTTCCGCCGACCTTTGCCAAGCGCTGGCTGCTGCCGCGTCTGCCGCGGCTGCGCGAGGCCCTGCCCGACGTCGATATCAGCCTCAGCACCGAAGCCACGGACACGCTTGCCGAGCGCGGTCTTCTCGACTGCGCCATCCGCTTCGGCGATGGCGAGTGGCCGATGCTGGATGCCAGCATCCTGATGACGGAGCGGCATGTCGTCGTCTGTGCGCCATCACTGCTCGAAGGGGTGAAAGTCGAGGGCCCGACGGATCTTCAGCGCTTTACCTTCCTGCACGTGCTTGCCTCGCCCGACCGGCGCTATCTGACCTGGCGGCATTGGCTCGACGCAGCGGGGTTCCAGGATGTCGATACCCGCGGCGGGCTAGAGTTCGACCTGCTCGATCTGGCGATCGAAGCGGCCTGTGCGGGCCTCGGCGTCACGGTCGCCGACCGTTCGATGGTGCGCGGTCAGTTGGAAACTGGCCAGCTCGTGCAGCTTTTCGACGTCGAAGTCGAAGGGCATGAATCCTACTGGTTCGTCACGCGGCCCCAGGCCGGAAACGACCGCAAGGTCGACGCGTTTCGTGCCTGGCTGCTTACGGAAGTTTCGGTCGACCGGGCTGCCTGAGCCAAGCATTCCATTTTGGAATGCTCTCGCTGAAAATTACTCGCTTGTGCCTCCGGCCCTATCGTCGCAACAGTTTCGTGACGGTCTCGGTCGGGGAGAGAGACGGGCCGTCGCTCGTTGTGCTCTCTCCCGCGCAGTCCGCTTGTCCTGCGCGCCTTTGGCGCCGGGAGCTGCGGCCAACACATCCGAGATGCCATGAGCCCCTATCGCAATTTTTCCGGCGGTCGTTTCATCGAAAGCACGTCTGCGGTGACGATCGACGTCCGTAATCCGGCGACAGGCCAGGTCTTCACATCGGTGCCGGCAGCAACGGATGAGGAGGCAACAGCAGCGGTCGAGGCAGCCATGAAGGCGCAGCGCGCCTGGGCGGCACTGCCGGCCATCCAGCGTGGCGATGCGCTGCGTCGACTGGCGACCGTGCTGGAAAGCCGGGCTGAGACCATCGGCGCTGCCCTGGCGAAAGAGTCGGGCAAGAGCCTCGCCGACGCGACCGCGGAAGTCATCTACGGCGCCGAACTGATGCGCTACCACGCCGAATGGGCGCGCCGCATCGAGGGCGAAGTGATCGAGAGCGACAATCCCGGTGAAACCCTGCTCTTGAAGCGTGTTCCGATCGGCGTCGTTGCCGGGCTGATCCCGTTCAACTATCCGATCTACACACTGGTGCGCAAAATCGCCCCGGCGCTGATTGCAGGAAACGCCGTTGTCGTACGGCCGAGCAACAATACGCCGACATCCGCCTTCGTTTTTGCCGAAGCGATCGTCGAGGCCGGCCTGCCGGAAGGTCTCGTCAACATCCTCACGATGTCGCATGACGTCGCGAAAACGCTCTGCACCCATCCCGGCGTCGGCATGATCACGCTGACCGGCAGCGTTTCGGCCGGCCGCATCGTGCTCGACTACTGCAAGGAAAACATCGCCAAGCCCTCTCTCGAACTCGGCGGCAAGACCCCCGTCATCGTCGAGCCGGATGCGGATCTCGATGCTGTGGCACAGGCGATCGTCGCCGCCAAGACGGCCCATTGCGGCCAGGTCTGCACCAGTGCCGAGCGGCTCTATGTACACGAAAGCGTGCATGACACGCTGCTCGCCAAGCTGCGCGAAGGTTTCGCTGCCCGCGCCTTCGGCGACCGCGCCGAGGATGCGACCCGCATGGGCCCGCTCGCCAACGCCGCCGCGCAGAAACGCGTGCATGAAATGGTCGAGCAGGCGCGGGCGGAAGGCGGAACGGTCGAGACCGGCGGTTACCTGCCGGAAGGACCGGGCTACTTCTATCCGCCGACGCTGATTTCCGGCTGCCGCCAGGAGATGGAGATCGTGCGCGAGGAGGTCTTCGGGCCTGTTCTCGCGGTGATCCGCTACTCGACCTTCGAGGAAGCGCTGGCGCTGGCGAGCGACCATCAGTTCGGCCTGAGCTCGGTACTCTTCACCGAGAACTATCGCACCGTAATGCGCACCAGCGACGCCATCGAGGCCGGCGAACTCTACGTCAACCGTTTCCCGGCGGACCCCTATCAGGGCTTCCACGCCGGTTGGAAACGCTCGGGCCTCGGCGGCGACGACGGCAAGCACGGCATGCTGGAATTCACCCAGACGCGCCTCGTCGTCCTGAAACACTGATCATTTGAAATGACGCAATTCCGGACGGGAACCGGAATTGTTCGGACATCAACATCAAGACCGGGCCGATGGCATGCTCCCGCCATCGGTCGGGGAGGAGACTACCCTTGAGCTCAATTTCCGATACAGAAATCGCTGCGCCGTCCGTTTCGGCCCGCAGCCGTTACCTGCAACTGGCGCTGATCGTGATCGCCGCCGGCGCGATCTATCCGATCCTCTACCTGCGCCAGTCCTACCAGACGACGATGCTGGAGGTGCTTAAGCTCACCAACACCGAGCTTGGCGTTCTCTATTCCATTCTCGGCACCAGCTTCCTGGTCGGCTACCTGCCGAGCGGCTGGCTCGCCGACCGCGTCCAGCCGCGCATCCTGATCCTCGTTTCCATGGTCGGCACGGGACTGCTCGGCCTCTGGTACGCGACGCTGCCTGGCTACTCATCGCTTCTCGTCATCTATTGCGGCTTCGGCGTCACGACGGGCCTGACATTCTGGGCGGCGACGCTGAAGCAGGTCAATCTGATCGCCGGCGCCAATGAGCAGGGACGCTTCTTCGGCATTCTCGACGGCGGCCGTGGCCTGGTCGAGGCGCTGCTTGCCAGCGTCGCCATCGCGCTCTTCGTCTTCACGACGGAAACGCGCGGTGCCGGGCTTGCCATGGGTTTCCGTGATGTCGTGCTGCTCTATGCCGTTTTCTGCATCGTCGTCGGCATCGCCTATTTCGCCGTGTCGCAGCCCGTCGCTGTCGAGAAAGGCGCGCGCAAGCGCGAAGGCAACCTGCTTGCCGACATCAAGACGCTGCTCCGTATCCCCGAGGTCTGGCTCGTCGCCGCCATCATCTTCTGCGGCTATCACGTGTTCCTCGCGACCTACAGCTTCTCGGCCTATCTGCAGGAAGGCGGCTTCGGCATTTCCGCCGCCATGGCCGGCGTGATCGTCACGATCAAGCTGTGGCTGCGCCCGGTCGGCGGTATCGGCGGCGGCCTGCTCGGCGACCGCTTTGGCAAGACCGCGATCCTGCTCCTGAGTTTCATCGTGGCAGCGGCCAGCCTCGTGGCGATGATCGCCCTGCCGGGCATCGGCTCCACGGTCCTCTTCGTCGGACTGGTGCTGCTCGTCGGCCTCATCACCTATACGATCCGTGGCCTCTACTGGGCGATCCTCGACGATTGCCACGTGCCGGCCAACATCACCGGCCTTGCGATCGGCATCATCTCGCTCGTCGGCTACGCGCCCGACACCTACCTGCCGCTCGTCAACGGATACCTCTCAGACCGTTATCCGGGCATCGCCGGCTACCAGTTCTATTTCGGCTACATCGCCGCCATCTGCGTCCTCGGCGCCATCGCCACCCTGGTGCTGATGGCCCGCCTCAAGAAAAAGGGATGACACAAATGAAGATCGCGTCTCTCAAGACCTATGCCGTCGCCGTCCCGCCGCCGCATGTGGGCGGAATGTACTGGATCTTCGTGCGCCTCACGACCGCCTGCGGCATCGAGGGCATCGGCGAGATCTACGCGACCTCGTTCCATCCAAACGCGCTGACGCCGCTGATCGAAGACGTCTTCGAGCGGCATCTGCTCGGCCATGATCCGCACCAGATCGAGTGCTTCTGGCGCTCGGCCTATTCGAGCGGCTTCACCCAGCGCCCCGACCCGACGATGATGGGTATCGTCTCGGGTCTCGAAATCGCCTGCTGGGATATCATCGGCAAGGCCGCCGGCCGGCCCGTCGCGGACCTGCTCGGCGGCACCGTGCACGAGAAGCTCCGCGCCTACACCTATCTCTACCCGAAGAACGCGGCTGGAGAGTTCGACTTCAACGATCCGGATCTCGCCGCCGGATGCGCCGTCGAAATGGTCGAGATGGGCTTCACCGCCGTCAAGTTCGACCCGGCCGGTCCCTACACCAACTATTCCGGCCACCAGCTTTCGCTCGGCGTGATGGACCGCTCGGAGGAATTCTGCCGCAAGATCCGTGACGCCGTTGGAAGCAGCGCCGATCTGCTCTTCGGCACGCACGGCCAGATGGTGCCGTCCTCGGCGATCCGGCTGGCGCGGCGTCTCGAAAAATACGACCCGCTCTGGTTCGAAGAACCGGTTCCTCCCGGACAGGAAGCGGCGATGGCAGAGGTGGCGCGCGCGACCTCGATCCCGATTTCGACCGGCGAGCGCCTGACGACCAAGTACGAGTTCCAGCGCGTCCTCGAACTGAAGGCTGCCTCGATCCTGCAGATGAACGTCGCACGCGTCGGCGGGCTTCTCGAAGCGAAGAAGATCGCCGGCATGGCAGAAGCCTATTACGCCCAGATCGCCCCGCATCTCTATAACGGCCCGGTCGGGGCTGCGGCCAGTATCCAGCTGTCAGCTGCGTCGCCGAACTTCCTCATCCATGAGGCGATCCTCGATTTCAGCGGATTTCATGCGGATGTGCTGAAGACCAAGCTCGCCGTCGAGGATGGCTACATCATCCCGTCGCGCGAGCCTGGCCTTGGCATCGAGCTCAACATGGACGTCGTCGAAAAGCACACGCCGTACACCGGCGAGCGCCTGCACCTGCAGATGGACAGCCGGCCGGCGGACGTGAAGGCCTTCGCGCCGGCACGCGGATAACTCCGACGATAGGACATGCAGATGATCTACGACTACATCATCGTCGGCGCCGGGTCGGCCGGCTGCATTCTTGCGAGCCGGCTCAGCGAAAATGGTCGCCACAGGGTGCTTTTGATCGAGGCTGGCGGCAACGACAATTCCTTCTGGTTCAAGATCCCGGTCGGCTACGCCCGCAGCTACTACAATCCCCAGGTCAACTGGATGTATTCGAGCGAGCCGGAGGCCGAGCTTCAGGATCGCAGCATTTACGTGCCGCGTGGCAAGGTCCAGGGCGGATCCGGCTCGATCAATGCGATGATCTATGTGCGCGGCGCGCGCGACGACTTCGACGACTGGAAAAACGCCGGCAATACGGGCTGGGGCTATGACGATGTCCTGCCCTATTTCCGCCGGCTCGAAACCCATGCGCGCGGATCGTCCGAGTGGCACGGCGGCGAAGGCCCGATCCACATCACCCCGATGCGCGGCATGACGCACCCGATCACCGACGCTTTCCTCGAAAGCTGCGGATCGTTGCAGCTGCCGCTGAACGAGGATTTCAACGGCGCCTCGATCGAGGGCGCCGGCGTCTACGACGTCAACACCAACAACGGCCGCCGCTCGCATTCGAGCGCGGAGTATCTGAGGCCCGCCCTCAAGCGTCCCAATCTCACGATCGAACGCTACGCGCAGGCAGAAAAGCTGGTCTTCGGCGAAGACGGACGCGTGACCGGTGTCGATGTCATACAGAATGGGACGCGGCGCCGCTTCACGGCGGGGCGCGAGGTCATCCTGGCCGCCGGTGCGGTCGGTAGCCCGCAGCTGCTGCAGGTCTCGGGCATTGGCGACGGCAAGGCGCTGTCGTCGCTCGGGGTCGAAACGCGCCGGCATCTGCCGTCGGTCGGCCTGAACCTGCAGGATCATCTCTGCGCCAGCTTCTATTATCGTGCGACGATCCCGACGCTCAACGACGAGTTCGGCAGTCTCTTCGGCCAGATGCGTCTCGGTCTGCAGTATCTCTTGACCGGCAAAGGACCGTTCTCGATGAGCGTCAACCAAGCGGGTGGTTTCTTCCGCGGCCGGCCCGACGAAGAACGGCCGAACATCCAGCTCTATTTCAACCCGCTCTCCTACCGCATCCCGACGGATCCGAAGGCCGGGTTGAAGCCGGAGCCCTATCCCGGCTACCTGATCTGCTTCAATTCCTGCCGGCCGACGAGCCGCGGCAGTATCTCGATTGCGTCCGGCGACCCCTCGGTGAAACCGCTGATCCGGCCGAACTACCTGACGACCGATCGCGACATCGACGAAGTGCTGCAGGGAAGCCGGCTTGTCCGCCGGATCGCGTCGGCCTCGGCACTCTCATCGTTGACGGCGGAAGAGATTTCGCCGGCGCCGCGCGTGGAAAGCGACGAAGCGCTGATGGACTATTTCCGCGAAAACTCCGGCTCGATCTACCATCTTTGCGGCACCTGCGCGATGGGGCCGGACCAGGAGAGTTCGGTGGTCGACAGCCGCCTGAAGGTTCACGGCGTGCCCGGTCTTCGCGTCGTCGACGCCTCGATCTTCCCCAACATCACCGCGGGCAACATCAACGCGCCGACGATGATGGTTGCGGAGAAAGGTGCCGATCTGATCCTTGCCGATGCCGCCTGAGCGGCACGGCTTTCCTGTCGACTGGGGGACCCGACGCAGTGGTCGGTCAGGCGTAGGGGTGTCGTTGAACGTCAGGCGTGATTTGCCATCGTCGATTGAGCGTGACTATACTTCCCGCACTTCATAGCCGTCCATATCAGGTGCTTGCCCCTACCGAACGATCGTTGCCACCGCGCTGGACGCGGCGAGACCACGGTCATTGAAATCTGGCAATGCGCCGCGAGCCTGCGAGGGAGAGACGCATGCCGAGTTTCCGCTTGAAGACCCTGTCGATTACGTTGCTCTTTGCATCGAGCCTGACGCCCTGGGCGGTGCAGGCGGCTTCACCCGAGCCCGTGAAGGCGGAGCACGGCATGGTGGTCACGGCCCAACACCTGGCATCCGATATCGGTGTTGCCGTGCTGAAAAGCGGTGGCAATGCCGTGGATGCAGCCGTTGCCGTCGGCTATGCGCTTGCCGTCACCTATCCGACCGCCGGCAATATCGGCGGCGGCGGTTTCATGACCATCCGCTTCAAGGACGGCAAGACGACGTTCCTCGATTTCCGCGAGCGGGCGCCTCAAGCTGCGACCAAGACCATGTACCTCGACGCCAAGGGCAATGTCGTCGACGGCCTGAGTACCGAGGGCTATCTCGCCGTCGGCGTTCCCGGCCCGGTCATGGGCTTCGAAATGGCGCGCAGCCGCTATGGCACCAAGCCGCTTGCCGAATTGATCGCGCCGGCGATCGCGCTTGCCAAAGACGGCTTCGTGCTGGAGCAGGGCGATATCGATTCCTTCGAGGGCGAGACGGACAGGCTCGCCAAGGACCCGGCCGCGGCCGCGATCTTCCTGAAGGACGGCAAGCCGTTCGTCGCCGGCGAGAAGCTGATCCAGGCCGATCTTGCCGCATCGCTTTCGAGCATCGCCGAGAAGGGCACCGACGCCTTCTACAAGGGCGCGATCGCCGACCAGATTGTCAAGGCGAGCGCGGAGAAAGGTGGCGTGCTCGCCAAGGCAGATTTCGAGCGCTACGCCGTGCGCGAACTGGAGCCGGTCAAGTGCAACTACCGCGGCTATGACATCGTCTCCTCGCCGCCGCCATCCTCCGGTGGCGTGATCATCTGCGAAATCCTCAACGTTCTCGAAGGCTACCCCATTTCCTACATGGGCTATGGCGCCGCCGACACCGTGCATGTGATGATCGAGGCCATGCGCCACGCCTATGTCGACCGCAACACGTCGCTCGGCGATCCTGATTTCGTCGAGAACCCCGTCGCCAAGCTTACCGACAAGGCCTATGCCAAGGACATCCGCGACAAGATCGATCCGTTCCGCGCCGGCGTTTCCGCCACGCTGATCCCCAAGGGTTTCGGCGAAAGCAAGGAGACGACGCACTATTCGATCATCGACGACGAGGGCAATGCGGTTGCCGTCACCTATACGCTGAACGGCTCCTTCGGCGCCGGCGTCGTGGCGCCCGGAACCGGCATCCTGCTCAACAACGAGATGGATGATTTCACCGCCAAGCCAGGCGTGCCCAATCTCTACGGTCTGGTGCAGGGCGAGGCCAATGCGATCGCGCCCGGAAAGACGCCGCTGTCATCGATGAGCCCGACGATCATCTCCAAGGACGGCAAGCCCTTCATGGTGATCGGCAGCCCCGGCGGTGCACGCATCATCACCATCACGCTCGAAGCGATACTCAACGTCATCGACCACGGCATGAACATCCAGGAAGCGGTCGACGCGCCGCGCGTCCATCACCAGTGGCTGCCGGACAAGGTGTTCATGGAGCCCTATGCGCTCTCGCCAGATACCCGCAAGCTGCTGTCGGCCATGGGCCACAATGTCCAGATCGATGAAAGCTGGACGATCTGGGGACAGGCGACCGGCATCCTCGTCGGCGGCGAGAGCCTTTCGGACATCGAGGCCGGCGGCGGCGCCCGCTACAATGGCGCAGTCGACAGCCGCATCGGCGCGGGTGCTGCGCGCGGTTACTAGACGCACGCGAAGCGGCGCAAAGCTGCGCCCTCGACACCCATTCAGAGCGGCGGATCGTCGGTTCGCCGCCTGATTTCGCACATGCGACCACCGCGTGCTCACGCGAAAAAGATTTGAAAGCGGTTCCGGTTGAATTTATTATGTTTTCAGAGCGTGCGACCGCACGCGATCGTACGCTTTGGCCAAGCTTCATTCGTGGAGGTTGTCATGGCACTGATGGAAGGAAAGAAAGCACAGGACTGGATCAATCTGGTTCTTGCCATCTGCCTGTTCGTCTCTCCCTGGATCATGGGTTTCGTTGTCGAAAGCGTTCCGGCTTGGAACGCTTGGGGCGCCGGCGTCGTGCTCGGCGTTCTGGCTATCGCGACGCTTGCCATGTTTGCGGAATGGGAAGAATGGGCAAGCCTCATCGTCGGGCTCTGGCTGATCGCTTCACCCTGGCTGCTCGGTTTCTCGACCAGTCCCAACCCCATGTGGACGCATGTCGTCCTTGGGGTGTTGGTGACCGCGCTCGCGATCTGGGCCGTCTGGGACGAACGGCAGCATCCGCATGCACATGCATGACGATGAGTAGAGAAGATTGCGGCCCGGCGCCGCAGCGCCGGGCCGCAATCAGTTTGCATCATTCGTTGCAATTTTGCGTTTGCGGCTGGCCGGATCGAGAGCGAAATCTGAAAAACCGTGCGGAACCGTCCTCTTCGGATTTGCGTGAGTTCAAAGGTCAGATCCCTTCGAACAATCCAAACGGGCCAGCGCATCGATTCACCTTACGGTGTCTTCGACAGCGCGGCGCGCAACGACCGCCACGAACTCCCGAGCTCCGGAGTAGGTTTTCGGCTACCCATCGGCAGCGAGATCGTTGAAGCAGGCTTTGCTCTTGCCGAACCATGGAAATCACTGCCGGCAAGCCAATGTTCATGACATCCTGGTCATTCAGCGATTGCGCACGCACGCTGCGCGGGCGATGGCGTGCAATTGGATAATACCAATATAACGCCAATCAGCGACTGTTTCGGAACGTGAACGCAACTTGTATGCGCTATCTGTAAGAAATGTAACACGAATTATTCCGGCTTCAGTCGCCATTACGGATAGTTGCGCCGCCGCGATCTGGACAGGTGGTCATGTTTTGGTATTTCTAATACTGGCCGCAAGGAGATGGGCCAAATCGGAAGTGAATACGGAACGCTATCGGCCCGAGGGCGAGCAAGCCGGCGGGCAACCGGAAAACTGGGAGATTTAAATGAAGCCGAGTTCCATTTTTGCCCCGTTGGGGTCGACCGTGACAGCATCGGGCACCCCGCGTTCGGTAAAGGCGGGTAGCGCACGGCGCCGCCTCCTTGGACTGTTGACAGCGACAGCGTGTCTCATTTCAGCGGTTCCAGCCGGCGCCTTCGACCAGGCAAACGCTGCCCGTATAAAACAGCTGGTCGACACCGGCATGCAGTATTACTGGTCGGGCGGCGACGTCAAAAAGGCGGAAGCCGAAGTCTTCAAGGGCATTACGCTGCATGGCAAATATGATGTCGTGGAGGAAGCCTTCAAGGAAGCGTCGACGCTCGCGCCTGAGCGGTTGGATTTCCAATATGCCGTTGCTGCGACCCAGATCATCCAGAAGAAGCTCGACGACGCGCAGGCGACCTTCCAGAGCATCCTTGGCAAGGACCCGACCGCTTTTGATGCGCAAAGCTGGCTTGAGGCAATTGCCCGCATCCGTGGCGATGAGACCGGCGCGGCGCTTGCCCACCAGGCGCTGGCCGGTCTCGATCGCGAGAGAGCCGAAGAGTATCGCAAGCGGTTTGTTCGCGCAGAACAGATCATGGCTGAAAAGCCGAACTTCGACGTCCCGACTGTGCCAGGCAAAGTCGTCATCGTCGCGCTGGGCTACGCGCTCGCCGATGACGGCAAGGCGCAGCAAACCTTGCTCGATCGTCTCGAGGTGACGTTGAAGGTCGCCGAGGCCAACCCGACAGCGCTCGTCATGGTGAGTGGCGGCGTGCCGAAAAATGGCGTTACGGAAGGTGACGTCATGTCCAAGTGGCTGGTCGACAAGGGTATCAGTCGCGATCGCATCATGATTGAGGACAAGTCGAAAGATACGATCGGCAATGTGATCAATGCCGCCAATCTCCTGGTGCGGCATCAGGCCGACACGGTAATCCTGGTGACCAGTTCGAGCCACATGCGCCGCGCGCGCACGGTCATGGAGGATGCCTTGAAGCAGCGCGACCTGCCATCGGCAGTGGTGCCGCTGAATGCACTGGACGCGCCAACCCAGGATGAAGCGGCAAAGATCGGGGCGGACGAGCGGTTGGTCATTTACCGTGATCTGATGCGTGTTTCGGGCGTATGGGCCTATCCGGGGCTGCAGCAGTAGTCATCGGAACATCCCCGAAAGCGCCTGATGCTTGCGCGTCCCACCCTTGCACTTAAGGGTGGGACGCGTGCGTTTCTGGCTCAGTTTGAGAATGCGCCGGTCGCGTGTATGGCACGCAGGAAGAGGCTGCGTACTCCCGCACTTCAACATAATGCTTCCCATCCGTCCTGCTTTGCCCTAGAAGGCGCGCCGTAATCCGGTCGCAGCCTACCCGGTCAAAACAAGGACACCTATCATGAAGACAATCGTCATCTGCTCCGGCGGATTGGACTCGGTATCGCTTGCCCACAAGGTCGCAGCCGAACACGAACTCATTGGCCTGCTCTCCTTCGATTACGGCCAGCGACACCGCAAGGAGCTGGACTTTGCCGCCGCCTGTGCCAAGCGGCTGGGCGTTCCGCATCAGGTCATCGACATCAGCGCGATCGGCGCCCATCTCACCGGATCGGCATTGACGGACGATGTCGACGTGCCCGACGGCCACTACGCCGAGGAAACGATGAAAGCGACGGTGGTTCCGAACCGCAACGCCATCATGCTCGCCATCGCCTTCGGGTTGGCAGCAGCGCAGAAGGCGGATGCGGTGGCCGTCGCCGTGCATGGCGGCGACCATTTCATCTATCCCGACTGCCGTCCCGGCTTCATCGACGCGTTTCAGGCGATGCAGAACCACGCGCTCGACGGCTACGCCGACGTCACGCTCTACGCGCCCTATGTGACGATTTCGAAGGCGGATATCGTCACCGACGGCGCGAGCCACCAGACGCCCTTCGAAGCGACCTGGTCCTGCTACAAGGGCGGCGCGCGCCATTGCGGGCGCTGCGGCACCTGCGTCGAGCGGCGCGAGGCCTTCCATCTGGCCGGCGTTGCGGATCCGACCGACTACGAAGATCCGGATTTCTGGGTGGCGGCGACGTCGGCCTTTGCGGCCGAGGAGGTGAAGTGATGTTCCGGATCACCAAGGAATTCCATTTCTCCGCCTCGCATCAGTTGAAGAGCCTGCCGGCAGACCATCAATGTGCGCGGCTGCACGGCCACAACTACATCGTCGAAGTCGAGCTTGCCGGCGCGGAGCTCAACGAGCACGGCTTCGTGCGCGACTATCACGAGCTTTCGCCACTGAAGCGCTACATAGACGAGAGTTTCGATCACCGCCATCTGAACGACGTTCTCGGCCACGACCGGGTGACGGCCGAATGTCTGGCGAAGCACTTTTACGACTGGTGCAAGGCGAGGCTGCCGGAAACCTCCGCCGTGCGTGTCAGCGAGACGCCGAAGACCTGGGCGGAATACCGGCCATGAGCGGGCCCGGCGAAACGCGCATCCGTGTCAGCGAAATCTTCGGGCCGACGATCCAGGGCGAGGGCATCCTGATCGGGCTTCCGACCGTGTTCGTGCGAACCGGCGGCTGCGACTATCGCTGCAGTTGGTGCGACACGCTGCACGCGGTCGACAGCGAATATCGCGACCAATGGCTGCCGATGGGCGTCGAAGAGATCTGGAGCGAGGTCGTCACGCTCTCCGGTGGCAAGCCGCTGACGGTCTCGCTTTCCGGCGGCAATCCGGCGATCCAGCCGCTGGCGCTCCTGATCGCCCGCGGGAAAGCCGATGGCTATCGCTTCGCGCTGGAAACGCAGGGCAGCATCGCCAAGGACTGGTTTGCGGATCTCGACGTGCTGACGCTGAGCCCGAAGCCGCCGTCGAGCGGCATGGAAACGGAGTGGCATACCTTCGACGACTGTCTTCGAATGGCAGCGGATGGGCCGCAGGTGGCGCTGAAGATCGTCGTTTTCGACGAGCGCGACTATGCCTATGCCCGGGATACGGCGGCCCGGTACCCCCATCTGCCGCTCTACCTGCAGCCTGGCAACCATACGCCTCCACCCCCTGACGACGACGACGCCAAAGTCGACATCGACGGCATCATCGATCGCATGCTCTGGCTTGTCGGCAAGGTGACGGAAGATCGTTGGTTCGAGGCCCGCGTCCTGCCGCAGCTGCACGTCCTGCTCTGGGGCAACAGGCGCGGGGTGTAGGCGGCAGGCGCCCCTTTACCGCTTGCCGGCAAGCGCCTTCGCGCTTGGATCGCCAATCGGCGGCAGCTATGGTCCTCAAATCAAGACCAATGAGGGGCGTTCATGCAGCTGAAGACGAAACGTGTCTATGAGCCGAAGGCCGATGGCGACGGGATGCGCGTCCTCGTCGATCGCCTCTGGCCGCGCGGTTTGACCAAGGCGGAAGCCGCGGTCGATCTCTGGCTGAAGGACATAGCGCCGACCACGGAGCTGCGCCGCTGGTTCCATGCGGATGAAGGTACGTGGGAAGAGTTTCGCGAGCGCTACCTTGCCGAGCTCGACGGCAATCCGGAGGCAGTTGACCTGTTGCGACAGCGCATTGCTGAGGGCCCGGTGACTTTGCTTTACAGCGTGAAGGATGAGGCCCGCAATCATGCGGAGATCCTCAAAGGCTACATCCTCACCCATCGATAGACGAGGCGCCGGGTTCACGTCATGTCGTTGGAATGGATGCCTCGAATGCGCCGCCGGCGCGCGCAGCGACCCGGCGCCAGTCGCCGTCGAGGGGTAATCCGAAGACGTTGATAAGGGCAGATTCGATTGCCGGTGCATCGAATTCTTGGCGCGTCACGGTGCCGTTCCTGTCACGGATCGTCAGCCGGTTTCCAAGCAGGATGTTACGTGTCTCCTCGGTGGTCAACGTCACCAGTAGGGTCTGTCGGAAAAGCGAATGCGGATCCGTGTATGTCGCGATGTTTGCGATCCGATACGCGTCCTCTCCACAAATGCTCGGCGATACCTCGTAGACCGGTACCCAGTCACGACCAAGTAATGCCTCCAGCACGTAGCCATCGAGCGTTCGGCTGAGACGGAACGGCTCATGCGGCGTCGGTTGCGGCGTGGTCCGGTCGAAACGCAGCGGCGCGGTCGGCACGCAACTGCCGAAGCCGACATCGACCAGATAGCCGACATCGTTCACGAAGACGCGGAGCGCCATGTGCGACCAGGCCGGCGGCGGCGCACCCGGGGCGCGCATCCACAGGACGCGGGCAATCAAGGGATCCACCCGGTAGCCGAGCGACGTGAGCACGCGCTGCAACAGGCTGTTCTGCTCGAAGCAATAGCCGCCACGCCGGCGGTCGATGAGCTTGGCGTCGACCGCCGCCGGCGAAAGGTCGATCCGACGGCCGAGAAGCACGTCGATGGCCTCGAAGGGGATCGACGCGGCATGGCGGGCGACGATCCTGCCAAGCGTTGTGAGATCGGGCGAGAGCGGCCCGACATGACCGATGCGGGCGAAGTAGCGGCCGAGGTCGACGGGAAATGGGGCGTTCCGCATGGCTAGAGGCTCCGATAGATGGCGTCGCGAAGATCGTCCGGGAAGCGTCCGTTCATGCCCTCAAAAGCGGTGTTGGTGAGCGCAACGACTGTCAGGCCGCGGGCCGGGTCGATGAACCACTTGTGCCCGTAGGCGCCGTCCCATTGCAGCGTGCCGCGCGACTGCGGTGTTCCCGCCATCTCGGGTTCGACAAGCACGGCGCCGCCGAAACCGAACTCCCACCCGGCGCCGGCGGCCAATCCGCCCGTCCTTGCCTGAATGTCGAACATCGAGCGGGTGCTGGCGGCGTCGAGCACCGGCGAGTGTCCGGTCCTGAGGCTTTCGAGAAGGCGGATCACGTCGCCGGCCGTGCCTGCCATGCCGGCTCCTCCGGAGGGAAAGGCTCGAGGATTGAAGATCCGGCCGGGCGAGAGGCGTACGGGATTGCCAAAGAAGGGGACCGCGTCGTCGCCAACGAGCCGCCGTGGCCGCGGCGAGGCATCGCCATAGTGGACCACGAGCTTGCGTTTATCGGTCACGGAAAAGGCGGTGTCGTTCATCCCCATCGGGCGTGTGACGAGCGTAGCAATCGCCTCCGGCAGCTTTGATCCCGTCGCCTCTTCGATAACGGCGCCAAGCACGTCGAGGCTCATCGAATAGCCCCAGCCGTGTCCGGGCGGATAGGATAACGGAATGGCGGTGAGCTTGCCGATGAGGGCGGTGAGATCATCGTCGGTGTCGTCGAGGCCGCTGCTGATGGCGTGCCGGCGATAAGGGCCGTCGCCTCGCTCCATGAACACGTAGCTCAAACCGGCACTGTGCGTCAGGAGTTGGCGGAGGGTTATCCGAGGCTCGCTGCCGTCCGGCAGCTGCGGCCTGAACGCGGGAAGCCATTCCGACACGATATCGTCGAGACCGATGGTGCCGCTTTGCGCCAGGTTGAGAGCAGCGACCGTGACGATTGGCTTTGCGACCGAGGAGAGCAGGAAGATGCTGTCCTCGGTCATCGGCCGGTCGGCCTCGCGTTCCGCAAGCCCGGCGGCATGTCGGTAGCCGGGCTCGCCATCGATAAGGATCTCGACGACTGTGCCGACGATGCGCTGTTCATCCAGGGCTTCCGCGATCACCCGGTCGAGTTCGGCCTTCAGCCGCGTTCTGCGCTTCGATCTTCCCTGTCTTGTCGCATCCATGATCGTCTCCTGTGCTTCTCGATACTGCGGCCCGGTCGACGCTTCAGGGCGAAATTCGGGCTCCCGGACAAAGGCAAAGCCCGTTCGCAACGAAAGTCGATCGTCTGTTCCCGTATGGGAGGCATACGCGCCTGCACGAGGCAGCCGTCGTCGTCCGGCGCTAAAAACGGTGCGACAACGTCAGATGGAGTCGGGTTGATGAACACAAACAATCTGGGATTTGCAGGCAAAGTCGCCTTAGTCGCAGGCGCCAGCAAGGGTATCGGCGCGGCCACCGCCCGCGCCTTTGCGCAGGCCGGCGCATCCGTTGTCCTTCTTTCCCGCTCGCAGCCGGCGGTCGAGGCGTTGGCGGTTTCCATCCGCCAGGCGGGCGGCGACGCACTGGCGATCGCTGCCGATGTCGGCGACGAGAGTGCCATGAAGCAGGCGCTTGCAAGTGTGATGCAGCACTATGGCCGGCTCGACGCCGCCTTCAACAATGCGACGGATGGAACCATGCCGGCCCCGCTTGCCGATCTCGACATCGAAGGGTTCGATCGCGGCATCCGCACCAACATTCGCGGCACCTTTCTCGGCATGCGTTACCAGATCGAGGCGATGGCGAGGGGCGGTGGCGGTGCGATCGTCAACATGGCGTCGGTTGCCGGCATCAACGGCACCTCCGGGCTTTCCGCCTATGTCAGTGCGAAGGCCGGGATCATCGGGCTGAGCAAGGCTGCGGCGCTGGACTATGCCGACCAGGGCATCCGGATCAATGTCGTTGCGCCCGGGCCGATCCTCACCCACCATCTCGAGGCCGCCGGCGCGGACATCCAGCGGCACGCAGCACTTTCGACGCCGATGCGCCGGCTTGGCCGGATGGAGGAGGTGGCCGCAAGTGTCCTCTGGCTCTGTTCCGATGCGGCGAGTTACATCACCGGCGTGGTGCTGCCTATCGACGGGGGCATGACGGCGGGCACGAAAGTGCTTATGGATTACCGTCGAGGCGAGCCGCCTCGGCCGGCTGAACCCTGAGGTGCCTGTGGACTGGGAAGAACTCCATCTTGTTCAGCACTTGGTCCGCCACGGCTCGCTGAGTGCAGCGGCCCGTGCGATGGGCACCACGCAACCGACGCTCAGCCGTCGCCTCGAGGCTTTTGAGCAGAAGACGCGCAAAACGCTGTTCGAGCGGCAACCGGGCGGCCTCGTGCCGACCGCCGTGTGCCTCTCCATCCTTTCTGCGCTCGAGCACATGGAGGCGAACGCGCTTGCGGTGGAGCGGCGCCTTGCGGTGCAGGACGACGCACTTGAAGGCACCATCACCGTGACCAGCCTCGACTGGATCGGAGACTACCTCCTGGCGCCGATCCTGACCAAGTTTGCAGCAATGCATCCCGGCGTCAGCATTCACCTTTTGAACGATGGCCGGCGCTTCAACCTGTCCCGACGGGACGCGGACATCGCCTTGCGTTTCGGCAGTTTCGACCAAAACGATATCGTCGAGCGCAAGGTTGCCGATGTCGCCTACGGCCTGTTTGCAACAGAGGCCTACCTTGATCGTTTCGGCCATCCGGATGTTGCGGGCGAAGGCAGGAACCAGACGATTGTCGAGCTGGTGGAGGTGCCTGTGCGGGTATCGCTCTCGACCTGGCTGAAAGATCTTTTGCCGGAGGCGAGAGTGCTGCTGCGCACGAATTCGATCCGCTCGCAATTGAGTGCGGTTGAGACCGGACAGGCACTTGCCACGCTGCCGCACTTTATCGCCGCCGGCCGGAATGGCCTTGTGGCCCTTGACCTCGGCGTTGCCGCGCCGGTTCTGCCGCTGAAGCTCGGTGTTCACCCGGAATTACGTGAATTGCCGCGGGTGCGAAAGCTCATGGATTTTGCCGTATCGCAGTTCGCGCCCCTGCGGGTGAGCCTCAACCCGTCAGGCTGAAGTGCCGGCGGACCAAGGCGCGACGCGTTTGCTGGGCACTGCAACGAATGCGCGAAATTTTCTTGGCTGTCGATGTCGGGAGATGACGACGTCATGCGTCTTAATCTCGAAGGCGGTGCTCAACCGCGCTGACAACAAGGAGATTGAGAATGTTTCGTACCGCTTTGATCGCTGGCGCCCTGCTCATGTCCGGCACTGCCTTTGCCGAGGCTGAGACCGTCGAAGTCAACGGCATGAAGATGTATTACGAGGTCTCGGGCGAGGGCGAGCCGCTGGTCGTGCTGCACGGCGCCTACATGAACATTCCCTCGATGGGCGCGATCATCCCGAAGCTGGCCGAGACCCACAAGGTCTATGCAATCGAGTTCCAGGGCCATGGCCGCACCACCGATATCGATCGCCCGATCACCTATCCGAACCTCGCCGACGACGTCGCCGCCTTCATGGATGCGGTGAAGCTGGAGAAGGCCGATGTCTTCGGCTACTCAATGGGTGCGGCTGCCGGCCTGCAGCTGGCAATCCGCCATCCGGACAAGGTGAACAAGCTAGCCGCCGCGTCCGTCGGCTACGATGCCGAGGGCTGGCAGCCGGAATTCAAAGCATTCATCCCGCAGATGACTGTCGAGATGTTCGTCGGCATGCCCTTTGCCGAAGACTACCGCAAGCTCGCCGCCAATCCGGATGGGTTTCCCGATCTGGTCAAGAAGCTGATCCAGCTC
This sequence comes from Ensifer sp. ENS03, assembly GCF_014852035.1. Taxonomy (NCBI): domain Bacteria; kingdom Pseudomonadati; phylum Pseudomonadota; class Alphaproteobacteria; order Hyphomicrobiales; family Rhizobiaceae; genus Ensifer; species Ensifer sp. ENS03. Next base: position 32,388 of record NZ_JACVAV010000003.1, on the reverse strand, counting down.
GAAAAAGAACCGATGGCCTGGGAGGCGGATGTCAAGGCACTGAAGACCCCGGTTCTCGTCATCGCCGGCGATGCCGATGTGGCGACGTTGGAGCACACGGTGGCACTGTTCCGCCTGCTTGGTGGCGGCGCCATGGGCGACATGGGAAAGCCGCTATCGCCTTCGCGGCTCGCGATCCTGCCGGCGACGTCGCACACCGCCGTCATCAACCAGACGGAACTGTTGGAGGCTTTCATCGAGCCCTTTCTGAAGGGTGAGACACCGAAGGGCATGTTCCCGTGACAACGACGAACGGCGCCATCTTCGCAGATGGCGCCGCCCTCCTATGGTGGATAGCTTCTAGCGCAGGCGCCTGCCGTCTGCGTCGAACACCAGAGCGGCTGTGGGTTCGAAACGGGCGGCGATGCTATCGCCGGACTTCAGGCCGCGGCCGTTTTTTGTTTCGATGATGATCAGTTCGCCGTCGCCGTGCCGGGCATAGGCAAAGGTCTCGCCGCCCAGATGCTCCAGCATGTCGATCGTCAAATCGAGGCTCGCCGAGCCGCTGTCGCCGAAATGCTCGGGGCGAATGCCGATGGTCACGGTGCTGCCGGGCGTTACGTCCTTGACCGCAATCGGCAGCGTCGCATTGCCGAAATCCGCCAGGCGGACATGTTTCTCCCCGCCCGCGTTTGTTTCGACGATCCCCTTCAAAAAGTTCATCTTCGGCGAACCGATGAAACCGGCGACGAAGAGATTGGCCGGATCGTCGTAGAGGTCGAGCGGCGAGCCTACCTGCTCGACCACACCGCCGCGCATGACGACGATCTTGTCGGCAAGCGTCATCGCCTCGACCTGATCGTGGGTGACGTAGATGATTGTCGTTGCAAGCTTCTTGTGCAGCCTGGCGATCTCGATGCGCATGTGCACGCGCAGTTCCGCATCGAGGTTCGAGAGCGGCTCGTCGAAGAGAAAGATCTTCGGGTGCCGCACGATCGCCCGGCCGATCGCCACGCGCTGGCGCTGGCCGCCCGAAAGCTGTTTTGGCTTGCGGTCGAGCAGCGGCCCGAGTTCCAGGATGTTCGCGGCTTCGCCGACGCGTTGTGCGATCTCGGCCTTCGGCACGCCGGCAAATCGCAGCGCGAAACCCATGTTCTCCCGAACCGTCATATGCGGGTAGAGCGCATAGGACTGGAACACCATGGCGATGCCGCGTTTCGACGGATCGACATCGTTCATGCGCTCGCCGCCGATCGTGAGATCACCTGACGTGATCTCCTCCAGTCCGGCGATCATCCGAAGCAGGGTCGACTTGCCGCAGCCGGATGGCCCGACGAAGACGACGAACTCACCGGTCTTGATGTCGAGGTCTACACCCTTGATGACCTCGAAGTTGCCATAGGACTTTCTGACGTGCTTAAGTTGGAGTTCGCTCATGCAGCCGCCGCCTCGTCCGACACCGCCGAAAGCTCCAGCCTTACGGTTCCAAGCCGCGTCGAGGTCACCGCGACGGCGATGCCGCCGGCAGCACCCGTCGTTTCCAGCCAGAAGCCGGTCGAACCGCCCTGGAAGATCAGGCGATCGGGGCCGAGCAGGCGGGCAGGGCCGGTGACTGTCACGTCGACCGCGTCATTGAGGAAGGGCAGGATGTTGCCGGCCTGATCGAGCGCCCGCACGATCACCCGCACGCTGTCGCGCCCTTCGGCCCGAAGCGCCGTGCTGTCGGGGACGACTTCCAGCGCCGTCGGCACCGGATCGGCGACCATGCGCAGGTTGGCGACGGGCTCGCCGTCGATAAAGCCGGTGAAGGCTGCGTCTTCCCACTTCATGCCCCAGACGCCGAGTTCGTCCTTGGTGAAGTGGCGATGGTCGATGACGACGGGCGGGTGCGGCAGATGCGGGAAGTTCTCGCGGTCGGGGCCGACGCGCTTGACGAGCGATCCGTATTTCAGCTCGACCTCGTCGCAGTTGGTGAGCACGATCAAGGGCAGCACGCCGCCGATGTTGCGCTCGCCGCGTGCCCAGAAGGTGACCGGCTTCATCACCACGCCCTCCGACGGTTCGCATTGGCTGGCATAGACATAAGCCGCGAATTTCGGCTGGCGGAACATGTCCATGACACCGTGATAGCAGATCCGGTCGCCGGAGCCGAAGTCCTTGTGGGTGTTGTAGTCGAACATGCACCAGCCGACGGCGCCTGAAATGCTTGGGTCGCCATAGGCCGCGTTCAGCACTTCGAGGTGCCGGCGCACATGCTCTGCCTGCCGTTGTTCCTGGTCGTAGATCTTCGTCGGAAACATGTGGCCGCCGAATTCGGTGATGAGATAGGGCACCTTGCGGGTGAGCCCGGTGCATTCCTGCTGCGGACGTAGCGCCGTGCGCGGGCGGTTTGCGCCCGGCAGTTCCTCGTTGCCGAGGATAAAGTCGTTCATGGTGTAGACGTCTTCGAGGTATTCGCTGTCGGTAATGTAGCGCACGCCGCCGGTCTGGCGCGTGGGGTCGAGTTCGCGTGCGAGCCGGTTGGTCTCGACGTAGAAATCATGCGAGTCCTGGGATTCGTTGATGCGCACGCCCCAGATGATGATCGACGGGTGGTTCCAGTCGCGCTCGATCATGCGGCGGACGTTTTGGATCGCCTCCTGTTTCCAGCCCTCGCCGCCGATATGCTGCCAGCCGGGGATTTCCTCGAAGACGAGCAGGCCGATGCGGTCGCAATGGTCGAGGAACCACTTGGATTGCGGATAATGCGAGGTGCGCACGAGGTTGCAATGCAGCGTGTTCTTCAGGATCTCGGCATCGCGCTCCTGCGCCGTGCGGCCCATGGCGTAGCCGACATAGGGGAAAGCCTGATGGCGGTTGAGGCCGCGGATTTTCAGCGGCCGTCCGTTGAGCTTGAAACCATCCGTGGTGAACTCGGCGGTGCGGAAGCCGAAGCGTGACGACAGCCGGTCGCTGCCGCGATCGCTGCGCAGCTGCGCTTCCACTTCATAGAGAACGGGGCTGTCGATATCCCAGAGCGAGAGGCCCTTCAGGCCCGTGATCTCAAGGGTGACGCTCTCGCCGCGGCTTTCACCGGCTGCTTCCGCCAGCACCTTGCCGTTCGCGTCCTTGAGGAGTGCCGTGACCGTGCCGGCAAAGTTGACGCCTTGCGGATTGCCGAGATCGCAGCGGATCGAGACGGACTTGGCATCGCTGAGCGCATCGCGGGTTTCGATCTTGAGATTGGCGATCGAAACGGCATCGGTGACCTTCAACCAGACGTCGCGATAGATGCCGGCATAGGTGAGATAGTCGATGCGGCCGCCGAAGGGCGGGATCTCAGGGTTTTCGCTGCCGTCGATCTTGACCGTGATCAGGTTGTCGCCTTCCCGCAGCTTATCCGTCAGTCTTGCTTCAAAGGGCGTGTAACCGTCCTTGTGGGCGATGATCTCCTCGCCGTTGAGATAGACGACGGCGTCGGCCATGGCGGCGTCGAACACGACCGAGACCTCGCGGCCGTGGAACTCCCGACGCCAGGTAAGCACCTTCTGATAGGTGAAGGCGCGCTGATAGGATGCCTCGTCGAAATAGTTGAACGGCAATTCCACCGCATTGTGCGGCAGGCTGACCGATTTGCCTGCCTGCAGCCGGCCAGCGCTTGCCGCATCGAAGCCTTCGGAGAAAGTCCAGGTATCGTTGAAAGAGGTAACAGAACGCATGATCATTCCTATTTGACTGAGCCCAGCATTCCCTGGACGAATTGGCGTTGCATGAAGAAGAAGACGGCGAGGGTGGGAAGTGTCGCGAGAATGGTGCCGACCATGACGACGCCGTAGTCGGGGTAGTAGGCGGAAGCGAGCGAGGAGATGACCAGCGTGATCGTCTTCTGCTCGTTCGACTGCAGCACGATCAGCGGCCAGAGATAGTTGTTCCACGCCGTCATGAAGACGATGATGAAGGCCGCCGCATAGGTCGAGCGCATGACCGGCACATAGATGAATAGGAAGATCTGCCATTCCTTGAGCCCGTCGACCTTGGCGGCGTCCCGCAGTTCCGACGGGAAGGCCTTGGTGGTCTGGCGGAAATAGAAGACGACGAAGGCAGAGCCGATGGTCGGCAGCACGACAGCGAGGTGCGTGTTGATCAGCCCCGCCTTGCCCATCATGATGAACAGCGGAATCATCAGCGCGGCAAACGGGATCATCATCGTCAACAGAAGGGCGCTGTAGATCCTATCGCGGTGGCGCGAGCGGAACATCTCGAAGCCGTAGCCAGCCAACGACGACACGGCGAGCGTCAGCACCGTCGCGAGAATGGCTATCTTGGCCGAATTCCAGAAGACTAGCGGTGCGTTCACCTGGGTGAAGAAGGTGGCGATGTTGGTGGCAAGCGCGCTGCCCGGCATCATCCTGCCCTTGATGATGTCGATCGAAGAATTGGTCGCGCCGAGCAGCATCCAGACGAAGGGAAAGATCGAGAGAAAGGCCATCAGCCCGACGAAGCCGTAGGTGACGATGGTGCCGACGATACGTGTGGTTCCGTTGTTCATCGGTCGCGCTCCCGTGCCGCGAAGAATTGCAGGCAGGCGAGCAGGGCGACGAGCACCACGATCACATAGGAGACCGTCGCCGCGTAGCCGAAATTCGGCATGAAGCGGAAGGTCAGGTTGTAGATATAGAGCGACAGGGTCAGCGTGGCGTTGGACGGTCCGCCCTTGCCTTCGGTGAGGTTATAGACCTCGTCGAAGAGCTGGATCGTGCCGATCGTCGAAATGATCGTCGTGAACAGAATGACAGGCTTCAACAGCGGGATAGTGATGTGGGTGAAACGCGCCCAGGCAGGCACGCCGTCTATCCGCGCGACCTCGTAGATCGACTTGTCGATGTTCTGCATCGCCGCGAGATAGAAGATCATGTTGTAGCCGGTCCAGCGCCAGGTGATGGCGAGGATGACGAGCACCTTCGCCCAGAAGGGATGGGTCAGCCACGGGATCGGCGAGGCGATGAGGCCGATCGCCTCGAGCGTCGAGTTGACGATCCCGTCGAGCGCGAACATGCCTTTGAACAGCACCGAATAAGCAACCAGCGAGGTGACGCAGGGCAGGAAGATGGCGGTGCGGAAGAAGCCGCGGCCGACGAGTTTCGGATTGTTGAGCAGCGACGCAAGGATCAGCGCCAGCAGGATCATGATCGGCACCTGCACGACGAAATAGGTCAGCGTGTTCGTCAGTGCCTTGATGAAGACCGGATCGTTCCAGAGGCGGACGATGTTCGAAAAGCCGGCGAATTTCAGCATCATGCCGCGGCCGGACTGGAACGACATCCACAGCGACCAGACGATCGGATAGATCATGAAAAGGGCGATCAGCCCGAGTGCCGGCGCGACGAAGAGCCAGCCATTGACGTTGTAATATCGGCCGATGCCGCCGCGACGCGCGAGAGCCATCATCATCCCCATGGATAGCAGGAGCCGTTGGCCGCGGCGTGTTTACCGCGGCCAGGAGCAATGCAGATAATCGCCGCGGCGATTACTGGACCTGTGCGCTGACCTCGGCGTCGATCGCCTTCAGGATGTCGTCGACGGGCGTTCCCTGCTGCAGTGCCGGAAGCTGTGCGGTAACGGCCGTGTCCGCCTCGTTGGTGAAGACGCCGTAGTTGACCGAGGGGACCTTCGCGAGCCAGTCGGAGAAGTTCTGCCAGACCTTTTCGCCACCGAAGAAGGCATCGGCCTCGCCATAGGCGGCCCCGCCGCGGGCAGCGAGCAGTGAGCCGACGGCGCCGCGGTCCGTAAGGATCGTCTGGTAGAAGTCGACGTCCTTGGCGTAGACCTCGTTCAGGAAGTCGATCGCTTCGGCCTTCTCGGCTGAGCTTTCAAGCACGTACCAGCTCGAGCCGCCGAGGTTCGAGGCGTGCGTCGCGCCGTCGATCGAAAGCGCCGGGATCGGCGCCACGCCCCATTTGCCCGACTGGTCCGGCTGCGCCTTGACGGTGCCGGTGATCCAGACGCCGGTGATGACGGTGGCGACATCGCCGGACGTGAAGGTGCCGACCCAGTCGGCCCAGCCGGCGGCGGGCTTGTAGATGTTGGCGGCCATGATCTTGCCGACCGTCTCAAGCGACGCCTTCAGCGCTGCGTTGCCGGTGATGTTCGTCTTGCCTTCCTTGTCGAAATACCATTGCCCGGCCGATTGCATGATGATGCGCACGAGCCCGGCGTCGGTCGGGTCGAGACCCATCATCTTCTTGCCGGTCTTGGCTTCGACCTGCTTTCCGATCTCGATGAAGCGATCCCAAGTGATGCCTTGCATGTCCTCCGGCTTGAAACCGGCCTGCTCCAGATAGTCCTTGCGGTAGTAGAGGCCGGTGACGCCGGAATCGAACGGCATGCCGTAGACCTGGCCATCCAGCGTCATCAGCTCGACCTTGTAGGGAGCGAAGCCTGAGTAATCGACGGTGCCGGAGAGCGGCGCGAAGGCGCCGGGGAAGGACTGCAGATATTTCTGCGCGCCGTAGTCCTCGATGAGAACGATATCCGGCAGGGCGTCTGCGGTGCCGGACGAGAGGCCGGTCTGCAGTTTCTGCTCGACGTCGGCCTTGGCGAAATCGACGATATTGAAGGTCACGTCCGGGTGCGTCTTGGTGTAGCGCGCGCCGGCCTCCTTCATGATCGCGACGTTGAAGTTCGGATCCCAGCACCAGATGGTGATTTCCTTGGCCTCGGCGGCCGTGACGGCCAAGAAGCTGGCGCCTGCAAGCGCGATGGCGGCAAAGCGCGGCAGATAGGTACGCGTGTCCATAGTTTCTCCTCCCTCGAAATTCGTTCCCCGAGACGTTCCTCCTAGTCTCGGCGCGGAGTATTTCGCAAAATTCTGGAGAAGGCAATATTTCAGTAAATTTTTACCACGCGTTTTTTACCGACCGTTTTACGCACCGGGAGCGGCGGCTCTCGCCATCGTGCTGCCGCGCCAGACCATCTCGGTTCCGAGGATCACCTTCTTCGCCACGTCTCGCCCGGTCAGCCGCTCGACCAGGAGGTCAACGGCGGTCTCGCCGATCACTTCGGCGGGGATCTTCACCGTCGAAAGCGGCGGCCCGAGAAACTGGGCGACGGGAATGTCGTTGAAACTCGCCACGGCAACATCATCCGGGATCCGCAGGCCCATTTCGTGAATCGCGCGGTAAGCGCCGATCGCCATATTGTCGTTGCAGGTGACGAGGATCTTGGGCGGATTGGGCTTCGACAGCATCGCCTTGGCGAGCGTATAGCCGCTATCGGGCGTCAGCTTTTCGACCATGCAGAGTTCGGGATCGTAGAGGCCGGCCTTCGTCATCCATTGTATGAAGGCGCGGCAGCGACGCTCCGAATGGATGTCGTCCTTGTCTCTGAAAGCGTCGATCCAGCCGAGAAAGCCGATGCGGCGGTAGCCCATGCCGTAAACGCCGTCGAGCAGGCGGTTCATCGCGATCGAGACGTCGCTCATCACGCTGTCGTCGACGTCATCGTCGGGGGCAAAGTCCGCAAAGACCAGATGGCGGCTGTGCCGGCGCAGCCAATGGACCTCTTCGCCATAATGGTGGCCGACGGCGACGACGCCGCTGGCGCCCTGCAGGATCGCGGCCTCCGGCAGGTTGCCGTTGTGGAAGACCTTGACCACCTCGATCTTCAGCGCCTGACAGCGGTTTTCGATGCCGAGCCGGACGCCGACATAATAGGGGTCGATCAGTTCCTGGGCGGGCTGAAGGAAATGCACCAGCGCGAATTTCAGGCCCTGCATTGCCCCGGCGCCGCGGCCGCGGTTGCGCGGGGTGGCGTAATTCAGCGCCTCGGCCGTTTCGATGATCGCCTGTCGCTTCTTGGTGGAGATCGAGAGGGTCGGATCGTAATTCAGCACCCGAGAAACAGTCGCCGAGGAGACGCCGACAGCCGAAGCGATTTCCTTGATTGTTACCATGTCCAACGTCCTGCCCACCGCCGCGGCCCTCCTTTCGGGCGCGGCGCAATTTTTATTTAGTAAAATTTTGCCTGGGCTTTTTCAATCGCTGGGCGTCTTATTTCGTTCATGGAACGGGGCGCAACCGCGCGTGGTCACGCGGCGCGGCCAATCGCCAAGGCCTGCGCTTGCAGTTCGTCGGAAAGAAACGCCCAAAGAGCCGAGACCGGGCGGGACGCCAGACCCTGATCGTCGGCGGCGAAAAGCCCCAGCTCGATCACCGGGGCAGGGGGCAGACCCTCTTCACCGCCGAGAACCCGCATCGTGTTTGGACGGATGTTGAGATCGAGGAGAACGGCTATGCCGAGGCCCGCCTCGATCATCGACTGGATGGAAGACAGGCTGGCGCTCGTCAGCACCGTGCGCCAGGGGCGATCCCCGCCCTTCAGCGCCTCGATCATCTTCTGCCGCCAAGTGCAGACGCCGTCGAAGGTGATGAGTGGCAGAGGCCCTTCCGCCGGCACCTCGAAACCGCGCGCCGCGACCCATCGGAGCGGCAGTCGCCAGGTAAGGATCGCCTCGCCGCGGATCAGCGCCGGGTCGCCGATCGCGACATCGAGCCGGCCCTGCGACAGCTTCTCCGACAACACGGTGCTTTCGGTCACCGTCAGTTCGAGCGCGACATTCGGATGGCATTCGGCAAACCGTTGCAACGCTTTTGGTAGCGAGCCGACCGCGATATCCTCGATCATGCCGAAGCGGATCGGTCCCTGGACGGCCTGCCCGGCAAGCGCCCGCCGGGCGCCGGCGCTCAGGCCCAGCATCTTCTGGGCATAGGGCAGCAGCACATGCCCGGCTTCGGTCAGGTCCATGCCCCTTGCATTGCGGTTCAGGAGCTTGGCGCCGAGATCGTCCTCCAGCCGGCGCAACTGCATGCTGACGGCCGCTTGCGTCCTGGCCAGCCGCTGCGCAGCGCCGCTGACGCTGCCGCATTCGGCGGTCACGACGAAGGCGCGCAAAAGGGCGATATCCAGATCATTCATATAACGATCCCTTATGAAGGTATCACAATTATTAGCGTTCCTTATTGTGCCGGGATTGTTATGTCTGTTCAAGCCCAAGGGGAGAACGGACATGGCGGAAACAGAGACGACAGCGAATAGCGCGTGGAGCGAACCGGGTGCGACGGATGACACCAACGGGCGCGTCACGCTTGCCATCGTCTTCTGCCTTCTCTCGATGTCGAGCGTGCAGTTTGGCGCAGCCCTTTCGAAGCCCGCCATGGAAAGCGTCGGAGCCTTTGGCGCAACCTGGCTGCGGCTATCCTGGGCGGCCGCCTTCCTGCTCATCCTCGTCCGCCCGCCTTTTCTCCGCTACACCCGAGCGCAATGGATTTCCGCGCTTTCGCTCGGCGCGACGATGGCGGTGATGACGCTCTGCTTCTTCGCGGCGATCGCCCGCATTCCCCTCGGCCTTGCCGTGGCGATCGAGTTTCTCGGTCCTCTGACGGTCGCTGCCGTTTTCGGCGGCCGTGGCTGGCGCCTGCTTTGTCCCGTTATCGCTGCGGCCGGTGTGCTCTGCCTCTCCTGGGACGGTTCCTCCTGGGTCGCAGATACGCGCGGGCTTCTGTTCGCCTTCGGTGCGGCGATCGGCTGGGGCGGCTACATCATCCTGATGAAGCAGGCTGGCCAACGTTTCAAGGGACTGGAAGGGCTCGCCGTTTCGCTGCTGTTTGCCGCGCTCTTTGCGACGCCGTTCGGCCTGTCTCAGGTGCAGTCCGGCTTCTCCTTCGACATGCTCTTGATGACGGCCGGGCTTGCCATCCTGGTGCCGCTGCTGCCTTATGCGCTCGAATTCATGGCGCTGCGGCGCATGCAGCCATCGGCCTTCGGCATCCTGATGAGCCTCGAGCCGGCGATCGGCGCGGGTGCCGGCTTCATCGTGCTGGGTCAGGCGCTTTCCCTCAACCAGATCTTCGGCGTGGCCCTCGTCATGCTCGCGAGCGCCGCCGGAACCTTGCTGGCGAAAGCCTAGAGCGCAGCAGCCAGGCTGTTTTGCCTGCCATCGGCTTTCTGAAACTCCCAGTTGGGGGCTGGCGCTTCAGCCCGCCGCGCCAACCTCTCCAAAAAAATAGGCGCGTTGCGCACGACAGGCGAGATGTGCCCGTTTACAAAAGTAATATTATATGATTTTTTCTCGATGGCTGCGTGGAGGCAGCTTTCTTTGGGAGGAAATTATGAAAATCGCCAAGGCACTTGCGAGTGCAACGATCCTTGCTGCCTGCACGTTTGGCAGCGCATCCGCGGCCGATCTGGTCGTCGGCTTTTCGCAGATCGGCTCGGAGTCCGGCTGGCGCGCCGCCGAGACGACACTGACCAAGCAGCAGGCCGAACAGCGCGGCATCGACCTCAAATTTGCTGACGCACAGCAGAAGCAGGAAAACCAGATCAAGGCGATCCGCTCCTTCATCGCGCAAGGGGTGAATGCCATCCTCGTGGCGCCAGTGGTTGCAACCGGCTGGGACGAAGTGCTGCAGGAAGCCAAGGACGCGGAAATTCCGGTCATCCTGCTCGACCGCACGGTCGATTCGTCGAATGAGCTTTACCTGACGGCCGTCACGTCCGACCTCGTGCATGAGGGCAATGTTGCCGGCAAATGGCTGGTCGACACGACCGCGGGCAAGCCCTGCAACGTCGTCGAGCTTCAGGGCACGACCGGCTCCTCGCCGGCGATCGACCGCAAGAAGGGATTTGAACAGGCGCTATCCGGCCACGACAACCTGAAGATCATCCGCAGCCAGACCGGCGACTTTACCCGCACCAAGGGCAAGGAAGTCATGGAAAGCTTCCTCAAGGCTGAGGACGGCGGCAAGAACATCTGCGCGCTCTATGCCCACAACGACGACATGGCCGTCGGCGCCATCCAGGCGATCAAGGAAGCCGGCCTGAAGCCGGGCAAGGACATCCTTGTCGTGTCGATCGATGCCGTTCCGGACATCTTCCAGGCGATGGCAGCCGGCGAAGCCAATGCCACGGTCGAGCTGACGCCGAACATGGCCGGTCCCGCATTCGATGCGCTTGCCGCCTTCCAGAAGGACGGCACCGCGCCGCCGAAGTGGATCCAGACGGAATCGAAGCTCTATACGCAAGCCGACGAGCCGCTGAAGGTCTACGAGGAAAAGAAGGGCCTCGGCTACTGACGTCGGCCGTGGCCCGCGCTGCTTCTCGCGCGGGCCACGCTCTTTCCCGAGTTTCCGTCTGAAGAGCACAGCTTGCCGCAGCTAGGCGCTGTGCTTCTCGTCAGTAGATACCAGCATCGCGGAGACGGTATCGATGCAGACCAATGACCACATTCTCCAGGCGATCCGGATCGAAAAGACTTTTCCGGGGACCAGAGCCCTCGACAAGGTCGATTTTCACCTCAGGCGCGGAGAGGTTCATGCGCTGCTTGGCGAAAACGGTGCCGGCAAGTCGACCCTGATCAAATGCCTGACCGGCGCCTATCGTCGCGACGGCGGCGCCATCCTGCTCGACGATGCCGAGGTTGATCCGCGCGACACCTTCGAAGCCCAGGCGCTCGGCATCGGCACGGTCTATCAGGAGGTCAACCTGCTGCCGAACCTGACGGTTGCCGAGAACCTCTTCCTCGGGCGCCAGCCGCGCCGCTTCGGCATGGTCGACGCCCGTGCCATGAATCGGCGGGCTCGGGATCTGCTTGCCGATTATGAACTCGACATCGACGTCACCCGCGATCTCGCCAGCTATTCGGTGGCGATCCAGCAGGTGGTCGCCATTGCCCGCGCCGTCGATCTCTCCGGCAAGGTGCTGATCCTCGACGAGCCGACGGCGAGCCTCGATGCGCATGAGGTGGCGATGCTGTTCCGCATTATCCGGCGCCTCAAGGCACGCGGGCTCGGCATCGTATTCGTCACCCACTTCCTCGAACAGGTCTATGAGATTTCCGACCGGATTACCGTGCTTAGGAACGGGCAGCTCGTCGGAACGCGTGAAACCGCCAATCTCGATCGCCGCGAGCTGATTGCGATGATGATCGGCCGCGAGCTGGCGGCGGAAATCCACGCGCCGCGCGCTGAGGTCCGGCAAGGGCCGTTGCGCTACCGCTTCCGAAACTACGGCCGCAAGGGGCGCGTCCGACCCTTCGACCTCGATGTCCGGGCCGGCGAAGTGGTCGGCATGGCCGGCCTGCTCGGCTCCGGACGGACGGAGACCGCCGAGCTTCTCTTCGGCGCCCATCGCGCCGACAGCGGCGGGGCCGAGATCGATGGTCGTGCGGTCGACCTTGCGTCGCCGCGCGCTGCCATTCGCCATCGCTTCGGCTTCTGCCCGGAGGATCGCAAGACTTCGGGCATTATCGGCGATCTCTCGGTGCGCGAAAACATCGTGCTGGCGCTGCAGGCCCGCCGAGGCTGGACGCGGCCGATCTCGCGGGCGGAGCAGAACCGGCTGGCGGACCACTATATCCGCGCGCTCGATATCCGCACGGCCGATCGGGAGAAGCCGATCAAGCTTCTGTCCGGCGGCAACCAGCAGAAAGCGATCCTCGCGCGCTGGCTCGCGACCGAGCCCGAATTCCTGATCCTCGACGAGCCGACGCGCGGCATCGATGTCGGCGCCCATGCGGAAATCGTCAAGCTGATCGAGGCGCTGCGCGAGAAGGGCCTGTCCCTGATCGTCGTCTCCTCGGAGATCGAGGAACTGGTCGCTTACAGCACCCGGGTCATCGTGCTTCGCGATCGCGCCCATGTCGCCGAACTCGACGGCAGCCGCATCACAGCCAGTGAGATCGTCGAAGCGATCGCCGCAACCAATGAAAGGAGGACGTCGTGACGTCGTTCCTCAGGCTCTATTTCAACCGGTTGCTGCCGCAGCTGATTGCGCTCGGCATAATCGTCGCGGCGGTATCACTGGTGTTTCCCGGCTTCCTCAACCTGCAGATCCAGAATGGCCGCCTCTATGGCAGCCTCATCGATATCCTCAATCGCGGCGCGCCGGTGGTGCTTTTGGCAATCGGCATGACGGTCGTCATCGCCACCAAGGGCATCGACCTCTCGGTTGGCGCGGTCATGGCGATCTGCGGCGCAACGGCCGCCGCGGCGATCACGTCGGGACACTCGCTCGCCGCGACGCTGCTGATCACGCTTGGCGTCGGTATCCTTTGCGGTCTCTGGAATGGGGTGCTGGTCGCGGTGCTCGACATCCAGCCGATCATCGCGACGCTGGTGTTGATGGTCGCCGGCCGCGGCGTCGCCCAGCTCATCACCGAGGGGGCGATCCTGACCTTCAACGACCCCGGCCTCGTCTTCATCGGCAGCGGTTCCTTTGCCGGCCTGCCGATGCCGGTGGTGATCTGGTTGATATTCGGCATATTGACTGCGCTGCTCGTAAGGCGGACGGCGCTCGGCATGCTGATCGAGGCGATCGGTGTCAATCGCCAGGCGAGCACGCTGTCCGGGGTGCTGACGCCTGTGCTGTTGATCGCCGCCTATGTGCTTTCCGGTCTCTGCGCTGCCATCGCCGGCATTATCGCCGCCGCTGACATCCGCGGTGCGGATGCCAACAATGCCGGTCTGTGGCTGGAGCTCGATGCCATCCTTGCGGTCGTTGTCGGCGGCACGTCGCTGCTCGGCGGCCGCTTCAGCATCGCCGCATCGGTGCTCGGCGCGATCATCATCCAGGCGATCAACACCGGCATTCTTCTCTCCGGCTTCCCGCCAGAGTTCAACCTGATCATCAAGGCCGCGATCATCGTCTTCATCCTGGTGCTTCAGTCGCCGCGCTTCCGCACGGCCTTTGCCTTCCTCGTGCCGGCGCGCGGTGCGAGAAACCCGAGCGAGCGAGCCGCAAAATGAAGCCGAAATATCTTCCGCTCACGGCAACGCTCGTGATCTTCCTGCTCGGCTACGCGCTTTGCGTGGCGCAATATCCGAACATGCTGTCGACGCGTGTCATCGGCAACCTTCTGACGGACAACGCCTTCCTCGGCATTGCCGCTGTCGGCATGACCTTCGTCATCATCTCCGGCGGCATCGATCTTTCGATCGGCTCGGTGATCGCCTTTACCGGCGTGTTTCTCGCCGTAGTGCTGGAACACACGAGCATCCACCCGCTCATTGCCTTCGCGATGGTTCTGGCGATCGCGACGCTCTTCGGCGCCGCGATGGGGGCGATCATCCACTATCTGGAAATGCCGCCGTTCATCGTCACGCTGGCGGGCATGTTCTTGGCGCGGGGCATGGCCTTCGTGTTGTCGATCGACAGCATTCCGATCAAGCATCCCTTCTACGCGACCTTGAAGGCGCTCTACTTCAAGCTGCCGGGCGGCGGGCGCATCACCCTGATTGGCGGCCTGATGTTGCTCGTCTTCGCGATCGGTATCCTGATCGCGCACCGCACACGCTTCGGCACCAATGTCTATGCGCTCGGCGGCGGCACGGCGACGGCGCGACTGATGGGCGTGCCGGTTGCGGCGACGACGATCCGCATCTATGCGCTCTCGGGCCTGCTTGCGGGATTGTCCGGCATCGTCTTTTCGCTCTACACCTCGGCCGGCTATTCCCTTGCCGCCGTCGGCGTCGAGCTCGACGCCATCACCGCGGTCGTCATCGGGGGCACGCTTTTGACCGGTGGTTCGGGCTTTGTTGCCGGCACGCTGGTGGGCATCCTCATTCAAGGGTTGATCCAGACCTACATCACCTTTGACGGATCGCTGTCGAGCTGGTGGACGAAGATCCTGATCGGCCTTCTGCTCTTTGCTTTTATCCTGCTGCAGAAGGGTATCATCTTCGTTTCGCGCCAGCGCCAGCAGCGGGCGTGAGGCAAGGGTCGCGCGATGTGGCCGTCCCCCCATCAGCCGCGCAAACGCACGAGCCACCGGCTCGTGGTCGAGGAACTCGGCCAGGCGGTGGTCGGAGGGGAATTCGCTGTCGGGGATATCCTGCCGGGCGATGTGGAGCTGGCGGCACGCTTCAACGTTTCGCGCACGGTCCTGCGCGAGGCGATGAAGACACTTGCCGCCAAGGGGCTGATTGTCGCCCGCGCTCGCATCGGCACGCGCGTGATGCCGCAGGCAAACTGGAACCTGTTCGATGGCGACGTGCTTTCCTGGCATTTCCGGGCCGGCGTCGATGAGGCGTTTCTCCGCCATGTCAGCGAGGTCCGCCTGGCGCTCGAGCCCTATGCGGCCGGACTGGCGGCACGCCGCGCCACGGACGCGGATATTTCCCAGATGATGCGGCTGGCCGTTGCCATGGGCGATGCCGGCCATAGCGCGCAGACGCTGGCGCGTGCCGATCTAGAATTCCATCTCCGTCTGCTCGAAGCGTCGCTCAATCCGTTCATGCAGACCGTCGGCAGCCTGATCGAGGCGGCGCTGATGGGTGTCTTTCAATTGAGCAACACGGCCGCCGATGGCGCCGAGATCGACCGCGTCGCTGTCGCGCATATCCGCATCGTCGAGCAGATCCGCCTGCGCAACGAGGAAGGTGCACGGGTTGCGATGGAGCAGGTGATCCGCGTCGGCCAGCAGCAGTTGATCGCCAATTTGAGGGCACGCGGCTGATCCGCAGCCGCGTCCGCCGGGCAAGGCACAAGGCGGAATCCGCTGCGCTGCTTGGCATTTGCCGTCGCCTGCGCGTAGGCTGCCGTTGTGGGCGGAGAAACCCAAATCCCGATGCGACCGGGCCGCCGACAGAGCGAGCGGGGAGAGCAGGGTGAAACAGGATGTGCTGATCGCCGGCGCGGGACCGACCGGCCTGGTGCTGGCTCTCTGGCTGACCGCCCAGGGTGTCAAGGTCCGCATCATCGACAAGAACGCTGGTCCCGGCCCGACATCGCGGGCGATGGTGGTGCACGCGCGAACGCTTGAGCTTTACCGGCAGCTCGATCTGGCCGATGCCGTGCTCGAGGCGGGTCACCGCAACCCTTCGGTCAGCCTCTGGGCGAAGGGCAAGGTCAAGGCGCGGATATCCTTCAGTCCGACCGGCGGGAAAATGACGCCCTATCCCTTCGTTCTTGTCTATCCGCAGGATCATCACGAGCGGCTGCTCGAGGCCCGACTGGCGGCCTTGGGCGTCAAGGTCGAGCGGCAGACCGAGCTTGTCGAGTTCGAGCATGACGCCGCCGGGGTTAGCGCTCGCTTGCAGTTGCCCGATGGCGGCTCGGACGTTTGCACGGCGCATTATCTTGCCGGGTGCGACGGCGCGCGCTCGCCGGTCCGGCACGGACTGGAGGTCGATTTTGCCGGCGGAACCTACGACCAGACCTTTTACGTCGCTGACGTCGAAGTGAGTGGGGCGACTGCGAATGGAGAAGCCCATATATCGCTCGAAACCGGTGATTTCGTCGCCTTGCTCGCCTATGCCGAGGGGCGGGGCCGCCTCATCGGTCTGGTGCGGGAGAAGCGGGAGGATGCAGACGCACTCACCTTCGCCGATGTGAGCCATCGCGCCATCGAAAGCCTTCGCCTCACCGTCGACAAGGTCAACTGGTTCTCCACCTACCGTGTGCATCATCGTGTCGCCGATCGCTTCGGGCGCGGGCGCGTGTTTCTGCTCGGCGACGCTGCGCATGTGCATAGTCCGGTCGGCGGCCAGGGCATGAACACCGGCATCGGCGACGCCATCAATCTGGCCTGGAAGCTTGCAGCGGTGCTGAAGGGACAGGCGCCGGACCGCTTGCTCGCCAGCTATGAAGGCGAACGGATCGCATTTGCCCGCCAGCTTGTCGAAACGACCGACCGGCTGTTCACCTTCGTGACGGCCGAGGGCAGCGTCGCGGATTTCCTGCGCGTCCACGTCGCCCCAGCCTTGACTGGTGTCGCCTACCGCGTCGGCGGTGTCAGAGAATTCCTGTTTCGCATCCTGTCGCAGACGCAGCTCAACTATCGCGGCGGCCCCTTGAGCCGGAGTGCGCGCGGCCGGGTGCAGGGTGGCGATCGGCTGCCCTGGCTAGGCATCAATGGCCTCGACAATTACGCTTCGCTGGCGGCCATCGCCTGGCAGGTGCATGTCTATGGCGAGGCGCATAACGACATAAGAGCTTGGTGCGCGGCCAAGCACATGCCGCTTCACGTCTTCCCATGGGGCGAGCAACAGGCCGCCGCCGGCCTGGCGCGGGATGCCGCCTATCTGCTGCGTCCGGACAGCTATGTGGCGGTGGTTGCGGACCGAGCGATGCCGGAAGCCCTCGAAGCCTACTTCGCCGAACAGGGGATCCGCCTGTCGGCGCCGGCTTGAGATTTCCCGAGACGGCGGCGCGGTGCGCCGCCGATACTTGGTCGCAAGGGGCGTCAAGCTGAGACGAGAGATACGATCCTTTGTCGGCTTGAACTCGACCGGCCGTCAGTGCCCGGCCGGCGTCTCGGCCTTGCGTTCCGCTGCTTCGCCTTCAACGGCCGGATGCCGGGAAATGCCCACGAGCTTGTGGCCGCGCTCACGCAGCCACTGGAAAGCGACGTAGAGCGCCGGAATGACGAAGATGCCGACGAGCGCTGCGGCAAGCATGCCGCCAGCGACACCGGTGCCGACCGCGCGCCGACTGAGTTCGCCGGCGCCCTTGGCGACCACCAGCGGCACCAGGCCAACGATGAAGGCGAAGCTCGTCATCATCACGGCGCGGAAGCGGGCGCGGGCGCCCTCGATCGCCGCATCGACGATGCTTGCTCCAGCCTCGCGGTGCGCCTTGGCAAACTCGACGATCAGGATCGCGTTCTTCGAGGCGAGCGCGATCAGTACGACGAGGCCGATCTGGGCGTAGATGTCGAAGGACAGACCCGCGACGAGCACGGACAAGAGCGCGCCTGAGACGCCGAAGGCAACCGACAGGAGCACCGGCACGGGGATCGTCCAGCTTTCGTAGAGCGCGACGAGGAAGAGGTAGGCGAACAGCACGGCCATTGCCAGGATGGCGGTGGTCTTGCCCGCCGCCTCCAGCTCCTGCAACGCCGTTCCGGTCCATTCGTAGCTGTAGCCGGGCGGCAGGGTCGAGGCCGACAACGCTTCCATGGCGGCAAGCGCCTCGCCCGAGGAGTGGCCGGCGGACGGCTGGCCGTTCAGCGTGATCGAGCGATAATTGTTGTAGCGCACGATCGACTGGGGACCGACGATATAGTCGACCTTGGCGACCGAGGCGACCGGCACCATGTCGCCGCTCGTATTGCGCACGTGTAGGCGCTGGATGTCGTCGACGGCGTTGCGGTCGGCTTGCGCCGCCTGCATCGTCACCTTCCAGGTGCGGCCGAAGAGGTTGAAGTCGTTGACGTAGTAGCTGCCGAGCGTGCCCTGCAGCGTGGTGAAGAGGTCGCTCACCGAAACGCCGAGGGCCTGCAGGCGGTCGCGGTCGATATCGAGATAGAGCTGCGGCGAGCTTGCCGAATAGGTGGTGAAGGTCGGCCCGAGCGCCGGGTTCTGGTTGGCGGCGATAATCAAGCCGCCCGCCGTTGCCGAAAGATCGGCGACGGAACGGCCCTGCAGATCGAGCAACTGGTACTCGAAGCCCGAGCCGGTGCCGAGGCCCATGATCGGCGGCAGGTTGAAGGCGAAGATCTGCGCGCCGCGGATCGCCTGGCCCTTGACCATGGTCGTGCGGATCGCCGCCTCGACGCCGGCCGCATCGCTCAGGCGTTCCGCAAAGGGTTTCATCGTGACGATCGCGAAGGCCGAGTTGGACTTCGACAAACCGTCGAGGAAGGAGTAGCCGGTGACGGTGATGACGTTGGCAACGCCCTCGATGCCGCCGAGCATCGTCTCGACCTGTTTCACGACTTCGTCGGTGCGGTTGTAGGAGGCGCCTTCCGGCAGACGGATTTCCGTGAAGAACGCGCCCTGGTCTTCCGCCGGCAGGAAGCCGGTCGGCACGACCTTGAAGAGGAAGCCCGTGGCGACGAAGGCGACGGCCAGCAGTGCGAGGCCGATGATGGCGCGCCGGGCGATGTGTCCGGCGACGAAGGCATAGCCGTCACGCCCCTTGTCGATGGTCCGCGAGATGTAACCAAGGATGCCGCGCTTCGGCCCGTGATGGGGTTTCAAGAGCACCGCGCAGAGCGCCGGGCTGAGCGTCAGCGCGTTGATCGCCGAGATTACCATCGACACCGAAACGGCGACGGCGAACTGCTGGAACAGCTGGCCGCTGAGGCCAGGAATGAAGGCGACGGGCACGAAGACGGAGAGCAGCACGAGGGTGATGGCGACAATGGCGCCGGTGATTTCGCCCATCGCACGCCTTGCCGCTTCCGCAGCCGACAGGCCTGGATTTTCCTCCATCACCCGCTCGACGTTTTCGACCACCACGATCGCGTCGTCAACGACAATGCCGATCGCCAGCACCATGGCAAGCAGCGACACGGTATTGAGCGAGAAACCCATGGCGAGCAGCACGGCGAAGGTGCCGATGAGTGCGACGGGAACGGCAACGAGTGGGATTAGGGTCGCCCGCCAGTTTCCGAGGAACAGGAAGACGATGATGATGACGAGGATGAAGGCCTCAAACAGCGTCTCCTCGACGTTGTCGACGCTGGCTTCGACAAACTGGGCTGTGTCGTAGGAGACCGAATAGGTGAGGCCCGGCGGGAAGGATTTCGACAATCGTTCCATCGCGTCCTGCACGCCCCTGGCGGCAGCAAGCGCGTTGGCGCCCGGCGCCTGGTAGGTGCCGATCATGGCGACCGGCTTGCCATTGATCCGGGCGTTGGAATCGGAGCTGGCGGCGCCGAGTTCGACGCGCGCGACGTCGCGGATGCGCACATAGGAGCCGTCGGGCCGTGCCCTCAGAACCACGTCCTCAAACTGTTTGGGATCGGTGAGGCGCCCTTGCGTCTGGAGATTGAGCTGGAACAGCGGGTCGTCGGTCATCGGCTGGGCGCCGATGCGGCCGATCGCGGCCTGGACGTTCTGGGCCTTCAGCGCATTGATCACATCGGTCGGCGTCAGGTCGAGGCTGGTCATGCGGTCGATGTCGAGTACGACGCGCATCGAGTAGTCCTGGGCGCCGAAGAGCTGGGCATCGCCGACGCCGGGCACGCGCTTGACCGTATCAAGCACGTTGATCGTGGCGTAGTTGGACAGGAACAGGCTGTCGAAGTTCTGCTTCTCGTCCGCTGCAAAGATCGTGACGACCTGCATCAGCGCGGAGGACTTCTTGCGCACGCTGACGCCGCTCTGCTTGACCTCGGAGGGCAGGCCGGCCTCGGCGAGCGACACGCGGTTCTGCACGTTGACGGTGGCGATATCAGGATCGGTGCCGACGGCGAAGGTGACGGTCAGCGTATAAGAGCCGTCGGCGCCGCTCGTCGACTTCATGTAGAGCATGTCGTCGACGCCGACGACCTTGCTTTCGATCGGCTGGGCGACGGTGGTTTCGACCACGTCGGCGCCGGCGCCGGGATAACTGGCGGTGACGCTCACCTGCGGCGGCACGATATCGGGGAACTGGGCGATCGGCAGACGGGTGAGCGCAAGCAGACCCGCCAGCGTCAGCACGATGGAAATGACCGTGGCGAAGCGCGGGCGATCGATAAAGATCTCTGAAATCATCGCTTAGCCACCTGCTGCCGTGGCCGCATCGACGGTGATGCCCGGACGAACCTTGCCGGCGCCCTCTGTGATGACGTTCTCGCCTTCCTTGAGGCCCTTGCTGATGACCGCCTGGCCACGGGCGTTGCGTGACACGTCGATGCGGCGAAGCTCGACCTTGGAACTGGCGTCGACCACCAGAACGAAGGCGCCCTGCTGGTCACGCTGGACCGCCTGCTGCGGCACGGCAAGCACGTCCTGCTTGTCGGATTGTTCGAGCATCACCCGCACCAACGCACCGTCGAGCAGGATGCTGTCCGGATTGGGGAACTCGGCGCGCACGGTCACCGTGTCCGTCCCTTGCGAGACGTTGCTGGCGATAAAGTTGATTGTGCCTTTTTGCTTGTACTCGGTGCCGTTCGGAAGGCCGAGCCCGACATTGGCACCGCCGCTGATCTCGCCCTTCACCACCCGTTCGCGATAGGTGAGGTAAAGTGCGGTCGCCACTGGAAACTGGACATAGATCGGGTCGAGCCGGGTCAGCGTCACAAGCGCGCCGCTGTCCGGGCCGACGAGGGCGCCGACATCGGCCGCCGTCAGGCCGACGATGCCGTCGAAAGGCGCCGTGATCTTCGTATAGGAGAGGTTGAGGTCGGCGTTGTCCTTGCTGCCCTTGAGCCGGATCAGGTCACCTTCGGCTTTCCTGACTTGCGCGTGCGCTTCGTCGACCTTGGCTTGGCTGATCGTCTTGCTGGTGAGGAGCTGCTCGGCGCGGTCGCGCTCGAGGATCGCGAATTCCTTGGCGGCTTCGGCTGCCTCGATCTGCCCTTCGATCTCCTGCACGGCGGCGCGGTAGGCGCCGTCTTCCACCCGGTAGAGCTCCGTGCCCGCCGTCACCTTCTGCCCTTCGGTGAAGTTGACCGCCTCGAGGAAACCCGAAACGCGGGCGCGAATATCGACCTTCTGGATCGCCGTAACCTTGCCCGTCAGATCCACGCTCTCGCGCAGGTCCATGATGGTGGCCGGCGCCACGACCACGGCTGGCGCCTGCTGCGCCAATGCCGTTTGCGCGGAAAACCCGATCGCGACAAGCAGTGCTGATGATAGTGAAAGGGCAGGAATTCTCGAACGACGCATGCAACGTTCCCCCTGAACGAAACAGCTGGAGATAAGATCAGTCCTTGGCAGTGCATTGAAATCAGAACATGTTCTCCGCGCCAAGTCACGCAATCATGGGTTGATTTAAGCGGAGGCTTGCAAAGATGATGCAAATGCCCGCGAAAGGCGGGTTCAGAGAGAACTTGTCACAAAAGCAATGATTTGCCAGACCATCGTCCGTTCACGGCAGAGGGAGGCGACAGGCTGATTTTGTCGGATTTCGGTTGAGGGAGTTGCGTGGAGGCGAACGTTTTACGTGTGCCACATCGTCACAATTGACGAGACCGGTCTGCAACCTCCGGTGACAGTTTCGCGAAGCCGCTGGGCAGATAGGTCCCGGCGTGGTGCCGGGACCAAGCTTAGTACTGTTGCCGGATCGAGCCGTCAGACGAGGTCGAAACGGTCGGCGTTCATCACCTTGGTCCAGGCCGCGACGAAGTCGCGTACGAACTTCGCCTTTGCATCCGCCTGGCCGTAGACTTCGGCGATGGCCCGCAGCTGCGAGTTCGAACCGAAGACGAGATCGATGCGTGTGGCCGTCCGCTTGACGTCGCCGGTTCTGCGGTCACGCCCTTCGAAGACATCCTTCGCGTCGGACGTCGCCGTCCAGGCCGTGCCCATGTCGAGCAGGTTGACGAAGAAGTCGTTGCTGAGCGTTTCCGGGCGATCGGTGAAGACGCCGTGGGCGGTCTGGCCGTGGTTCGCGCCGAGAACGCGCAAGCCCCCGACGAGCACGGTCATCTCCGGCGCGGTCAGCGTCAGCAACTGCGCCCTGTCGATCAGCAGCTCTTCCGGCGAAACCGCGTACTGGGCCCGCTGGTAGTTGCGGAAGCCGTCGGCGATCGGTTCGAGAACCGCGAAGGACTCGACATCGGTCTGTTCTTGCGTCGCATCCATGCGGCCAGGCGCAAAGGCGACCTCGATGTCGTGGCCGGCGGCTTTGGCTGCCTTCTCGACCGCTGCGGCGCCGCCGAGCACGATCAAGTCG
The DNA here is from genome assembly GCF_014852035.1 of Ensifer sp. ENS03. Classification (NCBI taxonomy): domain Bacteria; kingdom Pseudomonadati; phylum Pseudomonadota; class Alphaproteobacteria; order Hyphomicrobiales; family Rhizobiaceae; genus Ensifer; species Ensifer sp. ENS03. The sequence goes on along the minus strand of NZ_JACVAV010000003.1, from coordinate 9,828 downwards.
GCGAGCGACACCTTCTTGCCGCCGGACTGGGCGTCGTTGAAGCTACGCTGGATGCCTTCGAGGACCTCGAGAACCTTCGCCAGCTGCGCCGGCTGGTTGACCTGCCAGTCCTTCTGCGGGGAAAGGCGGATGCGCGCGCCATTGGCGCCGCCGCGCTTGTCCGAGCCGCGGAAGGTCGAGGCCGACGCCCAGGCGGTCGAAACCAGTTCGGATACCGAAAGGCCCGAAGCGAGGACCCTGGCCTTGAGATCGGCGATATCCTTGGCGTCGACGAGCGGATGATCGACGGCCGGGATCGGATCCTGCCAGATCAACTCTTCGGCCGGCACTTCCGGGCCGAGATAGCGGGCGCGCGGACCCATGTCGCGGTGCGTCAGCTTGTACCAGGCGCGGGCGAAGGCGTCGGCGAAGGCATCCGGGTTCTCGTAGAAATGCCGTGCGACCTTCTCGTAGGCCGGGTCGACGCGCAGGGCGAGGTCGGTCGTCAGCATCGACGGCGCATGGCGCTTGGATTTGTCGTGCGCGTCCGGCACGGTGTTGGCACCCATGCCATGCTTCGGCGTCCACTGGTGCGCGCCGGCCGGGCTCTTCGTCAGTTCCCATTCGTAGCCGAAGAGGTTCCAGAAGAAGTTGTTGCTCCATTTGGTCGGCGTCGTCGTCCAGGTGACTTCGAGGCCGCTCGTGATGGTGTCGCCACCACGGCCGCTGGCGTAGGTGCTTGCCCAGCCGAGGCCCTGTTCCTCGATACCGGCAGCTTCCGGCTCGCGGCCGACATTGGCCGCATCGCCGGCGCCATGGGTCTTGCCGAAGGTGTGGCCGCCGGCGATCAGCGCCACGGTTTCCTCGTCGTTCATCGCCATGCGCGCGAAGGTTTCGCGGATGTCACGCGCGGCGGCGAGCGGGTCCGGAGTGCCGTTCGGGCCTTCCGGGTTGACGTAGATCAGGCCCATCTGAACGGCGGCGAGCGGGTTCTCGAGGTCGCGGTCGCCCGAGTAGCGCTTGTCGTCGAGCCAGGTCTTTTCCGTGCCCCAGTAGATGTCTTCCTCCGGTTCCCATACGTCGGGGCGGCCACCGGCAAAGCCGAAGGTCTTGAAGCCCATAGACTCGAGCGCACAGTTGCCGGCGAGGATCATCAGGTCGGCCCAGGAGATGCTGTTGCCGTATTTCTGCTTGATCGGCCAGAGGAGGCGGCGTGCCTTGTCGAGGTTGGCGTTGTCCGGCCAGCTGTTGAGTGGCGCAAAGCGCTGCTGTCCGGCGCCCGCGCCGCCGCGGCCGTCACCGGTACGGTAGGTGCCGGCGCTGTGCCAGGCCATGCGGATGAAGAGCGGGCCATAGTGACCGAAGTCGGCCGGCCACCAATCCTGCGAATCGGTCATCAGCGCGAAGAGGTCCCTCTTCACCGCCGGCAGGTCGAGTTTCTTGAATTCCTCGGCGTAGTCGAAGGCTTCGCCCATCGGATCGGACAGCGAAGAGTTCTGGTGCAGGATCTTCAGGTTGAGCTGGTTCGGCCACCAGTCGCGGTTCGAGGTGCCGGGCGACTGTGCGCTCGTCTGGGCTCCATGCATGACGGGACATTTGCCCGTTTTGTCGGCTTTCGCGTCCATTTTTATCTCCCTTCAAGATGACGTGAATTTTGGATGGGTCAGAGGAAAAGCGCCAGGCGCGGACAGGCGCCCAGCCGAGCCCGCGGCCCGGCGTGTCTGGTGCCGTCGGTGGTTGTCGTTCCGCGAAGCGGTGTCGCCACTGGCTGCGTCTCCCTCATTGTGCCGTAGACTCTATCAAAGTGGTTCCATTAATTTAAGTTGGATTTCCTGATTGTGGCGATAAGCAGATCCTATCGCTAATGGACATGGGTCCCATGGGCACATGCTTGCAGCCCTCCATGCATTTTTGATGACGTTTGAGCGTTTGCCGATTGCAGCCGATACAAGAAAATTGTTGCACTGCACTCCCGCCAAACTTGCGGAAGGTAGCGCCAATGGTTAGTCACACCGCAACGACTCAAGAGCTTTCCATTTTTCGTGTGACGAAAGGACAGAAATCGTGGCTGAGACAGAAATTGGTGCCGGCAAGGGCCGTCGCAAAGCACTTTGGGCTGCTGTCGCGGTCATCGCGATCGCAGCCGCGGGTGTCGTCGGCGGCAAGTTCATGCTCGAAAAGGCGGTCGGGACCTTCATCGCCGAGCGCGGCGGGAAGGCCGGTTCGGTTGAGGCGGACTTCTTCGGCCGCGTTCATCTGCGCGACGTCACGCTGCCTTTCGCCGATGGCGTCAGCGCGCGCATCGCGGCAATCGACGGACGTCCGAAGATCTTTTCGCTGAGCGGCAAGCTCGACGTGAAGGGCCTGGAGCTCGACCTGAAGGCCGCCAAGCTTTCCGTGCCTGCGGCAACGCTGGAAGATCCCGACTTTTTCGCAGCCGGCCTGACGGCAAGCGGGGAAAAGGCTGACCTTTTGAAGCGCATCGAGCGTTTCGCGGCAAAGCAGGCCTCCGCGCCGGAAGTGACCATCGTCCAGAACGTTGCAAGCTCCGAGCAGAAGACGGTCTACAAGGATGTCCGGCTCGAGGATATCGCCAGCGGCCGCGTTGCGCGCTATTCGGCGAGCGGCGCCACGTTCGCCTTTGCCATGGATATTCCTGACGGCGAAGGGGCAACGAAGCGGGAAAAGATGGACGGCACCATGGGCGCCGTCACTGGAGAGAGCTTCGATGTGGCCTACATGGCCCGCATCTACACGCAAAAAGCCGGTCCTGAGGACAAGGAACCGAAGCTGCTCTACGGCCCGATCTCCGTAAAGAACCTTGCCTTCTCCGATAGCAAGTCGCGTTTCGGTTACGACGAAGTGCGCAGCAGCGGCCTCAGCGTCCGCATGCCGACCGAGCCGCTTCTCGAAACGCTCGAGCAACTCCAGGCGGTCAGCGATCCGGAAGCCCTGCCACCGGCGGAGCGCCAGGCATTCTTCAAACGCATTCTTTCGCTGGTCGACATGCTGGCAAAGGGCGACATGGAACTGCTCGGCCTGAAGATGGAAGTGCCAGAGCAGGAAAGCGCCGAGGGCAAACTCGTGAAGCTCGCCGTCGACAAGATGGCGTTCCAGCTCAACGGCCGCAGTTTCGATGGCACGATGAACGGTGTCACGGCGGGCGAGGGGACCGACTACTTCAAGTTTGCCGAAGCCAGCATCAACGGTTTCTCCTGGGCTCCGACCATGGAGGCACTGACGAAGCTTGCGGGCCTGAAGGAGGAGGAATTCGAGACCTTCCCCTACACCACGCTGATGCCGGAATTCGGCACGATCCGGATCGCCGGGCTCGACGTGGACATGCCCGGCAGCGACCCGGCAGCCGTGACGGACAGTGAAACCGTCGAGGACGAGAGCGCGACCGAAACCGCGGTCGATCCGTCGATCAGTGCCGAACAGGCGCCGGAAGCCGAGCAGGTGCCGGACGAAACGACAAACGGCGAAGCCGCCAGCGACGCGGCGGTCCCCGGCGATGCAGCAGAAGAGCCGATGGCCGAGGCGCCTGCAGAGCAGTCGGCGGATGAAGCGACCGACGGCGAAGCCACCAGCGGCGCGGAGATCGCCGGTGAAGTGCCGGAAGACCCGATGGCCGAGGCGCCCGTAGAGCAGTCGGCCGTGCCGTCCGTTCCGGAACGCGTTCGTTTCACGCTCGATACCTATGAAATCGCGCTGACGAAGCCGCGCAACGGCATTCCGACGGATGTCCGCGTCAGCTACCGCGACCTCAGCGTTCCGATCCCTGCGGACACGCAGGAAGAGGGCTTCAAGACGCTGCGCAAGATCGGCCTCGACAAGCTGGTCTTCTCGTCCAACGTCGAACTGTCGTGGGATGAGCCCAACGAGAACTTCGTCATCAAGCAGATTTCGCTGGATGGCAAGGACATGGGCAGCCTTTCCTTCTCCGGCGTCATGGGCGGCGCTTCGGAGGACTTCTTCTCCGGCGATCTCAATGCCGCGCAGATCGCGATGTTCGGTCTTACGGCGAGGGAAGTCACGCTCAAGCTCGAGGACAAGGGCATCATGGCCAAGGGCATCAAGCTCTATGCCGAGGATAACCACATGACCGAGGACAGCGTTCGCGGCCTGCTCGTGTTGATGACGAGCGCCGGCGTGCAGCATTTTGCCGCCACGCAGCCGAAACTGCAGGACGCGGCGACGGCGTTTACCCAGTTCATCAGCAAGCCCGGCACCTTCACGCTGAAGGTCAAGGCCAAGGATGAAGCCGGTGTCGGCGCGCTCGAACTGATGGGAGCTGCCGAAAACCCGGCGCTTCTGCTCGAGCAAGTCGATATCGAAGCCAAGGCGCAGTAAAATCTATCGCGGGCCGCGTCATCAGATGCGGCCCGCATTGCTTCAGTCGATGGCCGCCTGAAAGAAATCCCGAAGCGCTATCAATTCATCCTGCCCGATCTCGTGTGCGCCCCGATTGTAGAGGGCTCGGACATCAGCTTTCTGCCCCGCAAGATAATCGACCAGTTGTTCGGTGAGCGCCAATGGACCGGTAGGATCGTCTTGGCCGCCGGTGGCCAGAATCGGTTTGCCCTAAAGTCCGGCGTTGCCGGGTGGCACCCACGACACAAGGGGATGCAGCAGGACCGCTCGCTCGAACAGACCAGGATATTTGACCAGGAGTGCGGCGAGCAGCGTCGCGCCTGTGGCGTAGCCGATGCCATAGACGGCTTGGCCCGGGTACACACGCCGCCTGTCGCCGATGGAGTTCGCCAGGTTTTCCACGGAGGCCGCGAATGCCCGGATGTCGCACAGCCCGTCAACGGCTGCCGCTCAGGGTTGCCAAGTTCTCCGATTTCTTCGAGAGCTACGTCACCGAGACGCGGCCGCTTTGAAGCGGCGGGATCATGCGGCATGAAGTCAAAACAGAGCCGTTTGCGGCTAAATGTGAGCAAAGGGTACAAGAAATTACTGGCAGCACCCTCCATTTTTTCTCGGATATGAGCGGCAATCGCGAGATGCCCCCTTGCGTCGGGCCTTTCGCGCATCGAAGCGGATTGCACGCGAGGAGTGAACTCCATCGCCAGGCGGGGCTGGACGGATGATGACAGAGCCAAGCGGTATTGGAGCGTATTTTGGCGAGCCGAAGGCGCCGTTTCTCATGGTGCGGCCCGTGCGGGACGCCCGGTTTTCGGTGACGCGCCTGCGGTGCCGGCTGAACGGAGAACTGAGCCGCATCGTATCGCTGCCGGCCGACGACGCCTATTTCCTGATGTTCTACTTCAAGGATGTCATGCACTGCGACCTGGTGCCGGGCGAAAGCGAAAGTGAAATTCGCCGCTACCGGCAGGGGTCGATCTGTCTCGTCGATCTCGCTGAGGGCGCCAGTATCCGGCTTGTCAGCGATCTCGATTCACTCGCTTTCCATCTGCCACGGGCCTTGTTTCATGAAGTCTGCGAGTTTTCGCATGCTCCCGCCGCCACTAGTCTTAGATGCCGTCGCGGCGAGGTCGACGACGTCATGCACAATCTCGCCTTGGCGCTGTCGCCGCTTCTTGACGAGAGCGAGGGTGAACCGGGTGCGGTACTGCAGCACATCGCCGTCGCCATCTGCGCGCATCTTCTGCATTCCTACCCGGATCGCGCCATCGCATCCGGCGGCCCCGATCTGTCTGTGTGGCAGGAGAAGGCGGCCAAGGACTTCATGATCGACCATTGGGCCAAGGACTTTTCGTTTGCGGCAGCAGCAGCGGCCGCAAATCTTTCGGAGGAGGGTTTTGCCGCGGCTTTTGCATCCGTGACCGGCCAGACGCCGCAAGAGTGGTTGATGCGGTACCGGATCGGTCGCGCCAAGCTCTATCTGATCGAGGAGGGATGGTCGCTGAGCAAAACCGCCGCCAGTTGCGGCTATGCCGACGAAGCCCGGTTCGTCGAGGCCTTTCGTGAGGTGACGGGCGTGACACCCGCCGTCTGGCGCGCGCGCTGGCTGCAGTGAGGGTACCATGCTGACCTTTGACGCTCGGCGATGCATCGCTGGATTTGCCTCTGTATTGCGACAGCCAACCGTTGTAGCATCCGCCCGGCCGCTGAAGCGGGCGGCTGAGCTGGAAATCGGGAGACCCTGACCGATGGCCTTGCAAGAAGGACTGAGCGCAGACGAACGCACACCGCGCCCTATCGTCAAGCGGATCAGCGTCGGTGACATCACCGTCACGAGAACCTTCTCGGATCGCTTCGATCTGGAAGTCGGGCCGCTGATTCCGGTCGCCGATGCCTTCAACGTCATCGTGCAGATGCGTGACTTCGAGGCGCATCGCCTGTGGCGGCGTGGCGAACTCGTCTATGAGGGAGGGCATCCCAAGGCCTCGCTCGCGATCACCGATCTTCGCGACCAATGGCAGTGCCACCATCTGTCGCCCTTCGACAATGTCCGCTTCCAAATTCCCTTTGCCTCAATGCGGAGCTTTACCGAAAGGGCCGGGCGCGGCGAGTATGTGTCGCTGTCTCCCGTGCAGGGACGCGTGGATCCGGTCATGTTCGGCCTTGCCCAGGCGCTGCTGCCCTCGCTCGATGAGCCGGACCGGGCCAATCTGCTGTTCGTCGAACAGATCAATCTTGCCGCATTGGCCCATCTCAGCCAGGCCTATGGCGGTCTGCATTTCCCCGTCGACAAGAAGGGGACGCTGGCGCCATGGCAGGAGAGGCTGGCGACGGAGTTTCTGGTCGCCCATTTCAACACGCCGTTCTCGATCGGCGATCTTGCGGCCCAGTGCGAGCTCTCGCGCAGCTATTTCAACAAGGCTTTCAAGGAAAGCTTCGGGCGCACACCGTCCAGGTGGCTGTCCGAATATCGGATCGCGCGGGTCAAGGAGTGTCTGCTTCAGGACACACCTCTTGCTGAAATTGCTATCCACAGCGGCTTTGCCGACCAGAGCCACATGACCCGGGTATTCACCAGCCTGACGGGGGAAACGCCGGCACGCTTCCGGAAAAAGAACCGGTTGGTCGGCGTCGCTGTGGATCGACCTCCGCAATAGGGTGGAAAGAGGGCGCGCCCTCGTGCAAAATTTTCAAAACAGGTGAAAAACGTGCAAGAATGATGCGGCGACCGGGGCAATCATAGGGCCGCTCCTGCAAATGATTTGGTGAAACCGAGAATGAGTTGCGCGCACGTTTATCCTGCGCGAGGCGACTTACGTCTTTCGTTTTCGTCGTCACGGCAGGTGGGTTTGGCGGGCAGTCTCGACACATAGGAGCGAAGACGATGACGAATGTTTCCGCTGCCTCGGCCGGAGCGCGACTGCGCGACAGTCTCGGATGCTCGCTCGACCAGCTGGATGACGACAGGACGATCGAAGGCCGCGACATGGTCTTCCACCGCAAGCGGTCGACAGCGGGACCGCCGGGCCAGGTCACGACACCTGGCAACGGACGAGGCTATCTGATCGGCCTATCGCTTGTGGGCGGTCATCGCCGCCGGGTTTTCGGAGCGCACCACTCTGCGACCCAGGAGTTCGACCAAAACTCGATCTACGTCAGGAACTTTGCCGACGATTATAAAGCCGATCTCAAAGGATCCTTCGATTTCACCTTGCTTGAAATCGGCCACGGTGCGCTCGAACGCATCGCAGACGCGGCAAATGCTTCTGGCGTCAGCGAACTGCGGCCCGTTTCCGGTTCGCCCGACCCTGTTCTCGGCGGCATGCTCGGCGCTTTGTTTGCGTCGGTGGACGGATACACGGATCGAAGCGCGCTGTTTGTCGACCAGCTCTCGGTGGCAATCGGCGTGCATATGGTCCGGCAGTACGGTAACGGCCGTGGCGAGAGCCTTGCCGGAGGACGCAGGCTTTCGCAGCGCTGCCAGGCGAAGATCCGCGATCTGGTGCAAGCCCGTCTGGATGGCGAGCTCACCGTCGAGGACATGGCTGCGACCTGCAATCTGTCGCAAGCGGCTTTTTTGCGTGCCTTTCGCGAGACCATGGGCAGCACGCCCTACCGCTGGCTGCTGCAGCAGAGGATCGAAAAGGCCAAGGATCTGTTGCAGTTCTCGCCCACGTCCCTAAGTGAAATTGCCGTCGTCTGCGGCTTTTCGGATCAGAGCCATTTTACCCGGGCCTTTGCGCAGGCCGCAGGTGCCACGCCGCGCCAGTGGCGGCGCAGCCGACAGTCGTAACCCTCTGAAAGTACACGCGCCCTGCCGGCTGAAGGCGAGCGAAACTTTCAAAAATCCACCTTTGGCGACAAGAACGGGTCGCCGGTCGGCGGCATAGTTGGGCCTCTCCAATCGGAGTTCAGTTTCAACAGTAAGAGGTCACGACCATGTCTGCGACAGCGACCCCCGGTAAACTCCTCGTCTCGCCCAAAGACCACACCCTGATCATGATCGACTTCCAGTCGCAGATGTCCTTTGCGACCAAGTCGATCGACGCGGTGCTCCTGCGCAACAACGCAGCACTTGTCGCCAATGCGGCGGCAGGTTTCGGCGTTTCGACCATCCTCACGACCGTTGCCGAAAAGACCTTCTCCGGCCCGATGTTCTCCGAGATCACCGATGCCTTCCCCGGCCAGAAACTGCTGGACCGCACCTCGATGAACACCTGGGAAGACGCCGCCGTGATCGAAGAGGTCAACCGCATCGGCAAGAAGCGCCTTGTCATGTGCGGGCTGTGGACCTCGGTCTGCATCGTCGGCCCGACCCTCTCGGCGCTCGATCAGGGATTCGAGGTCTATGTCATCGCCGACTCCTGCGGCGACGTTTCGGATGAGGCGCATGAGCGGGCGATGGACCGCATGGTGCAGGCCGGCGTCCGGCCGATGACCTCGCTGCAATACATGCTCGAGCTGCAGCGCGACTGGGCGCGCACCGGGACCTACGACATGACCACCGGTATCGCCAAGAAGTTCGGCGGTTCGTATGGTCTCGGCATCATCTACGCCAAGTCGATGTTCGGCGCGTCCGAAGGCCACTGACAGAACGCTTCCGCGCTCTAGATTAACGCTCTGGCCGCCTCGCTGCGGCCGGAGCGCCACCTTTATCCCGTAAAGGAGTTGGCGATGAAGATGTACCTTCTCTCGCTTGGAGCCGGGCTGGTCGTCGGCGTCATCTATGCGCTGCTCAACGTCCGCTCGCCGGCGCCGCCGGTCATCGCGCTGATCGGTCTGCTTGGCATTCTCATCGGGGAGCAATCCGTCCCCCTGGTCAAGCGCGCCCTGTCGGGTGAGCCGGTCAACCTCTCCTGGTTCAATCGGCAGTGCATGCCGCACGTGTTCGGCCATCTGCCCGGCGGGCAGATCGCAACCGGCACGGCGAAGGATGCTGCCGGCACCGACGAAAGGGCCTGACGATGCCGACAAGACGCTCGTTCCTCGGTGCCGCCTCGTCGCTGGCGCTGCCCGCTCTCTTCCCGTCGGCCCGCACCGCCGGCGCCCAACAGACCGGAGATACTTCGATGACGCCCGACCTGATCCTTCACAGCGGCCTCGTGACGACGCTCGACCGCGCCAATCCGACTGCCACTGCCGTTGCCGTCAAGGATGGCCTGATCCTCGCTGTCGGTGACGACAGGACGATCATGGCGCTGGCAGGCTCAGGCACAAAGACCATCGACCTCAAGGGCAAGCGCGTCCTGCCGGGACTGAACGACAATCATACCCACGTCGTGCGTGGCGGCCTCAACTTCAACATGGAGCTGCGCTGGGACGGCGTGCGCTCGCTTGCCGATGCGATGGAAATGCTGAAGCGGCAGGTGGCGATCACGCCGGCGCCGCAATGGGTGCGGGTCGTCGGCGGCTTCACCGAGCACCAGTTCGCCGAAAAGCGGTTGCCGACGATCGATGAGATCAACGCGGTCGCGCCCG
>NZ_JACVAV010000039.1:0-376 GCF_014852035.1 Ensifer sp. ENS03 | reverse complement strand
CGCTTGGAGATCGACAACCCAATGCCCATGCCACCAGCCTTGGTCGTTGTGAACGGCTTAAACAAGTTGGCGGCAATTTCCTCAGGTATGCCAGCGCCGGAGTCTTCGACCGCAATCATGACCTCTGTAGTGCCCAAGCGCCGAATGGTGACCAAAAGTTCCTTCTTGGGCGTATTTTTCATCGCCTCTACGGCGTTGCGCATAAGGTTTGTCAGCACCTGCTGTATCTGGATTCGGTCGACCAGGACATGGTCTGCGCCTGATTCGAAATCGAAGACCGTTCGCACGCCTTTCTCACGCGACCCGACCAAAGCAAGCGCGCCGGCTTCTTCGACCAGTTGCCGCAGGTTGTGGGGAGACTTATCCGTCTCTCCCT
>NZ_JACVAV010000038.1:0-416 GCF_014852035.1 Ensifer sp. ENS03 | reverse complement strand
ATTTTCTCCAAGGATATCTTCCGTCAGTTCAACACCAATCGAATTGGTGGAGCTGAGCGGGATCGAACCGCTGACCCCCTGCTTGCAAAGCAGGTGCTCTCCCAGCTGAGCTACAGCCCCAACCGTTCCGATCATCTGCCAGATCCCAGAATGGTGGGCCCGGGCAGACTCGAACTGCCGACCTCACGCTTATCAGGCGTGCGCTCTAACCACCTGAGCTACGGGCCCATTCCGGTTGCACGCACCACCTAAGTGTCGCTCGACGCTTAAAGTGAGCGGGCGTGGTTCGTATCCTTGTGAGAAAGAGAAACGTGGACGGCGGCACTCGCCATACCAACCGAATACCAAAGGTATTTCCGTGGCGTATTGCGTTTCGATGGTCACCTGACTGGTGCCATCTATGTTCTAAAAAGCAC
>NZ_JACVAV010000037.1:0-449 GCF_014852035.1 Ensifer sp. ENS03 | reverse complement strand
GTGCTTTTTAGAACATAGATGGCACCAGTCAGGTGACCATCGAAACGCAATACGCCACGGAAATACCTTTGGTATTCGGTTGGTATGGCGAGTGCCGCCGTCCACGTTTCTCTTTCTCACAAGGATATGAACCACGCCCGTTTGCCGCTTGCGTCAAGCGAATGTCGGTTGCGTGCTTTACCCAAGATGGGCCCGTAGCTCAGGTGGTTAGAGCGCACGCCTGATAAGCGTGAGGTCGGCAGTTCGAGTCTGCCCGGGCCCACCATTTTGGTTTAGACCGATTGGTCTGGACTTGGATGGATTGCTTGGAGCAGATGATCGAAACGGTTGGGGCTGTAGCTCAGCTGGGAGAGCACCTGCTTTGCAAGCAGGGGGTCAGCGGTTCGATCCCGCTCAGCTCCACCAATTCGATTGGTGTTGAACTGACGGAAGATATCCTTGGAGAAAAT
>NZ_JACVAV010000036.1:0-453 GCF_014852035.1 Ensifer sp. ENS03 | reverse complement strand
GAGGCAAAGCCGACGAGATCACCGGACTGGATGTGGCCGGAAACCGACTTCATCTTGCTCAAGTCGTCGGCGCGGATGCCGCGCACCAGCGCGCCGGTCGAACTGTCACCGACCCCTTGCGCCAGAACCTGGCCTTCGACCATCGGGATCGCCATGGTGACGCCTTTGACGCCCGAGAATTTAGTCGCCAGTTCCGGATAGTTGTTGAGCGGACCGTCGATCGGCTGGACGATCATGTGGCCGTTGATGCCGAGGATGCGGGAGATGAGTTCGGTGCGGAAGCCGTTCATGACGGCCATGACGATGATCAGCGTCGCCACCCCGAGCATGATGCCGATGAAGGAGAAGCCGGCGATGACAGAGATGAAGGCTTCCTTGCGTCTGGAGCGCAGGTAGCGCCACGCCACCATACGCTCGAAGGCGGAAAAGGGTCGGCTGGAGGACTTTTCAGGC
>NZ_JACVAV010000035.1:0-532 GCF_014852035.1 Ensifer sp. ENS03 | reverse complement strand
GCATGTGTTAAGCCTGCCGCCAGCGTTCGTTCTGAGCCAGGATCAAACTCTCAAGTTGAGAATTCAATCATTGGCATTACGTCACGTTCTGAATCGACGAGAACTCACACCTTGTCTTCAATCAACAGCAATCCAAAGATCGCCATCGAGAAAACAGGTGTAGTCTCTTGTTAAAACGTGACCGCCAAAGTCTCTTTCCGAAAGAACCCCTAAAGGTTCCTCACGAGCTCCGCCGCCCACGTTTCTCTTTCTCTATATTCAATTGTCAAAAAACCGACGAACTCACCGTCCGTCAAACCGTTTCCACAAAGCCCAGAACTCTCGTCCCGAACCCCTCAATCAGCACCAAGCCAATCAGGAAACTCTAGAGCGAAGGTCGTCGTCGCCAGCAGCGCCGCCGCCCTCGTCAGTGATCGGGCTTATAGACCCCACACATCCGACACGTCAACAGCCACGTTCAAAAAAACTTCAAAAATCGACAACTCACTGAATTTACAGAATAATTCCAGCTGTTGATAAACTAGGTCGATTT
>NZ_JACVAV010000034.1:0-550 GCF_014852035.1 Ensifer sp. ENS03 | reverse complement strand
CGTATCCGTCCGGTGAGCACCACAGGTAGCTCGAAGGTGACTTCCGCCTAGCGGTTTGATCGTAGGGCCACGATTGCTGCTGCGGCTGTCTCGGACAGCTTCGCCATCTCGCGATTGGGCAGCGCCATGTGCTCTGTGGCTATCTTGAAGAGGTAGTTGGCGATGTCTTCTGCCGTTGCGTTCTCGTTGATGAGCATACCGAGCACGACGTCGGCGTAGGCGTCGTATTCGTCCTTCACTTCGGGAATGTCAGATATGCCGATCGGATCCCAGTCGCGGAGCAACACATCGCGAACAAGAGCGCGGATTTTGTCGATATCGTAAGTCATCGGTACTCCTACGCAGCAGCGGCTTTTGCTGACAATGCCGTCCAATTCCACGGGAGCAATTGCTCGAGCCTGGTGATCGAGGTGTCGGCGATGCGAGCGAGCACATCGGCGAGCCACGCTTGTGGATCGATGTCATTGAGCTTGGCGCTCATGATCAGCGTTGCCATGAAGGCGGCGCGATCAGCACCACGGTCGGAGCCGGCAAAGAGCCATGCCTTCCT
>NZ_JACVAV010000033.1:0-555 GCF_014852035.1 Ensifer sp. ENS03 | reverse complement strand
TCAAGGTCGCCTGGCCAGGCGACCTGTTCCCCATTGACCTGATCCTACGGCATCGCGCTCAAAGCGGCGAACTTCATTCAGTAAAGGGTTTCCCATGGCTCACTATCCAGACATCCTGCTTCATATCGACGGCGCCTGGCGGCCGGCGCGTTCCGGCAAGACCATTCCCGTCATCGACCCGGCCAACGAGGAAACGATCGGCCAGGTGGCCTGGGCCGAAGTGGAAGACCTCAATGAGGCGCTTGCGGCCGCCGAGAAGGGCTTCAAGACGTGGCGGGCAACCTCCGCCTTCGACCGCGCCCAGGTGATGCGGTCGGCAGCCGCCCTGCTGCGCGAACGGGCCGGCGACATCGCCTTTCTGATGACGCGCGAGCAAGGCAAGCCGCTTGCCCAGTCGAAGGGCGAGATCCTTGGCGCCGCCGACATCATCGAGTGGTTCGCCGAGGAGGGAAAGCGGGCCTACGGCCAGATCATTCCGCCGCGCGCACCCGATGTCACCCAGATGACCGTCAAGCTGCCGGTCGGTCCGGTTGCCGCCTTCACGCCCTGGAACTT
>NZ_JACVAV010000032.1:0-671 GCF_014852035.1 Ensifer sp. ENS03 | reverse complement strand
GTCTTGCCGGAGCCGGAGGGGCCGAGCAGCGCGATCAGCTCGCCGGAGCGGATGTCGAGCGAGACGTCGTCGAGCGCCGGGAAGCGGCCGAATTCCTTGCGGATGTTGTGAACGCGCACGTCCATGACAATACCTTTCGAATGCCGGCTTTCCCGGTCAGTGCCTGCGGCTGGCGGCGATCTCGGCGCTGTAGCGGATCTCCAGCGCCGTCTTCAAAATCAGGGTGATCAGCGCCAGCAGCGCCAGCAACGCCGCCACCGCGAAAGCGGCGACGAAGTTGTATTCATTATAGAGGATTTCGACCTGCAACGGCATGGTGTTGGTCTCGCCGCGGATATGGCCGGACACCACCGAGACGGCGCCGAACTCGCCCATGGCGCGGGCGTTGCACAAAAGCACGCCGTAAAGCAGCCCCCATTTGATGTTGGGCAGCGTCACATGCCAGAAGGTCTGCCAGCCCGATGCCCCGAGAGACAAGGCTGCCTCCTCGTCGCTACTGCCCTGTTCCTGCATCAACGGGATCAGCTCGCGGGCGACGAAGGGGAAGGTGACGAAGACGGTGGCGAGCACCAGGCCCGGCACGGCAAAGAGGATCTGGATGCCGTGGCTCTGCAGCCAGGGACCAAGGACACTGTGCGAGCCGAACAGAAGCACGAAGACGAGGCCGGAGA
>NZ_JACVAV010000031.1:0-707 GCF_014852035.1 Ensifer sp. ENS03 | reverse complement strand
ATGGCAAAGAGCAAATTTGAGCGCAACAAGCCGCACGTTAACATTGGCACGATTGGCCACGTTGACCATGGCAAGACGTCGCTGACCGCAGCGATCACGAAGTACTTCGGCGAGTTCAAGGCGTACGACCAGATCGACGCTGCTCCGGAAGAAAAGGCCCGTGGTATCACGATTTCGACGGCGCACGTTGAGTATGAGACGCCGAACCGTCACTACGCTCACGTTGACTGCCCCGGCCACGCCGACTACGTCAAGAACATGATCACCGGTGCAGCGCAGATGGACGGCGCGATCCTGGTTTGCTCGGCGGCTGACGGCCCGATGCCGCAGACCCGCGAGCACATCCTGCTCGCTCGTCAGGTTGGCGTTCCGGCAATCGTCGTGTTCCTCAACAAGGTCGACCAGGTTGACGACGCCGAGCTTCTCGAGCTCGTCGAGCTGGAAGTTCGCGAACTTCTGTCGTCCTACGAATTCCCGGGCGACGACATTCCGATCATCAAGGGCTCGGCTCTTGCTGCTCTGGAAGATTCGGACAAGAAGATCGGCGAAGACGCGATCCGCGAGCTGATGGCAGCTGTTGACGCCTACATCCCGACGCCTGAGCGTCCGATCGACCAGCCGTTCCTGATGCCGATCGAAGACGTGTTCTCGATCTCGGGCCGTGGTACGGTTGTGACCGGTCGCGTTGAGCGCGGCATCGTCAAGGT
>NZ_JACVAV010000030.1:0-784 GCF_014852035.1 Ensifer sp. ENS03 | reverse complement strand
GCTATAGCGGAGAGTGGCTGGTTCAATTCGTGGGCGAGCGTCGAGGCCATTTCGCCCATTTCGTTGAGACGGGCGAGGCGAGCCAACTCCGTCTGAACCTCTTGCAGACGAGCGGCCGATTCTTCGCGCTCAGTCAGGTCGCGTATAAAACCTGTGAAAAACCTTCGACCACCGGATCTCATCTCCCCGACGGCAAGTTTCATGGGAAAGGTCGACCCGTCCTTTCGTTGACCGACGACCACACGGTCGGTTCCGATAATACGTTTTTCACCGGTCGAGAGGTACCGCTCGAGATAGCCGTCGTGTTCCTTGCGATAGGGTTGCGGCATCAGCATCCGCAGATTTTGGCCGATCACCTCATCTTCGCGGTAGCCAAACTGTCTGATGGCCGCAGCGTTGAACGATACGATCGTGCCGTCCTGCTCGCTGACGATGGTGGCGTCGAGAACAGTGTCCAGGATCGACCGGAGATGCGCCTCTCTAGTACGCAAGGCTTCGTCAGCGGTTGTTAACTCATGTTGAGCGCGTCGGAGCATTTCTCCCAAGAAGGAAATTGCGACCCCCACGGTGGTGAACACGACCAATTCCGGTATCTGTACCCCGCCAGGAGTAAGTGACCGAAGATAGGCTGCCGAACCGATGGAAGCGATGACAGCAAGGATCCCGGGACCGATGCCCCCGATTGCGGCTGCAAGGAGGACGGGGGGCACGAAAAGAATGTAGATTGCCCGATCATCTAGAACACCCATTAGGAAATAGCGAAGGACAAAGGCAATCAAGACCG